>NZ_JACWCT010000127.1 GCF_016613415.1 Methylobacterium ajmalii | reverse complement strand
GGCCTGGCGCACCGCGCCGTCATAGGCCGGCACCTCCGCGAGCCGGTTCAGACCGGCCTGGGCGCCGGCGGCGGCGGTGTCGAGCGCGGCGAGCGCGAAGGCGTGCCGCAGGGCGGCGCGGCGCACCGCCCCGGCGGTGCCGCCCCAGCCGGCGAACTGCACCAGCCGGTCTGCGTCGAGGTTGACGCGCTCGTCGGCCTCCTGCGGCTCGCCCGACAGCGCCTCGACCACGTCGGCCCGGGCGGCATCGAGCGACCAGCGCCGGCGCTGGGCGTTCGTGGTCGGCAGGACGATGCGGATCACCAGGAAGAGGATCAGTCCGGCGACGCAGAACAGCACGCTCGACGTCAGGTAGGATTCCGCGTTGTAGGGCTGCGGGTTGGTCGGCGCCAGCACGACGGGGAAGAACACCAGCAGGATGAAGCCGAGGCTCGCGGTCTTCGGGCGCAGGCTCAAGAGGCAGGCGGTGACGATCACCGGCGCCATGGCGATGGCGAGCAGCGGGAAGCCCTGGCCGCCGTCGAGGATCAGGAACTCGACGATGCCCGCGCAGGCCGCGGCGAGCGGCATGCCCCACAGCGCGCCGGTGGCGAAGGCGACGGGATTGGGGTTGATCGAGGCGAGCGCGGCGAAGGCCGAGACCTGGAGCAGGGCCGCCGAGGTGGCGGGCCAGCCGCTGAGCACGAACAGCGCCGCGCTGATCGCGATGGTGATGACGACGCGGGCGGCGTTGCGCAGCGCGTCGGGAAAGTCGCGGTGGACGGGGAGCCGCATGTCGCGCAGGGGCGCCCGGCCGGTCTCCAGCGCGTCGATCCCGTCCTCGGCGAGCCGGTCCTGGCGCAGGAGGTCGATGGCGCGGCGCAGCCGCAGCACCGCGTCGGGGTCCGCGTCCTCGCGCTCGGCGAGTTCGTCGAGACGGGCGACGAGGGTCGGCAGCGCGTCCCGGTCGCCGTCGAGGCCGGCGAGCACGCTCGCGCGCAGGTCGTCCGGATCGCCGGAGCGCGTGACCGCCAGCGCGAAGGAGCGGGCGGCGGCGACCGAGGCGAACAGGGCCGCCACCGCGCTGCGGGCGCCCGCCGCCCGGTTCGCGCCGTCGTGGAACTCGGTCGCCACCACGCCGATCGCGTCGCGTGGGGCGGCCGCGAGGCGCATCGCCTCGGCCGCCGCCTCCGGTCCCGGATCGCCGTCCCGCACCGCCCGGCGCACGACGTCGCGCGCGGCGTCACGGGCCTTGGCCATCCCGGCGCTGAGGTCGGGGAAGATGGAGGGCGCGCCGAGCGCGTCGTTGATGAAGGTGATCGCCACGATGCCCAGCGTGATCGCGGCGACCCGCTCGACCCCGGTGGCGAAGACCGATTGCGGCGCGTCGATGTTGTTGATGGCGATGATCGCCACCGTGTAGCCCGACAGCATGGCGCCGTAGGCCTTGGTGCCCTGGAGGTAGTTGGCGGTGAACACGCACAGCCCCATCCAGAGCGCGAAGGCGACCAGCATCTCGACCCGGTCCTGCCCGAACAGGGCGGCGAACAGGATCGCGACCGCGAAGCCGACCAGCGTGCCGAGGAAGCGGTAGGCGGCCTTCGACAGGGCCTGCCCGCGCCGGGGCTGGGCCAGGATCGCCACCGTGACGGCGGCCGAGGACGCGCTCTCGAGCTGGAGCCAGAACCCGGCATAGAGCGCCAGCATCATGGCGAGCCAGATCCGCACGGCATAGGCCCAGGACGAGAGCGGCGGCGGCTCGATCCGGTCGAGCAGCGCGTCGATCCAGCTGCGACGCAGCGACCCCTCAGCCATCGCGCGCCGCCGATCCGGATGCAAACACCGAATACGGTGCTAGGGTGGGGGTGGCCGGACGCCAACGATCCGGCGCGCGGCGCCGCGCCGCGACGGAACGAACAGTCGAGGAAGCGCCGATGAGCAAGCCTGAGATCCGCGTGGCCACGTTCGCGGGCCCGGGGGCGGAACCCGTCATCCAATCGGTGCCGTGGCCGAAGGTTCCGCGCAAGGCCGCCCTGATCAAGGTCGGCGCCTGCGGGGTCTGCGGCACCGACCAGCACATCCTCAAGGGCCATTGGCCCAAGCCCCTGCCGTGGCCGTTCACGCTCGGCCACGAGATCGGCGGCGTCATCGTCGAGAAGGGCGAGGAGTTCACCGCCGACTTCATGGAGAAGCCGCTCCAGGTCGGCTCCAAGGTGATGATCCCGCCGCTGATGCCGTGCGGGCACTGCTATTACTGCGTCCACTACCCCGAGCAGGCCAACAAGTGCCTGACGCCGGTCTATTATGGGCGCTACCTCGGCTTCGACAAGGCGCCGCACCTGTGGGGCGGCTGGGCCGAGTACGTCTATGTCGACCTCGAGATGCTGCCGGGCACCAAGGTCTACAAATTGCCCGACGACATGTCGCTGCGCCTCGGCGCGCTGTCCGAGCCGCTGACCTCCTGCATCCGCGCCTTCAACCGGGCGACCCGGGCCGGCGGGTTCAAGTGGGGCGACACGGTGGTCATCCAGGGCTCGGGCCCGATCGGCATCCTGGCGGTGGCGGCCGCCCAGGAGATGGGGGCCGGCCGGGTGATCTGCGTCGGCGCGCCGGAGGAGCCGCGCCTCGCGCTCGCCCGCAAGTTCGGCGCCGAGGCCACCGTCGACATCACCAAGGTCACGACGCCCGAGGCCCGCATCGCGGCGGTCCGCGAGATCGTCGGCGGCTTCGGCGCCGACCTGGTGATGGATTGCTCGGGCCATCCGAGCGCGGGACCCGAGGGCATCGAGTTCCTGCGCGACGGCGGCACCTACGTGGAGATGGGCCAGTTCACCGATGCGGGGAAGATCGAGACCTCCTGGCACCGGATCTGCTCCAAGGACCTCAACGTGCTGGGCTCCTGGGCCTTCACCGGCAACGACCTGCCGCTCGGCGTCGACATGCTCTACCGCGCCCGGGACAAGTATCCCTGGCTCGAGATGCAGACGGTCTACCCCTTCACGCAGGAGGGCGTGGCGCAGGCGGTGAAGGACGCGATGGCGATGAAGACGGTGAAATCCACCATCGTGCCGTTCCCCGAGCTCGTCGCGTGACGGGGCGTCCGCGCGCCTGACCGCATGGCGGGACGGGGGCGGAGGCGCTAGGTCGGAGCTTCGCGATTCGTCGAACCCGGAGCCCGCGCCGTTGCGTCCCGTCCTGCTCGCCGCCCTTCTCGCCTGCGCGCCCGTGCTCGCCCACGCGCAGGCGGGTCCCCAGCCCGTCGGGCTCTGGCTCACGCCCGCGGGCGATTCGCAGATCCGCATCGCCCGCTGCGGCGCGGGCTATTGCGGCACGATCGCCAAGGTGATGGCCGGCGAGACCAGGGACGTCCACAACCCGGACGCGGTCCAGCGCGGCCGCAGCCTCGTCGGCGTCGCGCTGACCCGGGACATGCGCCCGTCCGGCGAGGGCTGGGAGGGCTCGCTCTACAACTTTCGCGACGGCAAGACCTATTCGGGCAAGCTCGCCATGAAGGGGCCGAACGTGCTCGAACTGTCGGGCTGCGTGCTCGGCGGGCTGATCTGCAAGAAGCAGCTCTGGACGCGGGTGGATTAGGGGCGGGCCTCCCAAGGCCCATCCCCGCCCGGGTCAGGCCGTGCGCGCCAGCGCCTTGCGCACCCGGCCGACCAGCGCCCACAGCCGCGGGTCGCGCTTGATCCGGCGCTTGAGGCGGGCGCCGGCCTCGGCGGCCGCGCCGTAGGCCCGGCCGCGCAGGCTCACCGGCAGCACCGCGTCGACGAGGCCGATGGTCTCGTCGCAGACGCTCGCCTTGTAGCGCGCCTCGCCGACGCCGAGATCGAGGGCGGTGCGCCCGCGGGCGCACTGGTCGCGGATCAGGGCCTGGAGCAGCAGGTCGCCGGGGCTGAACCGGGCGAGCGCCGGGTCGGGATCGAACGAGGTCAGCATGCCGCTGAAGCGCCGCGCGTCGACGGCGCCGACGAAGGTCGCGAGGATGCGTCCCTCCTCGGTGCGCAGGGCGTGCAGCTCCAGGGCCCCGGACCGGTGCGCCGCCGCGAGGAAGTCGCGCGCCGCCGGATCGGCGAAGGGATCGCTGATGCCGGCCTGCGCGAAGCGCAGCGCCTTCTGGGCGAGGTAGGCCGACAGGATCGCCGCGCCCTCCTCGTCGTCCGACGCGACCCGGTGCGCCACCGGGCCGAGGGCGCCCGTGAGCCACTTCTCCTTCTGGCGCAGCTTGCGCCGCGCATCGCCGCTCATCACCCGCTTGAGCACCGCCTCGGGATCGGCCTCCAGCGCCAGGCCGTAGGCGTCGCTCGGGGAGGCGGTGCCGTGGGCGAGCGGGTTCGGCAGGCCGTTCCACAGGCGCGGCTGGTCCGGCAGGTGGATCACGTCGACCCCCGCCTGGGCTCCGGCGCGGAGCAGGGCCCGGGCATAGGCCTCGGGCGGCAGGGCCATCGCCTCCGGGTGGGCGAAGAGCGGCATGTGGTAGTTGGCATGCCGGCCGCCGATCACCCGGCCGACCCGGATGCCGGCCTCGCGGTGCACGAACAGCGGCAGCAGCGCCAGCGGTCGCCCCGAGGCGTCGCGCAGCAGGACCGGGCAGGGGCGGGCGCCCCGCGGCAGGATGCGGGCGCAGGCCGCCACCCAGTCGAAGCGCTGGTAGGGCGTCATCACGGCGCCGGGCGCCGTCTCGAGGGCGCGCCAGGTCGCCTCGGCGGCTGCAAGGCTCGAGAAGACCTCGGGCACCAGTGTGAGGGCCGGCGCCGGACCGGCCGCCACGCCCTCCGCCGCGAGTTGCATCGTGCCGCCCATCGCCCTGCCCTCGATCGCCTCCCCGATGGCCTAGCGGGCAAGCGTGCAGAATCCGCAAACGCCGTAACGAAGCTTTGGCCGATCGCCGGCATTCTCCCCGGCATGCTCTCCGCTACCACCCGCCACCGCCTGTTCCAGGCCGGTTTCGCCACCATCGCGGCGACCAGGGCCGACCGCTGGCTCGGCCCGGCGACCCGCGGCCGCGGCGTGATCCTCACCTTCCATCACGTCCGCCCGGACGAGGGGGGGGCCTACGCGCCGAACCGGCTGCTCTCGATCACCCCGGCTTTCCTCGACCGGACGCTCACGCTGCTGCGGGAGCGGGGCTTCGCGGTGGTCCCGCTGGCGGAGGTGCCGCGGCGCCTCGCCGGGGGCGGGCCGCCCTTCGCGGTGCTGACCTTCGACGACGGCTACCGCGACAACCGGGAGCACGCCGCCCCGGTCCTGCGCCGGCACGGCGCACCCTGGACGCTCTACGTCACCCACGACTTCGCCACCGGGACCGGCCGGCTGTGGTGGATCGAGCTGGAGCGGGCGATCCGGGGTCTTACCCGCGTGCGGCTGCCTGAGGTCGGGCTCGACCTCCCGGCCGCGGACGACGCGGAGAAGGTCGCCGCCTTCGCGCAGGCCTACCGGGCGCTCCGGGCCGGGCCCGAGGAGGGGTTGCGCGCCGCGACCCTGCGGCTCTGCGGCGAGGCCGGCATCGATGCGGGCGCCATCGCCCGGGAGCTGTGCCTGTCGGGGAGCGAGCTGCGGGATCTCGCCCGGGACGTGCCGGTGACGCTCGCCGCCCACACCCTGACGCATCCGATGCTCGCCAAGCACGACGCGGCGACCGCGCGCCGCGAGATCGTCGAGGGACGGGCGCGTCTCGCCGACCTTCTCGGCGCGGTGCCGGAGCACTTTTCCTATCCGGTCGGCGATCCGGGCTCGGCGGGCGCGCGGGAATTCGCCCTCGCCCGCGAGGCAGGCTACGTCACCGCCGTGACGACCCGGCCCGGCCACCTGTTTCCCGGGCACGCCGCCCATCTGCATGCGCTGCCGCGGGTCTCGGTCAACGGGCTGTTCCAGACCGACGCGGCGTTGCGCGCCCTGCTCTCGGGCGTGCCGTTCCTGGCCTGGAACCGCGGCCGGCGGCTCAACGTGGCGTGAGGGACCGGTTCAGCGGTGGCGCCGGCGGCGGTAGTGACGGCTCCCGCCGCCGCTGATGACCGCGAAGGTCGCGCTCTGGCGGCCGCCGCGCAGGCGCCGGGTCCAGCCGCGCCGGCCGCGCGGGGCCGGCTCGGCCGTCGCCTCGGCG
>NZ_JACWCT010000126.1 GCF_016613415.1 Methylobacterium ajmalii | reverse complement strand
GTTCTCCGCCGGGCGCCGGTCGCCCCAGCGCTGCCCCTCGCGCGGGCCGGAGCGGTTGGCCCGCTGCTCGGCCGGCGCGCCCTCGCCGCCTTCCGGACGCTGGTCCGGGCGCGGGAAGCCGCGGGAGCGGTCGCGCTGCTGGCCCTCGCGCGGGCCCTGGCCGTCCTGGGGACGGCCGCGGCCTTGGTGACGCGGCGCGTGGTTGCGCTGGTGGCGGTGCATCCGCCACACCTCGATGACGATCGGCTCGGCCGGCTCGGCGGGAGCATCCGCAGCAGCGGCGTCCTCGGCACCCGCCTCGGCCCCGGCAGCCGCGACAGGCTCGGACCGGCCCTCGTCGGAGGCGCCCTCGGTGGCCTCGGCCGTCTCGGGCTCGCCCGTCGCGACCGCAGCCTCGTCGCCCACCGCTTCCGCCGTCGGAGCGGGCTCCTCGGCGGCGGCCGCCTCGACGGGAGCGTCCTCCATCGAAGCCTCGGCCGGTGCCTCGTCGGCCGGCGCATCGGCGGTCACGGCCTCGGGGGCCGGGTTGCCGTGGTCGGAACCGTCCTGGGGGACAGCGTCCTGAGTGGAGGTTTCCTGAGCCCCGGTTTCCTGAGGGGCATCTTCCTGCGCGGCGGGGTCCTGAGCCGTCTCGCCGGCTTCGCCGTCGGTCGCGGTCGCGGCGGTCTCCTCGGCAGTCCTGGGCTGCACCGGCACCGTCGGGGCGGACGGGCGCAGGGCGACCGTGATGGCCGGGCCGGGCCGGCGGTCGACGACGTAGCCGAGCGACTTCAGGATCGAAGCGAAGTCCTCGCCCGAGCAGCCGACCAGCGAGGTCATGCCGACGGTCGGCACGAAGCCGTCCTTGTCGGCCGCGCCCGGAGGCGGCTCGCCCGGGGTGGTGCCGGGCACGTAGGCGATGGCCGGGCGGATCAGGTCGGCCAGGCGCTCCAGGATGTCGACGCGCACCGCCCGGCCGCCGCAGACCCGGAAGCCGGCCGCGCGGTAGAGGCCCTTGGCGATCTCGGGATCGACCGGCATCGAGGTGCGGCCGGAGCCCGCGAGATGCGCGATCTCGTCGAGGCCGCGCTGGTCGAGGCCGCCGTTCTGCAGCGCCCAGAGCTGCGCTGCCAGCGTGCGCGGCGCGGGCTTGAGCAGCGCCGGCATGGTGATGTGGTAGGCGCCGAAGCGCACGCCGTGCTTGCGCAGGGCCCCGCGACCGTCCTGGTCGAGGCTGCGCATCTCGTTGAGGACCTTGGCGCGCTCCAGCACGCCGAGCGCCTCCGCGACCTGGAAGCCGATGCCGCGGGCGAGACCGGTCACGTCGGCGGCGGTCTCGAGTTCCAGCGCCGGGCCGAGCAGGCGCACGATATGGGCCTTCAGCCAGGCCTCGAGGCGGCCCTCGACCTTCTCGCGGGCGGCGCCCGTGAGCTGCTCGTCGGCGAGCAGGCGCAGGCCGGGGGCGTAGAGCTTCTCGCCCGGGACCAGCTTGGCGACCGGGTTTCCGGTCCAGCGGATCGTGCCGTCGTTCGAGAGCACCAGCGCCGCGTCCGCCGCGGCGGCGAACCGGTCCGCCCGCGCCTCGATCTCGCTCGCCAGCGCCTTCTCGGCCGCGCTGCGCAGGGTCTTGGCTTCCTGGCCTTCGGCACCGGGATCCGGCACGAACTGGAATCCGTGCAGGTGGCCGACGTGCTGTCCCTCGACCGTCACGTCGCCGCCCGCGGTGATCTCAGCTTCCAACATGGTATTCTCTCTCAGGCGCCGCATCAGCACGCTGGTGCGCCGATCGACGAATCGACTCGCCAGCCGCTCGTGCAGGGCGTCGGACAGCCTGTCCTCTACCCGACGCGTCTCGCCCTGCCAATGCTCCGGGTCGGCGAGCCAGTCGGGTCGGTTCGCCACGAAGGTCCAGGTGCGCACGTGGGCGATGCGCTGCGACAGGGCGTCGATGTCCCCGTCGGTGCGGTCGACCATGGCGACGTGCTGCGAAAACCAGTCGACCGGGATGCGTCCGGCCATGCCCCGCATCAGGAAGCGGAAGAGCTGGGCGATGAGGTCGGCGTGGGTCTGGATCGCAGACTTGCGGTAGTCCGGCACGCCGCAGACCTGCCACAGCCGCTCGACCGCGCTGCGCGACGTGGCGTAGTCGCGGATGTCGTCCTCCTTGGCGAGGAGGTCGAGGGCGGCCTCGTCGTCGCCGGTCGGCGCGCGGGTGAGCCCGCGCTCGCTCGGATGCTCGCCGAGGCTGCGGCGCAGCGCGTCGACCGAGCGGAAATCGAGGTCGGGGTTGCGCCATTGCAGCATCCGCAACGGCTCGAAGGTGTGGCTCTCCAGCGCCTCGACCATCTCGGCGTCGAGGGGCGGGCAGCGTCCGGTGGTGCCGAAGGTGCCGTCGCGCAGGTGGCGGCCGGCGCGGCCGGCGATCTGCGCCATCTCGGACGGGGAGAGGTCGCGAAAGCGCGTGCCGTCGTACTTGCGGTTCGACGCGAAGGCGACGTGGTCGACGTCGAGGTTGAGCCCCATCCCGACCGCGTCGGTCGCCACGAGATAATCGACCTCGCCGGACTGGTAGAGCTCGACCTGGGCGTTGCGGGTGCGCGGCGAAAGCGCGCCGAGCACCACCGCGGCGCCGCCGCGCTGGCGCCGCAGCAACTCGGCGATGGCGTAGACCTCCTCGGCCGAGAACGCCACGATGGCGCTGCGGTGGGGCAGGCGCGAGAGCTTGCGGCTGCCGGCAAAACTCAGCTGCGACAGGCGGGGGCGCGTCGTGACGTGGATGCCCGGGATCAGCGACTTGACCAGCGGCTCCATCGTGGCCGAGCCGATCAGCAGCGTCTCCTCGCGCCCGCGCTGGTGCAGCAGGCGGTCGGTGAAGGTGTGGCCGCGGTCGCGGTCGGCCCCGAGCTGGATCTCGTCGATGCCGACGAAATCGACCTCGTTGTCCCGCGGCATCGCCTCGGCGGTGCAGATCCAGTAGCTCGGGCGGTTCGGCTTGATCTTCTCCTCGCCGGTGACCAGGGCGACCCGCTCGGGGCCGACCCGCTCGACGACGCGGTGATAGACCTCGCGGGCGAGCAGCCGCAGCGGCAGGCCGATCATGCCGGTCGGGTGGCCGAGCATCCGCTCGATGGCGAGGTGGGTCTTGCCGGTATTGGTCGGACCGAGCACCGCCGTGGCGCCGCGCAAGCGGGCCTGCGGAGAGAGGGAGCGGCGCGTCATCGGGCGGGGCTGAAGTCCTCGGGGCCGGGGGCGGAACCGGGTTCTCCGGGGACCTGGCGAGAGGCCCTCCGGCGGCCCTGACGAAGGGCTCCGGCGCGGCCGCCGCGTCGTGTCGGGCTTCACGGCGCCGAGGATCGCGCCGCGGCCCCGTCAGCGCTCCGGACCGCGACCGTAGAGCGGACGCGGCCCCAGCGGCGGCCTCCCCCCATATGGGGCGGGGGCGTACCGATCGCCATATGGCGGCGGCCGATCGCCGTAGGGCGGGGCGAGGCCCGGGGCGATCACGTCGATCCGCGTGCCGGCCGCCGGACCGGGCTCGAGATCGGCGCAGAGCGTGTCCGGCACCGCGGTGAGGGGCCCCGGCGGGTTGGGGCCGACCACGGCCGAGGAATAGGCGTCGCCGCCGCAGTCGGGCCCGTTCGCCAGCGCCGGGGCCGGCACCAGGAGGAGCAGGAGGGCGAGCGCGCGCATCGGTGCTCAGCGCCCGTCCGTCGGGGTCTCGACCGGCTGGGCGGCGGCCTGCGCGACCGCCTCGGCCGGCCCTTGCCCGCTGCGCGACCAGCGCGTCGCCTCGATGATGTTGAGGCCGAGCTGGGTCCGCACCGCGATGCGGAGCGGCAGCAGCACCCGCGTCCCCTCGACGGGGGCGAGCCACACCGACATCTCGGTGTTGTCCTCCATGAACTTCACCCCCGGCCGGTCGGGCCGGTGGCCGGCGATCGGCTGGTAGCGGGCGTTGCAGACCAGGATCGGCCCGGCATAGCCGGGCTTCTGGACGCTGCGGGTCTCGCCGTAGCTCAGCACGACGTTGAACCGGCTCGCGCCGTCGAAGACCGGGATGGTGCGGTTGCAGTTCTGTGGGTCGATGAGCTCGCCGCGCCCTTGCGCCGGCATCATCAGGGCGCTCACCGGGTCGATGACGCCGCGCTTGTGCACCTCGCTGACGGTCACGCGCTCGGGGTCCGGCACCAGCGGCGGGGCGATGTCGGAGGCCACGACGTTGCCGCGGGCGAGCGCCATCCGCACGGTGATCGAGGCGCTTGCGCTGTGGGAGGAGAGCGCGAAGGCCGCGGGCACCGGCTTGGCCGTGACCGTGCCGCTCGCCCGGCCCGAGCCGTAGCCGCCGGTGATCGCCCCGACGAGCCCGGTGAGGCGGGCGCTAACGTCCATCGTGTAGCGCGGACCCTCGATCGCCCCCGTCACCTGCGCGGTCCCGATCGGCACGCCGGCCAGCATGATGCCGTAATCGACCGTGACGGCGGTCTCGCCGGCCTTCGGCGCGCGGCTGCGCGCGGCCTTGGCCGGGGTCGCCTCGCCGGCCGGGAGGGAGAGTGCCGCCGCCAGGGCGAGCGGGAGGAGGGCCCGAGCCGAGGGGAAGGCCCTTGTCGGGAGGAAGGCCCTTGTCGGGTGGAAGGGCTTGGAACGCATGCGGGAACCGATCTCGATCGCCGTCGCCTGCCGCCGAGGAGGCGGGGAGAATCTGGCCCTATCGTGGCGCGGTTAGGGTTAACGGATCGTCTCGCCGGCGCGGCCCCGCATCCTCGACCGGACCCGGCTCGGCCGGCGCCCCCGGCCGGCATCGCCCGGATCGCTTGACCGGGATGCCCGTGGGCTGCGACAATCGCAGCCGTCGAGGTCCTGCGCCCCTCGCGATCGGCGGCTCCCGCCTTGACGGGACCCGCCTTCCCCCTCTATAGGCGCGTGCTTTCCAGGGACTTCGCGGGGTCCGGTTCATGCCGGGGTGCGCAGCACGCCCGGCTCTCGCGTTGCGTGGTCCCTCGCCGAACGATGACCAGTTGAGGATAGAAGACCATGTCGCGTCGCTGCGAGCTCACCGGTAAGGGGGTGCTCACCGGCCACCTCGTGAGCCACTCGAACCACAAGACCAAGCGCCGGTTCCTCCCGAACCTGTGCAACGTCACGCTGCTGTCCGACACGCTCGGCCGTTCGGTCCGCCTGCGCGTCTCGGCGAACGCCCTGCGCACGGTCGAGCACCGCGGCGGCCTCGACGCGTTCCTGGTCAAGGCCGGCGAGACCGAGCTGTCCCAGAACGCCCGCCTGCTGAAGCGCGAGATCGAGAAGAAGCTGGCCGAGGCGGCCTGATCTTCTTCGCGGTGGAGGCGCCCGGCGCCTCCTTCCTCGGGACGACGACGAAAAACCCCCGGATGTGCCGCTGGCACCCGGGGGTTTTTCGCGTTGGCCGTCGATACGCTTTTCGGGTCGTTCGCGTCCGCCAGCGGCCTTCATACCCTCCATCGTCATCCTGGGGCCGCGCAGCGGAGCCCGGGATCCATCACCGCCGACGGCACAGGAGGAGGCGTAACGCCGATCACCTGGTTCTTGCATAACCGGCAGTTATGGATCCCGGGTTCTCGCCTGCGGCGAGCCCCAGGATGGCGCAGCGAGTTCGAGGCGGTCGTGCCCGACCGATCGGAGAATCGGTCGATCAGGCTCGGAGGACGGCGCTGACCGTCAGCGCCGCCCGCCGGCCACCATCCTGCGCCTCGGCACCGGGCCGCCATCCTCCTCGAACAACTCGGCCAGCTTCTCGGTCATTACCCCGCCGAGCTCCTCGGCGTCGATGATGGTGACGGCCCGGCGGTAGTAGCGGGTCACGTCGTGGCCGATGCCGATGGCGAGTAGCTCCACCGGCGAGCGGATCTCGATCTCGTCGATCACGTAGCGCAGGTGGCGCTCCAGGTAGTTGCCCGGGTTGACCGAGAGGGTCGAGTCGTCGACCGGGGCGCCGTCGGAGATCACCATCAGGATGCGGCGCTGCTCGGGCCGGCCGAGCAGGCGCTTGTGGGCCCAGTCCAGCGCCTCGCCGTCGATGTTCTCCTTGAGCAGGCCCTCGCGCATCATCAGCCCAAGGTTCTTGCGCGCCCGCCGCCACGGCGCGTCGGCCGACTTGTAGACGATGTGGCGCAGGTCGTTGAGGCGGCCCGGGGTCGGCGGCTTGCCCGATTGCAGCCACGCCTCGCGCGACTGCCCGCCCTTCCAGGCCCGGGTGGTGAAGCCGAGGATCTCCACCTTGACGCCGCAGCGCTCCAGCGTGCGGGCCAGGATGTCGGCACAGGTCGCCGCCACGGTGATCGGCCGGCCGCGCATCGAGCCCGAATTGTCGAGGAGCAGGGTAACGACCGTGTCGCGGAAGTTGGTGTCCTTCTCGTGCTTGAACGAGAGCGGCTGATGGGGGTCGATCACGACGCGCACGAGGCGGGCCGGGTCGAGCTGGCCTTCCTCCAGGTCGAACTCCCAGGCACGGTTCTGCTGCGCCAGGAGCCGCCGCTGCAGGCGGTTGGCGAGGCGCCCGACCACGCCCTGCAGGTGGGCGAGCTGCTTGTCGAGGTAGGAGCGCAGCCGCGCCAGCTCGTCGGCGTCGCACAGGTCCTCGGCGTGGATGACCTCGTCGTATTTCTGCGAGAACACCTTGTAGTCGGGGCCGCGCGGCTCGTTCGCCCGCGGGCCCGGCGGGCGCCACGACTCGGAGGCTTCCTCCGAATCGGCGTCCTCGGCATCCTCCGGCAACTCGCCCGACGGCGCGTCGGCGGCCTCGGTGGCGCCTTCCTCGATCTCGTCGGAGGCCTCGTCCGAGACCTCCATCTCGGCCCGGTCACCCTGGCTCTGCTGCTCGGCCTCGCCCTCGCCGGCCTGCTGCTCGTCGGACTCGGCCTCGTTCTCGTCGTCGTTCTCCTCGTCGTCGGGGTCGAGGGGGGCCTCGTCCGCCATGTCGAGGGAGGAGAGCAGGTCGCGCACCGAGCGGGCGAAGGCGCGCTGGTCCTCGATGGTGCCCATCAGCCCGTCGAGGTTGCGCCCGGCCCGGTCCTCAATGAACTCGCGCCACAGCCCGACGATTCGCTGCGCGGCCTGCGGCGGCGCCTGGCCGGTCAAGCGCTCGCGCACCATCAGGGCGACGGCATCTTCCAGCGGCGCGTCGGCCCGGTCGGTGATCTCCTCGTACTTGCCGCCGCGGTGGTAGCGGTCCTCCAGCATCGCCGTGAGGTTGCCGGCCACACCGGCCATCCGGCGAGAGCCGATCGCCTCGACCCGGGCCTGCTCGACCGCGTCGTAGACCGCGCGGGCGGCGGCGTTCTCGGGTGCCAGGCGGCGGTGGACGGCGTTGTCGTGGCAGGCGAGGCGCAGCGCCATCGAGTCGGCGTGGCCGCGCAGGATCGCGACGTCGCCGGGGGACAGCTTGCGCGGCGGCTCGGGCAGGCGGGCCTTGTCGCCGGTGAGCGCCGGCCGGTCGGTCGCGAAGGTGACCTCGATCTCGGCCTTGCGGGCGATGGCCCGCAACGTCCCGGCCACCGAGCGCTTCAGCGGCTCGGCGACGGACTCGCGCTTCTCGCCGGGCTTGCGGTTGGAGATGGACATGGCGCGGCTACTTCTTCAGCGAGTCGAGGTCGAAGGGATGCAGCATCGAGGCCTGCCGCACGAGCGCCCGGGAGGCACCATCGTCGTCCCGGCCGGGCCCGGTTCCGCGCGCGGGCACCCTGACGGGCGCTCGCGCAACGGGACCGGGCCCGGCCGTCGGACGATGGGTTCGGCGCCGTCAGCTCAGCGCGACGTTGACCGCGCTCTCGGGCAGCTCCTTGCCGAAGGAGCGCTGGTAGAACTCGGCCACCAGCGCGCGCTCCAGCTCGTCGCACTTGTTGAGGAAGGTGACCCGGAACGCGAAGCCGATATCGTTGAAGATGTCGGCGTTCTCGGCCCAGGTGATCACCGTGCGCGGGCTCATCACGGTCGACAGGTCGCCGTTGATGAAGGCGTTGCGGGTGAGGTCGGCCACCCGCACCATCTTGTTGACGATGTCGCGCCCGCCCTCGCCGCGGTAATGCGGCGCCTTGGAGAGCACGATGTCGACCTCGCGGTCGTGCGGCAGGTAGTTGAGGGTGGTGACGATCGACCAGCGGTCCATCTGGCCCTGGTTGATCTGCTGGGTGCCGTGATACAGGCCCGAGGTGTCGCCGAGGCCGACCGTGTTGGCGGTGGCGAACAGGCGGAAGCCGGGATGGGGCCGGATCACCCGCTTCTGGTCGAGGAGCGTCAGGCGGCCCGACACCTCGAGCACGCGCTGGATCACGAACATCACGTCCGGCCGGCCGGCATCGTACTCGTCGAAGACCAGCGCGACGTTGTTCTGCAGCGCCCAGGGCAGGATGCCGTCCTGGAAGGCGGTGACCTGCTTGCCGTCCTTGAGCACGATCGCGTCCTTGCCGACGAGGTCGATGCGCGAGACGTGGCTGTCGAGGTTGATGCGGATGCAGGGCCAGTTCAGCCGGGCCGCGACCTGCTCGACGTGGGTGGACTTGCCGGTGCCGTGATAGCCGGTGATCATCACCCGGCGGTTGCGGGCGAAGCCGGCCAGGATCGCCAGGGTGGTCTCGCGGTCGAACAGGTAGTCCGGATCGAGATCCGGCACGTGCTCGTCGGTGGCCGAGAAGGCCGGGACCTCGAGGTTCGAATCGATCCCGAACACCTTGCGCACCGAGACGGTCGTGTCCGGGAGTGCGGGTGGCGTGTCTTCAGCAAGCATACGGAGCCTCGTCGGGGCAGGCCGGCCCGGCATGGGCGGCCTGCGAATGTCGCGACGGCGCGGAGGAGACCGGCGGGCGCCGCTTGTCCTTAAGCTGCGGGGGAAGCCGGCGCAAACGTGCCTGACCCGGATATATGGGGCAGGCGCCGCGTTTCGACCCCCCTTCGCGCCGGATCAGGGATGCGAGATCCGTGCCCGGCGCGGGACCGGCCAGGAAGCCGGCGACCCGGAAGCCGGCGACCTGGCCGGGGCCGGGCTCAGCACAGGCCGGCGCCCCGCAGGGTGTCGTGGGCCTTGATGATGTCGCGCAGGCGGTCCTCGAACGACCGGTCGCCACCGTTGGCATCGGGGTGGAAGCGCTTCACCAGCGCCTTGTACTGTGCCTTGATCGCCGCGGAGTCGGCGCTCTCGTCGAGGCCGAGCACGTCGAGCGCCTTGCGCACCGGCGCCGAATAGCGCGGCGGCGGCGGTTCGGCCCGGGCGCGGCGCGAGGCGGCGGGGCCCGCGCCCTCGCCGCGCAGGATGCCGAGGGGATCGACGTAGTCCCAGTCGCGCTGCGGCGTGTCGGGCTTCGCGCCGGTCTTGGCCCCCGGGTTGACGCCCATCGCCCAGGTCGGCCGGTGCCCGATCACCGCGTCCTTCTGGTAGGCCTGGACGGCGGCGTCGTTCATCCCGTCGAAGTAGTTGTAGGACGCGTTGTACTCGCGCACGTGCTGCATGCAGAAGCGCCAGTACTGGCCCTCCTGCTTGCGCCCCTTGGGCGCCTTGTGGAGCCCCGGCTGGGTGCAGCCCGGCCGGTCGCAGGCCGGACCCTCGGCCTTCTTCGGCTCGTCGCACGAGGGCCGGATGCGGATGCGGTCGAACAGGGGCGAGTTCAGATCCATGACAGGGCGATTATGAGGGGCGGGGGGACGGGCACAAGGGCTCCGGGCCTGATGCCGCAGGCGGAACCGGACGGCTTGACGGGGGATGCCCGCTCCGGCCACTCGATCCGAAGCAGGTTAAGGACGGGTGCGCGATGAGCCTGGGCGACTGGATCAGGACGACGCTGGAAGAGCGGCTGGCGCCGACGGCGCTCAGCGTCGTCGACGAATCACACCAGCATGCCGGCCATTCCGGCTGGCGGGAAGGCGGGGAAACTCACTTCCGACTCGACGTGGTGTCGGCGGCCTTCGAGGGAAAGAGCCGGGTCGAGCGCCACCGCATGGTGAACGCGCTCCTCGACGATGCCTTCAAGCGCGGGCTCCACGCCCTGGCGCTGCGGGCGCGGACGCCGGGGGAGGCGGGGTAGCGCCGGTAGTCCCGCGCTCCGGGTCACCGGAAGCGCGCGACCCGAAAGCCGGCTCCCGCGGCGCAGCCGCATAGACCGCGGTGGCGGCGAGGAGCGCCAGCCCGTAAGCCAGGAACAGCCGGCCGTAGAGCGCGTCGGGGCCGAGGCCGCCGGTCTCCAGCACGAACAGGGCCGACAGGCCCTGGATCGCTGCCGCCCCGCCCATGAAGACGATGTTCATGAAAGCGACGCCGCGCCCCAGCAGGTGGGCCGGGAAGAACCGCCGGGCATGGGCCATCAGGATCCCGTAGCTCAGGCCGGCCGCACCGGTCAGTGCCAGCAGCGCGACGGCCAACGCGGTGGAGCCGCTGCCGAACACGCCGAGCCCTGAGAGCGCCAGCCCGGTCACGAGGCAGCCCGCGAAGGCCGTGCGCTTGGGATCGCGCACCAGCCGCTCCAGCGGCCCGTACCCGATCGCGCCGGCCGCCATGGCGGCGCTCATCGCGAGGGTGCCGTTGCCGCGCTGGAGCGCGTCGAGGCCGTGGACGGCGCCGAGATACGACCCGACCCAGAGCGAGCGGGTCGCGATCACGACGGCGTAGCTCACGAACACCACCGGGAAGACCGGCCACAGGGCCCGCATCCGGGCGACGTCCGCGAAGCCGCGCCAGACCGATGTCCTGTCCGAACCCTTACCCGAGCCCTTGGCCGGATCGGCCAGACGCGGCGGGTCCGCGATCAACCACAGGATCAGACCCGCCGCCGCCAGGGTGACGAGGGCGAGGCCGAACAGGATCGTGCGCCAGCCGAAGGCGTGGCTGGCGAGCGCCAGCGGCGTGGAACCGAGGAGGTCGCCCGAGGTGCCGAGCCCGATCATCAGCGAGGACAGCATGGCGAAGCGCTCGGGCGGATAGGACCGCCCGAACAGGTAGAGCCCGCCCATCAGGGCCGGCGCGCAGCCGAGGCCGATCAGCGCCATGGCGCAGGCGGCACCGGCAAAGCCCTGGGCGAGGCCGAGGAGCCCGGCGCCGAGGGCCGCCAGCACCAGGAACCCCGCCACGGTGCGCCGCGGCCCGATCCGGTCGAGGAGGAGCCCGGTTGGGACCTGGCCGACCGCGAAGGCCAGGAACCAGCCGGCCGAGAGCAGCGCCAGGTCGGAGGGCGCGAGGCCGAGGTCGGGCCCGAGATCTGGCGCGACCATCGCCAGGAAGCCGCGGTCGAACTGGCTGATCGTGTAGGCGAGCAGCAGGACCAGGAACGCCGTCATGGTCCTGCGACCCCCATTCCCTACTTGATGCGCTCGAGCACGCTGACGTAGTTCGCCACCGCGACGCCGCCCATGTTGAACACCCCGGCGAGCGTCGCATCGGGAATCTGCATGCCGCCGGCCTCGCCGCAGAGCTGCATCGCCGACAGCGCGTGCATCGACACGCCGGTGGCGCCGATCGGGTGGCCCTTGGCCTTCAGCCCGCCCGACGCGTTGACCGGCAGCTTGCCCACCTTGGTGGTCCAGCCCTCGCGGATCGCGTCGGCGCCGCGCCCCTCTCGGGTCAGGCCCATCGCCTCGTACTCGATGAGCTCAGCGACGGTGAAGCAGTCGTGGGTCTCGACCAGCGACAGGTCGTCGAGGGTGATGCCGGCCTGGCTGAGCGCCCGCGCCCAGGCCGCGGCTGCGCCCTCGAACTTCAGCACGTCGCGCTTCGACATCGGCAGGAAGTCCTGCGCATGCGCGGTTGCCCGGAAGGCGACGGCACGGCGCATGCGGAGCGCCGTCTCGGTGTCGGCGAGCACGACCGCGGCGGCGCCGTCCGAGACCAGCGAGCAGTCGGTGCGCTTGAGGGGGCCCGCCACGAACGGATTCTTGTCGGACTCGGTCCGGCAGAACTCGAAGCCGAGATCCTTGCGCATCTGCGCGTACGGGTTCTGGACGCCGTTGTGGTGGTTCTTGGCGGCGATCATCGCCAGCGCGTCGGACTGGTCGCCGTGGCGCTGGAAGTAGGCCCCGGCGATGTTACCGAACACGCCGGCAAAGCCCGCCGGGTTGTCGCCGTCCTCCGGCAGGTAGGAGGCCTTGAGCAGGGTCTTGCCGATCTCGGGGCCCGGCGTGCGGGTCATCTGCTCGACGCCGACCACCAGCACCACCCGGGCGCGCTTCGCCTCGATGGTCTTGATGCCCTGGTGCACCGCCGCCGAGCCGGTGGCGCAGGCATTCTCGACCCGGGTCGCCGGCTTGAACCGGAACCCGTCATCGGCCTGGAGCACCAGGGAGGCGGTGAAGTCCTGCGGGGTGAAGCCGGCGTTGTAGTGGCCGAGCACGATCTCGTCGACGTCCTGCGGGCCGATCCCCGCATGGGCGAGCGCCTCGTTCGTCACGCGGACGATCAGGCTCTCGACGGTCTCGGAATCGTGCTTGCCGAACGGCGTGTGGCTCCAGCCGACGATGCAGGCGGTCATGTCAGGTGTCCTCCCATTCTTTGCGGCGCACTCTGCGCGAACGGGAGGGCGGCGGGCAAGCGCCGCTCACGCATCCTCGGCGCGGAAGCGCGCATAGCCGGCGGCACGCAGCGCGCAGGCCGGGCAGGTGCCGCAGCCATGGCCCCAGGCATGCAGCGCGCCGCGCTCGCCGAGATAGCAGGTGTGGCTCTCGCGCACGATCAGGTCGACCAGGACCTCGCCGCCGAGGTCGCGGGCGAGCCGCCAGGTCTCGGCCTTGTCGATCCACATCAGCGGCGTGTGTAGCACGAAGCGGCGATCCATGCCGAGGTTGAGCGCCACCTGCAGCGCCTTGATCGTGTCGTCGCGGCAATCGGGGTAACCGGAAAAATCCGTCTCGCACATGCCGCCCACGATGTGGCGCAGGCCGCGCCGATAGGCCAGGGCCGCCGCGAAGGTCAGGAAGACGAGGTTGCGGCCCGGCACGAAGGTGTTGGGCAGGCCGCCCGCCTCCATGGCGATGGCGGTGTCCCGGGTGAGCGCGGTCTCGGATACCTCTCCGAGCGCCCCGAGGGAGAGCGTGTGGTCGTCGCCGAGCCGCCCGGCGAAGGCCGGCACGATCCGGGTCATCTCGGCCCGCAGCTGCGCGCGGCAATCGAGCTCGATGCGATGGCGCTGGCCGTAATCGAAGCCGAGGGTCTCGACATGGGCGAAGCGGTCGAGGGCCCAGGCGAGGCAGGTGGCGGAATCCTGTCCGCCGGAAAACAGGACCAGGGCGCCGTCGGGGGACGTCATGCGGGCTCCACACGCGAAAGGGCGGCCCCGTTTCCGGAGCCGCCCCCTTATAGTCCCGTCGCCGGGCGCGGCCTACCGGCCTGCGACCAAGGACCCTGCGCCCAAGGACCCTGTGCCTACTGGCCCTGGGCCTGGCTCGCCTTCTTGTTGGCATTGTGGTGGCCGACGGCGCAACCGGCCGCGGCGCCGGCCTTGCCGTGGCCGACCGCCTTGCCGGCGAGCCCGCCGACGATGGCGCCCTTGATGCAGCCCTTGGCCTCGGCTTGGTGCGGGACCGCGACGGCGCCGAGCGCGAGAAGGCCGGCGGCGAGGAGGGAAGCGGAGCGGATCATGGTGATCTCCCGTGTCTTGTGAGAAGCTCAACCAATGACGCGTCAGGGTGTTCCGATGCCGGAGAGAGTCCGGCGTTGACGATCCACCCGGTCGCGTCTATAGACCGCGGATCGCGGACCTGCGGGCTTTCGTCCGGCGGGTTGCCCGTGCTTCCATGCCCTGACACGCGACGCCACGATCCCGCCGGGATCGCTCGGGCCTCGCTTTGAGAATGAGGAACGCCGATGGCCAACACCGTGTCGGCCAAGAAGATGACCCGCAAGATTGCCAAGCGTACGGCAGTCAACCGCTCGCGCCGCAGCCGCATGCGCACCTTCATCCGCAAGGTCGAGGAGGCGATCGAGTCCGGCGATCACGGCACCGCCATGACCGCCCTGCGCAGCGCCGAGCCCGAGATCATGCGCGCCTCCCAGAAGGGGATCGTGCACAAGAACACCGCGTCTCGGAAGGTCTCGCGCCTCGCCGCCCGCGTGAAGGGCCTGCAGGCCGCCCAGGCGTAACGCGCGCCAGCGCAACGCTTCGCCACGGATCCGCGTCGCGCCGACGGGCGTACGGGGTCCGTGGACCGAGAGGAAATGGCCCGGCCCTCGCGCCGGGCTTTTTCGTGTCCGGAGAACTGTTTTTCAGATCTGGGTTGTACCCGGTGGGTGCGCCCACTAACGTTGCGGCAGGACAGCAGCCCGAAAGTCCCGCCCGCATGGTCACCCGCGTCGCCACCGTCGCCTTCGAGGGAATCGAGGCACGCGCCGTCGACGTCCAGGTGCAGATCACCCCCGGCGCCGTCGCCTTCACGGTGGTCGGATTGCCCGACAAGGCGGTGGCCGAATCCCGCGAGCGGGTGCGTTCGGCCCTGATCGCCTCCGGTCTCGCGCTGCCGGCCAAGCGCATCACCGTCAACCTCGCTCCCGCCGACCTGCCCAAGGAAGGCTCGCACTACGATCTGCCGATCGCGCTCGGCATGATGTGCGCCATCGGCGCCCTGCCGGCGGACGCGCTCTCCGGCTACTGCGTGCTGGGCGAGCTGGCGCTCGACGGCAGCCTCACGGCGGTGGCAGGCGTGCTGCCGGCCGCGATGGCGGCCAATGCCCGGGGTCTAGGCCTGATCTGCCCGGCGGCGAGCGGCCCGGAAGCCGCCTGGGCCGCCGGCGACATGGACGTGCTGGCACCCCGCTCCCTGATCCAGCTCGCCAACCACTTCAAGGGCACGCAGGTGATGGCCCGGCCCGTGCCGGCGGTGGCCGCCCCGGCCGGCGTGCTGCCGGACCTGCGCGAGATCAAGGGCCAGGAGGGCGCCAAGCGCGCGCTCGAGATCGCCGCGGCAGGATCTCACAACCTCCTGATGAACGGCCCGCCGGGCGCCGGCAAGTCGATGCTCGCAGCCCGGCTGCCCTCGATCCTGCCGCCGCTCGGGCCCCGCGAGCTCCTCGAAGTCTCGATGATCCAGTCGGTGGCCGGGACGCTGAAGGACGGTGCGCTGTCCAACCGCCGGCCGTTCCGGGCGCCGCATCACTCCGCCTCGATGGCGGCTCTGGTCGGCGGCGGCCTCGGTGCGCGGCCCGGCGAGGTCTCGCTCGCCCATGGCGGCGTGCTCTTCCTCGACGAATTGCCCGAGTTCAACGGCCAAGTGCTCGATTCCCTGCGCCAGCCGCTCGAGACCGGAAACGTGATGATCGCCCGGGCCAACCACCGGGTCACCTACCCGGCCCGGTTCCAGCTCGTCGCAGCGATGAATCCGTGCCGCTGCGGCCAGGCGACCGAGCCGGGCTTTGCCTGCCGGCGCGGCCCCAACGAGCGCTGCGTCGCCCAGTACCAGGCCCGGCTCTCCGGCCCGCTCCTCGACCGGATCGACCTGCAGATCGAGGTCCCGGCCGTCACCGCTGCCGACCTGATCCTGCCGCCGCCCGACGAGGGTTCGGCCGATGCCGCCGCCCGCGTCGCTGCGGCCCGCGCCCTGCAGGAGCGGCGCTACGCCGAGGCCGGCCAGCCGGCCGGCACAACCAACGCGTCCTGTCCCGCGACTCTGATCGAGGAGGCCGCACGGCCCGACGCGGAGGGCATGGCGCTGATCCGCGACGCGGCCGACGCGATGCGGCTCTCGGCCCGCGGCTTCCACCGGGTCCTGCGCGTCGCCCGCACGCTCGCCGACCTCGACGGCGAGGCCCGGGTGCGCCGGCTCCACCTGGCCGAGGCGCTGTCCTACCGCAGCCGGAGCGACCGGCGGCCGGCAGCCGCGTGACGCGCAAGGTCAAAGAACCGTCATCCGCATCCCTCGAATCCCGGCCGTCGGCTGAACCTGCGGCTCAGCGACTTTCCCAACCCATCCTTCAGCTCCGCCGCCTAGCCTCGGGCGGGACGCAGGAGGATGCGGGATGGTGTGGTTCTGCGCGGTGATCGCTCTCTCGGCGGCCCTCGCCTGGCTGGCGGTGCGCTGGAGCGGCGAGCGCCGGAGCCGGCAGGACGGCGAGGTCGAGCGACTGCACGACCTCGTCTGTCGCACCTCGGAGAGCGAGGAACGCTATCGCAGCCTGGTCGAGGCACAGATCGAGCTCGTGGTCCAGCGCGATGCCGAGGGCCGCATCACCTTCGCCAATCACGGCTTCGCCGCCCTGCTCGGCACCACGCCGGAGGCGCTGCTGGGCACCACCCGGGAGGTGGAGGTGGCGGAATCGGGCGAGATGCGCCAGCGGGCGGACGGGGCCCGCCTGGTCGACCTGGCGATCGTGCCCGCCGGCGGCGGCTCCCCGCGCTGGTTTGCCTTCGTCGAGACCGTGACCACCGGGCGCGACGGCCGGCCCGAGGTGCTGCGGGCGGGCCGCGACGTCACCGAGCGGGTCGAGTCCGCCCGCTACCTGGAGGAGGCCCGCAGCCGGGCCGAGGCGGCCAGCGTGGCGAAATCCCGCTTCCTCGCCAGCGTCAGCCACGAGTTTCGCACGCCGCTCAACGGCATCATGGGCATGGCCGACCTGATGCTCGAAACACCCCTGAACCCCGAGCAACGCACCTATGCCGCGGCGGTGAAGACCTCCGGTGAGGCGCTCCTCTCGCTCATCGACGGCATTCTCGATTTCTCGAAGATCGAGGCCGGCCGCCTCGACCTCGCGGCGGAGCCGTTCGACCCTACGGCCCTGGTCGAGAGCGTGGTCGAGTTGCTGGCACCTCGTGCCCAGGACAAGGGCCTCGAGATCGCCGCCGACATCGAGGTTCTTCCGGCGACCCTGGTCGGCGATGCCGACCGGGTGCGGCAGATCCTGATCAACCTCGCGGGCAACGCGGTGAAGTTCACCGATGCCGGCGGCGTCGGCATCACGGCCGCCTGGGAACCGGGCGGGTTGACGCTCGCCGTCCACGATACCGGCCCCGGTATCCCCGCGGACCGCCTGCCGGTACTGTTCCAAGAGTTCGAGCAGGGCGACGGCAGCGCCAGCCGACGCCACGAGGGAACGGGGCTCGGCCTCGCCATCACCATGCGCCTCGTCGAGCGCATGGGTGGACGTCTCGACGTCGTGTCGGAGCCGGGCGAGGGGAGCTGCTTCCGGGTGCATCTGCCGCTGCCGCAAGGTCCCGGCCGGGTGCGGCCGGACGCACCCGATCTCGCCGGGCACAGCGTGCTGGTGGTCGCTGCGGCCACCTTCGAGGCGCCCTACATCGCGCGCCGCCTCGGACGGGCCGGCGCCGGTGCGGTGGTGGTGGAGACCGAGGCCGCGGCCCTGGCGGCTCTGTCGCGGGAAAACGCCTTCACGGCCGTGGTCGCCGACCGGGCGCTCGGCGACGTGCCGGTCCGCCGGGTCGCTGCCGCGGCCCGGCAATCGGGCATCGCCCGCAGCATCGTGCTGCTGTCGCCGTTCGACCGGCGCGATTTCGGCTCGCCGGCGGCGGCGGGCTTCGATCGCTACCTGATCAAGCCGGTGCGGCTCACGTCGCTGCTCGCCCGCCTCGCCGAGCCGGCGCCGCCGCGGATCGTGGCGCCGCAGGCGGCGAAGGAGCAGGTCCGGCCGGCCTCCCATCGGCCGAGGGTGCTGCTGGCGGAGGACAACCCGATCAACGCGCTTCTGGCCACCAAGGCGCTTGAGCGCCTCGGCGCTTGCGTGCTGTGGGCTCGCGACGGTGCTGAAGCGGTGGCACGGATGCAGGAGGCGGCCACCTCGCCGACACCGTTCGATCTCGCCCTCATCGATATCCGCATGCCGATCCTCGACGGGCTCGAGACCGCGCGGCAAGTCCGTCGCCACGAAATCGACCGGAACCTGCCCCGACTGCGGCTCGTCGCGCTGACCGCGAACGTCCAGGCCGAGGACGAGGCCGCCGCCCGCGCGGCTGGCTTCGACGGCTTCTTGTCGAAGCCTCTCGATCTCAAGGCCCTGCCGCCCCTCCTGGTGGCTCGCGCGGCATGAGTTTCGCGGACCCTCGTCGCTTCGACCCCGTTGGATATGGAGCCTCGTGCTGTCCGTCCGCGGGTAACGCCGACGCGCTCACCCCGGTCGGGTCCTCTGGCTGTTCGTGAACACCGCGAGCGTTGCGGGTCATGCCGGGTGGTGGGAGCTGTCGGTCCTGCGGCATGGCTGGACCCGATCGGCGAGATGCTACGGCGGGCAGGGGCAGCGATGGTGCGGGGAACGCCATGAGGGGGAGGGGGCCCGAACACGACGAAGCCCGCCGGGCGTGAGCCGGGCGGGCTTCGTCGTGTTCGGATCGTGACGAGGGAACGTGTGACGTGCTTGGCAGGTCTGGCGGTGACCGACTCTCCCGTGTCTTGAGACACAGTACCATGGGCGCTGGGGCGGTTAACGGCCGAGTTCGAGATGGGATCGGGTTCTGATCACCCCGCTCTGACCACCAGACCGGCCAAGCACGTCGTTCGGCAAGCATGCCGACCGGCAGCCGCTGGGGCTGCTGGTCCGTCTTCATCGTGTGTGGTGTTGGTCTGATCCGGACACGGATCATGAGAGCGATCAAGCCGATCGAGCGATTA
>NZ_JACWCT010000125.1 GCF_016613415.1 Methylobacterium ajmalii | reverse complement strand
GCCCCGCGGCGCCCTGGCCGGCGGCGAGCACCAGCCCGCACCAGGCCGCGAGCGCCGCCGCGAGGGCGAGGCGGCTTCCCTTGGCGGAGGCGGGGGCGGCGAGCAGCAGGCCCGCGGCGAGCGCCAGGAGGCCGAGCCCGAGGCCGGGCAGGCCGATCCCGACGGGCGCGCCGGGCACGAGGCGGTTCGGCGCGAGCGTGAGGACGGGCAGGCCCGCGAGCGCCGCGACGGCGAGGCCGGCCGTCGCGAGGGGCAGCCCGCGGGACGGCATCGAAGGCGGCAAGGTCCGGGGCGGCATCGTGCCGGGAGGCGTCATCTCGGAGGGCCTCATGGTGCGACCGATTCGAGGTAGCGGCGGGCGACGGCCTCCGGCGTGTCGCCGTCCACCGCCACCTGCGCGTTGAGCCGGCGCAGCGTCGCGAGGTCGAGGCCGGAGAAGAGCCGGTCGAGTGCGGGCGCCATCGCGGGGTGGCGCGCCAGCGCCTCGGCGCGGACGAGCGGCGCCGGCTCGTAGACGATCTGCGCGCCCAGGGGATCGCTCATCACCACCACGTCGAGGGCCGCGATCGCCCCGTCGGTGCCGTAGACCATGCCGGCGTTGACCCCGCTGATCCCTTGCGCTGCGGCCCGCAGGGTGACGGCGGTGTCGCCGCCGGGCAGCATCACGATCCGCTCCCGCGGCAGGGCGAAATCGTAGGCCCGCTCGAAGGACGGCAGGGCGGCCGGGCTCTCGACGAATTCCGCCGAGGCGCAGAGCTCGATCAGGCCGCGACGGACCGCGCCGGCGAAATCCGCCATCGTGCGCAGGCCCTCGACCCTGGCGAGCTTGCCCGCGACGGCGATCTGCCAGGTGTTGTTGGCGGGCGCAGGCGTGAGCCAGGTCAGGCCGTTCGCCCCGTCGAAGCGGCGTGCCGCGGCGAGCGCGGTCTCGGCCCGGCGCCAGGCCGGGTCGGCATCGGTGCCGGAGAAGAAGGCGGCGTTGCCGGTATATTCGGGGTAGGCGTCGATCTCGCCGGCCTGGAGCGCGGCGCGCACGATGCGGGTCGGGCCGAGCTGCAGCCGCGGGGTCACCGGCACGCCGAGGCGCCGAAGACTCAGGACGATCATGTGCCCGAGGAGCGCGCCCTCGCCATCGATCTTCGAGGCGACGACGACCGGGCGCCCCGTCGAACCCAGCGCCAGACCCGCCGCGCCCCAGACAAGACCGGCGAGCGCACCCGATACTACGCGGCGTCGATTCAAGGGGGCACGCGGCCCCGATCCCCGCTGCATCGCGTCCCAGCCCGCTACGCTTGACATGACTGCCTTTCCGGGCGACGGCTCACCGGCGCTGGTGACGCGTGTCGCCGCGGACTCGCACGGGCTGCGGGCGATGGGAACCCCCGACGGCGCAACGGCTCCCGCCGCCTCGGGGACGGTTCGGTCGGTCCCCGATTCGGGGCGATGAGGGAAAGACATCCGGCGTGGGCACGGAAACAAACGAAGAGCTTCTGAACGGTGCCCGCGTCCTCGTCGTCGAGGACGAAGCGGCGATCTCGATGCTCCTGGAGGACATGCTGCTCGATTTCGGCTGCGAGGTCGTGGGTCCGGCGGCTCGGCTCAGCAAAGCGCTCGAGATGGCCGAGAGCGAGAGCTTCGTGGTCGCGATCCTCGACGTCAACGTCGCCGGCGAGCCGATCTACCCCGTCGCCGAGGCGATCGTACGCCGTGGGCTGCCCCTGGTCTTCTCCACCGGCTACGGCGGCGCGGGCATCCGCGAGCCGTTCCGCGACCGGCCGGTCGTGCAGAAGCCGTTCAGCCAGCAGGACCTCAAGCGCACCCTGATCGCCGCGATCGCCGCGGCGAACTGACCGATACGCGCCCGGTCGCCGGCGCGATCGTCCGATTTCAGACAGTATAGATTCCATCGACCGCCAGTCGAGGCAAGTCGATCCGTCCCTCGGTCGCGACATCTCGCCGCGCCGGACCGGGCTGCATGGAACGGTTGCGCCCGCGGGCCCGGCGACGGACCTCGCCCTCGTCGACCGCCCGCGCCGTCATGCGGCGCGCGCGGCCTTGAGCGTCCCGCCTCAGCGGATGCCGCCGCTGGCGGTGATGACCTCGCCCGTCAGCCAGCCGGCCTCGTCGGAGGCCAGGAACGCCACCACCCCGGCGATGTCCTCCGGGCGGCCGGCGCGACCCAGAGGCGTCTGCGCGACGAGGCCGGCCTCCATGTCGGAGCCGACGACCCCGGCGGCGTGCGTGCCCTCGGTCACGACGAAGCCCGGGCTGACCACGTTCACCCGGATCTTGCGCGGCGCCAGCTCGTTGGCGAGCACCCCCGAGATGGCGTTCACCGCACCCTTGGTCCCGGCATAGACCGCCGCCATCGGCGTGTGCACGTGGGTGATGGCCGAGGAGATGTTCACGATGCTGCCGCCCTCGCCGAGATGCCTCGCGGCGGCCTGCGTCGTCAGCAGGAGCCCGAGCACGTTGACGTCGAACTGACGCCGGTAATGGGCCTCGGTCAGGTCCTCGATCGCGGCAAATTCGTAGATGCCCGAATTGTTGACCAGCACGTCGAGCCGGCCGAATTCCCCGACGGCGGCCTCGATCAGCGCCTGCGCCTCCGGCGCCCTGGTCACGTCGCCCCGGACCGCGACCGCCCTGCCGCCGGCCCCGACGATGGCCGCGACGACCGCGTCGGCTCCCGCCCGGCTGGAGGCGTAGTTCACCACCACGGCCGCGCCCTCGCGCGCCAGAGCCTTGGCGATCCCGGCGCCGATGCCCTTCGACGCGCCGGTCACGACGGCGACCTTGCCCTCAAGCTTCGACATGCGTGCTACTCTCCGATCCGGGCCCGCTCCGTCGGCGGAGCGATAGTCCCATAGTTCGGAATTTCGGAACTATGGCGACGGAGTTCAAGACCCCTACGGACGGTTGATGAGACCCTTGTTCCACCCCGCCATCGAGGACGTGCGGCCCGAGGCGATCCTGCACGCCCTCGCCGATCCCGACCGGGCCGCCATCTTCGCCGGGATCATGCGGGCCGGCTGCGTCGAGGCATGCTCCGCCCTGTCGGCGATCGGCGACCGCGTGATCCCGAAATCCTCGCTGTCCAACCACGTCAAGGTGCTGCGCGAGGCCGGATTGATCCGCAGCGAGCGCCATGGCGTCGAGATGCGCAACCAGTCCCGCTGGGCCGAGGTGGAGGCCCGCTTCCCCGGCCTGCTGGCGGCGATCATCAACGCCTATGCGTCCGGCCTCGGCACGACGCCACGCGCCGACGAGACGATCGCGTCATCCTGAGTCGGCTCGCATCGGCGGGCCGACGCTTCGCCCGTTCAGGTTCTCGGTTCGTCGCCGATGTCTGTCGTAAAAACCGGATGCCGCTTCTTGCGAAATCTGCTCGTGGGCGGCGAGCCGGCCCTCACGCGCTCCGCGCGTCGGGCTGCGCCCCGCCCTTGCGCCGCTCCGCGGGGCCGCGCAGGTCGGCGGCCTCCTGCGCCTCGACCCGGCGCTTGAACGCGCCCCAGGCCATCAGCGTGCAGCCGCAGCGGTCGCACTGGATCATCGCCTCGTCGGTCAGGGCGGCCGGCAGGCGGACCGCCGGCGAACCGCACGACTCGCATCCGAACCCGCTGCGCATCTCGCTCACCCCGTTCTCGTTCAGGCCGCACTGCAAGCTTAGGCATGGTGCGCTGCACGCAAGATGAACGGAACAGGGCTAACCGCTACGAATCCAGCTCGAAGGCGGAGACGACGTGGCGGGGCCAGCGGCCGGGCGCGACGAGGACCGCGTCGGCCCGGAGCGTCAGGCCGGCGCACCAGGGCGCGCGGGCGATCCACGCCCGGGCCGCGCGGGACACGAGGCGGCGCTTGCGCGCGTCGATCGCGACCTGGGCCGCCTCCAGGGTCGGACGGGCCTTGACCTCGACGAAGGCGACGACGCTGCCGCGGCGCACGATCAGGTCGATCTCGCCGCCGCCGAGCGACACACGCCAGGCGAGCGGCCGGTAGCCCTTCAGCAGCAGGGCGAGCGCCGCCAGGATTTCGGCCCGCCGGCCGCGGGCGAGGTGGAGCCGGCGCCGGGCCGCGCCGTCAGGCCTCGCCGGCATCGCCGCCGCGGCGGGCCAGCACCAGGGCGCGGGCATAGACCTCGCGCCGCTTCAGGCCGGTCTCGTCGGCGACGAGGCTGGCCGCGTCCTTGATCGAGTGGCGGGCGAGCGCCGCCTCGATCCGGGCGTCGAGGTCGGCGTCGTGCTCCGGGCCGGGCGCATCCTCGGGCGCGGTGCCGATCACCACCACCACCTCGCCCTTCGGCGGACCGGCGGCGGCGTACTCGGCGGCGAGCGAGGCGAGGTCGCCCCGGCGCACGGTCTCGAACAGCTTGGTCAGCTCGCGCGCCACCGCGGCCGGGCGGGTGCCGCCCAGCACCTCGGCGGCGTCCGCCAGCATCTCGGGCAGGCGGTGGGGTGCCTCGAACAGAACCAGCGTGCCCGGCACGCCGGCGAGCATCGCCAGGCGGTTGCGCCGGGCGCCGCTCTTCTGCGGCAGGAACCCCTCGAAGAAGAACCGGTCGGTCGGCAGGCCGGCCGCGACCAGCGCCGTGATCGCGGCCGAGGGCCCGGGAATCGGGGTCACGGCAAGGCCCGCCGCGATCGCCGCCTGGACCAGCTTGAAGCCGGGATCGGAGACCAGCGGCGTGCCGGCATCCGAGACCAGTGCCAGGGCTTCGCCGCCCTGCATCCGGGCGATCATCCGGTCGCGCACCCCCTCGCCCGAATGCTCGTGATAGGCCACGAGCGGCGTGGTGATGCCGTAATGGGCGAGCAGCGTGCGAGTGACGCGGGTATCCTCGGCCAAAACCGCGTCGGCGGCGGCGAGCGTCGCGAGGGCCCGGAAGCTCACGTCCTTCAGGTTGCCGATCGGCGTCGCCACGACGTGCAGGCCGGGGGGCAGGGGATCGGCCTCGGCGGCGAGGCCGAAGGCGGTATAGACGGCCGGGCCCCGGCCGGTGGCGGACCGGTCCGGAGACCGGCGGCGGGAATCGTCGCTGCGCTGGGTCATCGCGCGCGACACTGCCACGGCTTCCGGCCCCCGCGCCATCGCGGTGTGGCCGGGAGCGGTCGTTTACTTTTCCCCGGCAGACTTTATGCACCGGGCACGTTCGTTGCCGATTCGTTGCGCGCGGGGCGCGGCGGGGCGGCCGGACCGGGGGGAGCGGGCGATGGGGGGCATCGGCCTCGACACTCTGAAGCGTTTGGGATGGGGCGGCGCGCTGCTCGCCGGCCTGCTGGCGCTCGGCGCCTGCGGCGGGGTCGACAGCCCGGTCGTCGCCACCCGCGCGCCCGCGCCGGAAGCCCCCGCCGCGCCGCCTCCCGGCGAGCCGGCGACGCTCGGCACCGGTAGCGTCAAGGTGGCGTTGATCCTGCCGCTCTCCGGCCCCGGGGCCGCGGTGGGCGCCAGCCTGCGCAACGCCGCCGAGCTGGCGCTGCAGGAATCCCAGAGCCCCGACCTGAAGCTCCTGGTGAAGGACGACCGCGGCACGCCGGACGGCGCCCGCGAGGCGGCGGCGTCGGCGATCGCCGAGGGCGCGGAGCTGGTCATCGGGCCGCTCTTCTCCGCCACGGTGCAATCCGCCGCCACCACGGCGCGGCCGGCCGGCAAGCCGGTGATCGCCTTCTCGACCGATGTCAGCGTGGCGGCCCGCGGCGTCTATCTGCTCAGCTTCCTGCCGCAGACCGAGGTCGACCGCATCATCGACGCGACCACGGAAGGGGGCCGGCGCTCCTTCGTGGCCCTGATCCCGGAAACGACCTACGGCAACGCCGTCGAGGCGCAGTTCCGCGAGGCGGTGGCGCGCCGCGGCGGCCGCGTCGTCGCGATCGAGCGCTACCCGGCCGGCAACCCGGCGGCGGCGATCGGGCGGCTCGCCCCGCTGATGACCGGCCCGGCGCCGCAGGCCGACGCCCTGTTCCTGCCCGACACGCCCGACGGGCTCGCCGCCGCCGGGGCGGCGCTCGCCCGCGCCGGCTTCAACCCGGCCCGGGTCCGCCCGGTCGGCACCGCGGTGTGGAACGACCCGCGGGTCTTCGCCCTGCCGGCCTTCCAGGGCGCCTGGTTCGCCGCCGCCGACCCGGTGGGCTTTGCCGGCTTCGGCCAGCGCTACCGGGCCCGGTTCGGCACCGACCCGGTGCGGGTCGCGACGCTGTCCTACGACGCGGTGTCGCTCGCCGCGGCGCTCAACCGGCAATACGGGTCGCAGCGCTTCGCCGACACCACGCTCACCAACCCGTCGGGCTTCGCCGGAATCGACGGGACCTTCCGGTTCCGCCCGGAGGGCACCAGCGACCGGACGCTCGCGGTGTTCGAGATCCGGGGCGGCGGCACCACGATCGTCAGCCCGGCGCCGCGGGCGCTGGGACCCTCGGGGACGTAAGGCCCCCGGCGGGCGCGAGGGGGCGGGCCGTCAGGCCGCCAGCTCGGCCACCACGGCGTTGAGCACCGGCGCGCCCTTCGGGGTCGCCGCGAGGCGGCCGTCGGGCGCCCGCGCGACGAGCCCCGCACCGACGAGGCCCGCGATGCGCTCCGGGTCGAGGGGCCGGCCGGCGAGCGCGGCGTAGCGGGCGGGATCGATCCCCTCGCGCAGGCGCAGGCCCATCATCAGGAACTCGTCGGCTTGGTCGCCGGGACTCAGCGCCTCGGTCTCGAGGAGGCCGTGCCCCTCGCCCTCGGCCCGGGCGAGCCAGGCCTCCGGGTTGCGCTCGGTCGAGGTGCCGGTGCGGCCCGCCGGCAGGACGAGGCGGCCATGGGCGCCCGGGCCGATACCGGCATACTCGCCGTAGCGCCAGTAGAGCAGGTTGTGGCGCGATTCGGCGCCGGGCCGGGCGTGGTTCGAGATCTCGTAGGCCGGGAGGCCCGCACCCGCGCAGACCTCCTGGGTCACGTCGTAGAGGATGCGTGCCGTGTCGTCGTCCGGCACGGTGAGCTTGCCGGCGGCGGCCAGACCGTAGAACGGCGTCCCCTCCTCGATGGTGAGCTGGTAGAGCGAGAGATGCTCGGCCGCCCGGGCGATCGCCCCGCGCAGCTCGGCGGCCCAGGCCTGCGGCGTCTGGCCCGGCCGGGCGTAGATCAGGTCGAAGGAATAGCGCTCGAAATGCACGGCGGCGGTCTCGACCGCCCGCATCGCCTCCGCGGTGCTGTGCAGGCGCCCGAGCGTCTTCAGCGAGGCGTCGTCGAGGGCCTGGACGCCGAGCGAGACCCGGTTGACCCCCGCCGCCCGGTAGCCGCGGAAGCGCTCCGCCTCGACGCTGGTCGGGTTGGCCTCGAGCGTCACCTCGACGTCGGGCGACACGCTCCAGGCGCCCGCCACCGCGTCGAGGAGCGCCCCCACGGTCTCCGGCTCCATCAGCGAGGGCGTGCCGCCGCCGAGGAAGATGCTGGTGACGGTGCGCCCCGGCGCGAGGGCGGCCGCGTGGGCGATCTCGCGCGCGAAGGCGGCGCGCCAGCGTGCCTGGTCGAGGCGCGTGTGGCGGACATGGCTGTTGAAGTCGCAATACGGGCACTTCGCGGCACAGAAGGGCCAGTGCAGGTAGACCCCGAAGCCGACGTCCCGGGTCGGATGTTCGATCATCCGTGGGATGTGCCGGCCTTGGCGCCGCGGCGCAAGGGGCGGAATGCCCGCAGGAACCTTCCGCTTACGCCGGCAGGCCGTGATGCCGGCGGGCGATCAGGCATTCCGGGTCGCCGGGCTCGCAGGTGCGGCAGACCTCCGGCCGCACCGCGTAGACCTTGCAGGCGACGGATTCGCCGATCCGGCCCTCCAGCGCGCTGCACCGGTCGCCGTCGCAGCGCATCCGCCCGGCCGGGTCGTCGACATAGGCCTCCGGGATGCGCGCGAGGTCGGCGTCGTCCTCGATGCTGAAACGCGGCCACTCCGCCGAGTAGGCGCAGCAGGCGCCGCAGGACTGGCAGGCGAAGCCCGCCGGATCGGTCGGATCCGCAGCGAGGCTCACGGGGACAGGCCCGGGGAGACGGGCGGGATCGGGCGCGGGCGGCCCTCGTCGTCGATCGCCACGAAGGTGAACACGCCGACCGTCACCTTCTCGCGGGTCTGGGTGCGGAAGCGCCGGGCCCAGGCCTCGATCTGGATCCGCATCGAGGTGCGGCCGGTGCCGACGACCTGGGTGTAGACGCACAGCACGTCGCCGACCCGGACCGGGCGCAGGAAGGTCATGCCGTCGACCGCCACCGTGACGACGCGGCCCTGCGCCCGCTCGACCCCGGCGATGCCGCCGGCCTGGTCCATCTGCGACATGACCCAGCCGCCGAAGATGTCGCCGTTGGCGTTGGTGTCGGCCGGCATCGCGATGGTCCGCACGGTGAGCTCGCCCTGCGGCCGCGCCGCCGCCGCGTCGGCGGTGCCGTCCGTCGTCCCCTCGTCCATCTTGGCCATGCTGCCCCCCTGGTCTCCCGGGCGAGCATAGGGCATCGAGACGCCGGAGCGCGAGCACCGCGAATCGCCGATTGCACCCCGCGGTTTCATCCCCGGGCGAACGGACCTAGATTCGCCGTCACGCCATCGATCAGCCGGAGGACGCATCATGATCCAGGGCCACCCCACCAGCGGCGCCGAAGCCGACCGCGACTGCCCTGTCCCGCTCGCGACCCTCGGGGAGATCTACCGGGCCGAGCCGGAGGACCTGCCGGACCTCCTCGATGCCCTGCCGGTCGAGACCCGCGCCAAGCTCGCGGGCTACCTCTACGCCAAGAGCCACACCCACAAGCTCGGCCTCGTCGTCGCCCGCACCTGCGGCAAGGACGACCTGGTAAAGGCGCTGGGCGAGATCGGCGCCGTGGTCCACGGCCAGGCCCACCTGCCGCCGCCCAAGCCGGTCCAGGCCGCTCCGGCGCAGCCCCAGGCGCGCAAGATCAGCCTGGGCGGCTCGGGCTCGAAGCGCAGCTTCGACTGAGGGGCAGGTCGGCCGCCCCGCGAAGGGGACGGCCGACCGCCGGCGCCCGTCGCCGTCGAAGCACCCGGCGGGGTGAACGCGTCACCGCAGCTCCAGCGTCAGGCTCCGGAAGCGCTTGCCGTCCCGCGACTCCCCGCACGGCTTGCCGTCGGAGCCCAGCGCCTCGCCGTCGTCGCTCAGCACCTGCACCCGGTCGCCGGCCGGGTCGACCAGCAGGCCTTCCGGCTGGAAATCGGGGATCGCCGCGAAGGCCGCGGCGGCGCCCTCGATCCGGACCGGCTTGTCCGCCGGCGTGCCCGACCAGCGGTAGAGGTCGAACGGCTCGCCCCCGCCGCCCGCTCCCCCGGCCAGCACGATATAGGCCTTGGCCCGCGGCGCGTAGGCGATGTCGCGGATGCCGCGGCCCTTGAGGTCGAGGGCGACCGGGGGGCCGAGCCGCGGGGCGGCGCCGGCGATCGCCTCGGCCGGGTTCTCCAGGGGTACCAGCTGAGCGTTCGCGTCGGTGTCGAGGGGGTTGCGCAGGCCGAGCCAGAGGGACTTTTCGTCCGGGCGCGGCGCCATGCCCTCGATGTTGAAGCCCTTGCGCTTGGGGTCGAGGTCGTCGCGCGCCGGCGCGTCGAGGCCGATCCGCGCCGCCAGGAGCGGTGACAGCGCCGCGAAGGCCTGGGGCAGGGAGCGGATCGCGGTGCCCTTCGGGGCGAGCGTCGGCGTACCGGCTGGGTCCGTCACCGCCATGGCGGCGAGCCGGCCGCGGCCCGGGCTCTGCTTGCCGCCGTGACGGCGGCTGTGCGAGCCGAGGACGAAGAGATCGGGGCCGAGCCAGGTCGCGGATTCGAGGTCGGCCTTGCCGTCCTTCTCGCCCAGGCCGAGATGCGCCGCGAGATCGGCGCCGTCGAGGGGCAGGGCCTCGCCGCTCGCGCCCGCCCGGTAGAGCCGCACCACGGTCGACTCGTCGTCGACCACCAGGAACCGGTCGCCGAAGCTGCCGCGCGGATACGGCACGGCACCCGACGCCTCGCACATCCCGCGATGCTCCAGCAGCGGACCGACCCTCACCGGCTCGGCGGCAGCGGCGAAGGCCGTGACGGACGAGACGAGGGCGGCGAGGAGCGGCAGGGGGCGAGGCATCACGGGTCTCCCGGATTCCTGTTGCAGGCGGGTGCCGATCGGGCGGCCCGAGCGGCCTCCACGGGAGGGCCCGGAGGTGGCGAAGGCGACCGTCGAACCGGGGTTCGCGAGAGAGGTCCCGCCTCAGCCGCCGGTCATCGGCGGGAAGAACGCGACCTCAGCCGCGCCCGCGAGCGGCGTCTCCGGCTTGGCGTGGACCCGGTCGACGGCGGCGCGGACAACGCCCTCGGTCTCGAAGGCGTAGGCGTATTCCTCGCCGCGGCCCTTCAGGAAGGCGACGAGGTCGGCGACGGTCGCGACCTCGGGCGGCAGGTCGAGGATTTCCTCGGGACGGCCGATCCGCTCGCGGACCCAGGCGAAGTAGACGAGCTTCATGGGGTGGCGCTCATCTCTCGTCGTCGATCACGTGGCGGATGCCGGAGCGCATGTAGTCGTAGCCGGTGTAGAGCGTCAGCGCGGCGGCGAGCCACAGCAGCACGAGGCCGAGCGTGCCGTTGCCCGGCAGCACCCGCTCGCCGGCCGGGCCGGCGATCAGCACGCCCAGCGCCACGAGCTGCACCGCGGTCTTCCACTTGGCGACCCGGCTCACCGGCACGCCGACCTTCAGCTCGGCGAGGTATTCGCGCAGGCCCGAGACCAGGATCTCCCGGCACAGGATCACGATGGCGGCCCAGAGCGACCAGCCGCGGATCGTCCCGTCGGCGCAGAGCATCAGGAGGCTTGCGGCGACGAGCAGCTTGTCGGCGATCGGGTCGAGCATCCGCCCGAGCGCCGAGCTCTGGGAATAGGTGCGGGCGACGTAGCCGTCGAGATAGTCGGTGATCGCGGCCGCCACGAAGACCGCGACGGCGATCCACCGCGCGGTGTCGTCCTGGGGCCAGAACAGCAGCGCCACCACCACCGGAACCGCGACCAGGCGGCCGTAGGTCAGCATGTTGGCGAGGTTGAGGGCCGTCGAGCGGCGCCGGGGCACGACCACGTTCATCGCCTTCGGTGAAACCACGCGGGGGGAGGGGGCGTCAACACGGCTGAACCCGGACAGGGCCTCACGGATCCCCCCGCCTCACGCATCGGCGTGGAAAAAGTCGTAGACCGCCCGGGCGGTCGCGGCATTCACGCCCGGCGTCCTCGCCAGATCCTCAAGGGCGGCCCGCTCGATCGCCTTCACGGTCCCGAAATGGTGCAGGAGCGCGCGCTTGCGCGTCGGCCCGATCCCCGGGATCTCGTCGAGGGGGTTCTTCACCATCTCGCGCTTGCGCTTGGCCCGGTGCGCCCCGATGGCGAAGCGGTGGGCCTCGTCGCGCAGGCGCTGCACGAAGTACAGGGTCGGGTCGCGCGGCGGCAGGCGGAACGGCGCCTGGCCGGGCACGAAGAAGGTCTCGCGCCCCGCATCCCGGTCGCGCCCCTTGGCGATGCCGACGAGCGGCACGTCGGTGACCCCGACCTCGTCGAGGGCCTTGCGGGCCGCCTCGAGCTGGCCGCGGCCGCCGTCGATCAGCACGAGGTCGGGCCAGGCCGGAAACGCCTCGGTGTCGTTCGGGTCCGGTGCGGGCTCGGGCTCCGACGGGCCGCCGGCGGCGGCCGCCACGCCCGCCTCGGCCTTGGTGCGCGGGTGCTCCTTGACGAGGCGGGCGAAGCGGCGCTGCAGCACCTCGCGCATCATGCCGTAATCGTCGCCGGGCTTCACCTCCTCGGACTTGATGGTGAAGGTCCGGTAGTGGGTCTTCATGAAGCCGGTGGGACCCGCGACGATCATCGCGCCGACCGCGTTCGTCCCCATGATGTGCGAGTTGTCGTAGACCTCGATGCGGCGGGGCGCCGCCGCGAGATTGAACGAGGTGCCGAGCGCGGCGAGAAGCTTGCCCTGCGAGGCGGTGTCGGCGAGGCGCCGGGCCAGCGCCTCGCGGGCGTTGCGGGCGGCGTACTCGACGAGGTTCTTGCGCTCGGCGCGTTTCGGGCAGTGGATCTCGACCCGGTTCTCGCTCTTGGTCGAGAGGGCGGCGGCGAGGAGTTCGGCATCCTCGATCTCGTGCGAGACCAGCACCAGCCGGGGCGCCGGCTTGTCGTCGTAGAACTGGGCCAGGAACGAGGCCAGCACCTCGTCCGGCGTCATGCTGCGGTCGGCCTTCGGGAAGTAGGCCCGGTTGCCCCAGTTCTGCCAGTTGCGGAAGAAGAACACCTCGATGCAGAACTGCCCGGCCTGCTCGTCGAGGGCGAAGACGTCGGCCTCCTCGATCCCTTGCGTGTTCACGCCCTGCACGCCCTGGATGGCGGCGAGCGCGGCGATGCGGTCGCGGTAGCGCGCCGCCTTCTCGAACTCCCAGGCATCCGACGCCGCCTGCATCTCGGCGGCCATCCGCTCCTTGATGGCGTTGGACTTGCCCGACAGGAAGCCCCGCGCCTCCGCCGCCAGCCCGGCATAGTCCTCGACCGAGATCTCGTTCGTGCAGGGGCCCGAGCAGCGCTTGATCTGGTAGAGCAGGCAGGGTCGCGAGCGGTTCTCGAAATAGCTGTCGGAGCAGGAGCGCAGCAGGAAGGCGCGCTGCAGCGCGTTCACCGTACGGTTGACCGCCCAGACGCTGGCGAAGGGGCCGTAGTAATGCCCGGCCCGGCGCCGCGCCCCGCGATGCTTGACGAGCTGCGGCGCGTCGGAATCCGCCGTGAGCAGGATGTAGGGCAGGGACTTGTCGTCCCGCATCAGCACGTTGAAGCGGGGCTTCAGCTGCTTGATGAGGTTGGCCTCCAGCAGCAGCGCCTCGGTCTCGGTCGCCGTGGTGACGAACTCCATCGAGGCCGTCTCGGCGATCATCCGGGCGATGCGGTTGGTGTGCGCCTGGCCGCGCGCGTAGGAGCCGACCCGGTTCTTCAGGTTCTTGGCCTTGCCGACGTAGAGCACGTCGCCCTTGGCGTCGAACATCCGGTAGACGCCCGGCGAGGACGGCAGCGTGGTCCAGAACCGGCGGATCACCGCGGTGCCGGCCTGGATCGCCCCGGCCCCGGCATCGAGGTCGAAGTCGATCTCCGGCGAGGTGTCGAGGGCGTCCACCGTCTCGTCGTCCTCGATCGCGTCGAGGGCGTCGGGCGGCACGTCGTTCCCAGGCTGTCGGCTCATCCCCGCGATGTAGGCGCCGCCGCCGCCGCTGGAAAGACCGCGCACGGGCGCTAAAAGGCCACCGGCGGCCGATGCCCCCGAAGACCGACGGACGAAGGAACCCCCGCCCGCATGAGCCTGCGCGACTGCCGCGTGCCCCGCATCCCGCCGATCCGGCGCGACCGGCCGGCGGTGCGCACGATCGAGAACGCCCTCTACCTGCCGCACAGCGAGGCGCGGGGCCGGCCCTCGGCCCTGTTCGACGCGGCAGGGCGCTTCGTGCCCGAGAGCGTGGATTACCGCGGCACCGTGCCGTCCTGGCAGCGCATCGACTGGCCGCAGGACTGGTCCTCGGGCCTGCCGGCGGAGATCCCGGAGGCGCCGGAAGAGACCTACCTCTTCCTCGGCGGCGCCCACCTGCATTACGGGCACTTCCTCGTCACCACCCTGCCGCGGTTCTGGCCGCTCCTGTCGGGACGGCCGGCGGCGCCGATCCTCTGCTACGCGCCGACCGACCCGGCCCTGTGGCGGCCCTACCTTTTCGCCCTCGACATCCTCGCTCGCCTCGGCCTCGACGTGCGCGACATCCATGCCTTCGAGGGGCCGCGGCGGCTGCGGCGCGTCGTCGTGCCGGCTCCGGCCTTCCAGGAGGAGGCCTACGGCCACGCGGTCTTTCGCGACCTGTGCCTCGCGATCGGAGCCGGCTGCCACGCCCCCGACGAGGTCGATGCCGACGACCGGCCCGCCTACCTCGCCAAGACCCGGCTCGCCGGCGGCGTGCGGCGCTTCGCCAACGAGGACGAGGTGACGGAGATCCTCGCCCGCGCGGGCGTCGAGATCCTGCACCCGGAGACGATGGGCTTCGCCGAGCAGGTCCGGCTCTTCGCCCGGCGCCGGGTGGTGGCGGGTTCCCTCGGCTCGGCCCTGCACACGGCCCTGTTCGCGCCGCCCGGCCGGCGCGTGGTGGCGCTCAGCCCCGGGCGCACGATCAACCCGACCTTCCGGCTCGTCGACGTCCTGTGCGGCAACGCCGTGTCCTACCTCCACCAGCCCGGCACGGCGGAGGCGGCCCCCGGCGCCTTCGGCAGCCAGCACCACCTCGCCGATCCGCGGGCGGCGGCCGAGGACCTGCTGCGGCGCATGGAGCGGATGGCGGCGGCGCCTGTACGGGGAGGCCTCGCGGGGGCGGGATCGCGCCTCGCGGGGACAAGATCGCGCCTCGCGGGGGCGTGGTCGCGCGTCACCGGCCGCGGCGTCCCGTAAGCCGCGGGGCCGGGCGGCGGAGACGCGACGAAACCCACCGCATCGTCCCGCGGCTGTCCGGGGACCGGGAGCCGGGCGACACAGTGGGTTTTCGGGTCCGTCCCGTTCCGGCCTGCGCGGCCGCGTCTCTCAATCGAACAGGGCGTCGATGTCGGTCTGGTCGACGTGGCCCGGATCCTCGTCGAGCTTCGGCCCGTTGAGGAGGCTGCTCTCGTCGTCGATGCTGACGCCGCCGGCGCTCTCGCCGATCAGGTCCTTGAACGCGTCCAGGCCGCCCCAGGCGTCGATCATCCGGTCGATGTGGTCCTCGACGAACTTGAGGACGTTGACGATCTTGCTGATCCGCTGGCCGGTCAGGTCCTGGAAGTTGCAGGCCTCGTAGAGCACGACGGTGCGGTCGAGGATGGCATCGACGCTGGAGCTGTCCTTCAGCCCGCCGGTCGAGCGCAGCACCGAGGCGTGGGTCTCGATCTCCTCGACGGCCGCCAGGATGGTGGTGGTCGCCCGCTCGGTCGCGTCGACCACGGCGTCGAGCTCGCCGGCGGCCCGGCGCACGCCCTTGCCGTCGAAGTCCTGCCGGTGCAGCACCGCGATCTCGTGCTTGGTCCGGCCGATGGCGGCCTTCATCACGTCGAGCTCGGTGCGCATCCCGTAGACTTCGGCCATCTCGCGACGGCAGGCGTCGATCACGTCGCCGGTCGTGGTCTGGGTCAGCCGCTTCAGCTCGTTGACCGTCGCCAGGATCTCGGAGATCCGGTCGTCATTGGCCGGGTTCGGCTGAGGCGACGCCTCGACCGGAGCATGGGAAACGCCGAGACTTTCCTCGATGCGGAAGCGCTTGTTCTTCATGGATCCGAGAGAGCCTGCAACCGCGGCCGCATCGTACGGCCCACGCGGTGCAGTCTCGCCAGGATTGATTGCGAATTGCTGAATGCCGGCGACGTCGCGGCAGGCGGTGACGAAGGATTCACGATGCCGGCGGATTAACGATTCGACGCAAGGGTTTAGCGAAACGCTCACCACGTTCCTTCACCGCCCGGTCCCCGCCGATCCGCTCTCCTGTCGCCAGTGACGGCGATCGGTCGGACGGATCTTTGAGGCGGGTTGCGATGGTGATGCGCGGGATGGTGCTGGCCGGGACGGTCGCGGCGGGGCTGGGCGTGGTGGCGCTCGGGACCGGCCCGGCCCTGGCGCAGGGGACGACCGGCTACGGCGGCGGCTTCATCGAGTACCTGATGACCGGCCAGGACCCGGGCACCGTGGCCCGCCCGCTGCGCCCCGCCCCGGTCGCGCCCGACGGCACGCTGCTCCCCGGGCGCGGCTACGGCTACGGCCAGGCCGCCTACGCCACCCGGCCGGGCGCCTATGCCGGCGAGGCCTACGGTCAGCGGCCGGCCTATCCCCGCACGGCGGGCTACGCCGCCGCCGGCACCTCGGGTGCGCAGGTCGGCTATGCGCCGGCCGAGTACGGGGGCGTCCTGCATTCGGGCGATCCTGTGCCGGTCCGGGCCCAGGCACCGCAGCAGGCTTATGCGCCGCAGCAGGCTTATGCGCCGCAGCAGGCCTACGCGCCGCAGCAGTCTTACGCTCCGCAGCAGGCCTACGCGCCCGATCCGTTCGAGGCGCCCGGCGCCCGCCGGGCCGCGCTGCCGGAGGTCCGCGAGGAGGGGATCGGCCGGGCGATGGATCCGCGCTTCCAGCGCCAGGAGGTCGCCTATGACGGCGGCCAGCGCCCCGGCACGATCGTGATCGATACGCCCTCGCGCTTCCTCTACCTGGTCCAGCCCGGCGGCCGGGCCCTGCGCTACGGCATCGGCGTCGGCCGGCCGGGCTTCACCTGGTCGGGCATGAAGACCGTGAGCGCCAAGCGCGAATGGCCGGACTGGACGCCGCCGGCCGAGATGCTGCGCCGCCGCCCCGACCTGCCGCGCCACATGGCCGGCGGCCCCGCCAACCCGCTGGGCGCCCGCGCGCTCTATCTCGGCTCGTCGCTCTACCGCATCCACGGCACCAACGAGCCCCACACGATCGGCCAGTCGGTCTCGTCCGGCTGCATCCGGATGATGAACGAGGACGTGACCGACCTCTATGAGCGGGTGCCGGTCGGCGCCCGCGTGATGGTGATCTGACGCCGCGGGGATAGTCTCACGGCACGAAAAAAGGCCCCCGCCGCGGCGACGCGGCGGGGGCCTTCTCGTTCGACGCGGCGGCCCGATCAGACCCAGTCGTCGCTGCCGCCGTCGCCCATGTCGCCGTCGAACGAGGCGTCCTGGAAGCCGGCATCGTCACCGCCGAGCGGGGCACCGAAATCCTCGCTGCCGCCCTGGTTGCCGAAATAGTTGTTCTCGATCGTGGTGCCGCCCGCCGCGCCGGCGCCGCCGAGGCCCGCCATGCTGCCGAGCGACGAGTGGCCGCCCGCGAAGGCGTTGCTCAGCGCGCTGCCGAGCAGCATGCCGCCGGCCGCGCCCGCCGCCATCGGCAGGGCGGTGGCGAGGAAGCCGCCGCCGGCCCGCTGCGGTGCCGCCTGCTGGCCGGCCCAGGGGCCGCCCTGCTGGGGCGCGTAGCCGGGCGGGGGACCGCCGTAGCCCGGCTGCTGCTGGCCATAGCCGGGCTGTTGCTGGCCGTAGCCGCCGCCCTGGTTGCCCCAGGCGCCGCCGCGCGGGGGCTGCTGCTGCGGCTCGGGCCGCGAGCCGCCGCCGAAGATGCTCGAGAAGAAGCCGCCGCCCCCGCCCTGGCTCGCGCCCTGGCCGCCGCGCTGGGCCTCGGCCCGGGCCTGCTCGAGCTGCTGGTTGAGGCTCTTGATCGCCTCCTCCTGCACGTAGACGAGCTGCGCCATCGCGTAGGGGGCGTAGGGCTGGGCGCGGATCTTGTCGGCGATGAAGCGCTCCGCGTCGGCATCGCGGGGCTGCTGCGCGGCCTGCTCCAGTCGCTGGAATATGCCGTTGATGACGTCGCGTTCTTCGCTGTTCATGGAGCCGTACTCCTTCGGTTGCCGTTGGGCGGACCCGGCCCGGCGCCCACGAGATGGGAGGGGGACGGGCGTTTGTCACGGGGAGACAACGCCCGAGCGGGGCGTTTTCGCTCACCTCCTGCATTACGTTTTCGTCACCCCGTCTCATCCCGTCGCGGCCCGTCCGTTTCGCCGCTCCCATTCGCCGCTCCTGCTGTGAGGCCCTCATGCGGGCCCCCGACTTTCTGCCATCCCCATCGCCTGTTAAGGGGGACCGGGACGCGGCACGTGCGGTTGCCCGCGGGAGGAACATGATGGATCGCAAGACGATCGGTGGCCTATCGGTCGCCCGGGTGCTGCACGACTTCGTGGTCGAGGAGGCCCTGCCGGGCACGGGGGTCGCCCCCGACGCGTTCTGGAACGGGCTCGCGGCCCTCGTGCGCGACCTCGCGCCCCGCAACCGCGCCCTGCTCGCGACCCGCGACGCCCTGCAGGAGAAGATCGACGCCTGGCACCGCGACCGCGCCGGCAAGCCGGTGGACGAGGCGGCCTACAAGACCTTCCTCGCCGAGATCGGCTACCTCCTGCCCGATCCCGGCCCGGTGCAGGTGCGCACCGACGACGTCGACGACGAGATCGCCGCGATCGCCGGCCCGCAGCTCGTGGTGCCGACCTCGAACGCCCGCTACGCGCTGAACGCCGCCAATGCCCGCTGGGGCTCGCTCTACGACGCGTTCTACGGCACCGACGCGGTGTCGGAGGAGGGCGGCGCGACCCGGGGCGGGGGCTACAACCGCACCCGCGGCGCCCGCGTCGTGGCCCGCGCCCGCGCCTTCCTCGACCGCACCGTGCCGCTCGCCGGCGGCCGCCACGCCGACGTGGTGACCTACGCGGTCGAGGGCGGCCAGCTCGTCGGCAACATGAACACCGGCGACACCATCCCGCTCGCCCGGCCCGACGCCTTCGCGGGCTATCGCGGCAGGGCCAGCTCGCCCAACGCGCTGCTCCTGCGCCACAACGGCCTGCACGTCGAGATCGTACTGGACCGCACCCACCGGATCGGCCGCTTCGACGCCTCGGGCGTCGCCGACATCCTGGTCGAGTCCGCGGTCTCGACGATCATGGACCTCGAGGATTCGGTCGCGGCGGTCGATGCCGACGACAAGGTCCTGGTCTACCGCAACTGGCTCGGCCTGATGAACGGTACCCTCGCGGCGCCGGTCGAGAAGGACGGCAAGCGCTTCGAGCGCAAGCTCAACCCCGACCGGACCTACACCGCGCCCGACGGCGCGGGCGAGGTCAGCGTGCCGGGCCGCTCCCTGATGCTGGTGCGCAACGTCGGCCACCACATGTTCACCGACGCGGTGCTCGACGAGTCCGGCGCCGAGGTGCCGGAGGGGATGCTCGACGCCGCCGTGACCGCCCTGATCGCGATCCACGACCTCAAGAGCACGGGCCTGCGCAACAGCCGCCGCGGCTCGGTCTACATCGTCAAGCCGAAGATGCACGGGCCCGACGAGGTCGCCTTCGCGGTCGAGCTGTTCACCCGCGTCGAGGCGATGCTGGGCCTGAAGCCCAACACGCTCAAGATGGGCATCATGGACGAGGAGCGCCGCACCACGGTCAACCTCGCCGCCTGCATCAAGGCGGCCTCCGAGCGGGTGGTGTTCATCAACACCGGCTTCCTCGACCGCACCGGCGACGAGATCCACACCTCGATGGAGGCCGGCCCGGTCATCCGCAAGAACGACATGAAGGGCACGCCCTGGATCAAGGGCTACGAGGAGAACAACGTCGATGTCGGCCTCGCCTGCGGCCTGCTCGGCCGGGCGCAGATCGGCAAGGGCATGTGGGCGGCGCCCGACGCGATGGCCGACATGCTGATGCAGAAGGGCGCCCACCCGAAGGCCGGCGCCTCGACCGCCTGGGTGCCCTCGCCGACCGCCGCCACGCTCCACGCGCTGCACTACCACGAGACCGACGTGAAGGCCCGCCAGCAGGAGCTGGCGCGCCGGCCGCGCTCGGCGATCGACGAGATCCTGCAGGTCCCGCTCGCCCGCTCGAACTTCGCCCCCGACGACGTGCAGCAGGAGATCGACAACAACGTCCAGAGCATCCTGGGGTATGTCGTGCGCTGGATCGACCAGGGCGTCGGCTGCTCCAAGGTGCCGGACATCCATGACGTGGCCCTCATGGAGGACCGCGCCACCCTGCGGATCTCGTCCCAGCACATCGCCAACTGGCTGCACCACGGCGTGGTGTCGCAAGAGCAGGTGATGGAGACGATGAAGCGCATGGCCAAGGTCGTGGACCGCCAGAATGCCGGCGATCCGCTCTATCGTCCGATGGCGCCGGGCTTCGACGGTCCCGCCTTCCAGGCCGCCTGCGACCTGGTGTTCAAGGGCCGCATCCAGCCCAACGGCTACACCGAGTACGTGCTGCACGCCCGGCGCCGCGAGGCCAAGGCCGCGGGCGCGCCGGCCTGAAGGCGCGAGAGGGGAGGGCGCCCGCCGCGGCAGGCGGGGGCGCCCGATCACGGGTTCCGGGCCGGCGGGCGTTTCCGCCGTCCCGTTCCCGGGGACTCGTCGGCGACACCTTTCCCGGGCGACGTCCGGCAGGGCCCCGGGTCCGGAGGGCCCGTCAGCAGACCGCGTTCGCGTTCGTCATCACGTCGATGGCGTAGCCGCGGTAGGAGACGCCCGACGGGCTGATGTAGGTCTTCACGAATCCCGGCAGCACGGAATTGTAGGTGCTGCTGATGATGACGGCGGCGCCGATGTCGCCGTCCCGCATGATATTGCCTGCGGAGGCGAGTACGTCGGCATCCGTCAGGGCGGTGCGCGTGCCCGAGCAGACCTTGACGGACCCGGCGCTCTTCTGGAGCATGAACATGTCGATCGTCGCGCTCGGATAGCGCACGAAGGTGTTGGCCCGGCGCTTGATGTAGGCGTCGATCATGTCCGACATGCAGCTCGAGTTCTGGCAGGTGGACATCGCCCGCGCGATCACCACCGAGGCCCGGTCGACGTCCCGCTTCGTGTTGACCATGAAGACGATGTCGTGCGTTCCCATGAACATCAGCAGCGCCAGGCTGCTGATGACGGCGAACTCCACCGACGCCGTCCCCCGGCTGCCCCGCACGAACCCGCACAGGCCGATCGCCAGTCCGTGTAGCCTAACTCCCCGGGCCGCGCCCCATCGCATTGCGATCGGGCGCGGCTCCGGGTGATCGACATCGCCGCACGATCCGCGACGAACCGGGATCCGCTTCGCCGGACGATGCTCTAGCGCCGAAAGACCACCGATTCCCGCGCGACCAGCTGCGGGACGAGCGGCACGAGGCGCGGGGCCGCCATCGCCGCGCGCAGCACGATGACGTCCTGGCTCGCGCCGGTGTCGAAGCTGGTCCCGGTGATCGCGGTCGACGCCGTCGGAACGTCGGGAAGCTTCATCGCCTCGATCGTGATGCCGCTGGTCTGGTTCAGGCAGCTCTGGGTGAAGGCGATCCTGGCGCAGATCTTGGCCTTGTAGCCCGGCTTGTCCCGGGCCAGGAGTTCCGCCTCCGGCTCCGAGGCCGACTGATACAGCGCGTCGCTGATCGTCTGCTGGAGGTAGCAGTAGATCACGAATTGCAGCAAGCCGAGCACGAGCATCAGCAGCGGAAAGGCGATCAGGGCGAACTCGACCGCCGTCGCGCCCGACCGGCATCTCAGCATCCTGGCTGTGTGGGGCATCGCAGGCTCGGGAGAAGCGGGGCGGCCACGTCAAGGGCATGAGTTCTGGCAGAAGCGCAGATAGTCGATCAGCCCGCCGAAGCTGTCGTCGAGCCCGGCCGCACGCCAGGAGATCCGATAATCCTGCTGCTTGGTGACGCTGAACTTGTAGCTCCTCTCGATCCAGGTCTTCGACCAGATGCAGACGTCGGCCATGTATTGCTTGACATAGGCCGGATCGGTGGTGGCGGTCAGGGCTTGGTCGTCCGACTTGTAGCCGCTCGCTTTCGGCTCGACCCAGAGTTCGATGCGCCGCGTCTGTCCGTCGAGGGCGACCGTGCTCGTGCCGGCCGCGTTCCTGGCCACGTCGCCGTCGCGCGTCAGGCCGTCGGTGTCCTTCGGGTTCGAGCAGATGATCGCGTCGTTCGGGTACTGGTACGCCCCGACGTTCTTGCGCGCCGTGTAGACGTAGCGGACCTCGTAGGTGCCGACCGCGAGGTTGAAGATCATGTTGATCGACGAGTTCGTCGTGTTGTTGCCGCGCGTGCAGGCGTTCTGCTGGGCCGTGGTGCGGGTGCCGACCTGGTTGCTGCAGTCGCTGTCGAGCTCGGCGAAGGACTTGCCGTACTGGACGCCGTCGCCGGTCGTGATCGCCGAGAGCTGGTCGACCTCGACGCCGGCATTCGTCGTTCCCCAGGACTTCCCCTGGCAGATCGAGCTGGCGCAGTTCGCCTGCGACATCGTGCCGAACACCGCCCAGCCGCCGACCAGCTGCGAGGCGTAGCCCTCGAAAGACTCGGACATCATCATCGTCGGCGGGCCGGACGAGGATGCCGCCTGGACGTTGCAGTCGCGCGTCACCGAGAAGTCGACGCTGTCCTTGTTGAGGAACTTCTTGAAGAACAGCCCGACGCTGCCGGTCGCCACGACGTGGATGTTGCCCGGGCGGACGCTCAGCGGCGGCGTGGTGAGCACCGCGGAGGATACCGTCGGCGTCGCGGTGATCCGGGCGGTCGCGGCCAGGCCCCGCTCCGACCGGTTCTTGTCGGCGTAGGACTGGACCGTCGCGTCGTAGCCGCTCGGCATGCTCAGGCCGCTCAGGCTCTCGACGTAGACCTCGGCCTGCCGGCAACTCAGGTCGGTCGCGGAGATCAGCCTCTGCTTGTACTCGACCGCGCGCGAGATCTCGATGCTGCCGCCGATGCCCACCATGAGGATCGGCAGCAGGATGCCGAACAGGACGGTGGTGATGCCCCTCCGGTCGCCGATGAATGCATGGCGTCTCGTGGACTCGAAACGCATCCTTGTCTCCGCGGGTCGTTCGATCCAAACGCCGCAGGACTGTCTTCCCAAATTATTTAACAAGTATTAATTCGGTATTAGAGCTTGCGCTTGTACCGAGATTATTGATTCTTGGTTGTTTCAACGGACGTCGCCCTGTCGAGCCTTGCCCGGAACGGCGCAGCGCCCGGCCATGTCGTGGCCGGACGCTGCTCCAGGTTCTCGATCGTGCGGTGATTTTTTCGACGAGCCTGAATCCGCCTCGTCGAAAAGTGCTCTAGAACGGGATGTCGTCGTCCAGGTCGTCGTAGCGCTTCTGGTTGCCGCCGCCGGATGCGGGGGCGGGGCGCCGCTCGCCACCGCCGCCGGACGACGAGCGCCCGCCGGAGCTGCGGCCGCCACCGTTGCCACCACCGCCGCCGTAGTCGCCGCCGCGGCTGATCTGGCCGCCGCCCATGTCGTCGGCGCCCATCTCGCCCATGCCGCCCTCGGCCCCGCCGCCGCGGCCGTCCAGGATGGTCAGCTCGCCGCGGAAGCGCTGCAGCACGATCTCGGTCGTGTACTTCTCGACGCCGGACTGGTCCTGCCACTTGCGGGTCTGGAGCTGGCCTTCGACGTAGACCTTCGAGCCCTTGCGCAGGTACTGCTCGGCGACGCGGGCCAGGTTCTCGTTGTAGATCACGACCGAGTGCCACTCGGTCTTTTCCTTGCGCTCGCCGCTCGCCTTGTCCTTCCAGGACTCGGACGTGGCCAGGCGCAGGTTCACCACCGGATCGCCGGAGGCCAGCCGGCGGGTCTCGGGGTCGCGCCCGAGATTGCCCACCAGGATCACCTTGTTCACGCTGCCCGCCATTCCGCTCTCCTCTCGTTCCATCTCACTCGGGCGTTCGCTTCGGCGCAGGACCGCCCGACGCCGCGGACCACCGCATCGGTCCTGCGAGTTGGGCCGAACCGGCCGGGCTCGGCAAGGGGAGGGGGCGCCTTGTGCCCGAAACACACATCGCCGATGCCGGATCGTGTTCTACATTTGTTCGTAGGATGAGGCAAGCGCCGCCGGTGCGGCCCGATGGGCGGCCTGCACGACGAGAGCGCGGTCGGGACAATCATCCGTCCTGTCCGGTCGGTGCCGTGAAGTCGTTCATGCGCGCACGCGGCGCGTCGCCCGCCCGCAGGCTTTGCTGCCGCAAGGTTCCGCCTCGTCGCGAGCAAGCCGCGTCCCGGCTCCGATCCCGCTACGGCCGGCTGCCAGTGTGTCGGGCAAGTCTCGGCTGACGTAAATTTTAGCAGGGTCGGGATTGCCAGCGTGCTGAACTCGTGGCGGAGTGCCGAAACATGCCGCGAGGGCGTTGACGTCGCTACTCCCACGCTGCATGCCGCGCCACCGGTCCCAGGGCCGGCAGGACGACCGCCGGAGACGTCCGCGGGTGTCCGTCGATGAACGAGCGGGCCGGACCGTCGGTGGGTTCCGGCCGTCGAACGTATCCCGGTTGAATATGCGGCGAAGGTCGCACCGCGACGGCCGACCTGAAGGCGGCCGGCACCGTGGGGAGAGAACGAACATGCAGCACGCCACGCCGTCCGCGACGGCCCCGGGCTCGTCGCAGCCCTGGTACAAGGTCCTCTACATCCAGGTTCTGATCGCCATCGCGCTCGGCGTCCTGCTCGGCTACGTCGCCCCCGACGCCGCCAAGGCGATGAAGTGGCTCGGCGACGCCTTCATCGCGCTCATCAAGATGATGATCGCGCCGATCATCTTCTGCACCATCGTGCACGGCATCGCGTCGATCGGCGACCTCAAGAAGGTCGGCCGCGTCGGCCTCAAGGCGCTGATCTACTTCGAGGTGGTGTCCTCGCTCGCCCTCGTCATCGGCGTGATCGTCGGCGAGATCGTGCAGCCGGGCGCCGGCTTCGGCGCCACGGCCGAGCAGCTCGACGCCAAGGCGGTGGCCGGCTACGTCAGCAAGGCGCAGGCCGATTCCACGGTCGCCCACATCATGGCGATCATCCCCAAGAGCTACTTCGACGCCTTCGCGGGCGGCGACCTCCTGCAGATCCTGCTGATCTCGGTGCTGACCGGCGTCGTCATCACGGGCCTGGGCGACCGCGGCAAGCCGGCGATCCACGCCATCGAGGCGGCGGGCGAGATCTTCTTCCGCATCATCGGCATGATCGTGAAGCTCGCGCCGATCGGCGCCTTCGGCGCCATGGCCTACACGATCGGCCAGTACGGCATCGGCAAGCTCGGCAACCTCGCCGGCCTCGTGGCCACCTTCTACCTGACGAGCCTGCTGTTCGTGCTCGTGGTGCTCGGGCTGATCGCCCGCTTCTCCGGCTTCTCGATCCTCAAGTTCCTGGCCTACATCAAGGACGAGCTCCTGATCGTGCTCGGCACCTCGTCGTCCGAGACGGTGCTGCCGCACATGATGCAGAAGATGAAGCGGCTCGGCGCCTCGGATTCGGTCGTCGGCCTCGTCATCCCGACCGGCTACTCGTTCAACCTCGACGGCACCAACATCTACATGACGCTGGCGACGCTGTTCCTGGCCCAGGCCGTGGGGGCGGATCTCAGCTTCGGGCAGTACGCCACCATCATCGCGGTCGCGATGCTGACCTCGAAGGGGGCGTCGGGCGTCACCGGCGCCGGCTTCATCACGCTCGCCGCCACGCTCGCGGCCATTCCCGGCAACCCGGTCCCGGTCGCCGCGATGGCGCTGATCCTCGGCATCGACAAGTTCATGTCGGAGTGCCGCGCGCTCACCAACCTCGTCGGCAACGGCGTCGCCTGCGTGGTGGTCAGCCGCTGGGAGGGCGAGCTCGATCCGGTCAAGCTGCGCGAGGTGATGGCCAATCCCCTCGCCATCGGCACGGAGATCGCCGACGAGAAGCCGGTCCCGGTCGCGCCGTAGGCGGGATGGCACAGCTGCGCATCGGCATCGATCTCGGCGGCACCAAGATCGCCGGGATCGCCCTCGACGAATCCGGCCGGGTCCTAGCCGAGCGGCGGGTCGCGACCCCGCGGGGCGACTACGACGCCTCGCTCTGGGCCATCGCGGCCCTGGTCGGCGCGCTCGAGCACGCGGCCGGCGGGTCCGGCACCGTCGGGATCGGCATCCCCGGCGCGCTGGTGCCGGAGACCGGCCTCGTCAAGAACGCGAACTCGACCTGGCTCAACGGCCAGCCGCTGGGCGACGACCTCTCGCACGTCCTCGGCCGGCTGGTGCGGCTCGAGAACGACGCCAACTGCCTGGCGGTGTCCGAGGCCGTGGACGGGGCGGGCGAAGGCCTCGCGGTCGTCTGGGCGGTGATCCTCGGCACCGGCGTCGGGTCCGGCATCGCGCTCGCCGGCCGGGCCCTCTCCGGGCGCCAGCGCATTGCCGGGGAGTGGGGCCACAACCCGCTGCCCTCTCCCGGCGACGACGAGCGCCCGGGCCCGGCCTGCTATTGCGGCCGCCACGGCTGCCTCGAGACCTGGCTCTCCGGGCCGGGTCTCGCCGCCGACCACGCCCGGCGCACCGACCGGGCGATGAGCGGCGAGGCGATCGTCGCGGCGATGAGGGCCGGCGACGCGGCGGCCGCGGCGACCTTCGGGCGCTGGCTCGACCGGCTCGGGCGCGGCCTGGCCGGCGTCGTCAACGTGCTCGACCCGGACGCGATCGTGCTTGGCGGCGGCCTCTCGACGATTCCCGAGATCTACGACGCGCTGCCGGAGCGCGTTGCCCCCCACATCTTCGGCGGCGGCTTCGCCACGCCGATCCGGCAGAGCCGCCACGGCGACGCCTCGGGCGTGCGCGGGGCGGCATAGCTGTGGAACGGCGAGGATGCGCCTGCCGGCTGAGGCGTGCTAATCGGTATTCTCGACCGCCTTTCGCGCCTCGGGAGATCGCCTGTGCCGGCCCGCCCCGTCGACCTCGATCCGGCCTCGATCCGCATCCTCGAGCACCTGCAGCAGGACAGCGAGATCGGCATCGGCGACCTCGCCGAGGCGGTCGGCCTCTCGACCTCGCCGTGCTGGCGCCGGGTCGCCGACCTCAAGGCCCGGGGCATCATCCGGCGCTGCGTCGCGGTGGCCGACCCGCAGGCGCTCGGCCTGCACGTCAACGTCTTCGTCCACGTCTCGCTGGAGAAGCAGACCCAGGCCGCCCTCCAGGCCTTCTCCGACGCCATCCGCCACCGGCCGGAGGTGATGGAATGCTACCTGATGAGTGGCGAGGCCGACTACATGCTGCGGGTGGTGGTCGAGGACCTGGCCGAGTACCAGCGCCTCATCGTCGATCATCTCACCCGCATCCCCGGCGTCGCCAAGATCCGGTCGAGCTTCGCGCTCGACCAGGTGAAGTACACGACGGCGTTGCCGCTGGATCACCTGAAGGGGTGACGCGGCAAGGACCCTTCCCGGATCTCCCATCGGCGCCCTCGTGCCGGGCCGCGGATGGAAACGGACGATGCTGAGAGCGCCGGTCGCGCGCTCCACGCCGGGCTCTCCCGCCTGAAGGAGGCCGGGCGCTCCCCTCCGACCGCCCGAACGCGGCATGCCGTCCGCCCGGCGGGGCCGCGTCCCGTCCGTCCGCAGGCTCGCCCGGGTTCTCGTGCATCTTCTTCGTGCGTGCATGTCCTTGGTGCAAGTTCCCGCGCACGTCCTTGCGCCTTGCCCTGGCCGGGGCGGACGGTCTACCCCATCTGTCCGGCGGGCCCTCCGGGCTCGCGACGTGAAGGCCGTTCTCCCGAGGTCATCGATGCTCACCGACACTCCCGCGGCCGGCCAGACCCCTGCGGGCGCCCTGATCAAGGACACCACCACCGCGACCTTCCGGCAGGACGTGATGCAGGAATCCCTGCAGCAGCCGGTGCTGGTGGATTTCTGGGCGCCGTGGTGCGGGCCGTGCAAGCAGCTCACGCCGATCATCGAGAAGGCCGTCAAGGATGCCGGCGGCAAGGTGAAGCTCGTCAAGATGAACATCGACGAGCATCCCCAGATCGCCGGCCAGCTCGGCATCCAGTCGATCCCGGCGGTGATCGCGTTCCAGCGCGGCCAGCCGGTCGACGGCTTCATGGGCGCCCTGCCCGAGGGCCAGATCAAGGCCTTCATCGAGCGCCTGGTCGGCCCCCTCGGCCCCACCGCGGTCGAGGACCTGATGGCGGAGGCGCAGGCCGCCGCCGAGGCCGGCGACACGGAGGCCGCCGCCGAGATCTACGCCGCCGTGCTCGGCCAGGAGCCGGGCCATGCCGGCGCCATCGCGGCGCTCGCCCGCCTGATCCTCGACCGCGACGACGTCGAGGGCGCGCGCCAGTTCCTCGATTCGGCGCCGCCCGAGGCCGCCAAGGACCCGGCCATCGCCGCGGTGCGGGCGGCGATCGAGCTCGCCGAGCAGGCGGCCTCCCTCGGCGACCTCGCCGGCTTCCAGCGCCGGATCGAGGCCGACCCGGCCGACTACCAGGCCCGGTTCGACCTGGCGCTGGGCCTCAACGCCAAGGGCCAGCAGCAGGAGGCGGTCGACCAGCTGATCGAGATCGTCCGCCGCGACCGGACCTGGAACGAGGACGGCGCCCGCAAGCAGCTCCTCCAGCTCTTCGAGGCCTGGGGCCCGATGGACCCGATGACCATCCGCGGCCGGCGCAAGCTCTCGACCCTGATGTTCTCCTGATCCGGCGGCGGGGCCGTCCGGCGCGGCATTTGCGCCGGACAGGTATCCTCGCCGGAGGGCGGCGCCCTAGAACAAGGGGTGCGATCCCGGGCCCGCCGTCGCGGGCCCGGATTCCCTTCGTTTCGCGGGAGCGACGCCGATGAGCATGAACGTCGCCTACAAGGGACCGGCCGACTGCCCGGTCGTGATCCCGGTCTTTCCGCTCCCCGGCGCCCTGCTGCTGCCGCGGGGCCAGATGCCGCTCAACATCTTCGAGCCGCGCTACCTCGCGATGATCGACGACGCGCTGCGCACCGACCGGGTGATCGGCATGATCCAGCCGGATTCGGAATCCGGCGAGACGCCGCTCTCGCCGAAGCTCTTCCGCGTCGGCTGCGCCGGCCGGGTGACCCAGTTCGCCGAGACCGGCGACGGCCGCTACCTGATCTCGCTCACCGGCATCGCCCGCTTCCGGGTCGAGGAGGAACTCTCCACGACGACCGGCTACCGCCGCTGCAAGGTGACCTTCGCCCCCTTCGAGAGCGACTTCCACGCCCGGGCCGGCGAGGAGGCGGTGGACCGCGCCGGCGTGCTGAAGGCTCTGCGCGACTTCGTCGACGCCAACGACCTCAAGGTCGACTGGGCGGGAATCGAGGAGGCGCCGAACGAGGCGCTGGTCAACGCGCTGTGCATGATGAGCCCGTTCGGCGCGCGCGAGAAGCAGGCGATGCTGGAGGCCCCCGATCTCAAGACCCGGGCCGAGGTGCTGATCGCCGTCACCGAGATGGAGCTGGTGCGCGGAGCGGGCGGCGAGCCGACGCTGCAATAGGACGGGCTTTGGGCTAAGGCGTCCCGGTACACGCCCCGCCGGACCATCCGGACGCACCTTCGAGGACCCCCATGACCGATTCCCCCGCCGCCGAGGCCGCCCGCATCGACCCCAAGCTGCTCGAGCTCCTGGTCTGCCCCCTGACCAAGGAGCGGCTCGACTACGATGCCGCCCGCCAGGAGCTGATCAGCCGCTCGGCCAAGCTCGCCTATCCGATCCGCGACGGCATCCCGATCATGCTGCCGGAAGAGGCGCGCCAGCTGGCCGACTGACGGCCGGCCGCCGGGGCCGGCCCGTGACGTTTCGGTAACGACCCCGGCCGATCGCGGGATCCGCCCGCGACCTTCCGGGCGGTTCGGCCGTTGGTCCCCCGCCGGGCCGGCACCGTGCCGGCCCCTCGGAGAGACGATCATGAAGCTCAGGCTCATCGCCGCCCTCGCATTCTCGACCCTGGCGCTCGCCGGCGCCGCCGAGGCGCAGGGCATTCCCGGCGGCATGGAGCGGGGCGCCCGCGAGGGCAACCGCGTCGCCGGCCCGGTCGGCGGCATCGTCGGAGGTGCGGTCGGCGGCGCCGTCGGCGGCGTCAACGGCGTGCTGGGAATCGATCCCGGCCGTCGCGCCTACCGCACCAATCTGCGCGGCCGCCACGACCGCTCCCATCGCCGGCACCGCCACTATCGCTGAGGCGGGTCGCGGGCCGGCGGGAGTGACGCGTCGCGAACCGCCGGACCGCGATATCGGCCGGGCCGCGACGAGGCATCATGGCACCCCACGACATCCTCCTGCTCATGCCCGACGCCGGGGTCGCGCAGCTCGAAGCCGAGCGGGCGTTCTCGGCTCTCTTGACGGTCCTGACGCCGATCCTTCCCGCCACGGCGGACGTCAGTCATGTCGGCGCGACATCCATCCCGGGCTGCGTGACCAAAGGCGACCTCGATGTCGTCATCAGGGTTCAGGCGGCAGATTTCGCAGCCGCCGAGGCCGCTCTGGCCCGGCGCTTTCGCCGCAATTCCGGCTCCATCCGCACCGGCGACTTTTCGGCTTTCGAGGCACCCGACCGTGTCCCGCAACTCGGGATCCAGCTGACCACGATCGGCGGGACATTCGACATCTTCCACCTGTTCGCGGAGGCCTTGCGGACCGATCCCGATCGACTGCACCGCTACAACGATCTGAAGAGGGCTTTCCAAGGCAGGCCCATGGATTCGTACCGATCCGCCAAGGCCGCCTTCATCGACGAAACGCTTCGAGCCCTCTCCGACGATCGGAGCGGCCGAACTCCTAGGTAAGCATCCAGTCATTCGACGCGGGGGAAGATTGCACCCTTTGAAGCGCCGTCATCGAAAAATATCGAGCGGCGCCGGCACGCTGCAAAGAATATCACACCCCTTTGCCGCGACGCATGATGCAAAGCACGATCTACACCGGCGTGACGCTCACGCTTTACTGGGCCGCGGGCCGCTTGACCCACGGCCGCCGCGGGTCCTAAGCACGTCGGCCAGAGACCGACGCCCGAGGACGCCATGACCGACCGCCTGCCCGGCTTCAACACCCTCGCGATCCATGCCGGCGCGGCGCCGGACGCCGCCACCGGCGCACGGGCGACGCCGATCTACCAGACCACCTCGTTCGTGTTCGACGACGTGGACCACGCCGCCTCGCTGTTCGGGCTGCAGGCCTTCGGCAACATCTACACCCGCATCACCAACCCGACCAACGCGGTGCTGGAGGAGCGCATCGCCGCGCTCGAAGGCGGCACCGCCGCCGTGGCGGTGGCCTCGGGCCACGCCGCCGAGTTCCTGGTGATGCACGCCCTGATGCAGCCGGGCGACGAGTTCGTCGCCGCCAACAAGCTGTACGGCGGCTCGATCAACCAGTTCAACCACTCCTACAAGAACTTCGGCTGGAACGTCGTCTGGGCCGATACCGACAACCCGGCCTCGTTCGAGGCGGCGATCACGCCGCGCACCAAGGCGATCTTCATCGAGTCGATCGCCAATCCGGGCGGCGTCATCACCGACATCGCGGCGATTTCCGCCGTCGCCAAGCGCCACAACATCCCGCTCATCGTCGACAACACGATGGCGACGCCGTACCTGATCCGCCCCTTCGAGCACGGTGCCGACATCGTGGTCCACTCGGCCACCAAGTTCCTCGGTGGCCACGGCAACTCGATCGGCGGCCTGATCGTCGACGGCGGCTCGTTCACCTGGGCGGGTGACGCCCGCTACCCGATGCTGTCGCAGCCGCGGCCGGAATATGCCGGCATGGTCCTGTCCGAGACTTTCGGGAACTTCGGCTTCGCCATCGCCGTGCGGGTGCTGGGCCTGCGCGACCTCGGCCCGGCCTTGTCGCCGTTCAACGCCTTCCTGATCATCAACGGCATCGAGACCCTGCCGCTGCGCATGCAGCGCCACTCCGACAACGCCAAGACCGTGGCCGAGCACCTGAGCCGCCACCCCGCCGTGGCGTGGGTCAGCTATCCGGGCCTCGAGGCCGACCGCTACCACCAGCTGCACAAGCGCTACTGCCCGCACGGCGCCGGCGCGGTGTTCACCTTCGGCCTCAAGGGCGGCTACGAGGCGGGCGTGGCCCTGGTCTCGAACCTCAAGCTCTTCTCGCACCTCGCCAATATCGGCGACACCCGCTCGCTGGTGATCCACCCGGCCTCGACCACCCATCGCCAGCTCACCGACGAGCAGAAGACCCGGGCCGGCGCCGGGCCGGAGGTGGTGCGCCTCTCCGTCGGCATCGAGGATGCGGGCGACCTGATCGCCGACCTCGACCAGGCCCTCGCGTAGGACGCCCGCGCGCGGCGGCCCCGCGGGGCCGCCGCGGCGACGCATCGCCATTGCCGCCAGGCCCGGCCCCGTGATCTATTGGGGCATGTCCGGGTCCGGCGCGGGTGTGCCGGAACGCGGGGCCGCCCGGGTGGGCCAGGAGTCCGGCGGGCCTGGAGGCTGGTGCGATGGTCGTCCACGACACCGACGCCTGTCCCCCGGCCGGCGACGGGCCCGCGCGGCAACGCGAGATCCGCGAGGAGATCCTCCGCCTGCGCGCCCTGCTGCGCGAGGCCCGGCGGCCGCGGCGGACCGCCCCGGCGGCCGAGCTCTCCGTCCTCCCGCCACCGGTTCCCGCCTCCGACTGGGAGACCCGGCTCGCCACCGCCGAGGAGCTGAACGCGCAGCTGCGGGCGAGCGAGGCCTTCACCGCGCGGCTCCTCGCCGCCAGCCGCGACGACATCCAGGTGCTCGCCCTCGACGGCACGATCCAGTGGCGCAGCGAGGGCGGCCGGGCGAACGCCGCAGAGGCGGCGGCCGGCACCCGGTGGGCGGAGGCTTGCACCCTGTGGGCGGAAGCCTGGCCGGAGCCCGCCGACCGGCGGGCCGCGGACCTCGCATTGGCCGCCGCCCGGGCCGGGCGCACGGGACGCTTCCGTGCGCCCTCCGGCCCGCCCGAGTCTCCGCGCTGGTGGGACGTCGTGGTCTCGCCGATCCAGGGCGCGGACGGCGCGCCCGAGCGTCTGCTGACGGTGGCCCGCGACGTGACCGAGGCGCACCGGGCCGAGGAGCAGCAGGCGCTCCTGATGCAGGAGATGGCCCATCGGGTGAAGAACACCCTGGCCCTCGTCCAGGCGGTCGCCGCCCAGACGCTGCGCAGCGCCACCAGCCTCGAGGCCGCGACCGACGCCTTCAACGGCCGCCTGATGGCGCTGGCGGACGCCCACGACGTGCTGATCCGGGGCGCCTGGGCGGAGGCCGACCTCGCGGCCGTCGTGGCGGGCGCGATGGCGCCGCATATCGACGCGGTGCAGGACCGCTGCGCCGCCGCCGGGCCTCCCGTGGCGCTCGGGCCGCGGGCGGTCCTCACCCTGTCGCTGATGCTGCACGAACTCGCCACCAACGCGGCCAAGTACGGCGCCCTGTCGAGCCCGGCCGGGCGCGTCGCGATCGCCTGGACGATCCGCGATGCCGCCCCGCCGCCCGCGGGCGACGGACGGGCGATGCTGCGCCTGCACTGGCGGGAGAGCGGCGGGCCCCCGGTCGTGCCGCCCACCCGCTGCGGCTTCGGCTCGCGGCTGATCGAGCGCAGCCTGGTGCACAGCTTCGGCGGGCGCGTCGCCCTGCGGTTTCCGCCCGAGGGCGCGGAGATGGAGCTAGAGGCGCCGCTCGCCGCGCTCCAGGACGGCGCGGCCTGAGGCCGCCGGGGGCTGACGCCCCTGGAAACCGAGGCCGCTCGGTGCCGCGGATCCCTCTCCCGGCCGCGCTTGACCCGGGGGATGCGGACCCATAGGCACCATCCCTTCGTCCGCAACCATCCGCCCCCGCTCCGCATTGCCCGCGATGACATCTGATCCGGACCGACCGCCCCAGGAGCTTCTCCATGGAGAAACCCGCCAGGGGGAAGACCTGCGTCGGGAGGAGACCGACGCCCCGCCGGTGGTGCTCCTCGTCGAGGATGACGGCCTTCTGCTGATGGAGGCCGCCGACACCCTGGCGGAAGCCGGCTTCACCGTGCTGGAGGCGCCCCACGCCGACCAGGCGCTCGCCGTGCTGGAGAGCCGCGCGGACGTCGAGGTGCTGATGACCGACGTCGACATGCCCCTCGGCTCGATGAACGGCTTCGCCCTCGCCCGCCTCGTCTCGCGGCGCTGGCCGCGGATCCCAGTGCTGGTGGTCTCCGGCATGGGCAGCCCCGGCCCCCACGACATGCCCCCCGGCGCCCGCTTCATCCCCAAGCCCTACGCGCCCTCGGCCCTGGTGCGGACGTTGCACGCCACCGTGCGCCGCGCCGCCTGAGACGCCCCTTCCACGGACGACCCCGATGACCGACCCGACCAAGCCGCGCCCCACCGAGCTGCATTTCGCGACCCGGGCGGTCCATGCCGGCACCGCCCCCGACCCGGCCACCGGCGCCCGGGCGCAGCCGATCTACTTCACCAACGGCTTCGTGTTCGAATCGAACGAGCAGGCCGCCGACATCTTCGCCATGCGGGCGACCGGGTTCTCCTATTCCCGCGGTTCGAACCCGACCGTGGCGGCCCTGGAGCGCCGGGTCGCCTCGCTGGAGAGCGCCAAGGCGGCGGTCGCGGTGGCCTCGGGCCAGTCGGCGATGCTGCTCGTGCTGATGACGCTGATGCGCTCGGGCGACGCCTACGTCGCCTCCTCGCGGCTGTTCGGCGGTTCGCTCGGCCTGATGCGCCGGCTGGAGGGCCGCTACGACCTCGTGCCGCAATTCACCCGGGGGCTGACGCCGGAGGACTTCGAGGCGGCGATCACGGACAAGACCCGGGCGGTCGTCTGCGAGTCGATCGTGAACCCCTGCGGCACGGTGATCGACCTCGAAGGCGTCGCCGCGGTGGCGCACAAGCACGGCCTGCCGCTCATCGTCGACAACACGCTGGCCTCCCCGGCCCTGATCCGGCCGATCGAGCACGGCGCCGACATCGTGGTCCACTCGACCTCGAAGTTCCTGTCGGGCTCCGGCACGGTGATCGGCGGCATCGTCTGCGACGGCGGCCGCTTCGATTGGAAGGGCACCGGCCGCTACAACCTGATCAACGAGCCCTGGCCGGACTACGACGGGCTCGTCGTCTCCGAGCGCTTCCCCGAGACCGCGTTCGCGGTCGCCTGCCGCCTGTTCGGCCTGCGCGATCTCGGCCCGGGCCTGTCGCCGATGAACGCCTTCCTGACGCTCACCGGCACCGAGACCCTGCCGCTGCGCATGGAGCGCCACTGCGCCAACGCGCGCGCCGTCGCGGCCTTCCTGAAGGACCATCCGAAGGTCGCCTGGGTGAGCTACCCGTCCCTGCCGGGCCAGCCCGGCGAGGCGATGGCGAACCGCTATTCGCCGATGGGCGCCGGCTCGATCTTCACCGTGGGCTTCAAGGGCGGCGAGGCGGCCGCGCAGAAGTTCATCACCGGGCTCAACCTGATCTCACACCTCGTCAATATCGGCGAGATCAAGTCCCTGGCGATCCACCCGGCGACCACGACCCACCGCCAGCTCCCCGCCGCCGACAAGGAGGCCGCTCGCGTCGGCCCCGACACGGTACGGCTGTCGATCGGGCTCGAATCGGTCGAGGATCTGATCGCCGACGTGGCGCAGTCGCTGGACGCGCTCGCCTGATCCCGGGCGCCTGTACCGAGATCAGCGGGTGTTCAACCGAGCAGGAGCCTGTTTGAGTGACGGGGCCGATGTCGCGAGAGGGGCTTTTCCCCAATGCGCGACCTCATCCTGAGGTGTCAGTCGACTGGAAATCGCCTGACCTCGAAGGAGGCCTCCAGCCAGCGGAGAGATTTCTGGAGCCCTCCTTCGAGGTCAGTCCATCATCGATGGACTGAAACCTCGGGATGAGGTCGAGAACGGGATACGAAAGCGATCGAAGGGTTTTCGTTCGGACGCCGAATAGCGTCTTGAGGTCGAGCCAAACGGGCTACGGTGCCCTGGTCCGGATTAGGGCCGAGCTTCCCGAGACCGTCCCGTCCCCGCCGCGCGGCGCGCAGGGGACGGTCTCGGGATTCCGCTCAGGGCGTCGGCTGGGTCCGGCGCGGGCGCACGGTCCAGCGCTCGAAGGCCGGGGCGCCGTCGTCGCGGGCGGCGTCTCCGCCCGGGACCGCGGCGCCGAGGGCCTGCGACAGGCTCTCGATCACGTCGTCGATGCGGGTGTCCTGCGGCGGCTCCGGCGGGGGCTCGTGGGCGGGCTCGGCCTCGGCCTGGGGCGGCGGAGGCGCCGGCTCGTGGGCCGGTTCCGGCACCGGCTCGTGGACCGGCTCGGGCTCCGGCGGCGGGGGCGGGGCCGGCTCGGGCGCCGGAGGCGTCGCGATGCGGCGCAGCGCGCTCGCCATGCCGGCCTCCTCGCCGCCGCTTCGCGGCGCGGCGTAGCGGCCGAAGCCGTAGCGCGGCTCGATCAGGTCGAGCACCGCGTCGAGGGCGGCGTTCGACAGGCCGATCTCGCCGGGCTGCGGCACGCCCTGGAGCGCGATGCTGCGGCCCTCGTAGGCCGGGTCGGCGGTGACCTCGGGGCCGAACCACGGCGGTGCCGGGAAGCCGTTGGCCTCGTCGGGGTTGTCGAACGTCACCGTCACCACGTCGACGGTGCCGGGGGCGACGTAGCGGTCGATCAGGGCGTCGCGGCCGTTGCCGAGCGCCACCTGGGTGCGGTCGTAGGCGGCGCGGCCGGCGCAGACGTCGAGGAGCGCGTCGCCGTGGGCACGGGGCACCTCGGTGCGCTCCTCGGTGGCGGTGGCGCCGTCGGAGGTGACGAGGACGAGGTGGCACTGGCCGCCGTCGACGCGCACGAACGAGGTTCGGCCCGACTGGGACGGGAAGTAGCCTTCGGTGATGCGGGAGGAGCCGCGCTCCTTGCGGATCAGGCGGACCAGCGCCGGCGCGACCTGGAAACGTCGTACGAGGGTCATACGCTCAACTCCACGGGGGTCGCGGCCTCAACGACCGCGATCGGCGTCAACTCTCGCGTATCGGCTCAACGGGACGACGGAATCAAGGCCGGGACGGTGATGTTGCGGAATTATTGACCGTTTTCGCGTCACGGAGCGCCGATGCGGGGCATCATTCCAGGCTCGCGGCGATCAGGGCCTCGGCGGCGGCGGCGAGCGAGCGGTTCGGCCCCTCGGCCCCGAAGATCTGGCCGCAGGCGAAGGCGCCCTCGATCAGGAGCAGCAGCGCGTCGGCGAGGGGCTCCGGCGTCCGGGCGCCGATCGTGCGGGCGACCTCGGCGAGGCGCGCGTGCAGGGCGCGTTTGCTGGCGAGAACCGCTGCGCGGGCCGGATGGTCGGCCTCCGGGTACTCGACGAGGGCGTTGGTGAGGCCGCAGCCGCGAAAGCCCGGCCGGGCGCTGCGCCCGGCGATGCCGGACAGGAACGCCACCAGCCCCGCCCGCGGGTCGCCCGGATGGGCCGCCAGCGCCTCGTCGAGGCGCCGGCGCAGCCCGGCGTCGTAATCCTCCAGGCAGGCGACCACGAGGGCGTCCTTCGAGGCGAAGCCCCGGTAGAGGCTCGGTTTCGTCACCCCGGCCCGGGCCACGATCTCGTCGACCCCGACGCCGCGGATGCCGCGGCTGTAGAAGAGTTCGCGGGCGGCCGCCCGGATCCGGTCGCCGGCCCGGGCCGGCCCGCTCCCGTCGCGCCCGTCCCCCGAGGTCCCGTCCGCCATCCCCGTCGCTCCCATCCTGCGCCCGATGCCCTTGACGATGTTACTGACCGGTACGTACCGTGTTACCACGATTCGGGAAGGGGTGTCCCAGCATGAGTTCGACCGTGTCGCCGCGAGGCATCGCCCCGCCGAGGCCCCGGCCCTTCGGCCGCAACTACGCCTTCGTGGTGGTGGGGGTGATCTTCCTCTGCCTGCTCGCGGCCGCAGGCCTGCGGGCTTCGCCCGGCGTGCTGATCCTGCCGCTCGAGCAAGCCTTCGGCTGGAGCCGCTCCACCACCTCGTTCTCGGCCGGCCTCGGCATCTTACTGTACGGCCTCGTCGGGCCGTTCGCGGCGGCCCTGATGCAGAGCTTCGGCATCCGCCGCACGCTGCTCTGCGCGCTCGCCCTGATGTCGGCCTCGACGGCGCTGAGCGCGCTGATGACCGAACCCTGGCACCTGATCGCGACCTGGGGCGTGCTGTCGGGCCTCGGCAGCGGCTGCGTCGCCATCGTGCTCGGCGCGACCGTGGTGAACCGCTGGTTCGCCGTGCGCCGCGGCCTGTTCATGGGGCTTCTGACCGCCAGCACCGCCACCGGCACGCTGATCTTCCTGCCGGGCCTCGCGGCGATCGCGCAAGCCGGGGGCTGGCGCCCGGTGGTGCTCACGGTGGCCTGCGCCGTCGCGGCCCTGATCCCGCTCGTCGCCTGGCTCTTGCCGGAGCGCCCCTCCGACATCGGCCTCACCCCCTACGGCGCCGCCCCCGGCACCGTCGCCGAGCCGCCGCGCCGCGCCAATCCGTTCCGGGCCGCGATCGACGGGCTGGTGCGGGCGAGCGCCAAGGGCGACTTCTGGCTCCTGTTCGGCACCTTCTTCATCTGCGGGCTCACCACCAACGGGCTGGTCGGCACCCACCTGATCTCGTTCTGCGCCGACCAGGGCATTCCCGAGGTGCGGGCCGCCGGACTCCTGGCGATGATGGGGATCTTCGACCTCATCGGCACCACCGGCTCGGGCTGGCTCACCGACCGCTACGACCCGAGGAAGCTCCTGTTCGTCTATTACGGCCTGCGCGGGCTGTCGCTGATGGCGCTGCCCTTCACCGATTTCTCGTTCTACAGCCTGTCGATCTTCGCGGTGTTCTACGGCCTCGACTGGATCGCCACGGTGCCGCCGACGGTGCGGCTCGCCAACGAGACCTTCGGCGAGCGCGACGCGCCGATCGTGTTCGGCTGGATCGCCGCCGGCCACCAGCTCGGCGCGGCGACCGCGGCCTTCGGCGCCGGCCTGGTGCGGGCCTCGGAGGGCCGCTACCTCGAGGCGTTCCTGGCCGCCGGCCTCACGGCTCTCATGGCCGCGCTGATGTCGCTGATGATCGGCCGGATGCGCCGGGCGGCGCCGGTGGCGGCGGCCTGACGGAAGGGGCGGCCCGACCGTCACGGGTGCAGCGCCGCCCCCTTCGTCGCCTTGTCGACGTCCTTCTTCGGGCCGTGGAGGGCGAGGCCGACGAGGTCGGGCGCGTCGGCGGGCTCGGCGCGGAAGACCTCGCGGTTGGCGCTATCGTGCCCGGTCTCGAACATCGCCCGGACATAGGCGCTGCGGGTGAGGTCGCGCTGGATCGCCTGCTGCCAGGCCCGCTGCAGCACCTCGGCCGAGGCGGAAAAGATCAGGATCGGCTGGCCGAGGAGCCGGGCGTGGATGCGCCCGGCGGCGTCGCGGTAGGGCTCGCCCATCGCCTGCGGCACGGCACCGGCGATGCCGGTCGACAGGAAGGCCGTGACGTTCAGCTTCTGCCACACGGCGAGGTCGTCACGGACCAGGATGGCCACCTTGGTGTCGAACATCGGACGCTCCCTGCGGGGGTGATCGACCGCAGGGCTAGTCGAGCGCGGCTCCGCCGTCTGGAACGTCCGTGCGCCCGCGCCGGTAGGCGGCGGGGGTGAGGCCGTAGGCGCGGCGGAACCAGCGGCCGAGATGGCTCTGGTCGGAGAAGCCCGCCATCAGCGCGGCCTCCGCCGGCGGCACCCGCTCGCGCAGCAGGGCACGGGCCCGGACGAGGCGCAGCTCGACCAGGCAGGCATGGGGCGAGGTGCCGAAGCGCCGCCGGAAGGCCCGGGCGAGCTGGAACCGGTCGGCGGCGCCGACCGCCCGGGCGAGCGCGTCGAGGCCGAACGGCGTGGCGGCGTGAGCGTGCAGGTAGTCGAGCGCCCGCTCGGCCAGGGCGGGATCGCCGTCGGGCACCGGGCGCGGCGCCGCGGCGCCGAGATGGCCGCGCAACCCCTCCGCCAGATCGTCGAGCGCCGCGTCGGTCGCGAGCGGCGAGGCGGCACCGAACACGGCGCGGCAGGCCCGGTCGATCGCCGCGCCGAGATGCCGGTCGTCGGCCAGCGTGGCGCGAAAGCCGAGAGGCCCGTCGCGGCCGCCCATCCGGTCGCGAAGCCAGTCCTGCGGCAGGTAGAGCATGCTGTAGCGAAAGCCCGCCGCGCGCAGGGCCTGCCCGTCGTGGCGCTCGCCGGGCTCGATCAGGATCACCCGCCCCGCCGTGCTCTGGCGCCGGGCTCCGCGGCAGAAGAAATCCTGGACGCCGTCATGGGTGACGCCGACCAGCCACTCGTCGTGGTGGTGCATGTCGTAGGCGTGGCCGTGGAAACGCGCCGTCACCGCCTCGACGCCGCTCGCCGCATCGCGCCGCAGGTGGACGACGTCGCGGCGCGGGGCGGGCTTCTCGGCCACGGCGTCGCCTGCCATGCTCATGCCGCCACCCGCACGGCCCGACCGACGGCGAGCGCCAGCACCAGCCCGACGCCCAGCATCGGCATCGCCAGCGCCTCGAGCCCGTGAGCCCGATAGGCCAGTCCTCCCGCCACCGCGCCCGCGACCAGCGCCAGCCAGGTGCAGGCATCCGGTACCCAGCCGAGGGCGGGGCCGATCCGGGTGGCGGCCTGGGCCAGCGTGTGGCTGAGGCTGAACAGGGTGCCGGTGACGAAGGTCACGCCGGGCCGGAAGCCGGCGCTCCGGCGGAGCGCCGCGTTCTGCGCCCCCATGGCGGCGGCGAGCAGCGGGGCCACCGGCCCCTGCGCGGGGCCGAAGGCGAGAGACAGGGCCGCGGCCAGGAGCGCCGCCTCGACCGCCAGCACGGCGGCCGGCCCCCAGCGGCCGGGGGTGCGCAGCGACACCACGCTGCCGCAGAAGCCGCCGCCGAGGAACGACGCGAACAGGAGGCCGATCTCCCAGGCGACCGGGTGGCCGACTTGCGCCAGCGAGACCGCGAACTGGGTCGAGTTGCCGCTCATGAACGAGGTGTAGAGCCCGTCGAGCCGCAGGAAGCCGACGGCGTCGACGTAGCCGGCGGCGGCGGTGAGCAGCAGGCCGCCGGCGATGTCGAGGGGAGGGGTGTCGCGCATGGGAGGAGGGCGTCAGGTTGCGGGCGCGCCACTCTCCTCCGCCAGCGCGCGCCGCACCAGCATCAGGTCGGGGTCGGAGGGGTCGGTCCTCACCGTAAAGCCGAGCTTGCGGCACATCGCCAGCATGGTGGTGTTCTCGCGCAGCACCTGGCCCTCGACGTGGCGTAAGCCCTCGGCCCGGGCCCAGTCGAGCATCAGCCCCATCAGCGACCAGCCGAGCCCGAGGCCCTTGAGGTCGGAGCGGACCAGGATCGCGTACTCGCCGGTCTCGTGGTTGGCGTCGGCGTGCAGGCGCACCGCCCCCATCATCGTGCCGGTCGCCTCCTCGATCGCCACGAAGGCGATGGCGCGGGCGTAGTCGAGCTGGGTCAGGCGGGCGAGGAAGGCGTGGCTGAAGTCGCGCACCGGCGCGAAGAAGCGCAGGCGCAGGTCCTCGGCGCTGACCTGCTTGAAGAAGACTTCGAACAGCCCCTCGTCCTCGGCCCGCACCGGGCGGACCAGGATCGCCTGCCCGTCGAGCACGATGCGGCGCTCCCAGGCGCGGGGATAGGGCCGCACGGCGAAGCGCGCGTGGCTCGGGCCGGTGCCGGCGTCGCGCCGGCGCTCCGGCGGCAGGGGCGCCACCGCCGCGCGGGCGTCGAGGGCGATGACGCCGTCCCGGTCGGCCAGCAGCGGGTTGATGTCGAGCTCGCGCAATTCCGGCAGGTCGGCGGCGAGCTGGCCGAGCTTGACCAGCACCAGGGCGACCGCCGCCTCGTCGGCCGCCGCCACGTCGCGATAGGCCTTGAGCCGGCGCGCCACCCGGGTCCGCCCGATCAGGTCGGCGGCGAGACGCCGGTCGAGGGGCGGGAGCGCCAAAGCCCGGTCGTCGATCACCTCGACGGCGGTGCCGCCGCGGCCGAACACCACGACGGGGCCGAAGACCGGATCGTCGACGAGGCCGGCGATCAGCTCGCGCGCCTGGGTCCGGCGCAGCATCGCCTGGACGACGAAGCCGGTGATCCGGGCCTCGGGCCGCTCCTGCGCCACCCGGGCCAGCATCTCGGCGGCAGCCTCGCGCACCGCCGCCTCGCTGGTCAGCCCCAGGCGCACGCCGCCGACGTCGGACTTGTGCACCACGTCCGGCGAGGCGAGCTTGAGCGCCACCGTGCCGCCCGCCGCGATGATCGGCCAGGCGGCCTCCGCGGCCGCACCGGCGTCGGCGGCGAGCGTCACCGGCTGGGCCGGGATGCCGTAGGCCGCGAGCAGGTCCGCCATCTCGCGGGGATCGAGCCAGGTGCGGCCGTCCGCCAGCACCCGGTCGACGATCGCCCGGGCGGCGCCGGCATCCGGCACGAGGTCGTCGGGCAGCACCGCCGGGGTGGTGGTGAGGTCGTCCTGCGCCTCGCGGTAGCGCACGAGGTGGGTGAAGCCCTCGACCGCGTCGGCATCGGTGGCGAAGCGCGGGATGCCGGCCTGGCTCAGGATCTCGCCGGCGGCCTCGTCGCCCACCGTGACGGCGAAGACCGGGCGGGCCCGGAAGGCGCCCTTGCGCCCCCGCTTCACCGCCTCGACGATCTCGCTCGCGACCGCGCTGCCGCCCGAGAGCGCGGTCGGCACGTTGATGACCAGCACCGCATCGTTGTCGCGGTCGGCCATCAGGGCCTCCAGCGCCGCGGCGTAGCGCGGCCCGTCGGCGTCGGCGCCGATATCGACCGGGTTGCGCCAATCCTGCGGGCCGGTGCCCGGCACCGCGGCGGCGAGCCGCGCCCTCGTCTCCTCCGAGAGGCCGGCGAGGGAGCCGCCGAGATCGATCAGCCGGTCGACCGCGATGGCGCCGACGCCGCGGCCGTTGGCCAGGATGGCGAGGCGCCGGCCCGGGAAGGGTCGCTGGCGACCCAGCGTCTCGACCGCCGAGAACATCTCGTCGAGGTCCTGGACCCGCAACAGGCCCGCCCGGCGGAAGGCCGCGTCGTAGACCGCGTCGGTGCGCGCCAGGATGCCGGTGTGGGTGATCCCGGTGTGCGTGAGGACCGGAGGAGCGGCGCGGCCGTCGGCGATCCGGGCGGCGTCGTGGCGGCCGGAGCGGATCACCACCACGGGCTTCGCCCGGGCGGCGGCCCGGGCCGCCGACATGAACTTCGGCGCGTCGGTCACGGTGGCGATCGACAAGAGGATCGCCCGGGTGCGGATGTCGGCGGCGAAGTGGTCGAGGCAGTCGGCGATGTCGACGTCGAGGGCGTTGCCGAGGGAGACGATGCCGGAGAATCCGGTGCCGCGCCCCTGGGCCCAGGCGACGATGCCGGCCGCCACGGTGCGCGACTGCGAGATCAGCGCCAGGTCGCCGGGCAGCGGCGCCCGGGCGAGCAGGCTGGCATTGAGCGCGTTCCCCGGCACGGCGAGCCCCATGCTGTCGGGCCCGACGAGCCGCAACGAGTGGCGCCGTGCCGCCGCCCGCGCGGCTTCCGCCAGCGAATCCGGCCCGCTGCCGAGGCCGGTGGTGATGACGACCGCCGCCCCGCAGCCCTTGCGGCCGGCCGCCGCCACCACCTCCGGCACGGTCTCGGGCGGGGTCACGATCACCACGAGGTCGGCGGGCTCGGGCAGGTCGGCGAGGTCGGCGAAGGCCTGGACGCCGTCGACGCTGTCGTGGCGCGGGTTCACCGGCCAGATCGGGCCGGCAAAGCCCGCCTCGCGCAGGTTGCGCAGGATCGCGGCGCCGAACGCATTCGGCCGCGCGCTCGCGCCCACCAGCGCCACGGAGCGCGGGCTGAGGAGCCTGTCGAAGCGGTAGGTGCTCATGCGAGTCCAGCAATCCGGGTCGGCGGGGGCGGCCACGTCGGCGGGGTCGCCCTGGCAGGTAGGGCGGGGCGGGCCGCAGGTCACGGGAGACGGTACGAGCGACCCGCGCGGCGGAATGAGCAGGAATGCCGGCGAACCGGTGCGGCTGCATCATGATGCATTGCAATATGTTTCTATTGCGTCGCACAATAGTGAATGCTTTATTGACGTCTCCCGGCAGATCCCGGCTTTCCGGATGCGCATCTCGCGCCGGACAGAACTCCTGGACCACCGATGCGTCTCATCGCCCTCTCCGCCCTCGGTCTCGTTCTCGCCACCGCGGCGGGCGCCTCAGAGCTGACCCCGCGCCAGTCGCACAGCCTCGATCTCGGCCCGGTGCGCGGCTCGGCCTACTACACCGTCGAGAAGGACGGCCTGCGCGTCGTCGCCACCCTGGCGCCGACCGACGCGACCGCCGCCACCCCGCTGCGCGTGATCACCACGCTGGCCTCCGACCAGGTCGTCAGCTTCTCGGTGCCCGGCACCCAGGACGGCGCGGCCGCCTCGGTCGCCTTCGCGCGCCGCGGCAACCGTGTCGAGGTCGCCTCGACCGGCTACTGAACCGATCCGCACCCGCGGGCCGGAGAGGTCCGCGGGTGCGCGGCTGCTCCCTTGCCGCTGCGGCGCCGTGCGCCGCTTGTCTTGTCGGCCGATCTTTGCCACCTGTCCGCCGTCTGAAAACGACCTCGCGCACGGGCCCCAAGGATCACGCCATGCCGACCCTCTCCCCCTTCTGGCGCAACGGCGCGCTCGCCCTCGGGCTCCTCCTGCCGGGCGCCGCGCTCGCCCAGGCGCCGGCCCCCGCCGCTCCTGCCGCTGCTCCGTCCGCCGCCCCGGCCCAGTCCCCCGATACCGTCGTGGCCAAGGTGAACGGCGCGACCATCACCGCCGGCGATCTCGCCGTGGCGGCCGACGACCCGGCCCTGTCGCTGCCCGGCGTCGACGAGGCGCAGAAGCGCAACCTGCTCGTCGACTACATGGTCGACCTGAAGATCGGCGCCCAGGCCGCCGAGAAGGACAAGGTGGCCGAGAGCCCCGACTTCACCCGCAAGCTCGCCTATTTCCGCGACAAGCTCCTCCTCGACGAGTACCTCGAGCGCGAGGCCAAGAAGGCCGTCACGCCGCAGGCCGCCAAGGCGCTCTACGACGAGACCGTCAAGGCGATGAAGCCCGAGGAGGAGGTCCACGCCCGCCACATCCTCGTCGACAACGAGGCCGAGGCCAAGAAGATCGCCGCGCGCCTGAAGGCCGGCGAGGACTTCGCCAAGGTGGCGGCCGAGACCTCGAAGGATCCCGGCTCCAAGGCCGAGGGCGGCGATCTCGGCTGGTTCACCAAGGAGCGGATGGTCGCGCCCTTCGCCGACGCGGCCTTCAAGCTCGAGGCCGGCAAGATCTCCGACCCGATCAAGACCCAGTTCGGCTGGCACGTCATCAAGGTCGAGGAGAAGCGCAGCAAGCCGGTGCCGAGCTTCGACGAGATGAAGGAGCAGGTCGAGGCCTACCTCACCCGCAAGACCCAGCAGGACATCATCACCAAGCTGCGCGAGGGGGCCAAGATCGAGCGCGTCGGGACTGCCCCCGCGGCTCCGGCGCCCGCTCCGAAGGCGGACGAGAAGAAGTAAGACGCGACTTCGGTTGAAGGAAAGCCCCCGGACGCATGGTGTCCGGGGGTTTTTGCTGAGGAACCCTGCCGATCCCCAGCACGCCACGGAAATCTTAACCCATGCGTCATTCGGTTGAGCGGAGTTGTGTTGGCTCGGTCGATGGTACACGACAGGGCCGTTCACACGTGACGTCGGCCTGTCCCATCTCGAACCTCATCCTGAGGTGTTAGTCGATCTTTGATCGACTGACCTCGAAGGAGGGCTCCAGAAATCTCGGAGACTTCTGGAGCCCTCCTTCGAGGCTCCCTGCGGTCGCACCTCAGGATGAGGTCGCGGTTGGGAAAGCCACGTACCGCCAGGCTTCACGCCATTGTCGTGCACTGCCCCTGCGATCCGGCCAGGAGGGGCGGGGTGCCCGCCCCTCCGAAAAACCTACCGCAGCACCTGCGACAGGTTCGGGCCCCGCAACGCCGCCAAGGCCGCCATCCGCACCGGGGCGTTCGGCGCCCCATACAAGTCGTAGCCGCCCTTGCGCTGCACGATCTCGAAGTAGAACCGCTCCTCGAACGGCGTCGTGTAGAATTGCAGGAACTCGCCCTCGCCGACCCGGTCGTAGAGGATGCTCAGGCTCTGCATGCGGGCGATGAGCGCGTCGTCGAGCCCGAAGCGGGCGGCCACGTCGTCGTAGTAGTTGGCCGGGATCGGCAGCAGCGTCGCGCCGGCGGCCTTGAGGCGCTCGGCCGCCGCGAAGATGTCGTCGGTGGCGAGCGCGATGTGGTGGACGCCGGCGCCCGCGAAGCTCGACACCAGGCGGGCGGTGGCGGTGTTGCGGCTCTCCGAGATGTTGAGCGGCAGCCGCATGGTGCGCTCGGCGTTCGACATCGCCTTGCTGCGCACGAGGCCATAGGGGTCGGGCAGCACCACCACGTCCTCCGGCTCGAGCCCGAGCACCGCGCGGTAGAACAGCACCCAGGAATCGAGCTGGCCCTCGGGCAGGGCCTGCGCCACGTGGTCGACCCGGGTGAGCAGGCCCGCCGGTTCGGCACCATCCTCCATCACGAAGTCGTGCTCGAAGTCGCTCCCGGTCTGCGGGTCGGTGAGGATGATCAGGCTGCCGTCGGGCGCCCGGATCGACGGGAAGGAGTTCTCGTCCGGCCCGATGCGGCCGCCGAAGCGGGCCGCGCCGTAGGATTCGGCCCGGCCGAGCGCCGCGAGCGCGTCGTCGGTGATGATGGCCTGGGCGCAGACCGAGGGGCCGTGCATCAGGAAGTAGGACGAGGCGAAGGAATCCGGTTCGCGGTTGAGCACGATGCGGATCTCGCCCTGGCCGTAGAGCGTCACCGCCTTGCTGCGGTGGCGGCCGAGCCGCGTGAAGCCGAGCTGGCCGAGGAGACGCGCCAGCGCGCCCTCGCAGCGCTCGTCCACCGCCACCTCGATGAAGCGGTGCCCGGCGATGGCCGGCGGCAGCGGCGGGTCGAACAGCTCGACCCGGCGGCGGGGCCGCTTGGGCGCAGAGGGCGCGAGCGCGGCGGCCTCGTCGGTGCGCCGCACCCGCTCCTCGAGAAAGAGCAGCGAGCGGTGGCCGTCGGCCGCGGTCTGGCGCGGGGGTGCGGCCCGCATGTCGTCGTTGAAGATCTCGAGCGAGATCGTGCCGGTATAGCCGCAGGCGAGCACCGCCTGGAGGAAGCCCGGCACGTCGAGGTCGCCCTGGCCCGGCAGGCAGCGGAAGTGGCGGCTCAAGGTCAGCGGGTTCATGCCGATGCGCGGGGCATCGGCCAGCTGGACGAAGAACACCCGCTGGCCCGGGAGGTTTGCGATACCCGACCAGTCGTCCGGGAGAGCGAGCGTGTGGAAGCTGTCGAGGATCAGGCCGAGATGCGGGTGGTTCGCCCGCTCGACGATGCCCCAGGCCCGGTCGAAGGTGCGCACCTTGGTGCCCCAGGACAGGGCCTCGAAGCCGATCTTGAGGCCGCGCTTCGCCGCCCGCTCGGCGAGCTGGTAGAGCTGGTCGGCCATCCGGGCGTCGTCGTCCGAGACCTCGTTCCCGACGTTGGAGCAGACCAGGATCAGCGGCGCGCCGAGCTCTTCCATCAGGTCGAACTTGCGCTCGGCCCGGTCGAGGTTGCGCTTCAGCTGCTCGTCCGACACGCCCTCGAAGTCGCGGAAGGGCTGAAACAGGTCGATCGACAGGCCGAGGTCGGAGGCGTAGCGGCGCACGTCGCGGGCCGGGCCGGTGTGAAAGAGGAGGTCGTTCTCGAAGATCTCGACCCCGTCGAAGCGCGCCGCCGCGATCGCCTCCAGCTTCTCGATCAGCGTGCCGCTTACCGACACCGTGGCGATCGCCTTCCGCATTGCGTTCTCCCGTCTGCTTGTGCGCCGGTCCTCCATCGCAAACGGGGCCGGCTCCGTCGAGCCCGGCGCGGGGCGGGGGCGGCCCGCCGCCTTCCGCGCTTGACATGAACGTACTGGTTAGTACATTTGACCTCAAGCGCGTCGCAATCGCGTCATCCGAGGAACGTTCGAGAGAGGAGCCCGCATCATGGGCGCAGCCCCCAGATCCGTCCTGGCCGGCCTGATCGGCAACGGCATCCAGGCGTCCCGCACGCCTCCGATGCACGAGCACGAGGGCGACGCGCAGGGCCTGCGCCTCCTCTACCAGAAGATCGACCTGGAGAAGCTCGGTCTGGGTGCCGACGCGCTGCCCGAGCTTCTGACCGCCGCCGAGCGGATGGGCTTTTCCGGCCTCAACATCACCCATCCCTGCAAGCAGGCGGTGCTCGCCCATCTCGACGAGCTGTCGCCCGACGCGGCCGCCTTGGGCGCTGTCAACACGGTGGTCCTGCGCGACGGCAAGCGGATCGGCCACAACACCGACTGGTGGGGCTTCGCCGAGGCGTTCCGGCGCGGCCTGCCCGACGTGGCGCTGACCCGCGTCGTGCAGCTCGGCGCGGGCGGTGCCGGCGCGGCGGTGGCCCACGCGCTCCTGACCCTCGGAGTCGAGGATCTCGTCCTCAACGACATCGACCCGGCCCGGGCGGCTGGCGTCGCGGCCTCGCTCTGCGCGCGCTTCGGCGCCGGCCGCGCGCGGGCCTGCACCGACCTGGCGGCGGAAGTCGCGGCGGCGGACGGTCTCGTCCACTGCACGCCGACCGGCATGGACAAGTATCCGGGCCTGCCGCTGCCGGCCGAGTACCTGCATCCTGGGCTGTTCGTCGCCGAGATCGTCTATTTCCCGCTCGAGACCGCGCTCCTGCGCGAGGCGCGCCGGATCGGCTGCCGCACCCTCGACGGCGGCGGCATGGCGGTGTTCCAGGCGGTCGAGGCCTTCCGCCTCATCACCGGCCTGACCCCGGACCCGGAGCGGATGCTCCGCCACTTCGCCGAGCTCGGCCGGACGGCCTGAACCGGTCCCGGTCGGCGGCCCGAGCCGCCACCCAAGCCTTTGAAGAATGCGGTCCGATCCAACGGGCCCGTCCGTCCCCAATCCCCAAGGAAACGCCGATGACCTCCTCCGTCTATCCCGCGCCCGCCGCCGCGGTCGCCGAACCCGAGGCCGTGAAGACGCCGAAGAAGGCCGCGCTCGCGAGCTGGATCGGCAGCGCGGTCGAATACTACGACTTCTTCATCTACGGAACCGCCGCGGCGCTGATCTTCCCGAAACTGTTCTTTGCGCCGAACAACCCGCAGGCGGCGGCGATCGCCTCGTTCGCGACCTTCGGCGTCGCCTACATCACCCGGCCGCTCGGCGCCGTGGCGCTCGGCCATATCGGCGACCGCTTCGGCCGCAAGAAGGTGCTCACCTTCACACTGCTCCTGATGGGCCTCTCGACCTTCATGATCGGCTGCCTGCCGACCTACGACCAGCTCGGCATCCTGTCGCCGATCCTGCTCGTCATCGCCCGCCTGCTCCAGGGCGTCTCGGCCGCCGGCGAGCAGGCCGGTGCCAACTCGATGACGCTGGAGCACGCCCCCGCCCACAAGCGCGCCTTCTTCACCAGCTTCACCCTGAGCGGCACCCAGGCGGGATTGATCCTCGCCACGCTGGTCTTCCTGCCGATCACCCAGATGCCCGAGGCGCAGATGCTGTCCTGGGGCTGGCGCATCCCGTTCTTCCTCAGCGCCCTCGTGGTCGCGGTCGGGTTCTGGGTCCGCCGCACCCTCCCGGAGACCCCGGTCTTCGAGAAGGAGCAGGAGACGCAGGCCCACGCCAAGGCCGACCTGCCGGTCGCGGTACTGTTCCGCACCCAGTGGGCCGACGTGCTGCGGGTGATCTTCGCCGCGCTGGTCTCGGTGGTGAGCACGATCTTCAGCGTCTTCACCCTGTCCTACGCGGTCAACACGATGAAGATCGACCGCCCGACGATGCTGACCGTGCTGATCCTCGCCAACGTGGTGGCGCTCGGCGCGATCCCGGCCTTCGCGGCGCTCGCCGACCGGATCGGCCGCCGCCCGGTCTTCATCTTCGGCGCGCTCGGCTCCGCCGCGCTGATCTGGCCCTACATGTGGGCGATCAGCCAGGGCAACATCCCGCTGATCTTTACCTTCGGCATCCTGCTCTCGGGCGTGGTCTACAGCGCCGCCAACGGGGTGTGGCCGTCGCTCTACGGCGAGATGTTCGACACCAAGGTCCGGCTGTCGGGCATGGCGATCGGCACCCAGATCGGCTTCGCGCTCGGCGGCTTCGCCCCGGTGATCAGCGCCGCGCTCCTCGGCGACGGCCCGACCGGCTGGGTCCCGGTCGCGGCCTTCGTCACCGTCACGGCCGGTATCGCCGCGGTGTCGATCTTCACGGCGCGGGAGACCTACCGCACGCCGATGGAGCTGCTGGGCAAGCGCTGACCCGATCCTGCCCCACCCCATGACAGGAAAGGCCCGCCGCCTCGGCCGAGGCGGCGGGCCTTCCTTGTTCGTCAGCCGATCAGAACCGGTAGGTGAAGTTGCCCTTCACCGCGTGGTCCTGCGCCCGCTCGCCGGCCTGGCCGGTATAGGACACGCCGAGCGTCGTCGCCGGGGAGACCGCCCAGTCGAGGCCGGCCTGCGCCACCACCGCGTCGCGGTTGATCGGCACGCCGGCGACCAGGAAGCCGGTCTGGCCGGCCCCGAAGGCGAGGAGGGCCTTGGGCACCACGTCGCCGTAGGCCCGGCGCCAGCCGACGAGGCCGGTCAGGTACACAGGCAGGTCGGCGGTGAGCCGGGTCGAGCCCCGCACGCCGACCGTGGTGGCGGCCAGATCGTTGTCGCGGCCGAGGCCGGACAAGGCCGCCGGGCCGCCGCGCTCGGTGAAGGCGTCCTGGCCGATGCGGATCGCCGCCGCGCCGACGAAGGGCTCGATCACGGCCGCGCCGAACGCCACCCGGTAGCCGACCTCGCCGAAGACCTGCGCGGTGAGGCCGCTGGTGCGGGCGTTCAGCCCCTGGGCAAAGCCCGGTGCCAGGATGCTGCGCCGGAGCGACAGGCTGTTGCCCCCCGCGACGCCGCCGAAGCGCAGGGCCACCGGCCCGAGGGTGGTGCCGGCGTAGAGGCCGCCGAAGCCGCTCTCGATCACGCCCGAGGAGGCCCGGCCGGTCACGTCGAGGCTGGTGTTGGTGTAGCCGCCGGCGACGCCGACGCGCCAGGCGCCGGGGAGCCCGCCGAGATCGAGGCCGGTATCGGCACCGAGGACGAAGCCGCTGATCTGGCGCGACAGCGAGGCGGCGTTGCCGTCGCTCCGCGTCCGGCCGAAGGCGCCGAAGCCCTGGCCCCAGAGCCCGTAGGCCCGCGGCGCGGCGAGCTGCGCCGGCACCTGGGCGGGCGGCGCGACCCGGCCCGGCAGGTCGGCCGAGTAGGCCGCCGGCAGGCTGGCCGCCGAGAGCCCCCCGAAGACCGGCGCGCCCGCGACGTCGCCCCGGCGCAGGCGGTCGAGGATCGCCTCGCGCACGAAGAACGCGGTCTCGAACTGCGCCGTCACGGCGCTGGCATGGATCTCGCCCGAGAGGGACGCGAAGGCGGAGCGCGCCGCCGCCGGATCGGCGTTGACCAGCACCGTCTCGTAGAGCGCGTTGCCGGCGCCGAGCGCCTCGATCGCCCCGCCGGTCGCGGCCTGGTTGCGGGTGGCGCCGATGGACGCGAAGGTCGTGGCGTTGCGCGCCAGCGTCAGGCCGACGCTGTCGGTGCCGTAATCGAGGTTCGCCCCGATGAAGGTGTAGCCCGGCATCGCGGCGTCGAAGCGGCCGCTGATCCCCTGGGTCGCCGACAGGATCGTGGTGCGCTGGCCGAGCAGCCCGCGCAGGGCGCCGGGGCTCAAGACGCCGCCCGTCCCCTCCGCCGCGACCGTCACGGTGCCGCCGTCGATCCGCGCGGCGCCGGTGGCGCTGATGCGGTCGCTGCGGCCCGGGGCGACCTCGACGGCGTAGAGCGAGCCAGGGGCGAAGCCGACGTTGCCGGCGACGTTGAGCGTGCCGATGCCGAGGCCCGGCGCCACGGTGCCGCCCGAGCGGACGGCGAGCCCGCCGAGGGTGCCGTTGCCGCCGAGCGTGCCGCCCGCATTCACGTTGGCGATCGAGGTGATCGACCCGTTCACGGCGAGCAGGCCGCCATTCACCTCGGTCGAGCCCGTATAGGTGTTGGCGCCGGTCAGGATCAGCGCGCCGTCCCCGGCCTTGGTCAGCCCGCCCTGGTAGGTGCGGGCGAGGAAGGCCTGATCGCGCGCCTCGCGCCAGGTGTATTCGATCTGCTGGTCGGCGGTCGCGCCCGCCGGCAGACCGGCGCTCCAGCCGCGGGCGGCCTTCACCTGCACCCAGGTCGCGTGCTCGGCGCCGTCCTCGACCTGGCGCTGGCGCAGCGCGGCGTCCGAGATGTCGTTCGACCAGATGTCGAGCGTGCCGCCCGGCAGGGTGGCGGTGAAGCGGCCGAGGAACTGGCCCGGGCCGTTCATGGCGCGGCCGAGGTCGATCTTGCCCCAGCCGAAGGTCTCGTTCGGCACGTCGGCCGGGCCGCTGCCGAGATGGGTCGCGGTGGTGAGCAGCACGTCGCGCGCCTGCTCGTTGGTCATGTAGGGGAAGCGCTCCATCACCAGCGCCAGCGCGCCGGTGACGTGGGGCGCCGACATCGAGGTGCCGCTCTTCGAGCCGTAGCCCGCCACGCCCGCGGTCGAGGTCACGGTGCTCAGGATGCCGCGGCCGGGCGCGGCGATGCACCAGTACTTGGCGAGCCCGCAGCGGTTGAACGCCGTGCCGTCGTCGATGGTCAGGCCCGAGGCGGCGATCCATCGCGATTCGAGGTCGGGCTCGAAGTAGGGCAGGGCGGCGCGCACGGTCGGGTTGTTCACCCCGGCATTGCCGGCGGCGAAGACCATGATGGTGCCGTATTGCCGGGTGGTCTCGGCGACCGCGTCGAGCCAGTCGAGCCGGCCCTGGAACTTGGCGTAGCCGGCCGCGACCCCGGCGAGGGTGTTGTAGTTCTCGGAGGGCGGTGGGCTGCCCCAGGACGAGTTGATCACCCGCGCGCCGGCGGCCGCCAGGTTGCCGTAGGCGGCCTTGAAGTAGGCGTAGTCCTGGTTGGCGCCGTAGATCGCGGAATCGGTGGCGTTGGTGTTGGTAGCGAGCAGGGTCGCCCCGAAGGCGACGCCGTGCATGCCGGTGCCGTCGCGGCGCGCCACGATGGTGCCGTCGACATGGGTGCCGTGATCGTCGTTGACGCCGCGGATCCAGGTGCCCGGCACCGAGAAGGCGCTGCCCGCCGCGAACAGGTCGCTGCGCACGCCCGCGGCGGTCTCGTAGCGGTAGCCGTCCGCGAGGTAGTTGCCCTGCACGGTGAGGGACGTCACCTGGCCGGCGAATTCCGGATGGGTGGCGAGGAAGCCGGAATCGACCGAGCCGACCACGACGCCGCGCCCGGTGACGCCCCGGGCATAGGCCTGGTCGGCCCGCATCGAGGTCAGGCCCCAGTCGCCGAGATATTCCGGCGTGCGCCAGCTCGCGGCGTCGCCCGGGCGGCCCGGATCCTGGTACCCGGACGACTGGGCCAACGCTGCGTAAGAGATCGTCGAGCAGAGGAGCGAGATCAAGCCGCGGGCGGCCATCGTCTTGCGTCTCGACTGTCTATGGACTTGCATCAAATTGCCTCGATTGGGGCGTGGGCTTTGCAGCCTTCTTCTTTGCGGACGGCGCCTGTCAGCGCTCGTGGCGAAAGTAGCCGCGAAAAAGCCCGATTGGGGCCACGGATGTTTCGCAATCGTCTCTTTCCGGACGGTCGTTGCAGAAACGTCACGAGAGCGGGGAGGCGAGGGAGCGGCGGCGGGAACAGATACTCCTTGGGAGCATTGGTCGGGCATTCCCGTCGCGAGGTGCCGGCATGACCCAGCAGATCCCGATCGATCCCGACTCGGTCGACGACGCCCCCGCCGGCCCGGACGGCACCCACGCGCTGCGCTCGGACCTCGCCTACCAGCGCCACGCCATCGTCAACGTCGCGTATCTGGGCCCGCCCGGGGCAGGGGATCGGGGCTGGGTGCTGGTCGATGCCGGGATCATGGGCTCGCGGGCCGCCATCGAGGCGGCGGCCGCGTCCCGGTTCGGTCAGGGCGCCCGCCCGGCCGCGATCGTGCTCACCCACGGCCATTTCGACCATGTCGGCGTGCTTGAGGATCTGGCCGAGGCCTGGGACGCCCCGGTCTGGGCGCACCCGCTTGAGCGCCCCTATCTCGACGGCAGCGCCGCCTACCCGGCTCCGGATCCGGGCGTCGGCGGCGGCCTCGTCGCCCGGCTCTCGCCGCTCTTCCCCACGAGTCCGGTCGACGTCGGCGCCCGCCTGCACCTCCTGCCGGAGGACGGCAGCGTGCCGCCGCTGCCGGGCTGGCGCTGGCTCCACACACCCGGCCATTCCCCCGGCCACGTCTCGCTCTGGCGCGCCGCCGACCGGACGCTCATTGCCGGCGACGCCTTCGTGGCGACCGCGCAGGAATCGGTCTACGCCGTCGCGACGCAGGCGCCCGAGATGCATGGGCCGCCGCGCTACCTCACGGTCGACTGGGACGCCGCCGGGCGCTCGGTGGCGGCCCTGGCGCAGCTCGAGCCCGAACTGGCCCTTACCGGCCACGGCCGGCCGCTGCGCGGCCCCGGCCTGCGCCGGGCCCTGCACGACCTCGCCCGCGACTTCGCGTCGGTGGCGGTACCGGCCCGGGGCCGCTACGTCGAGGCGCCGGTGCGGGCCGGCGACCCGGCCGCGACCCGCGCGCCCTGAGGCACGCTCTCCCCGCTATCCACACCGGCCGCCGGCCACGCGAACGCAGCTTGACCGGACCGCCCTCGCCGTGGCTTGTTCACGTTATGTTCTAACGTGAGTCGGCGGGGCCGGCTTCGCGCAGCGGTGAGCCTGAAAGCCATGAACGGCGCCATCAACCACGAACCGGCGGAGCGACGCGACGGGCGGGCGCCCGGCGTCGAGACGATCGCGGCCGCCTACCTGACGGCGGCCGGGGGAGATGCCGGCCTGGCGCTCCGCCGGGTGATCGCCGATGCGCTCGCCGATCTCGGCGAGGCCGAGCGCCGGACGCGTCAGCGCGACCGGCTGATCTCCCGCGGCTACGTGCGGGCCGGGCCGATCGGGCGGGGCTGACGGGCGCGCGTCGTCCGCACCGTCCGCGCCTACCCACCCAGCCGTCGCGTGCGCGCCGGCACATCGACCCATGCCCCCACCGGACTACGCCATTCTCACCAGCCGGGACGCACATCCATGTCGATCCACGCCACCCGCTACGACATTCGCCGCGACCGCGACGGCTGGACCGTCTACGACGTGCGCTCGGGCGCCATCGCGGTGATCGACGACGTTCTGCAGGTCGGGCTCGCGATGGAGGAGGCCGACGCGGTGGCCGACGCCCTCAGCGCCGAATGCCCGTCGGCGGCGCTCGCCGGCCTGGTGCCCCGGTTCGCCTGGTTCCAGATGCCGGCCCGTCCCTGATTCAGGGCCGGAAGCCCTCGAACACCATCTGGTCGGCATGGGTCCGCGCGAGGCGCATCTGCACCTCGTTGCGCACGGTCCAGGCCATCACCGGCATCCGCCCGAGAAGGCGGCAGAGGTGGGTGGCGGCGTTCGGCAGGTCGTCGACGCGCCAGGACAGGAAGTCCGGCCGGCTCTCCGAAAAATGCAGCAGCTGGCCCAGCCCGTGCCGCTGCGCCTCGGTGAGGCTCGCGTAGGACGGGTCGTCGTGGCGGCTCTCCGCCACGATGCCGCGCGGGATGCCGGGAACGAGGTCGGCGAGCGCGCCGACGATCACCGGATCGAACGACTTCACCGCCAGCGGACCGTCATAGGCGGCCACGATCTCGGCGGTCCGGCGGGCGAGCGCGAGGTCGCCGTCGAACCGGGTCTTCACCTCGACGATCAGCGGCGTGCGGCCGGCGATCGTCTCCAGGAACTCCGGCAGGGTGGGCACCCGCTCGGCGCTGCCGAGCACCGTCAGTTGCCCGAGATCGGCGGCGTCGCGCTCGCGCACCAGGCCGTCGGCCCCGGTCAGCCGGCCGAGGCCGGCATCGTGAAACACCATCGCCTCGCCGTCCCGGCTGAGCTGGACGTCGCACTCGATCGCGTAGCCGCCCGCGATCGCGGCCTTCGCCGCCGCGATCGTGTTCTCGGGGATGCCGGCGGTGCGGTCGTGCAGGCCGCGATGGGCGATCGGCCGGGCGTTCAGCCAGCCGGGGGCGAGGCGGTCTGTCATGATGGCAAGGAACCTAGAGCATTTTCCGACGAAAGGGATGCCGGTTCGTCGCAGAAAATGCGGAAAAATCAAAGACCTAGGGCACCTCGTGATCGCCGCGCGATCGCGAGCTGCTCCAGGATCACCGGATCTCGAACATGCCCTCGACCTCGACCACCGCGTCGAGGGGCAATTCGGCGACGCCGATCGTCGAGCGGGCGTGACGGCCGCGCTCGCCCAGCACCTGCACCATCAGGTCGGAGGCGCCGTTCATCACGCCGGCCACCGCCGAGAAGCCCGGCGCCGCGTTGATGAAGCCGCCGAGCCGCAGGCAGGACACCACCGCGTCGTCGAGGTTGCCGGCCGCCGCCCGCAGCTGCGCCAGGATGTTGAGGGCGCAGTGCCGCGCCGCCTCGGCAGCGAGCTCCGGCGAGACCGCGGCGCCGACCTTGCCCTTGTGGGCCGGATCGATCTGGCCGTCGGCGCCGAAGGGCAGCTGGCCCGAGATGATCACCAGGTTGCCGCTGCGCTGGAAGCCGACGTAGTTCGCCACCGGGGCCGCGGCCGGCGGCAGGGTGAAGCCGAGCTCCTTCAGGCGGTCGAGGGTCGCGCTCATCTGTCAGATCTCCCACCAGGCCCGTCCGGGGCGTGACGCCCGCCGGAGCGATAAGCCGGTCCGTCGTCCCGCGGCGGTGCCGCCGCGGCGCGGCCGAGCCCGGCCGCTCCCCGGTCTGTGCCCCGAAGGAAGTCCGGCCGCAACCCCGGGCGAGGGCTCCTCTCGCCGTCGTCTCGGCGTCATCTTCACGGCCGGCGTTGACAGGGAGCGCTCGTTCCATAGTATCCGCGCGCGCCGCCCTTCGAGGCGGCGCTTTGTTTTCCGGTCGACCGACTCACTCGACCGCGACGGAGACGAGATCGTGACCTCCTCGCTGCTGCCGACCTACGCCCGGGCCAAGGTGTCCTTCGAGCGCGGTGAGGGCGCTTGGCTCATCGCCCGAGACGGCTCGCGATACCTCGACTTCGGCGCCGGCATCGCGGTCAACTCGGTCGGCCACGGCCACCCGCACCTCGTCGCCGCGCTGACCGAGCAGGCCCAGAAGGTCTGGCACGTCTCGAACCTGTTCGAGGTGCCGGAGGCCGAGCGGCTGGCCCGGCGGCTGACCGAGGCGAGCTTCGCCGACGTGGTGTTCTTCGCCAATTCCGGTGCCGAGGCCAACGAGGCCTGCATCAAGATGGCGCGCAAGTACCACGCCGCCGGCGGCCACCCGGAGCGCTACCGGATCGTCACCTTCGAGGGCGCCTTCCACGGCCGGACGCTCGCCACCATCGCGGCCGGCGGCCAGCAGAAGTACATCGACGGCTTCGGCCCGAAGGTCGACGGCTTCGACCAGGTGCCGTTCGGCGACCTCGATGCCCTCAAAAGCGCGATCACGCCCGAGACCGCCGCCCTGATGATCGAGCCGATCCAGGGCGAGGGCGGCCTGCGGGTGGTCTCGCCCGAGTGGCTGCGCACCCTGCGCGGCTTGTGCGACGAGCACGGCCTTCTCCTGATCATGGACGAGGTCCAGACCGGCATCGGCCGCACCGGCAAGCTCTTCGCCCACGAGTGGTCGGGCGTGACGCCCGACATCCTGTCCTCGGCCAAGGGCATCGGCGGCGGCTTCCCGATGGGCGCCTGCCTCGCCACCAGCGAGGCCGCCCGCGGCATGGTGGTGGGCAGCCACGGCACCACCTTCGGCGGCAACCCGCTCGCCATGGCGGTGGGCAACGCCGTGCTCGACATCGTGCTCGCCCCCGGCTTCCTGGAGCAGGTGCGCCAGACCGGCCTGCTCCTCAAGCAGCGGCTGGCCTCCCTCAAGGACCGCCACCCGGACATCGTCGACGAGATCCGCGGCGAGGGCCTGATGATGGGCCTGCGCCTCGTGGTGCCCAACACCGAATTCGCCGCCGCCGCCCGGGACGAGCACCTGCTGGTGATCCCGGCCGGCGACAACGTCGTGCGCCTGCTGCCGCCGCTGATCATCGGCGAGGCCGAGGTGAGCGCGGCCCTGGACAAGCTGGAGGCGGCCTGCGCCGCCATGGAACTGAGGGGCCGGAGGGCCGCCGAGTGATGAATGCGCCCGTGAAGATCGCGCCGGCCCCCCGGCACTTCCTCGACCTGACCGACTTCTCCAGCACCGAGCTGCGCACGGTCCTCGACGCCTGCGCCGACCTGAAGCGCCGCCGCCGCCGGGGCGAGCCGCCGGCGGAGCGTCCGCTCGCCGGCAAGTTCCTCGGCATGGTGTTCGACAAGCCCTCGACCCGCACCCGCGTCTCCTTCGACGTGGCGATGCGGGAGCTCGGCGGCGAGACCCTGATGCTCACCGGCCGGGAGATGCAGCTCGGCCGCGGCGAGACCGTCGCCGACACCGCCCGGGTGCTGTCGCGCTACATCGACGCGATCATGATCCGCATCCTCGATCACGGCATGATGCTGGAGCTGGCCGAATACGCCACCATTCCGGTCATCAACGGCCTGACGAAGGATTCGCACCCGTGCCAGATCATGGCCGACGTGCTGACCTTCGAGGAGCATCGCGGGCCGATCAAGGGCCGCACCGTCGCCTGGTCGGGCGATTCCAACAACGTGCTGGCCTCCTGGGCCCACGCCGCGGCCCGGTTCGACTTCACGCTCAACGTCGCCTGCCCGCCCGAGATGCCGGTGCCCGAGAGCCTGATCGCCCGCGCCAAGGCCGAGGGCGCCACGCTCAACGTCACCGCCGACCCGTTCGAGGCGGTGGCGGGCGCCGATTGCGTCGTGACCGATTGCTGGGTCTCGATGGGCGACGAGGACGAGGCGCACCGCCACAACCTGCTGATGCCCTATCAGGTCAACGGCCGGCTGATGGCGGCGGCTGCCAAGGACGCGGTGTTCATGCACTGCCTGCCGGCCCATCGCGGGGAGGAGGTCACCGCCGAGGTGATCGACGGGCCGCAATCGGTGGTGTTCGACGAAGCCGAGAACCGGCTCCACGCCCAGAAGGGCATCCTGGCCTGGTGCCTCGGCGCCGTCTCCTGACGATCTCCCCGGGCGGCGGACCCCTTCGAAACCACCGCCCGGACCACCATATGGCGCGATACGCCGGTCTCTCGCCGCGGCGCCTTTCCCCGCTCCTCGCTCCGCCTGCCCGCTCCCTCCCGAGCGCCTGCGCGGCGGCGGTCCGCGCGGAAGCCGCCCCGCCGGGAGACCTTTTCTTTCCTGCGCGAGAGCCGGCCTTCAGCCTTGCCGGCGGCGGTGAGAGCATGTCCGAGACCACTTCCTCCCAGAGCCCCGAGGGCCGCGACGACGCGATCCTGCCCTTCGCCGTCGAGCCTCTCGACGTGCGCGGCCGCGCCGTGCGCCTCGGCCCCTCCCTCGACACCATCCTACGCCGGCACGGCTACCCGGACACGGTCGCGCGGCTCCTCGGCGAGGCGACGGCGCTGACCGTGCTGCTCGGCTCGTCGCTGAAGTTCGAGGGCCGGTTCCAGCTCCAGACCAAGTCCGACGGCCCGGTCGACATGGTGGTGGTCGATTTCGAGGCGCCCGACCGGGTGCGCGCCACCGCGCGCTTCGATGCCGGCCGCGTCGCGGCGGCGGGGCCGCGCGCGGACACGGCTCAGCTCCTCGGCCACGGCCACCTCGCCATGACGATCGACCAGGGCTCGGTCCAGAGCCGCTACCAGGGCGTGGTGGCGCTCGAGGGCCAGGGCTTCGAGGAGGCGGCGCACCAGTATTTCCGCCAGTCGGAGCAGATCCCGACCCGGGTCCGCCTCGCCGTCGCCGAGCAGGTCGAGGGCAGCGGCGAGGCCTGGCGCGCCGGCGGCCTGCTGATGCAGTTCCTGCCGCACTCGCCCGAGCGCGCCCGCCTCGCCGACCTGCCGCCCGGCGACCTGCCGGAGGGACACACGTTCCTCGACGACAGCGCGAACCGGGAGGACGACGCCTGGGTCGAGGCCAAGTCCCTGGTGGCGACGATCGAGGATCACGAGCTCGTCGACCCCACCGTGTCGAGCGAGCGCCTGCTCTATCGGCTCTTCCACGAGCGCGGCGTGCGGGTGTTCGAGGCGCAAGGAGTGCACGAGGCCTGCCGCTGCTCGCGGGAGCGGGTGATGGGCATGGTCCGCAACTTCTCGGCCGAGGAGCGCCGCGACATCGTCGGCGAGGACGGCCGCATCGGCATCACCTGCGAGTTCTGCTCGCGCCATTACGATCTCGATCCGGCCGAGGTCGAGGCCGAGATCGTCGGCGGCCAGCCCGCCTGACGTGACGAAAGGGGAGGGGCGAGGGAACCTTTCGCACCGCAACCGACTCTTCATGCGCCCGAGCGCGTCGGGCGAAAAGCAGTCGGAGCCGTCGATGTCCCGCCCCCTCCTCGCCGCCGCGTTCCTCCTCGTCGCCGGCGCCAGCGCCGGCCTGGCGCAGGATGCCGGCGGTCCCAAGCCCGTGCCGGGCACCCCCGCGACGCTCAACAACGACCTGCGGCCGACCTTCGTCGCCCAGGCGCCGAGCGACCTCGTCGCCACCAAGCTCATCGGCCAGAACATCCAGAACGGCGCCAACGAGACCATCGGCTCGATCGCCGACATCGTGCTCGGGCCGGACCTGGCGGTGAAGTCCTACGTCGTCGGCGTCGGCGGCTTCCTCGGCCTCGGCACCAAGTACGTCTCGGTCGCGAAGGAGGCCCTGCAGGTCACCCGCGTCGACGACAAGACCCTGAAGGCGGTGATCAACACCGACAAGGATCAGCTCCGCGCCGCGCCGGAATACGTCTATCTCGGCCAGCAGCCCGCGAAGGCGGATGCGCCGAAGGCCGGCGCGCAGGCCACCGACACGTCGAAGCCCGACGTCCCCGCCGCGACCGGAACCACCACGACCCAGCCGGCGCAGCAGTAAGCGGCGCCCGAGCCTGGCGGGGCGGCGGCGTGCATGGCACGCTGCCATCCGGTTCCCACCGGACGGCCCCGCCATGCCCCTCGACCTCTATCTCGGCTTCGTCGCCGCCACGCTGGTCCTGATCCTGATCCCGGGACCCAACGTCGCCCTCATCGTCGCCAACAGCGTGGCCCACGACACCCGGTACGGCCTCGTCACGGTGGCCGGCACCAGCGTCGCGCTGGCCCTCCAGCTCGCCCTCACGGTCGCCGGCCTCTCGGCGATGCTGGCCCTCATGGCGGCGTGGTTCGAGCTGTTGCGCTGGCTCGGCGTCGCCTACCTCGCCTGGCTGGCGTTCCGCGCCTGGCGCGCGCCCGCGACCGACCTCGCGCAGACCGCGCCGGAGCCGCGCGCCGCCCGGGCGATGATCCTGCGCGGCTTCCTCGTGGCGCTGACCAACCCCAAGACGCTCCTGTTCTTCGGTGCCTTCCTGCCCCAGTTCGTCAGCCGCGACGCCGCACCCCTCGGACAGCTCGTGCTGCTGGCCGCGACCTTCCTGATCCTGGCCATCGCCGGCGACACGGTCTGGGCGGCTTTGGCGGGCCGGGCCCGGGTCGTGCTGGCGCGGGGGCGCTGGCGCAACCGGGTGACGGGCGGGCTGCTGATGGGAGCGGGCGTGGGCTTGGCGCTGGCGCGGCGGCCCTGAAACGGAACTGCAAACTCACCGGCGATGAAAGCACGGCGCGTTCCCCTCCCGCTTGTGGGGTGGGGCTGGGGGTGGTTGCCGGAGAGGTCTCGCGCTTCACGCCGCCCACGCGGGATCTTCGATCTCCCATACCCCTCCCCACAAGGGGAGGAGCGCTACTTGCAAGGAGAGGATGGTCGGATCGCGTTGTTTGAATGCGATCATCTGCGCGGGTGAGGAGAGCCCGCGATCATTTCTTGCGCCATGCATTCTTGAGGAAGCGGACGGCGTCGACTCACACTGGGCTCCACCCCGCCGCGCAATCCCGCACCAGCTGGCGCAGGAACGCCTCGCCGGCCTCGAAGGCCGCCAGCGTGATGTACTCGTCCGGCTGGTGTGCCTGGTCGATCGAGCCCGGGCCGCAGACCACGGTCGGCAGGCCGGCGAGCTGGAAGCGGCCGGCCTCGGTGGCGTAGGGCACCGTGATGGTGTGGTTGCGGCCGGCGAGCCGGAGCGCCAGGCGCTCGGCCGGGGAGCCCGGCTCGGGCGCGAGCCCCGGCACCGCGGCGTCCTCCTCGGTCTCGATGTGCCCGTAATTGCCGAAGCGGTTCAGCCGCTCGCGGGTCACCCGCTCGACCTCCCCGGCGAACAGGCCCGGGATCTCGTCGCGCGGGAGGTCGGGCAGGCCGCGGAACTCCCACTGGAATTCGCACGCCTTCGGCAGGATGTTGCGGGCGGTGCCGCCGCCGATCACCCCGACATGGACCGTGGTGTAGGCCGGATCGTACCGGCCGCTGGCATCGCCCTTCGCCGCCATCTGGTCGGCGATGCGGTTGAGGCCCGCCACCAGCTCGGCCGCCGCCATCACGGCGTTGGCGCCGAGCGCCGGCTTCGAGGAATGCGCCTCGTGGCCGTGGACGGTGGTGCGGTAGGTGTAGATGCTCTTGTGGGCGTCGGCGACCTCGAGGTCGGTCGGCTCACCGACGATCACGGCGCCGGGCCGCGGCAGGTCCTTGCCGAGGCGGGCGATCACGTCGACCACGCCGAGGCAGGTCAGCTCCTCGTCGTAGGAGAGCAGGATGTGGATCGGCGTCTTGAGGTCGGCCGCCAGCATCTCCGGCACCAGGGCGAGGCAGAGCGCGTCGAAGCCCTTCATGTCGACGGCGCCGCGTCCGTAGATCTTGCCGTCGGCGACGCGCAGGGTGAAGGGATCGCTGGTCCAGGATTGCCCCGCCACCGGCACCACGTCGGTATGGCCCGACAGCACCACGCCGCCGTCCTGCATCGGCCCGATCGTGGCGTAGAGCGCCGCCTTGTCGCCGGCCTCGTTCGGCGCGATCACGTAGGGAACGCCCCAGGCGTCGAGATACTCGGCCACCCAGCGGATCAGCGGCAGGTTCGACTTCTGGCTCTCGGTGTCGAAGGAGACCAGCCGGGCGAGGAGTTCGAGCGGGGTCAGGCGGGGGCCGGTCTTGGTCATCGGAGCGGGCTGTCTCGTGCCGGAGGTAAGCCCCGGTCTTAGCCCAAGCTCCGTCTCCTCGACACCCGCCCCGATGCAGGCGCCCCCAGACGCCCGAGCACGGGTCGGTGTTAGTGCATCACCCGGCGCACATGCGGCGAGTCGAGCGAGAAGGCGGGGATCGCGGCCTCGAAGCTGTCGCCGTCGGCGGTGGACATCGTGTAGGTGCCCTCCATCGTGCCGTCCGGCGTGGTGAGGGGGCAGCCGCTGGTGTAGCTGAACGATTCGCCGGGCCCGAGCACCGGCTGCTTGCCGACGACGCCGGCGCCGCGCACTTCCTGCATCTCGCCGCGCCCGTCGACGATGCGCCAGTGCCGGGAGCGCAGCTGCACCTGCTCGCTGCCGTTGTTGGTGATCTCCACCGTATAGGCAAAGAAGTAGCGGCCGCTGTCGGGCGAGGATTCTTCTTCCACGAAGCGCGGCTGCACCGACACGCTGATGCCGCGGGTCTCGGCCTTGTACATCGGGAAACCTCCGCTGGCGGCCCGCGCATCAAGCGCGACGGCCGGCGGGCGTCGTGGTACGTCCGGCCTCCCGGATCGTCAATTGCCGGCGAATGCGGTCGGTAATCCTGCACGAGGCGCCCCACTCCGTCATGCGGCTTCCTTCCTCGTCCACAGCCGTCGCGGGCCTCGGTGCCGCGCTGGCGCTGGCCCTGCGCGCCGATCCCGTCTGCCTCGTCCTCCTCGCCGCCTGGCGCGGGCTCGCGCATCGGCCCTCGGACCCGGGACGCGGGGAGGGGCCGTGGCTGCGCGTCGCCCTGGCGCTCGCGCTCGCCTGGCGGATGCCCGGCTGGCCGGCGGCCGCTTTGCTCGCCGCGCTCCTCCTGGAGATCGCGGCGGTGCGGCTCTCCGGCTGGCTCGCGGCCAGGCGCGGGCTTGCGGCGCCCGGCCTCGACCTCCACACCCTGATCCTGGCCGGGGGGCGGGTCGCCGATACCGTCGCGGCGCTCGCGCTCGCCGGCCTGATCCTGCTGCCCGAGCGGGCGGCCCCGATCGTCGCGGCGCTCGCCGGCCTCACCGCGATGGGGGCGATCGCCCGGGCGAGCCTCGCGCTTGCCCTCGACCGGGGCGTGCGCGACGAGGCGTGAGCGGCTCTTCACGTCGTGGAAACCCCGCTCCTGCGACAAAGGCCCGTTGAGGATGGACGTGTCATGGTGAAGCTCGAGGACGGGATTCAATCGGCGGAGGGCATCGCGGCACTCGCGAGCGCCGGGGTGATCCGGCCAGCCAGCCCCTTCGCGGACGACCAGATCCAGCCGGCGAGCCTCGACCTGCGCCTCGGCGGCCGGGCCTGGCGGGTCCGGGCGAGCTTCCTGCCGGGGCGCACCCGTGACGTCGCCGCCTGCCTCGACAAGCTCAAGCTGCACGAGATCGACCTGCGCCAGGGCGCGGTGCTGGAGACCGGCTGCGTCTACATCGCCGAGCTGCAGGAGGGCGTGGCCCTGCCGCCGGATCTGGCCGCCAGCGCCAACCCGAAGAGTTCGACCGGGCGCATCGACGTGTTCACCCGCGTCATCACCGACCAGGCGCGTGAATTCGACATGGTCGAGGCCGGCTATGCCGGGCCGCTCTTCGCCGAGATCTCGCCCCGCACCTTCCCGGTGCTGGTGCGCACCGGCTCGCGCCTGTCGCAGCTGCGCTTCCGCCGCGGCGCGGTGCGGCTCGACGACGCCGCGCTCGCCCGCCTGCATGCCACGACCCCGCTGGTCGATTGCGCCGACCCGTCGTTCCAGGGCGGCGTCGCCGTCTCGGTCGATCTCTCGGGCTTCGACGGGCTGATCGGCTACCGCGCCAAGCGCCATACCGGCCTCGTCGACGTCGACCGGCCGCGATCCTACCCGGCCGCCGAGTTCTGGGAGCCCCTGCGGGCCGACGGCTCGGGCACGCTCATCCTCGACCCGGGCCAGTTCTACATCCTGGCCTCGAAGGAGGCGGTGCAGGTGCCGCCGGACTTCGCCGCCGAGATGGTGCCGTTCGATCCTCTCGTCGGCGAGTTCCGGGTCCACTACGCCGGCTTCTTCGATCCCGGCTTCGGCCATGCGGAGGCCGGCGGCACCGGCGCCCGCGCGGTGCTGGAGGTGCGCTCGCGCGACGTGCCGTTCATGCTGGAGGACGGTCAGATCGTCGGCCGGCTCGTCTACGAGCGGATGGCCCAGCGCCCGGCCGCCCTCTACGGCAGCGCCGCCGGCTCGAACTACCAGGCGCAGGGGCTGAAGCTCTCGAAGCACTTCGTCTGAAAGGCTGCCTGCCCTGCAAACGGATTTTTGACGATTCTTGCGTCGGCGTCTCGACCTCGTCCTGAGGTGTCGGCGATCGCAGATCGCCACCACCTCAGGACGAGGTCGAGGGCGGGGCAAGACTCTCACGCTCAAGTCGCGCGGGATTCCGTGCGAGCGGATCTCCGGTCCGTGCGACGTCCACCTCGACGGCCCGGGACGCCTCCGCGTTCGGGGCCGTTCGCGTTTCGGGACGTACCGGCCGACGCATCACGCGTGACGGCCACGGCTGCCGATATCCCCGCCACGGCGCTGCGCAACCCCACCATGATCTGGATCAATCGCAGCGTCGACCTAACGGCTGATCTAACTTAGACTATGGAAAATTTTGAAATTTACCATTTGTTAGTGCGACTGCGGACAATCGAGGCTCGCAAGATCGTCGGACGTTGCTTGTGCAGACTGTCGATCGAAGCCAAGGCATCCACGCAACGGGGGCGATCGTCATGGTGTCCGGTCACGCGCAGAGTGACAAGGTCTCGTTCTTCCGGTCGGTCAAGTTCAAGATCATCGCCGCCTCCAGCACCTGCGGCCTCGTCGCCTCGATGCTGATCGTCGGGTTCGGCGCCTACTCGACGATCAGCAACAGCCAGTTCGTGACGAAGACCTTCGAGACGGTGCTCGACGAGAAGAGCCGCACCTATCTCCAGGCCATCGCGGCGAACCAGGCGACGACGATCCAGCACAAGCTCGACTTCGCCTTCGCGGCGGCGCGCAACACCTCCGGCATCCTGGAGGCGCTGACGACCGGCAAGGCAGGATCGAAGCCGGCGCAAATGCGCACCGTCCTCAACGACTTCCTGCTCGGGGTGCTGAAGCGCAACCCGGATTTCAACGGCACCTACAGCGCCTGGGAGCCGAACGCCCTCGACGGGGCCGACGAGAGCTTCGCCAACCGGCGCGACGTCGGCGCGGATTCCACCGGCCGGGCGCTGCCCTACTGGACCCGCACCGCCGACGGCCGGATCGCCGTCCAGCCGCTGGTCGAGTACGACAGCCGCGACCTGCACCCGAACGGCGTGATGAAGGGCGGCTGGTATCTCGGTCCGAAGGAGACCGGGCGCGAGAGCCTGCTGGCACCGCTGCCCTACGTCGTCCAGGGGCAGTCGGTCTACCTCGCCACCATCTCGGTGCCGCTCACCGTCGGCGGCCGGTTCGCGGGCGTCGCGGGCACCGATTTCGATTTGTCCTTCGTGCAGAAGGCGGCCGAGGCGGCGAGCACGTCGATGTACCAGGGCCAGGGCTCGGTCACGATCGTGTCCCAGTCCGGCCTGGTGATCGCCTCGAGCCGCGACGCGAGGCGCATCGGCCATCCCCTCGCCGAGGGTGATGCCGGCTGGACGCCCTACGACACGACGATCCGGGCGGCGCAGAGCTTCGTCGGCTACGACGCCACGCTCGACGAGTTCCGGGTCGTCGCCCCGGTCGGCCTCGGCCGCACCGGCACCGCCTGGTCGATCCTGATCGCGCTGCCGCGCGGGGCCGTGATGGCGGATGCGGCGGCCCTCGGCACGGCCCTGTCCGGCCGGGCCCGGACCGATCTGTCCTGGCAGCTCCTCGCCGGGCTCCTCGTCGCGATCGGGGCGGTCGGGGTGATGTACGGCCTGGCGAGCAACCTCGCGAACCCGCTCTCGCGGCTGGCGCTGGCGCTGCAGGCGATGGCGCGCGGCGACGAGATCGCGTCGATCCCGGGTTCGGACCGCAAGGACGAGATCGGCGCCGTCGGCCGCGCCGTCGAGGCGATCCGCGCCCTGGTCTCCCGCCGGGCCGAGGAGCAGGCGGAGATCCGGCGCGCCGCCGAGGCCGCGGCGGCGGCCGACCGCCACCACGCCATGGCGGCGCTCGCCGACACGTTCGAGCGCGCGGTCGGCAGCGTGGTCGGCCTCGTCTCGTCCTCGGCGACCGAGCTGCAGGCCACCGCGCACGGCATGACGACGAGCGCGGGCGAGACGGCGAACCGCTCGGCCTCGGTGGCGCAGGCCGCCCGGGAGGCGGCCTCGAATGTCGGCACGGTGGCAGCGGCGGCGGAAGAACTCGGCGCCTCGGTCCAGGAGATCGGCCGCCAGGTCCACGGCTCGGCCGAGCTCGCGCAGGCCGCCGTGCGGCAGGCCGACGAGACCGCGGGTCTCGTCAACGCCCTGACCCAGGCGGCCGCGCGCATCGGCGACGTGGTCAGCATGATCTCGACCATCGCCGGGCAGACCAACCTTCTCGCGCTCAACGCCACCATCGAGGCGGCGCGGGCCGGCGAGGCGGGTCGCGGCTTCGCGGTGGTCGCCGCCGAGGTCAAGGAACTGGCCAACCAGACCAGCCGGGCCACCGACGAGATCGCCCGCCAGATCGCCCAGGTCCAGGGCGTGACCGGGCAGGCGGTCGGCGCCATCGGGTCGATCACCGGGCGCATCCGCGAGATCGACGCGCTCGCCACCGCCATCGCGGCGGCGGTGGAGGAACAGTCGGCGGCGACGCAGGAGATCGTCCGCAACGTCGCCCAGGCGGCGACCCGCACCGGCGAGGTCACCGGCACCATCGCCGGGGTCGCGAGCGCCGCCGAGGGCGCGGGCGCCGCGGCCGCGCAGGTATTGTCCTCGGCCTCCGAGCTGTCGCGCCAGTCCGAGCACCTGAACGCCGAGGTCTCGCGGTTCCTGGTCTCGGTGCGGAGCGCCTGAGGAGCGCCGGGGGATCTAACCCGCCGCCGCCTCGTCGAGGAGCCAGACCGTCTCGCCGGCGGCCCGCACCTGGCCCGCCGGCAGGTCCTCGCCGGCGGCGAGGCGGGCGAGCGGCTCGCGCTTGCCCGCGCCGGTCACCAGAAAGAGGGCGAGCGGCGTCGCCTCGAGCGCCGGCCTTGCGAGGCTCACCCGCGGTACGAACGGGGCGAGGCCGGCCTCCGGCACCGCCACCACCCAGGCCGTCGCCTCCCGCGCCTCGGGCTTGCCCGGAAACAGCGAGGCGGTGTGCCCGTCCTCGCCGAGGCCGAGGAGCACGCAATCGAAGAGCGGCCGGGCCGGATCGAGCCGGTCGGCGCCGTACCAGGCCTTCAGCTCCGCCTCGTAGTCGGCCGCACAGGCCTCGGGCGCGCGATCGGTCGGGATCGGGTGGAGGTGGCCGCGCGGGACGAGGTCCCCGAACGCCTCCTCGGCCAGCCGCCGGTTGCTGCCGGCCTCCGGCCCGTCGCCGACTCGCTCGTCGCCGAAGAACCAGTGCAGGCGCTCCCAGGGCAGGCGCTCGCGGAATTCCGGCCCGGCGAGCAGCCGGTAGAGGAGCTTCGGGGTCGAGCCGCCCGACAGGCAGATCCCGATCCGGTCCGGCTTCTCCGCCGCGATCCCGACCAGCCGCCCGGCCGCCGCGCGGGCGACGGCGTCCGCGTCGGGCAGCACCCGATGGCCCGCGGGGAGTGTGCTCATGTCGGATGCTCCAGCGAGCGCCAGGCGCGCCCCTCGCTGGTCAACAGATCGTCGGCTTCCTTGGGTCCGGCGCTGCCGGCCTCGTAGGGGATCGTTTCCCGCTGTCCTTTCGCCGCGGCGTCGAGGATCGGCTGGACGATGCGCCACCCGGCCTCGATCATGTCGGCGCGCTGGAACAGCGTCGGGTCGCCGATCATCGCGTCGTAGATTAGCGTCTCGTAGCCGGTGCTGGGCTCGGTCTGGAAGTAGTCCTTGTAGCAGAACCGCATGTCGACGCTGCCGAGCCGCACCGCCGGGCCCGGGATCTTGGCGCCGAACTGCAGCGAGATGCCCTCGTCGGGCTGCAATTGCAGCACCAGCCAGTTCGGCACGTCCTCGCGGACGTTGGTGCCCTTGAACAGCGACAGCGGCGCCTGCTTGAAGCGGATCGCGATCTCGGTGTCGCGCCGGGTCATCGCCTTGCCGGTGCGCAGGTAGAACGGCACCCCGGCCCAGCGCCAGTTGTCGATGCCGAGCTTGAGCGCCACGAAGGTCTCGGTGTCGCTGTCGCGCGCGACGTCCGGCTCCTCGCGGTAGTCCTTCACCGCCTTGCCGTCGACGGTGCCCGCCGTGTAGCGGCCGCGCACCGCATCCTCGGGGCGCGCCGAGGGGGTGGCGAGCAGCACCTCCTCCTTCTTGTCGCGCACGGCCTCGGCCTCGAACGAGATCGGCGGTTCCATCGCCACCAGGGTGTAGAGCTGGAAGAGGTGGTTCGGCACCATGTCGCGCAGCGCACCGGTGGCTTCGTAGAACTTGCCCCGGCCTTCCACCCCCACCGTCTCGGCGACGGTGATCTGGACGTGATCGATGTGGTCGCGGTTCCACAGCGGCTCGAACAGGCCGTTGCCGAACCGGAACGCCATGATGTTCTGCACCGTCTCCTTGCCGAGGAAGTGGTCGATGCGGAAGATCTGGTCCTCGGACAGGACCTTCAGGATGTCGGCGTCGAGCTTTTCCGCCGAGGGCAGGTCGTGGCCGAACGGCTTCTCGATGATGACCCGGCGCCAGCGGCCGTCCGCCTCCTCGGTCAGCCCGGCCTCGCCGAGCTTGGCGATGGTCTGGCCGAACAGGCCGGCGGCGACCGCGAGGTAGAACAGGACGTTGCCGCCATCCTCCGAGCCGGAGATTTTTGCGATCGCGCCCTTCAGCTCCCCGAAGAACGCCGAATCCGACAGGTCGCCCGAGCGGTAATGGACGCGCCCGACGAGGTCGCTCCACACGCCCTCGTCGAACGACCCGCCGCCGGCCTCGCCGCCCTTGGCGGTGATGAAGCCGCGTACGGTCTCGCTCAGCTCGGCGCGGAACTCCTCGGAGGACATCTCCGTGCGGCTGACGCCGATCACGGAAAACTCTTTCGGCAGCAGGCCCCAGCGGCCAAGATTGTAGAGCGCCGGCATCAGGAGCCGGTGGGTGAGGTCGCCGGTCGCCCCGAAGATCACCAGGGTGCAGGCGGGCGGGGGGGCTGCCCCCTCGGCCATGGCGGAGGTCATTTCGGCTCCTGGTGGCCGCCGAAGCCCTTGCGCATCGCCGAGAGCAGCTTGTCGGCGTAGGTCGCTTCCTGGCGCGAGCGGAAGCGGGCGTAGAGCGCGGCCGAGAGAACGTGAGCCGGGACCGCCTCCTCGATGGCGGCGTTCAGCGTCCAGCGGCCCTCGCCCGAATCGGCGACGTGGCCCGAGAAGGCGTCGAGGTTCTCGTCGCCGGCCAATGCCGTCGCCGTGAGGTCGAGGAGCCAGGACGAGACCACGCTGCCGCGCCGCCACACTTCCGCGATGTCGCCGATGTTGAGGTCGAAGCGCTGCGCCTCCGGCAGCTCCGCCGAGTTGGCGTGCTTGAGGATGTCGAAGCCCTCGGCATAGGCCTGCATCAGGCCGTACTCGATGCCGTTGTGGATCATCTTGACGAAGTGGCCGGCGCCGCTCGGGCCGGCATGGATGTAGCCGTGTTCGGCGCGCGGGTCGCGGCCGTCGCGGCCGGGCGTGCGCGAGACCTCGCCGAGGCCGGGCGCGAGCGTCGAGAAGATCGGGTCGAGCCGGTCGACGGCCGCCTTGTGGCCGCCGATCATCATGCAGTAGCCGCGCTCCAGCCCCCAGACGCCGCCCGACGTGCCGACGTCGACGTAGTGCAGGCCCTTCTCGTTCAGCACCGCGGCGCGGCGGACGTCGTCCTTGTAGAACGAGTTTCCGCCGTCGATGATCACGTCGTCGGGCTGCATCAGGCCGGCGATCTTCATCACCGTGACCTCGGTCGGGTCGCCCGCCGGCAGCATCACCCAGGCGGTGCGCGGCACGTCGAGCTTGGCGATGAAGTCCTCCAGGCTGTCGGCGCCGACCGCGCCCTCCTGCACCAGGGCCGCCACGGCCTTGGGATCCTGGTCGAACACCACCGCCGTGTGCCCGTTGCGCAGGAGGCGGCGGACGATGTTGCCGCCCATCCGACCGAGACCGACCATGCCGAGTTGCATCGTGTCACTCCTCGCCGGCGAGGCCGGGGCCGGCGGCCCGTGGGCGCGGGGGCCCGTCACATGTCGTCTGTCGCGATTTCCCCTCTCCCGTGTGGGAGAGGGGGACCGCGTTGGAGGAGCTAACTAAGCGCCGACTTCAGCCGGTCGAGCCCCGTGGCGACATCGCCCTTGATGTGGACGCGCAGGGCCCGGCGGCCGCGGTCGGACAGGACGCCGAAATCGCCCCGCGCCTGGGCGGCGATCACGGTGGCGAAGCCAAGGCTGCGGCCGGGGATCGCGAGGTCGGGCGCCTCCGAGGTGATCTGGAGGAAGACGCCGCTGTCGGGCCCGCCCTTGTAGGCCTGGCCGGTCGAGTGCAGGAAGCGCGGCCCGAACTCGGCGCAGGTCGCGACGTGCCGGGCCTCGCGCAGGGCCATCCGGGCCTCCTGGAGCTGCTTCAGGTGCTCGGGGTTGCGGGTGACGTAGGCGAGCAGCGCGACGTAGTCGCCGGCTCCCACGCGCCCGATCTGCGCCTTGATCCAGCTCACCGGGTCGGTGCCGGCCCCGGCCTTGCGCAGGGCATCGGCATTCGCCGGGTCGGTGTAGAGCGCGAAGGTGTCGTCCTCGGCCACCGGCGTCTCGGCCGGGAGCGCGCCGTCCTTCTCGGCGGCCGAGAAGAGCTCGCGGGTCTTGATCTTGCTCGCCTCGACGTCGGGCTGGTCGAACGGGTTGATGCCGAGCACCGCGCCTGCCACCGCCGTCGCGATCTCGAAGCGGAAGAACTCCTGCGGCAGATGCGCCTTCGAGGCGAGGTCGATCCGCACCACCGGGTGGCCGGCCTGCTCCAGCGCCGTCACGGCGGAGTCCTGGCCGGCATCGGTCGCGCCCTCCAGGCGCAGCTGCACGAAGACCCGGTCGTTGCCGTAGGCGGCGGGTGCGGCGAGCGGCTCGTTGTCGATCGGGATGAGGCCCTTGCCCTCCTTGCCGGTCGATTCGGCGATGAGCTGCTCGGCCCAGGCGCCGAAGGTGTCGATGCCGGGTGAGGCGATCAGCGTGACCTTGTCCCGGCCCTGCTCGGTTGCGGCCTTGCCCAGTACCAGGCCGAGCTGCACGCCCGGGTTCAGGTCCGGCGGCACGTCGGGGCCGCAGGAGCGCACCATGACGCGGGCGCTCTCCAGGAACGCCGTCACGTCGAGGCCCATCGCGGCGGCCGGCACCAGCCCGAAGGCCGAGAGCACCGAGTAGCGCCCGCCGATCTGCTTCACGCCGTAGAAGATGCGCCGGAAGCCGTCGTCCTTGGCGGCCTTCTCCATCGCCGAGCCCGGATCGGTCACGGCGACGAAGTGCCGTCCGGCCTTGTCGTGGCCGACCACGTCGCGCATCCGGCCGAGGAAGTAATCGCGGAACACGTTGGGCTCGAGGGTCGAGCCCGACTTCGAGGCGACAATGAACAGCGTGCGCTCGAGGTTCACCGCGGCCTCGACCGCCCGCACCTCGTCCGGATCGGTCGAATCGAGGATGCGCAGGCGCGGGAAGCCGGGCTGCTGTCCGAAGGTCTCGGCGAGCACCTCCGGGCCGAGGCTGGAGCCGCCCATGCCGAGCACCACCGCGTCGGTGAAGCCCTCCTGCTTCACCTCCGCGGCGAAGGCGGCGTAGTCGCCGGCCTTCGCCAGCTCGTCCTCGACGATGGAGAGCCAGCCGAGCCACTGCGCCTCGTCGGCGCCGCTCCACACGCTCGCGTCGCGCTGCCACAGCCGGCGCACCAGGCCGTCCTTGCGCCAGGTCTCGATCGCCTTCTTCACCGGCTCGTCGAGGCTGCCGAGCGCCAGGGCCTGCCGGTCGAGCCCGGTGCCGAGGAATTTCTGGCGCTTGCCGGCGACCGCGCCGAGGAGCTTGTCGGCGGCGTCGACGAAGAGCTGCACGCCCTCCTCGACGAGCTGGCGCGCCACCGCGTCGAGGTCGATGCCGGTCTTCGCGAGATCGGCGAGCACCCGCTCGGCCTCGTCGACCCCCTCTTCCAGGCTCGCCCGCACCGTGCCGTGGTCGCGGAACGCGTCCATCGTCGCCGGCGGGATCGTGTTGACGGTGTTGGGCCCGATCAGCTCCTCGACGTAGAGCACGTCGGAATAGGCCTTGCTCTTGACGCCGGTGGAGGCCCACAGCAGGCGCTGCGGATGGGCGCCCTTGGCGGCGAGCTTCTCCCAGCGGTCGCCGGCGAAGAGGCGCTTGTAGCGCCGGTAGGCGAGCTTGGCGTTGGCGATCGCGACCTTGCCCTTGAGGCCTTCGAGCGCCGCCCCGTCGCCGCCCGCCTTGACCTTCTCGTCCAGCCGCTTGTCCACCGCCGCGTCGATGCGGCTGATGAAGAAGCTCGCCACGCTGGCGACCCGGCTAACGTCGCCGCCCGCGGCCGCGAATTTCTCCAGGCCCTCGATATAGGCGTTGGCGACCTGCTCGTAGGCGTCCTGGGAGAAGAGCAGCGTGACGTTGATGTTGATGCCGTCCGCCGTGAGGTCGCGGATCGCCGGGATGCCCTCGGGCGTCGCCGGCACCTTCACCATCAGGTTGTCGCGGGCCACCGCCGCGTGGAGGCGGCGCGCCTCCGCCAGCGTCTCGGCGGTGTTCAGCGCCAGGTAGGGCGACACTTCCAGGCTGACGAAGCCGTCCTGCCCGCCGCTGGCGTCGAAGACCGGGCGCAGCACGTCGGCGGCGGCCTGGATGTCGGCGATGGCGAGCCCCTCGTAGAGGTCGATCACCCGCTGGTCGCCCGCCGCCTTGATGGCGTCGTCGTACTCGTCCGAGTGGCCGATCGCCTTCTCGAAGATCGCCGGGTTGGAGGTGACGCCGCGCAGGCCGTCCTCGTCCACCAGGCGCTTGAGCCCGCCCTCCTGAACGAAGCCCCGGGCCACGAAATCGAGCCAGACGGCCTGGTCCTGTTCGGCGTGCAGTTTCTTGAGCGGGTTCATGCCTGGGTCTCCGCGTGGTTGTCGCAGATGTGGCCCGCAGGCGGGTTCTGTCCAGAGGGCGGAGGCGAGAGAAGCTTGGCCGTTCGCGGGAAAAAGCCGTGTGGCCGCCCCCGCGGTCCTCGCGCCCGCGGGAAGCGGACGCGCGGCCTCGCGTCACTCCCGGCCGGGCGCTCGCCGGATCACGGTTTCCCCGGCACGGATGCGGTCCATCAGGTCGTCCGCCGACACGTCGTCGACGTCGTCGACGTCGAGCAGGGCCATCGAGGCGTCCTCGTCGTGGCGCGGCTCGATCTGGACCGGGTCCTCGTCGGGATGCTCGAGCATGGCGTAGCCGCAGCCGTACTCCATCACGGCGCCCACTCCGACCTCGGCATGGATATCGACGCCGTAGAAGAAGTGGGTGACGAGCGTCCCGCTGACGACGAGCAAAGAATCCTCGTAGGCATTCAGCAGAAGGTCGCGCGCGAGGAGGTCGCCATCCACGAAGGCGCACTTGCCGCCCTCGCCGGCCCAGACCCGGCATTCTACCTTGCCGAGGACGATGAACAATCCGCCCTCGTCGAAGCCGCGGTCATAGTCGTTGGCGAGGTCGATGAAACCAGAGACGGTCAGGTTGCCCACCACCAGCGTGCAATACGCCGGCGCGACGAAATCCCCGTCGATGTCGAGATCGCCGTGATGGACCTGAAAATCGTCGCCGTCGGTTGACGGCTCGAACTCGGCGAAGCGACGACGGAACGCATCGCTTGCGGATGCCGCATCGATGATCGCGTGGAAATCGTCTTCCGAAACCGGCTTGAACGCGCTCATTCCTGGCTCCTCTGTTCGGTCGGAAAAGAGGATAGCAGATTTTTAGCGCGCTTGCCGTTACGGAATGGGCGCCGCCTTGACCCGGTTCATCGCGTCCCGGGAGCTTCTCGCGGTCCGGAATGCAAGGGCCAGAACGCCGCGACCGCGACCAGCACCCAGCCGAGTATCAGGATCATGCCGCCGCTCGGCGCCGCCATCGGAAAGAGCGGCTGTTGCAGCAACGCCCGCATCGAGAGGTCGCCGGAGAACAGCGCGAGGCCGAGCGCCAGTGCGAAACCGGCGATTCGCACCGGGACCGGATGCGCCCGCCCGCTGCCGGCGAGCAGGGCGAGCCCGAGGAGGGCGGGGGCGTGAAAGAGAAGGAATTGCGCCGCCGTGGCGAGGCTCGTCGCCCCGGCGATGTGGGCGGCGGCCGCCGAGAGGCCGACGCCGAGTGCGCCGGCGAGGCCGGCGAGCGCGATCAGCATCCGGTCGGCGGCAGGCATCATGCCTCGCCGCGCTCTGAGAGCAGCCGGGCGATGCTGGCGCGCAGATCGGTCACGCCGTCGTCGGTGCGGCTCGAGGTCAGGATGATCTCCGGGTAGGCCGCCGGCCGCCGGGCGATCGCCGTTCTCGTCGCGTCGAGCCTGGACTCGATCTCGTGCTTCTTGAGGGCGTCCGACTTCGTCAGCACGATCTGGTAGGAGACCGCGGCCTTGTCGAGGCCGTCCAGCACCTCGGCGTCGATCGGCTTGATGCCGTGGCGCGAGTCGATCAGCACGTAGACCCGGGCGAGGTTGGCCCGGCCGCGCAGGTAGTCGTGGATCAACTCGGTCCAGGCCGCGACCTTCGCCTTCTCGACTGCCGCGTAGCCGTAGCCCGGCATGTCGACGAGGACGAGCTTGCCGCCGCCGATGTCGAAGAAGTTGAGCTGCTGGGTGCGCCCCGGTGTGTGCGAGGTGCGCGCCAGCGCGTTGCGGCCGGTGAGCGCGTTGATCAGGCTCGACTTGCCGACGTTGGAGCGGCCCGCGAAGGCGATCTCGTGCCCCCGCATCGGCGGCAGGATCGCGAGCTTGTCGGCGGCGTAGAAGAAGTCGGCCGAGCCGGCAAAGAGCAGCCGCCCTGCTTCGCGCAGGGCGGCCGCCTTCTCGGCCTCGGTTTGAGGCTCGTGCTGCATCAGCTCTTCGCGGCCTTGGGTGCGCGGGAGAACGTCGAGCGCAGGTTGTCCCACAGCTCCACCTTCACCCCGTTGCGCCGCATGATCACGTATTGCTGGATCACCGACAGGGTGTTGTTCCACGCCCAGTATATCACCAGGCCGGCCGGGAACGAGCCGAGCATGAAGGTGAAGATGATCGGCATGAAGGTGAAGACCTGGGCCTGGACCGGGTCCGGCGGCGCGGGGTTCATCTTCATCTGCACGAACATCGTCACGCCCATGATGAGCGGCCAGATGCCGAGGTGGAGGAAGTCCGGCGGGGTGTAGGGCAGGAGGCCGAACAGGTTGAACAGCGAGGTCGGGTCCGGCGCCGCGAGGTCGCGGATCCAGCCGAAGAACGGCGCGTGCCGCATCTCGATGGTGACGAACAGCACCTTGTAGAGCGAGAAGAAGACCGGGATCTGCACCAGGACCGGCCAGCAGCCGGCGACCGGGTTGATCTTCTCCTTCTTGTACAGCTCCATCATCGCCTGCTGCTGCTTCACCTTGTCGTCGGCGTAGCGCTCGCGGATCGCGGTCATCTCCGGCTGGACGGCCTTCATCTTGGCCATCGAGACGTAGGAGCGGTTGGCGATCGGCAGGAACAGCAGCTTGAGCAGCAGGGTGACGATCAGGATCGAGACGCCGAAGTTGCCGAAGAGCCGGTAGAAGAAGTCCAGCGCCTTGAACATCGGCTTGGTGATGAAATAGAACCAGCCCCAGTCGATGAGCAGGTCGAAGCGCTTGATGCTAAGCGACTTCTCGTAGCCGTCGATCGCCCCGACTTCCTTGGCGCCGGCGAACAGGCGCTGCTCCGACGAGACGGTGGCGCCGGGGGCGAGCTGCTTGGCCTCGCCGAGGCTGCTCGCCTGGTAGACCTTGGTGGCGCCCTCGTCGCGCTCCGTGAAGGAGCCGGTATAGGGGGTCTTCTGGTCCGGGATCGCGGTGGCGGCCCAGTACTTGTCGGTGATGCCGAGGAAGCCGCCGGTCACGCCGGTCCAGGACAGGCCGCGGGTGCCGGGCGTGCCGAGGGGGTTCTCCTTGCCGAGCTTGTCGTAGGTGTATTCCTGCAGGCCCTTGTCGCCGAGCACGCCGATCATGCCCTCGTGGAGCACGTAGTAGCCCTGCGTGTGCGGCTTGCCCCAGCGCGAGACGAGGCCGTAGGGCAGCAGGCTGACGGCGTTGGCGCCCTTGTTCTCGACCGTGTCGGCGATCGTGAACATGAACTTGTCGTCGACCGAGATGGTGCGGCGGAAGGTGAGGCCGGCGCCGTTGTCCCAGGTCAGGACCAGGGGCTTCTCGGGGGTGAGGGCGTCGCCCTCGGCGGTCCACAGCGTGTCGCCGCCGGGCAGCTGGCCGGCATTCTGGCCGACCCAGCCGAACTCGGCGTAGTACGGGTTGGCCGAGCCGGTCGGCGACAGCAGCTCGATGCGCGGCGACGAGTTGTCGACGGTCTCGTGGTAGTTCTTCAGCAGCACGTCGTCGATGCGGCCGCCCTTGAGCGCCACCGAGCCGGCGAGCGCCGGGGTGTCGATGCGCACCCGCGGCGAGCGGGCCAGCGCCTCGGCGCGGCTCGCCGCCAGGGCCGGGCTGCCGTTGGGCGCCCCCGGCAGGGTGCCGGGCAGCGGGCTGGCGGGGCCGCCCTCGCGCGGGCTCGCCGCCGGGCCGTCCTTCGCGGCTTGCGCCTGCTTGGCGGCCTGCTCCTGCCGCTGGCGCTCCACCTGCGGTGCGCTGACGAAGTAGTTCCAGCCGAGAAGCACTGCCAGCGACAGCACCACGGCGATGATCATGTTCGTCTTGTCGTTACCCATGGACCCGCGACGCCTGCCGCCAAAAGAGCGGGGCCGACCGACGGGCCAAAGGCGGCCCGCGCGCATCCGGCCCTCACGACCAACACGACGAGGCGATACCGGCTTGCCGGCACCGCCTCATGAATTCCGTTTCGGGGGCGCGCCCTGCGGCGCGGCGCCGGCCCCGCCCGGGCTCCGCGCCCCGCCGCGACCCCGCCCCCCGCTCCGCGCGGGACGACCGTGATCCTTCGAGGGATCCCGCGGCACCTTCGGTTTCGTCACCACGCCGAGGGCTTGGCGGACGTCGTCGACCAGCTGCGCGAAGGACGCCGAGAGAGCATCGCGCCGGCCGATCAGCACGACGTCGACGGGCTTGTCCCGCTGCGCCGGGCCGGCCTGCGTCGCCGCGATCTGCGCCGCGACCTTGAGGCGGCGGCGGATGCGGTTGCGCTCGGTGGCGTGGCCCTCGCGCTTCGTCACGGTGAAGCCCACGCGCAGGCCGCCCGGCGGTCCATCGTCCCGCAGGCGGCCCTGCGCCGTCAGGCGCTCGGTATGGAAACGGCGGCCCTTGGCCGCCGCCAGATAGTCCGGGCGCCGGGTGATCCGGCCGACCGGCGGTTCGCCGCCAGTCATCGCGGCGCGCTCGGGCACCGCGGGCTGCCCTTACGCCGACAGGCGCTTGCGGCCGCGGGCGCGGCGGGCGGCGATGACCTTGCGGCCGCCGACGGTGGCCATGCGGGCACGGAAGCCGTGGCGGCGCTTGCGCACGAGCTTGGACGGTTGATAGGTTCTCTTCACGGCATGTCTCCGAAGGCCGGGGCCGGCCGCGCTCGTGGCGCTGCCGAGGCCCTCGTGGTCCAGAATGTCTCGACGAAAGCGAACCGCGCCCGAATGGGGCGCGGTCACGTCGGGCCGGTGTATGGCGGAATGGCCCCTGCGAGTCAATCGCGTTAAGGATCCGCCCGGGCATCCGGCGGCGACCGCCGGAGCATAGTTTTTCGAAGGGAGACGCCGATGTTCGACGAGGCCGAGCGCGGAGTACGTCCGCGGAGCGTGCACGAGATCGGCCAGGACCTCTCGGCCCTGTCGGTCTCCGAACTCGACGAGCGCATCGAGGCCCTGCGCCGGGAGATCGCCCGGCTCGAGGACGATCGCCGCCGCAAGCAGGCGTCGCAGGAAGCGGCCCGGGCGGCGTTCAAGTTCTGAGGTTTTTCCCGGTCCCGGAACGGGACGGATCCGGGCGCTCTCGTTCCGGTTCGGGACGGCGGGGCGGGATCGGAGAAGCCGCACCGGTCGCGTTCGGCGGTGCGCGGCCGAGGCACGCATCAAGCGCGGGGCACGCTCCATCTCGATCCGACGGGGCTTTCGTCCCGGCGATGCCGCCGCGGACGCAGGCTGGACCATTGAGAGAGAGACGCAGGCCGCCCCGCCTCGCAGGGGGAGGGGCTCGACTGCGAATTCGTCGGGTCGTCCGGTTAAATCCCTCGTCCTCGCCCCGCCATCCCCTTGCCGCCTCGCCGCTTCCCCGGCGGGCGACCGGCGGCGTTAACCTTTTTTTAAGCCTTCCGGGCGATAACCAACGCGGTCCAGCTTTCTGGATGTCGAGTGGTTTTTCCGTCCACTCTGTTTGATGCCTCCCTGTACGACTCTTTCGCCGCCCCACCGGGGCGGCTTTCTTTTTTTCCGCTGCGATTTCTCCACAGCTCCGGGATCGTCCGTCCCCCGGCCGCGTTGGCGTTAAGGTTAACTTTTCGTTGACGGCGCGCCGCTCGCCCGATGGCGCTATCGTTGCGCCAGTCAGCCCGAGCGCACCGTGAATGTCCCGTACCGATACGGGACCGGCGTCGCGGTGGCACAGGAGGGATCATGGGCGTGATGGACGTGATGTTTCGGGACGAGCAGCCCACCGTGCGCTTCGGCGAGACCTTCGTGGCCTCCGAGGGCTTCAAGCTGCTGTTTCGCGAGGGCATGACCCTCGTGGAGGAGACCGCGGCCTATCTCGACGGACCCGGCCGCGACGAGTCGCGCCTCCTCGCCCGCCACGCCGCCCTGACCTATGCCAGCGAGAGCATGCGGCTCACCACGCGGCTGATGCAGATCGCCTCCTGGCTGCTGGTCCAGCGCGCGGTGTCCGAGGGCGAGCTGAGCCTGAGCGAGGCGGCCGAGGAGAAGACCCGGGTCCGCCTGACCACCGCCGAGACGAACGAGGCCGCCCCGGTCCTCGTCGCCGAGCTGCCGCTGTCGCTCCAGGCCCTGATCGGCCAGTCGAAGCGGCTGCACGCCCGCATCCTGCACCTCGACCGGCTGATCTCCGACGATCGCCCGACCCCCGAGCCGCGGGTGAGCCCGGTCTTCGCCCAGCACGACATGCTGCGCGTCGCCTTCGGCTGACGGCGCCTCCCGGGCGAATCGCATCGCCGGCCTGTCCTCCGGGGCAGGCCGGCGATGCGATTCGCGCTCGACCGGGGAGGGGGCGGTCACCCGCATCCGGCGACGCCGGTGGCGAGCACGCGGGCACGAAAAAAGCCCCGGCCGCGAGGCCGGGGCTTTTTTCGCGCGAAGCAGCGGCCGTGAGGCTTACTTCTTGCCGAACGAGATGCCGGCGAAGCGCGAGTTGAAGCGCGAGAGGCGGCCGCCGCGATCCATGAGCTTCTGCTCGCCGCCGGTCCAGGCCGGGTGCGTGCTCGGATCGATGTCGAGGTTGAGGGTGTCGCCCTCCTTGCCGTAGGTGGAGCGGGTCATGAACGAGCTGCCGTCGGTCAGCACCACCTTGATGAAGTGGTAGTCCGGGTGCTCGGTCGCCGTGCGGGCCACCTTGGGGGTCGCGACCGACTTGCCGGCGGGGATCGCCTGCTTGGCGGCGGGGGCTGCTTGCTTTGCCATGACGAATTCCTAAAGAGTGCGACCCGCGCCGAACGCTCCGCTTCGGGCCGCGGCCATTGATCGCGCGTAATCGGATGAGCGGCGGCCTATACCTCACCTCCGTGCGCCAAACAAGCGCCGGCACCCGGACAGCACGACACCCGCACATGGCACGCCACATGGCACGATCCCCGGCAAGATCCCAGGCCCGACCCGAGACCGCCCGTCCCCGCGCTGCCCTGGGGGCTCTCAAGCCCCTCTTCCCGTTCGCGGCGCGCTACAAGGGCCGAATCGCCTCGGCGGTCGTCGCGCTCGTCGCCGCCTCGGGGGCGACCCTGGTGGTGCCGATCGCGGTGCGGCGGGTGGTGGATCTCGGCTTCTCGCACGGCGAGGTCGGGATGATCGACGCCTATTTCGGCGGGCTGATCGGCGTGGTGGCGGTGCTCGCGGTGGCGAGCGCGGCGCGCTACTATTGCGTCGTGACGCTCGGCGAGCGGGTGGTGGCGGACCTCCGCGCCGCGGTGTTCGCGCGGCTGACCACCCTCGATCCCGCCTTCTTCGACCGGGCGCGCAGCGGCGAGCTGGTCTCGCGCCTCACCGCGGATGCCGCGCAGGTGAAGTCGGTCTTCGGCGTCTCGCTCTCGATCCTGCTGCGCAACCTTTTTCTGTTCACCGGCGCCATCGGCATGATGGTGTGGACGAGCCCGCGGCTCTCGGTGCTGGTCCTCGCCGCGATCCCGCTGATCGTCTTCCCGCTGATCCTCTCCGGCCGCGGGGTGCGCCGCCGCTCGCGGGCCGCGCAGGACCGGCTCGCCGACGCCTCGGCCTTCGCCACCGAGGCGGTGGGCGCGGTGCGCACCATGCAGGCCTTCGGCATGGCCGGCGCCACCGCCAAGCGCTTCGCCGCCGCCTCCGAGGATGCGTTCCTGGCCTCCCGCGCCTCCGCGCGGGCGCGGGCCTTGCTCACGGGCGTGGCGATCTTCCTGATCTCGGCCAGCGTCGTCGGGGTGCTGTGGTACGGCGCGCAAGGGGTGGCGGCCGGCACGCTCTCGGCCGGCCAGCTGTCGCAGTTCGTGCTCTACGCGGTGTTCGGCGCCAGCGCGCTCGGCCAGCTCTCCGAGGTCTACGGCGAACTGACCCTCGCGGCCGGGGCCGCCGAGCGCCTCGCCGAGATCCTCGACACCGTGCCGGCGATCGGCGCCCCCGACCGGCCCCGCGCCCTGCCGACCCCGCCGCGCGGCGAGATCGCTTTCGAGCGGGTGCGCTTCCACTACCCGACCCGGCCCGAGATGCCGGCCCTGCACGACCTCAGCTTCATCGTGGCGCCGGGCGAGCGCGTCGCCCTCGTCGGCCCCTCGGGCGCCGGCAAGAGCACGGTGCTGCAGCTGCTGCTGCGCTTCTACGACCCGGAATCCGGCACCGTGCGGGTGGACGGCGTGCCGGTCGACGCGGTCGAGCCCGAGGCCCTGCGCGCCCGCATGGCCCTGGTGTCGCAGGACCCGACGGTGTTCAGCGGCAGCATCCTCGACAACATCCGGTACGGCCGGCCCGAGGCGAGCGAGGCCGAGGTCGAGAGGGCCGCGGCGCAGGCCCATGCCGACGGCTTCATCCGGGCCCTGCCGGAGGGCTACGCGACGCTGGTCGGCGAGCGCGGCGTCACCCTCTCGGGCGGCCAGCGCCAGCGCATCGCGATCGCACGGGCGATCCTGAAGGACGCCCCGATCCTGCTCCTCGACGAGGCGACCTCGGCGCTCGACGCCGAGAGCGAGCGGGCGGTGCAGGCCGCGCTCGACGTGCTGATGAAGGACCGCACCACCCTGGTCATCGCCCACCGCCTCGCCACCATCCGGGCGGCCGACCGCATCCTGGTCATGGAGGACGGCCGCATCGCCGAGCAGGGCACCCATGACGCCCTGCTCGCCCGCGGCGGGCTCTACGCGCAGCTGGCGTCGCTGCAGTTCGGGGCCGGGATGGACCCGGCGGGTGAGCGGCAGGTCGTGGAGGTGTAGGGGCTTGGTTGAGTGATAGGATCGATGTCGTGAGAGGGGTTTCTCCCCGATTCACGACCTCATCCCGAGGTGTCGGTCGATCGGCGATCGCACAGCCTCGAAAGACGGTTCCAGGGATCGTTTCGATTTCTCGAATATCCTTCCGGGTCGGTCGATCTCCAATTGACCGACAATTCGGGATGAGGCTGAGCGCGGAGCAGGAAATTCAATCGGAGCCAAGCGGGATCTGAGAAAGCACCCGCCCCGTTCTGCAGGCTTTCCTTCTCCTGCGTCCTCGGGACGGAAGCCACTCCCGGGCGACCGGCGGGGACGCCCGTCACCGCTCCGTCAGCTTCATCTCGATCCGCCGGTTGCGCGCGTAGGCCTCCTCGCTCGTCCCGGCCTCGAGGGGCTGGAACTCGCCGAAGGCCCCGGCGAGCAGGCGCTGGGGCGGGATGCCCTTGCCCACGAGGTACTGCACCACCGCGATGGCGCGGGCCGCCGACAGCGCCCAGTTCGAGGGGAACTGCGAGGACGCGATCGGCCGCGCGTCGGTATGGCCGTCGACCCGCAGCACCCAGGGGATGTCGGCCGGGATCTGGCGGTTGAGCTCCAGGATCGCGCTGGCGATCCGGTCGATCTCCGGGCCGGCCTCGGGTTTCAGCACCGCCTGTCCGGCGGAAAACAGCACCTCGGATTGCAGCACGAAGCGGTCGCCGACGATGCGGATGTCGGGCCGGTTGCCGAGGATCTGGCGCAGGCGCCCGAAAAAGTCGGAGCGGTAGCGCGCCAGCTCCTGCACCCGCTGGGCGAGCGCCACGTTGAGGCGGCTGCCGAGATCGGCGATGCGGGCCTGGCTCTCGCGGTCGCGGGTCTCGGAGGCCGCGAGCGCGTCCTCGAGCGCGGCGAGCTGCTGGCGCATCGCCGAGATCTGCTGGTTGAGGAGGTCGACCTGGCTCAGCGCCCGGGCGCTGGTGCCCTTCTCGGCGTCGAGCTGGCGGCCGAGCTCGGCCGCCTTGCCCTCGGCGCCCTGGCCGCTGGCGAGCAGGCCTTGCAGGCGCGCCCGTTCGGCTTCCGACCCGGACAGGTTCGCCCGCAGGGAGGCGGCGCTCTCCTCCAGCGCCCGCTTGCCCGAGCGCTCCAGCGCCAGGAGGTCGGTGAGCTCCGAGATCTGGCGGTTCAGCCGCTCCAGCACCGTGTCGCGGCCCGATAGCTCCTGCGACAGGAAGAACTGGCCGGTAACGAAGATGGTGAGCAGGAAGACGACGGACAGCAGCAGCGTCGTCAGGGCGTCGACGTAGCCGGGCCAGACGTTGAGCGCGCGGTCGCGCCGGACGAGGCGGCCGGCCATCAGGCGGGGTCTCCGGCGCTCACTCGACCTTCTCCCGGGCGAGGCGGTCGAGCACCTGCTTCAGCTCGCGCTCGCGGTTGGCCTGCGCCTCGACCCAGTCGCGGATCATCTGCTGCTCGGCCCGCATGTGCTGGACGAGGCCCTGGATGCCCTCCGCGAGGTTCGCCATCGCCTGCGTGCTCGCCCGGCTGTGGGTGGTGCCGTCGCCGACCAGCGTGCCGAGGCGCGTCATCGCGTCGGCGACCTCCTTCAGGGCGGCCTCGCTCCGCGGCTCGCGCGGCGCGGGCTCGGGCGGGCGCGGCCCGGCCTGGGCGAGGGCGGCCGCCGCCGGCACGGTCACCGGGACCGGCACCGGGGCGGGCGCCGGACCGGCGGCGGTGACGAGCCAGTCCTCCAGCTCGTTGTAGAACCGGGTATGGGCTTGGCCCGCCTGGAGGTCGAGGAAGCCGATCACCAGGGAGCCGGCGAGGCCGAACAGCGAGGCCGAGAAGGCGAGACCGATCCCCGACAGCGGCACCGCGAGGCCGCTCTTCAATTCATCGAACATCACCGCGGCATCGCCGCCGCCGGCCCGCATCGAGCGGATCACGCCGCCCACCGCCGACAGGGTGTCGATCAGGCCCCAGAAGGTGCCGAGCAGGCCGAGCAGGATCAGGAGCCCGCCGACGTAGCGCAGGATCTCGCGCCCCTCGTCGAGGCGCGAGGCCACGGTGTCGAGAAGCGGCTGGAACTGCCCCTGCGGGTGGGGCCGGCCGCTCTTCGCCTCGCGGAGCGCCGGGGCGAGCGCCGCGAGCACCCGGGGGCTTCCGGCATCGGGCGCGCCCTCCGCGACGCGGTTGGCGAAGCGCACCTCCCGGAAGAGCCGCTGCACCTGCCCGAAGGCCATCACGATGGCGATCAGCGTCGCGCCGACGATCAGGCCGTTGAGACCCGGATTGGCCATGAAGGCCGGCACGATCTGGCGGTACAGCACGAAGGCCAGGAACCCGGCCAGGACAAGGAACACCACCATGCGGACGAGGTAGATCCGCGGCGATGTCAGGGGAGGGGACGCAGCGCTCGCCGCCATCGCGGGCCGTACTCACTGTGGCGGACGGGGCCCGGAGGGGCGCCGCGCCCGGGATGCCGGGTCGCCGCCGCCCTGAAGGATCCCCCGGGGCAACGGTGCCGGCACTGTGCCGGGTGCCGCCGGGACGATCAAGCCGGCGCCGGGCTTGTCCTGCCCCGGCCGCCTCGTCCGAAAGTGCTTAGTCCACCGCGGATTCGCGGGTCCCGGGTGCGGTCGGGCCCGGTGCCGCCGGTCCCTCTGCCGTCAGTCCCAGTGCCGCGGCCAGGTCTCCTCGAGATGCGGCCCGAGGCGCACCGGGCTCACCCGGCGGGCGAGGCCGGTGGCGTCGTCGGTCTCGACCGCGATGCCGCACAAGGTGCCCTCGCCGGTCGCGGCCTCGAGGCGGCTGCCGGGGGTTTTCTGCAGGAAGCGGCGCACCGGCTCGTCCTTCTGCATGCCGAGGACCGAATCGTAGTCGCCGCACATGCCGACGTCGGACATGTAGGCGGTGCCGCCCGGCAGGATGCGGTGGTCGGCGGTCGGAACGTGGGTGTGGGTGCCGACCACCAGGCTCGCCCGGCCGTCGAGGAACCAGCCGAAGGCCTCCTTCTCGCTCGTTGCCTCGGCGTGGACGTCGACGATCACCGCGTCGGCGGCGTCTCGCAACGGGCAGGCCGACAATTCGCGCTCGGCCGCCGCGAAGGGATCGTCGAGGGGATCGAGGAAGATCCGTCCCATCACGTTGACGACGAGCACCCGGGCGCCGCTCTGGGTCTCGACCACCGTGGCGCCGCGGCCGGGGGTGCCGGGCGGGTAGTTCGCCGGGCGTACCAGCCGGGGCTGGCGGGCGATGAACACCATCGCCTCGCGCTGGTCGAAGGAGTGGTTGCCGAGCGTCACCGCGTCGGCCCCGGCATTGATCAGCTCGTCGCAGATGCTCTCGGTGATGCCGAAGCCGCCGGCGGCGTTCTCGCCGTTGATCACCACACAGTCGAGGCGCCAGCGCTCGCGCAGGGCAGGCAGACGCTCGCTCACCGCCACCCGGCCGGGCCGGCCGACGACGTCGCCGAGGAAGAGGAGGCGCATGGCGGTGGTCAGTCTCCGGTGGGGTGGATCAGGCCCGTCTCGGTCACGATCCCGTCAAGGGCCCGGTCGTGCGGGCCGTCGGGCACGACGGGCGTCTCCTGGGCCGAGAAGGCGATGCCGATGGCGAGCGCGCGCTCCCGCGCGTCGAGGCGGGCGAGCGCCCGGTCGTAATAGCCCTTGCCGTAGCCGATGCGGTGGCCGCGCCGGTCGAAGGCGGCGAGCGGCACCAGCAGCGCGCGGGGATCGACCGCCGGGGCGTCCGGCCCCGGCTCGCTCAGGCCGAAGCCGCCGGAGCTCAGCGCGTCGCCCTCGGCCGCGAGGCGGAACACCAGGCCGTCGGCCGTCACCTGCGGCAGCGCCACGGCCTGGCCGCGGGCGCGCAGGGCCGCGATCAGCGGCCGCACGTCGACCTCGCTGCGGATCGGCCAGTAGGCCGACACGACCTCGGCGCGGGCGATCCCGGGAAGGGAGAGGACGATCTCGGCGATGCGACGGGAGGCGGCGTCTCGCGCCTCGACCGTCAGCCCGTCCCGCCGTGCCAGCGCCGCCTTGCGCAACGCGGGCTTCGAGGGATCGGGGGAAGCGTCGGTCGTCATGCTGGTCCAGCGCGGGGCCACGAGAGCCGTTGGAGAATCGATCCCGGGAAACCTACGAAGTAGGTGGGCGCCGTTATGCCCCGGTCCACGGACCAGGGCAGTGACAGCTCCCGAGGGAGTCGATAAGGCCCCGGGGAATGTGTCTCCTGACGAGAGCCGCAGCCCCGCCGACCTCATGTAGCGCCGCGACGCCCGTTGCGAAAGGGGGCCGTCCGGGGGATTTGGGGCGGATGCGCGGCGAGGCTTTCCGGAACCGCCGGTCCCGTCGAATGCCCCCGTCACGGATCGGATCAGCCAGGGATCGACCACCATGAGCTTCAAGGCCCTTCTCGCCCCCGTCTTCGTCCAGGTCCTCCTGACCTTCTGCCTGCTGTTCTGGACCGGGCGGGTGCGTTTCGCCGCGGCGCGGGCGGGGGCGGTCCGCGTGCAGGACATCTCGCTCGGCGAGCGGACCTGGCCGGCGCCGGTGCAGCAGGTCTCGAACGCGTTCGCCAACCAGTTCGAGATGCCGGTGCTGTTCTACGCCGTGGTCGGGCTCGCGCTGGCGACGCGGCAGGGCGACACGCTGTTCGTCGGGCTCGCCTGGCTGTTCGTGCTGACCCGGATCGTGCACGCGGGCATCTACGCCACCAGCAACGTGGTGATCCGGCGCTTCCAGGCCTTCCTCGCCGGGGCGCTCGTGCTGCTGGCGATGTGGTTCGTCTTCGCCGTCAAGATCCTGCTCGCCTGATGGCGAGAGGCAACCGGCCCGACGGCCCGCCCCGGGGCGCCGGGGACGATGCGCCTCCTCGCCTTGGCGGCGCGAGGAGGCTAAGGGGGCGGTCTCAGTAGCGCGGGGCCCGCGGCGGCGGGTTGCCGTATTCGAGCTGCGTCTTGGCGTCGTAGGGCCGGGGCGGGGGCGGCGTCAGGTCGACGGCCGGCGCCGCCGGGGCGGTGGCGCAGGCGCCGGCCGACAGCGCGATCAACGCGGCCAGACTCACGGCGAGGGCGGACGGAATGGGACGACGGATCATGCGGGCGGTACTCCGGCCTTGGGGAACGAACGGCCAAGGTGTCGGGACCGTCCGGGCCGAAAGCTTGGCCGTGTCGGGCCGTTCCCGCGGCATGACCGTGGCGGTTTCGGGATCGGCGGTTTCGCGATGACCCCGGGCGCCCGCCTCTCCGCCGCCATCGAGGTCCTGGCCGACATCGCCGAGCGCCGCCGCCCGGTCGCCGACGCCCTCAAGGATTGGGGCCTCGCCCACCGCTTCGCCGGCTCCGGCGACCGCGCCACCATCGCCACGCTCGTCTACGACGCGCTTCGCCGCCGCGCCTCCGCCGCCTGGATCATGGGCGAGGACTCGTCCCGCGCCGTGCTGATCGGCTCGCTGCGGCTCCAGCGCGGGCTCGCCGCCCAAACGATCGCCGAGCTGTTCACCGGCGAGCGCTTCGCCCCCGCCCCGCTGACCGAGGCGGAGCGGACCCGGCTCGAGACCGGGACGCTCGCCGACGCCCCCGTCCACGTCGCCGGCGACGTGCCGGAATGGATCGTGCCGTCGCTGGCGTCGGCTTTCGGCGACGACCTCCTGCCGGAATTGCGGTCGCTCGCCCGCCGGGCTCCCCTCGACATCCGGGTCAACACCCTGAAGGCGAGCCGCGACGCCACCCGGGAGGCGCTGGCCCATCTCAACCCGGAGCCGACGCCGCTGGCGCCGGACGGATTGCGGGTGCCGCTGGGCGAGGACGGCCGCGGCCCGGCGCTCCACGTCGAGCCGGAATTCCTGGACGGCTGGTTCGAGATCCAGGACGAGGGCTCGCAGCTCGCCGCCCGGCTCTCCGGCGCGAAGCCCGGGATGACGGTGGTCGACCTCTGCGCCGGCGGCGGCGGCAAGACCCTGGCGCTCGCCGCCCTGATGGGCAACGAGGGCCGGCTCGTCGCCACCGACGGCGATCCGCGCCGCCTCGCGCCGATCCACGAGCGCCTGCGCCGGGCCGGCGCCAGGGCCGAGGTGCGCACGCCGCGCGGCGGTCCGGGACGACGCGATGCGGGCCGGCCCGACGTGATGGCCGACCTCGACGGCAGCGCCGACCTCGTGCTGGTCGACGCGCCTTGCACCGGCGCCGGCACCTGGCGGCGCAACCCGGACGCCAAGTGGCGCCTGCGCCCCGGCAGCCTCGCGACCCGCGTCGCCGAGCAGGAGGCGGTGCTCGACCGGGCGGCGCGCCTGACGCGGCCGGGCGGGCGGATCGTCTACGTCACCTGCTCGCTCCTGCCGCAGGAGAACGACGCGGCGGTGGCGGGGCTGGCGGCGCGTCGCGACGACCTCGCGCTCCGCCCCCTCGACCTGCCGGCGTCCGTCGCCGAGCGGGTGCGCCGCACCGCCCACGGGATCCAGATGAGCCCGGAGCGGACCGGCACCGACGGCTTCTACGTCGCGCTCATCGAGCGCGGGCCGGATCGCTCCTGACGGGCTCGACCGGGGTTTCCCGCCCCGGTCGGCATTTTTCTGCCGTGCATCTGCGATCGCTTCGCTTATGCAGGTCGGGCGAGGGGTCATCCCGGCCGGCGCGCCCTCCCGCGTCGTCGGGTCTTCGAGAGTGTCGGACGGTCGGCATGGTGCTGCATCGCAGGACGTTGCTCACGGGAGCGGCCGCCCTCGCCGTCGCGCCGGAGGCCGTGGCGCAACCGGTCGTCCCGCCGGCCGGGGATCCGCTCCTCGGGCACGATGCGCCGCCGCGGACCGCCCCCGGCTCCACCCTGGAGGTGCTGCGCCTCTGGCCCGGCAAGCCGCCGGGAGGAGGGGGGCCGAACCCCGAGGGGCCGCGCTTCGACGAGAGCCGCGAAGGGGTCGTCACCGGCGTGGCCGAGCCCTGCCTGCTGGTGATGCGCCCGGCCAGGCCCACCGGCAGCGCGATGGTGATCGCCGCCGGCGGCGGCTACCGTCGCATCGATCTCGGCCACGAGGCGGTGCCGGTCGGGCTCTGGCTCAACGGCCTCGGCGTCACCGCCTTCGCGCTGGTCTATCGTCTCCCCGGCGAGGGCTGGGCGGCGGGTGCCGACGCGCCGATCCAGGATGCCATGCGGGCGGTGCGGCTGGCCCGCGCCCGGGCCCGCCGCTACGGCTACGAGCCGAACCGGATCGGCGTGATGGGATTCTCCGCTGGAGGCCACCTGATGGGCTCGGCCAGCACCCGCTTCGCCTCGCCGCTCTACGCGGCCGTGGACGAGGACGACGCGCTCTCGGCCCGGCCCGACGTCGCGGCGCTGATCTACCCGGTCATCACCCTGAAGCCCCCCTTCGACCGCACGTCGAGCCGCCGCGTCCTCGTCGGCGACAGCCCGACCCGCGTGGCCACCGAGACCTATTCGGTCGAGACCCGCGTACCGCCCGAGACTCCGCCGACCTTCCTGGCACAGGCCGCCGACGACCCGATCGCCGTCGTCGAGAATTCGCTGCTGATGTTCTCCGCCCTGCGGGCCGTCGAGGTCCCGGTGGAGATGCACCTGTTCGAGCGCGGCGGCCACGGCTTCAACCTCGGCGTGCCGGGCTCCCCGGCCGCGGCTTGGCCGGGGCTGTTCGCCACCTGGGCGCGGCGGCGCGGGTTCATCCGCGCCTGAGACACCGGAATTTCGAACTCCGGCAGCAGGGCGGCTACGATATCGCCATACCGCTCCTTCCAATCACGATTGACACGCCCTCCGGCCGCGCCGCATCATCCCGGCCGTGAGCGAGCTGCCCCCCGACCCGAACCTCTCCGCCCCCCTCGGCCACCTGGAGGGCGATTCCCCGCCGGCCCCCGACTGGTTCCGGGATGCGGTCGCGGTCGCGCCGGAGGTCGGGCGCGTCACGGTGAAGGGCGCCCGCCTCGAGACCTTCGCGTGGGGGCCGCGCGGCCGGCCGGGGCTGATGCTGCTGCACGGCAACGGCGCGCATGCCGGCTGGTGGCGCTTCATCGCGCCGTTCCTCGCCGGGCCGTACCGCGTCGCCGCCCTGTCCTGGTCGGGCATGGGCGGATCGGATTGGCGGGAGGCCTACGACCTCGACACCTTCGCCGACGAGATCGAGGCGGTGGCCGGGGAGACGGGCCTGTTCGCCGCCGGCCCGCCCGTGATGGTCGGCCATTCCTTCGGCTGCTTCCCGATGCTGACCGAGGCGGGGCGCGAGGCCGGCCGCTGGCGCGGCGCGGTGATCGTCGACCCGCCGATCTTTTCCCCTGAGCGCCGCACCGGGCGCCGGCGCGAGGACGGGCGCTTCGCCCCGCACCGGATCTACCCGACCCTGGAGGCGGCGCTGGCGCGGTTCCGCTTCGCGCCGATGCAGCCCTGCGAGGCACTCTACATCGCCGACCTGATCGCGCGGGAATCGCTCAAGGAGGTCCCCGGCGGCTGGAGCTGGCGCTTCGACCCCTCGCTCTGGGCCCGCCTCGTCCTGCCGGACCGGGCCGCGATGGTGAGGGAGGCCCGCTGCCCGCTCGCCCTCGTCACCGGCGACCGCTCCGACCTGATGCGGCCCGCCGACGCGGCCTACGTCCAGGGCCTGCTGCCGCCGGGCTCGCCCCGCATCGACCTGCCGGAGGCCTACCACCACGTCATGGTCGACCAGCCGCTCGCCTTCGTGGCGGCCCTGCGCGCCCTGCTGGCGGTCTGGCCGCCATGAAAACCTGGCCGTCATGAAAAAAGGGCTGCCCCGCCCGGGGCCGCCCTCTCGAATCTCGGCGTGAGACGCGCGAGGCGTCAGAAGCAGCGGCGCACCTTGCGCACCACGACCCGGCCGAAGGGCCCGCGGGTCCGGGTCACCTTGACCACGCAGCGGGGGCCGCGGCGCACCACCCGGCGGGTGACGTACTGCGCCTGCTCGACCGAGACGGCGGGCGCGACGGTGCCGCCGGGGGCGACCGGCAGGGCCGAGGCCGGCGCGAGGCTCAGGCCGGTGGCGAGAGTAGCGGCGATCCCGAGGACGATGGCTCGCATGGCGAGTCTCCTTGTCTGGTGGGTTGGGGGCGCCTCCCTCGCGGTTAGCGCCTGAACCTCCGGTTAATGCCGTGGACGCACCGGGCCCCCGCTCGCGCGACGCGTTGCGCGCGGGGCGGCCCTCGTCTAACTCATCGTCCCATGACGACCGAGCACGACAAGATCCTCATCATCGACTTCGGCAGCCAGGTGACCCAGCTCATCGCCCGACGGGTGCGTGAGGAGGGCGTCTACTCCGAGATCGTCCCGTTCCAGGCGGCCGAGGCGGCCTTCGCGGCGATGAAGCCGAAGGCGGTGATCCTGTCGGGCGGGCCGGAATCGGTCACGGTCGAATCCTCGCCGCGGGCGCCGCAGGGCGTGTTCGAGGCCGGCGTGCCGGTGCTCGGCATCTGCTACGGCGAGCAGACGATGGCGGCCCAGCTCGGCGGCGAGGTCGAGGGCGGGCACCACGCCGAGTTCGGCCGGGCCGAGGTCGAGATCATCGCCGACAGCGCGCTGTTTCGCGGCGTCTGGCACGTCGGCGAGAAATATCCCGTGTGGATGAGCCACGGCGACCGGGTGACGAAGCTGCCCGACGGCTTCACCACCGTGGCGATCTCCCCCAACGCGCCCTTCGCGGCGGTGGCCGACGAGGCGCGCAAGTTCTACGCGGTGCAGTTCCACCCCGAGGTGGCCCACACCCCCCACGGCGCGCTCCTCATCCGCAACTTCGTGCGCGACATCGCCGGCTGCACCGGCGACTGGTCGATGGCCGCCTTCCGCGAGGAGGCGATCGAGCGGATCCGCGCCCAGGTCGGCGGCGCCAAGGTGCTGTGCGGCCTCTCCGGCGGCGTCGATTCGGCGGTGGCGGCGGTGCTGATCCACGAGGCGATCGGCGAGCAGGTCACCTGCGTCTTCGTCGATCACGGCCTCCTGCGCCAGGGCGAGGCCGAGGAGGTGGTGCGCCTGTTTCGCGACCACTACAACATCCCGCTCGTCCACGTGGAGGCCTCCGACCTGTTCCTCGGCGAGCTCGCCGGGGTCACCGACCCGGAGGTCAAGCGCAAGACGATCGGGCGCCTGTTCATCGACGTGTTCGAGGCCGAGGCCAAGAAGATCGGCGGCGCCGACTTCCTGGCGCAGGGCACGCTCTACCCCGACGTGATCGAGAGCGTGTCGTTCACCGGCGGCCCGTCGGTGACGATCAAGAGCCACCACAATGTCGGCGGCCTGCCCGCCCGCATGAACATGAAGCTCGTCGAGCCCCTGCGCGAGCTGTTCAAGGACGAGGTGCGGGTGCTCGGCCGCGAGCTCGGCCTGCCCGAGGCCTTCGTCGGCCGCCACCCCTTCCCGGGTCCGGGCCTCGCCATCCGCTGCCCCGGCGAGATCACGGGCGAGAAGCTCGACGCTTTGCGCAAGGCCGACGCGATCTACCTGGAGGAGATCCGCAAGGCCGGGCTCTACGACACGATCTGGCAGGCCTTCGCGGTGATCCTGCCGGTCAAGACCGTCGGGGTGATGGGCGACGGCCGCACCTACGACCACGTCTGCGCGCTGCGCGCCGTCACCTCGGTCGACGGCATGACGGCGGACTTCTATCCCTTCGACATGGCGTTCCTGGGCCGGGTCGCGACCCGGATCATCAACGAGGTCAAGGGCATCAACCGGGTGACCTACGACATCACGTCGAAGCCGCCCGGCACGATCGAGTGGGAGTGATCCGGCCCCGGACGGATTTGGTCTCGACCGTCGGTCGACCCGCCGGACTTAACATCGACGGCAGGGTTAGGTCGTCAAAGCGACTCAACGTCCACGACCAAATCGCCTAACCTGTCGCATCGGTGTCGTGGGCAACGGAGCCCGGGCACCGCGCGACGGAGCGAGTGACGATGCGGAGCGAGGCGAGCGCGGCGATGGCGGTCGAGACCGACGAGCCGATGACGGCCCCCGCCCTCCACGATGCCTATTCCAGCCTCGTCTGGGGCGCGGCCGACCAGGCCCTGTGCCTCCTCGACACGAACGGGCGGGTCGCGGCCTGGAATCCCGGCGCCGAGCGGCTGACCGGCTATCCGGCGGCGGAGGTCCTCGGGCGCCGCTTCGCCTATGGCGACGTGCCGGACGGGGAGGGGGCTGCCGCCCTCGCCGCCGCCCGCGAGAGCGGGCGCTACGAGGCCGAGGGCTGGTGGCCGCGGCGCGACGGCAGCCGCTTCCGCGCCCACACCGTCATCGCGGCGATCCACGACGGGGCGCGGCTCTCCGGCTACGCCCAGACCATCCGCGAGGTGCCGGCGCGGCGGGAGGGAAGCGACGAGATCGAGGCGGTCGCCTTGATCCTCGACCTCGCCCTCTCGACCATGTCGCAGGGCCTGTGCCTGTTCGACGCCGACCGGAAGGTGCGGCTCCTCAACCAGCGCTTCCACCAGATGTTTCCCGCCCCCGGTCGCGACCTCGTCGGCGCCCCGATCGAGGCGATCTGGGCGCTCGCCTTCGGCGGGCCCGAGGCCGGGCTCTGGCAGGGGGCGGCCCTGCTCGCCGGGCACCGGGGCTCGTTCGGCAACGGCGAGACGGTCGTGGTCGCGACCCCGGACGACCGGGCGATCGCGCTCGTGCGGCGGGAGGTCCCGGGCGGGGCCTTCGTCGTCACCTTCGAGGACGTGACGCGCCAGCGCCGGGCCGAGGAGGAGATCAACCGGCTCGCCCATCACGACGCCCTGACCGGCCTGCCGAACCGGGCGATGCTGTGGCGCCGCCTGCGCGAGAGCGCCGCCGAGGGCGCCCTGCCCGCCGGCACCGCGCTCCTCTTCCTCGACCTCGACGGCTTCAAGGCGGTCAACGACGAGCTCGGGCATCAGGCCGGCGACGCGCTCCTGCGCCAGCTCGCCGACCGGTTGCGCGGGGCGCTGCCGGAGCCGGGCCTCGCCGCCCGGTTCGGCGGCGACGAGTTCGCGCTGCTGCTGCCGGGCGGAGCCGGCGAGCTGGCGGTGCCGCTGGCCGAGCGTCTGCTGATCGAGCTCGGCCGCCCCTACGACATCGAGGGCCAGCCGGCGCGTCAGGTCACCGCCAGCATCGGCATCGCGCTCGCCGACGGCACGGCGACGCCGGACGCGATGCTGCGTCAGGCCGATTGCGCGCTCTACGCCGCCAAGGGCGCCGGCAAGGCCGCCTGGCGCCTGTTCACCCGCCGGCTCGAGACCGAGCGCAGCGACGAGATGCGCCTCGAGCGCGACCTGCGCCAGGCGATCGCCGCGGGCCAGCTCGCCGTCGCCTACCAGCCGATCATCGACCTGGCGCAGGGCTCGGTGAATGCCCGCGAGGCGCTGTTGCGCTGGACGCATCCCGAGCGCGGCCCGGTCTCGCCCCGGCGCTTCATCCCGATCGCCGAGAAGTCGGACCTGATCCGCGAGCTCGGCCTGTGGGTGCTCGACCAGGCCTGCCGCGCCGCCGCCGCCTGGCCGGACGAGGCGAGGCTCTGCGTCAACGTCTCGGTCTACCAACTCGGCGACGGCAGCCTGCCGCGGGCGGTACGGGAGATCCTGGGGCAGACCGGGCTGACGCCCCGGCGCCTCGAACTGGAGATCACAGAGACGGTGCTGAGCACCACCGCCGGCGGCATCGTCGACGACCTCCAACTCCTGCACGACATGGGGGTGAGCGTGTCGCTCGACGATTTCGGCGTCGGCTTCTCGTCGCTGGCCCGGGTCCGCGCCTTCCCGATCGACCGCATCAAGATCGACGGCTCGTTCGTGCGCGACGCGGTCGAGCGGCCGGATTGCCGGGCGATCGTCGGCATCGTCGCCGAGCTCGGGCGGCGGCTCGGCATCGAGACGGTGGCGGAGGGCGTCGAGACCCCGGCCCAGCTCGCGGTGGTGCGCGAGGAGGGCTTCACCGAGGCGCAGGGCTACCTGTTCGGTCGCGCTGTGTTGCCGGCCGCCCCGGCGGCGCGAGCCGCCGGGGCGTGAGGCGACGCCCGCGAGGGCGTCGCCGATCCGGTCAGGAGATCGGCCCGGTGTGCTTCTCGAGGAGCGCCCAGGCGTCGTCGCCGAACTTGCCCTTCCACTCCTTGTAGAACCCGGCCGATTGCAGCTTGGCCTGGAACGCCTTGGTGTCGACGTCGCGGATGTCGAGGCCGCGGCCGCGCAGGTCCTGCTCGGTCGTGCCGGCGCGCTGGGCCATGTCGGCGCGCTGTGCCACCGCCTGGGCGTTGAAGTGCTTGGCCACCACGGTCTTCACGTCCTGCGGCAGGCCGCGCCAGACCTTGCCGTTCGACAGGAGCCAGAAGCCGTCCCACATGTGGTTGGTCTTCGAGAGGTACTTCTGCACCTCGTAGAGCTTGGCGTTTTCGATCAGGGTCAGCGGGTTCTCCTGGCCCTCGGCGATCCGCGTCTGCAGCGCCGAATAGACCTCTGCGAAGTTGATCGTCATCGGGGCGGCGTCGAAGGCCTTGAACATCGACGTCCACATCGGGCTCGGCGGGACCCGGATCTTGAAGCCCTTGAAGTCCTCGGGCTTCAGGATCGGCCTGCTCGACGAGGTGGTCTGGCGAAAGCCGTTCTCCCAGATCCGGTCGAAGGCGAAGAGGCCCGACTTCTCGATCTGCGCCCGGACATGGGCGCCGAGATCGCCGTCCATCGCCGGCCACAGCTTGTCGTAGGACGACCAGGCGAAGCCGACGCCGCTGATCGAGGCCGCCGGCACCAGGGTGGCGAGGATCAGCGGCGAGAGGGTGAAGAACTCCAGCGCGCCCGAGCGCAGCTGGCTCAGCATGTCGGTGTCGCCGCCGAGCTGGTTGTTGGGAAACAGCTTGATGTCGACCTTGCCGCCGGTCTCCTCGCGGATCGCGTCCGCCGCCTTGGTCATGTAGACCGTCAGCGGGTGGCTGACCGGGGTGTTGTTGGCGGCCTTGAGGCTGAACTCGGCCGCGTGCGCCTTCGTGATGCGCAGCACCGCCGGGCCCGCGACGGCACCGGCGACGGCGAGATGCAGCGCGCGGCGGCGCGTGAGCGTGGTCATGGCGTCCTCCTGGTCGGCCCGCTTCGCGGCGAGCCCTTTGCGATTGCCCGCGTCTTCGGTCGCGCGGGTCCGTCGAGGCTTAAAGCACGTTTTTTCCGGCCCGGCATCCGTCGCACGGGCCTCGGGCGGCACGTTTCTCCTCCCACGCAGGCCCGACCTTTCGCGGGCGCCGAAATGCTCTAAGGAGAGGCACCGCATCACGCGGGCGGCGCTTCGACCGGGCGCCGCGTCCCCGTCCGCCGCGCGGCCGGGCCCGAGGCGATCGGGCCGCCCGCCCGAAGGTCCGCTTTGCCGCCCGCCATGCCGCTCGTCCGCTCGTTCCTGTTCACCGTCGCGTTCTACCTCGTCACCGCCGCGCTCCTGATCGGCGGCCTGCCGCTGCTCGTCAGCCGGCGCAGCGTGATCTGGCTCGCCCAGACCTGGGGCCGGATCGTCCTGCGGCTGCTGCACGCCATCGTCGGCCTCAGGGTCGAGTTCCGCGGTCTCGAGCATCGCCCGGCCGGCGGCGTGCTGGTCGCGGCCAAGCACCAGTCGGCGCTGGAGACCCTGGCCCTCGTCACGGTGCTCGACGACTTCACCTACATCCTCAAGCGCGAACTGATGTGGCTGCCGCTGTTCGGCTGGTACCTCGCCCGCAGCGAGATGGTGGCGATCGACCGCTCGAAGGGCTCCCGGGCGCTGGCGCTGATGAACGAGGAGGCCGCCGCCGCGATGGCCGACGGCCGCCGCCTGATCATCTTCCCGGAGGGAACGCGACGGGCGGTCGGCGCGCCGCCGGCCTACAAGTTCGGCGTCGCCCACATGTACGACCGCCTCGGCGTGCCCTGCCTGCCGGTGGCGCTCAACACCGGCGTGTTCTGGGGCCGGCGCCGCCTGACCTACCGGCCCGGCACCGCCGTCATCGAGTTCCTGCCGGTGATCCCGCCGGGCCTGCCCCGCGAGACGTTCCTGCCGACCCTCCAGGAGCGGATCGAAACCGCCTCCGACGCCCTGGTGCGCGAGGCCGATCCCCGGGCGGCCGCGACGACGATCCGCGCCGCGCAGGACTGACGCGCCGCGGCTCCCGGCCGGGTCAAGCACAGCCGTAGCACCCGGGCGCGCCACCCAACATGAACTCTTCGTAACCTCGCAACGGTTTTGGCCGCTCGTGCATTTCATGGTCCTCACAACAGGAGGATATGATGCGTTGGAGCATGGTTGCTGGCGCCGCGATCCTGTCTCTCGGTGCCGTCGTCGGCACGGGAACGACCGCCGAGGCGCGTGACGGCTGCGGCCCCGGGTTCCACCGGAACTGGCGCGGCTGGTGCCGCCCGAACCTCGGGCCGCGGGTCTTCTACGCCCCGGTCGTCGGGTATCGCACCGTCGTCGTCGGCCCGCGCTGGGGCTACGGCTACCGTCGGGTCGGCTGGCACCGGCCCTGGGGCTATGGCGGGTACCGTCGGGTCGGCTGGCATCGCCCGTGGGGCTATGGCGGCGGCTGGCACCGCGTCGGCTGGGGCGGTGGCTGGGGCCACCACGGCTGGCATCACCGCTGGTGATCGTGGGCGGCGGCCGGGTTTCCGGCCGCCGCGCCCTGCCGCGCCTTGAACCCCGCTCGCCCCCTCTCCAGATCTTCGTCATACCGGTCGGTCGTGCTTGACGGCCCCATGGAATCGGAACTAGGCTGGAACAAATGGCGAACAAACGAGCCCTGTCCTGGTCGGTGGCGATGCGGGACATCCAGAACGACCGCGCGAGGAGATCGGACGTGCGTGAGGAGCGCCTGAGAACGGCCACGAGCCTGCGGGGAACCCCGGCCCTGCCGCTGAGCGCCTGGCGCGGCCAGTCCGGCCGCCGCTACGTGGTGGGGATCCATGCCCTGGACGACGACCCGTCCGAGGTCGGCGACGCTGTGGTGATCGCGGTGCGCCGCGGCGGCGACGGAACCGCCGAGCTGGTGGCGGTGACCTCCGCCGGCGAGACCCCGCGCGAGCGCCTCGCCCGCGGCTGGCTCACCCGGGCCCGCGCCCGCGGCGCGACCGAGATGCACGTCCACCGCCTGGCCGAGGACGCCGCGGCGCGCCGCGCCGTGGTGGCGGATCTCGGCGGCGCGGTCGCCTGACCCGCCCCGACGCGGGTCTTCAGTAGATCGGGCCGGACGACCAGGTCGGGCTCGAGAGCGGCAGCGGCTCGGGCAGGGCCCGGGGTTCGGCGGCCAGCGCCGGCCGCGGCGCGTGCGGCGGGGGAGGGGCGTAGGCCTGGACCGGGGCCGGACGCGGCGCCGGGGCGCGGGCGAGCTTCGACCCGGTGTCGCGGGCGCTCGTCGGCGACACGCCGTAGGGATCGTCCTGCTCGACGTCGATCGGTGCCGGATCGGGGGCGGGCTGCCAGGCCGGCTTCTTGCGGATCGGCGAGAGCGGCGTGCCGGGGGGTGGCAGCTGCGACTCGTACTTGATCAGCGGCTTGCAGATGCGCCGCAGGCCGCGGGGATCGTGCCGGGCCAGATCGAGGTGCAGGTGGTCGTAGTGGTAGATGTTCGATCCCGGCCCCAGCACCGTGGTGAAGTGGTTGCAGGCGCCGAGAAAGACCTCGCGCAGAAAGCCCTGCTCGGCTTCCGTGCCGCGCCAGCCGCCTTTCACCGTCACCACGTAGCCGTCGGCGAAGCGGAAGGACATCACGTCGACGGCGTTGCCGAACGAATGCTCCGAGAGCTTCGCGCCGACCTGGTTGTTGCGGCCGCGGCAGGAATACGAGCCGGAATTCATCTCGACCACCGGCTGGCCGAAATAGATCTGGGCGGCCGGCTGCACCGTGCCGGCGAGCCAGGCCTCCACCTCCGGGATGATCGGGCAGGCCAGCGTCATGCGCTGCTTGAGCGCGACGGTGCCGCCGGCGAGCCGGGTCACCCGGAACGGGTGGACCATGCCGCAGACGCCCGGCCCGTCGATCTCCTTGACCGGCTGGATGTCCTCGCTCGCACGAACGAGCTTCTGGGCGAGACAGACCTCTTCGGCCTGATTCCGCCAGGGTTCGCGCTGCTCAAATCGATTGAGCGCGCATCCGGTGAGCCCCAGGCCGAAGAGCGTGAAGGCTGAGAACGCTACGATGCCACGACGCATGGTGCGTAACATGCGCCCGATGCCGTAAACGCCCCGTCAACCGTCGCCGTCAGCCCTTGGCCCGGGATGGGGCGGTCCGCTCACGCGAACCGTTTGGCGCCGGCCACGCACAGGACCACGAGTCCCGTGACCGCGATCATCGCCGGGGCGACCGGCTCGGCGAGGAGCAGGCCGGCCAGCGCCAGGCCCAGGAAAGGCTGGAGCAGCTGCAACTGGCCTACTCCGGCGATGCCGCCGCGCGCCAGGCCGCGATACCAGAACACGAAGCCGACCAGCATGCTGAACACCGAGACGTAGCCGAGCCCGAGCCAGGCCGGCGCGCCGATCCCTTCGAGCGCCGCCGGCCGGGTCGCCAGCGCCAGCGGCCCCATCACCGGCAGGGCCAGCACCAGGGCCCAGCAGATCACCTGCCAGCCCCCCAGACGCCGCGACAGGGCGGCGCCCTCGGCGTAGCCGAGCCCGCAGAGCAGGATCGCGGCGAGCATCAGGAGGTCGCCGGCGAGCGAGGCCGCGCCGCCCTGGACGAGCGCGAAGCCCGCCACCGCGCCGCTGCCCATGAGGGAGAACAGCCAGAAGGCCGGCCGCGGCCGCTCATTGCCGCGCAGGACCCCGAACAGGGCGGTAGCGAGCGGCAGGAGCCCGATGAACACGATCGAATGCGCCGAGGTGACGTGCTGGAGCGCCAGCGCCGTGAGGAGCGGGAAGCCCAGCACCACGCCGACCGCCACGATGGCGAGCGACGGGAGGTCGCCCCGCGCCGGCCGCGCCTGCCGCAGGCCCCACAGCAGGGCCGCCCCGAGCCCGGCGGCGATCACCGCCCGGGCCGAGGTCAGGAACAGCGGCGAGAACCCGCCCACCGCCACCCGGGTCGCCGGCAGCGACCCGCTGAAGATCGCCACCCCGAGGAGCCCGCTGCCCCAGCCGTCCGCGTGTCGCTGCATGGTCCGCCATCCGTTCCGCCGACGCGCCTCGTCCGAAGCCACGCGTCGAGCGGGATGGGTATCGTCGCCCCTCTGGTCCCGGAAGGCACGGTCCCGTACGGTTGCGCCGAACTGTGTGGGTCGCAACGACCGTACGGTGAGGGATGCGACGATGGCGGAAGGCGGCCGGACGGCCGACGTGATGCGCACGATCCGCGGGCGGATCGCCGCGCGGGGGCTGGCACCGGGCGAGCGGCTGCCCTCGATCCGCGGGCTCGCCACCAGCATGGGCGTCTCGCCCTCCACGGTGGCCGAGGCCTACGAGCGGCTGGCGGCGGAGGGGGCGGTACGCTCGCGCCCGGGCTCGGGCTTCTATGCGGCCTCGTCCGCCCCGCCCCCGACGCTGGCCGAGATCGGCCCGTGCCTCGACCGGGAGGTCGATCCGTTCTGGGTCTCGCGGCAATCCCTCGACGGCGAGCCCGACGCGCCGAAGCCCGGCTGCGGCTGGCTGCCCGCCTCGTGGATGCCGCTCGAGCCCCTGCGCCGCGCCGCCCGCGGCCTCGCCCGGGCCGAGGGTGCGGTCCTGGCCGATTACGGTACCACCCGGGGGCCGGCCGGCCTGCGCCGTCTCCTGGCGCGGCAATTCGCCGAGGAGGGGCTGCCGGTCGGCCCGGACCGGATCCTGCTCACCGGGTCGGGCACCCAGGCGGTCGACCTCGTCTGCCGCCTGCTGCTGCGCCCGGGCGATGCGGTCCTGGTGGACGATCCCTGCTACTTCAACTTCCAGGCCCTGCTGCGCGCCCACCGTGCCACCGCGATCGGCGTGCCCTGGACCGAGGCCGGGCCGGACCCGGAGCGCTTCGCGCAAGCCGCCTCGCAGAGGCCGCGCCTCTACCTCACCAATTCGGCGCTGCACAACCCGACCGGCGCCACGCTCTCCCCGGCCATCGCCCACCGGATCCTGAACGCGGCCGCCGCCCACGACGTCACCATCGTCGAGGACGACATCTTCGCCCCCCTCGAACCCGAGCCCTCGCCGCGGCTCGCCGCCCTCGACGGGCTGGAGCGGGTGATCCGCATCGGCAGCTTCTCCAAGACGCTCTCGGCCTCGGTGCGCTGCGGCTACGTCACGGCCCGCCCCGACACGATCGAGGCCCTGACCGACCTCCAGGTGGCGACGCATTTCGGCGGGGTGAGCCCGGTCGCGGCGGAGCTCGTCGCCGGGGTGCTCGGTGACGGGCAGTACCGCAAGCACCTCGACGCCCTGCGCCGCCGCCTCGCCCGGGCCCGGCGCGAGACCGCCGAGCGGCTCGCCTCCCTCAGCATCCGGCCCTGGCTGATGCCGCGGGGTGGGTTCTACCTCTGGTGCGCGCTGCCCGACGAGCGCGATGCGGCAGGCGTCGCCCGGGCGGCCCTGCGCGAGGGCGTGGTGCTGGCGCCCGGCGACGTGTTCAGCGTCTCGCGCACGGCCTCGGACCGGATGCGCTTCAACGTGGCGCAGATGGGAGATGGGCGGGTGATGCCGGTGCTGTCCCGCGCCGTGGCGAGGCCGGAGGCCTGAATATCGCCAGGAGGGTGGTGCGGGCGGTCGGACTCGAACCGACATATCCGTGAGGACGGCGGATTTTGAGTCCGCTGCGTCTACCAATTCCGCCACGCCCGCGCGCGGTGAAGCCCCCCTCCTGTGCCGTGCGAAGCGGGAGCGTGTCAATCCCGGGCGGTGCGGCCGCTGCCCTGACGGTGCGGGCCGCGCGACTCCTTGCCGGGACTCTCCTTCGGTGCCGCCGTCTCCGGCGCCTGGTTGATGCCCGGCGCGATGCCCGGCGCGATCTGGTCGGCGCTCGGCGCCGTCCTCAGGTCGGGGGTGGGAAGGGTCGAGACGTCGTGCGGGCCCTTCACGGTCGTGGTGACGCCGGCCGGCGACACCGCGGAATCGTCCTTCCGCCGCGGCCCGATCCGCGCGAGGAAGTCGGTGAACGTGGTGCGCAAGCGGTCGTCGTGCTCGGCATAGGCGCCGACCGAGACCGTCGCCGTCATGCCGGCGACGAGGGCGACGTTCTCCGGCACCGTATCGATGCGGATGCGCACCGGCACCCGCTGGGCGAGGCGCACCCAGGTATAGACCGGGTCGACGCTCGGCAGGCCCTGCGTGCTCGCCGCGGCATTGGAGGTGCTGATGCCCCGGGTGATGCTCTCGACCCGGCCGCGGATCGGCGCGGCGTAGCCCATCAGCGCTGCGGTCGCCGGATCGCCGACCCGGATGTGATCCATCTTGGTCTCCTCGAAGTAGCCGTCGATCCAGTACGAATCGGCGTCGATGACCGAGATGTTGCGGGTGCCCGCACTCGCGTAGTCGCCGACCCGCAGGAGCAGGTTGGTGACGTAGCCGTTGACGGGGCTCCTCACCTCCGTGCGCTTCAGGTTGATCTCGGCCTGCGCGGCCTGCGCCTGGGCCGCCGCGAAGGCCGCCTCCGCCTGCTTGGCGGTACCGGCGAATTGCTGCTTCTCCTCGATCGAGGTCGAGACCGTGGTCAGCGCCTCGCGCCGGGCGGCCTGGGCGCGCTTGACCTGGAGGTCGGCGGCGCGGTTCTCGACCTCGGCCTTCGCCGAATCCAGGGCGATCTTGAAGTCGAGCGGGTCGATCACGTAGAGCACGTCGCCCTTGCGCACGAGCTGGTTGTCGACCACCCGCAGCTCGGTGATCTGGCCCGAGACCTGGGGGGCGACGCTCGCGACCTGCACCCGCACCCGGCCGTCCCGGGTCCATGGCGCGGTTACGTAGTATTGCCAGACGACCAGGGCGGCGCCGGCGGCGAGCGCCAGCACCACGAGCGTCGCCAGGATCCGCAAGGCGCGCCGTCCCCGGGTCGTCCGCTTGACCGCCACGATTCTCTCCTCAGACCATCACGATCAACAGCGCCAGGATGCAGACGTAGATTCCGGCTTCCGCCAGCGGCGGGTTCGCGAAGGCGCGCTCGAACCGCAGCATTCGCAAGAATGGCCGCAGGGCGAGCAGGATCGCCAGGGCGAGCGCCGCATAGGCGACGAAGGGGGAGACCAGCACCCCGCCGACCGTCAGCTCGTGGAACATGACCTATCCGCGACCCCACAGGCCGAGGCGCCGCAGCACGCGGCCCTGCCCCTCGACGACATAGGACGCGGTGGCGAGATCGGCCACGACGCGGGTCGCGGTGCGGCGTGATTCCGCCGGGCCGGCGCGGCACGCCGCGAGGAGGGCGGCGCCCGCCGCCCGCAACGGGCCGGCCTCGGCCGCGCGCAGAGCCGCCCG
>NZ_JACWCT010000124.1 GCF_016613415.1 Methylobacterium ajmalii | reverse complement strand
GGCAGCGTTTCGGGCAGCGGTATTGTCGGCATTGGTTGTTGCGCACGCGACGAGCGACACTGGCTGTGAGGCCGATCGTGGCACGGTGACGAGAGTCCGCAAACCACCCACATCGGACCACGACGCGATCAAACCAGGCATCTCTGCCTCGTCAAAGACCGCGCGTGCCCCGCTGCACCGCCCGGGCCAGGGCCGCCGTGAGCTGCGCCTCGGCCCGCAGGAAGCTCGGCGCGTCCGGGCTCTGCACCGTGAAAGTGACCTGAACCGGCCGCGCGGGCGGGCTCCGGCCGGAGCCGCTCCCCGCATCCTCGGCCCAGGCCGCGCCGCCCGCCGCCGGTCCCGTCGCGCCACCCGGGAGTACCCGCTCGCCGATCGCCGCGAGGCTGCGCCCGGCCCAGCCGCCCTGGGCGAGGCGGCGCACGCCGCCGCGGTTGATCTGCTCCAGGAGACCGGCATGCGCCGAGGCCGACCGGGCGTTGACCACGAACTCGCCGTTCGAGAGCAGGGCCGGCACCGAGTCGGACGTGCCCGAGCCGGGGCCGCGCACCGGGCCGCCGCCGGCGAGCCAGAGCGCGCCGTCGGGGCCGATCACGTCGCCCCCGGTGGCGGTCGTGCGGGTGAACAGGTCCTTGAGGAGCCCCGATACCGTGCCGGTGAGCCCGCCGACGGCGTTGGAGCCGGCGCTCGCCGCCGGCGCCGTGCCGAGCAGGCCGGCCATCGGGCCCTGGCCGGTGAATACCGCCTGCAGCGTCGCCCGGGCGATCTGCTTCTCCAGGCTGCGCAGCACGTCGCCGAAGCTCCGGCCCTCCAGGATCGCGTCCGCGAAGGCGTCCGACAGCGCCTGGCCGAAATGCCGGGCGGTCTCGGCGAGCTGGCGCTCGGCCTGCTCGAGGTCGGCGAGCTTGTCCCGGTAGCCGGCGGCCGCCGCAGCCGCGGCCCGGATGCGGGCGGTCTGCTCGCCGGTGAGCGTCACGCCCTTGGCCTTGGCGACCTCCTCGGCCTTGGCCAGCTCGATCGCCGTGCGCTTCTCGGCGTTCGAGAGGTGGTAGGCCTCCATCTCCGCCTTGAGGGCGGCGGTGGACTTCTCCAGGCCGGCGATCAGCGTCTCGATCGGGTCCTGCGCCTCGGCGGCCCCGCGGCTCGCGCGGCCGGGGGAGGCCGGGAGCGGGTTCGAGCGGTCGCCCCGCGGCACGATGCTGACCGAGAGCGGCTTGCCCTCGGTCGCCTCCCGCGCCTTGCGCCGGTCCTCGTCGGTGAGGTCGACCACGCCCGTGCCGGTGCCGCCCCAGTTGCCGGCAAGCCCCATGGCCTTCAGGCCCTCGAACAGCCGGTCCCAGCCCGACCAGTTGCCGAGCGCGGTGACCGCCTCGCCCACCTGCTTGAGGTAGCCGTAGAGGCTCAGCACCACCGCCGAGGCCCGGTTGACCGAGGCGATCCACTCCGACCAGGCGAGGAGCTGGCGGTTCTGGTAGTCCGCGATGTCCTTCTGCAGCGGCGCCAGCGCCTCGGCCAGCACGGCGCGGGATTTCTCCAGCTCGGCATTCACCCGCCGGGCGGTCTCGATCTCCTCGGGCGAGACGATCCGCTCGCCCCCGGCGGCGCGCATCCCGTCGAGGCTGCGCCGCATCGCCTCGATCACGGCGCCGCCCTCGCGGAGCTTGGCCTCGAACTCGCCCCCGAACATCGTCTTGCCGAGGTCGAAGGCGGCGAGCTGGCGGTTGGCGGCGAGCAGCTCCTGCACCAGGTCGAGCATCACGCGGATGCGCTGCTCCTGGTCGCCCGCCGCGTCGTAGCGGGCGAGCGCCCCGGCGCCGAGGTTGCCGGCCGAGACGTGGTCGGCGAGCGCGCTGCGGATCGGGCTCGTCGCCGCGGCGCCGTCGCGCCCGAGCGTCACCGTGGCGGCCTCCCGGGCCCGCAGCAGCATCGCCTCGAGGGTCTTGGCCTCGGCGCCGAGTTCCTTGGCCTGGCCGAGCCAGGCCTGGAACAGCGTGGTGCCGACGCCCGCCTCACCGGCCTTGGTCGCGAGGTCGACCAGGCCCTGCATCCGGTCGGCCGCCGTGGAGGCGGCGTGGTCGGCGAGCTTGAGGAGCGCCACCAGGGCGACGAGGCCGGCGAGCGCGCTCACCCCGGCGGCCCCGGCCGGGGTCGCCATCACGGCCGCCATCGTCTGCGCCATGGTGGTGCGCAGGAGCGCGAGCTTGAACTGCGCCGCCGCGGTGCCGGTGGCGATCGAGGTGGTGATGGCCGCGCTCGCCACGTTGGTCTCGCCGGCGGCGCGGGCGACGGCGCCGGCGATCGCCACGGCATTGCCCTGGCTGTCGTTGGCGGCCTTCAGGCCGGCGGCGGTCATCGCGGCGTAATCGTCGCCGACCGCGCGGGCGACCTTGGCGACCGCCTGGCCGTAGCCCCCTTGCGCCTGGGCACCCTTGTTGAGCGCCGCCGAGACCAGCCCGACATTGGTGACCACCGAGGCCGCGAGGTCGGTCAGCCCGGCCTTGGCGGAGGAGACGTCGGTCGCAAAGCGGATCTTCAGCGGCTCGCTCATCCGGGTATCCTTCGCGTCACGCCTGCCGGTGCTCGGCCAGTGCCGTCAGGAAGGCGTCGAGGCTCGGCGCCGGGGCCTCGTCCTCGCCGCCGTGGAAGCGGCGGAAGCCCTCGAGCATCGCCAGCATCTCGGGCAGGGTAAGGGCGTCGACCGCCCGGGGCGTCAGCCCCATCATGCCGCCGGCGCGGTACCAGACGGAGAGGTCGCCGGGGCGTCGCTCCTCCCCTCCGTCACCCCGTTTCCCTCCGGCTCCACCCCGGCCACCGCGGCCGAGAGCAGGTCGGCGGCGAGCTGCAGGTGGGTGGCGAGCGGCTGCTGGTCGAAGTTGAAGCGCATCAGCGCCTCGGCCCCGGCCAGGTCCTCGCCGCCGCCGATCAGCCCGAGGCGGATCGTCTCGCGCAGGTCGGCGGCGTAGAAGCGGTGGCTGGCGAGCCTGAGCTGGATCTCGCCGATGCCGGCGGTGCAGATGCGCTCCAGCTCGCCGATGCAGCCGAGGGTGAGCTGCAGCTTGCGGTGCCGCCCGCCGAAGGCGGCATAGACGGCGGTGCGGGAGGTGTCGGGCGCCATCAGCTCGCCGCCGTCCAGGCGAGGGGCCCTTCGCCGCGCAGCTGGCCGCTGAACTTCACCACGCCGTTGTCCTGCGAGGAGAGCTTCAGGTTCTCGAACCACACCGCGCCGTCCCAGCGCCCGCCGCCGGCGGCCGCGACCTTGGCGACCAGGACCTGGATGTAGGTCGGCAGGTCGGCGCTCGCGGCGGCCTGGAGGATGCGGAAGCCCTTGGCATCGGCGATGCCGGAGAACGAGGTGTTCCAGGCCCGGGCCTTGAGGAAGGAGCGGCGGCTCGGCACCTGGTCGGGGGCGTCGGTCTCCGGCACGGTCGCGTCATCGAACTCGTTGACCCACTCGATCTCCTTGGTGGTGATCATCGCCACGAAGTCGGGGGTGGTGTCGGTGGCGGAGTCCTTGAGCAGGACGCGCAGGTCCTTGCCGCCGAAGGGGACGGTCTGGGTCATCGGGTTCTCTCCGGTGAAGGGGGATCTCGGCCGACGCGACGCTCGGAGCGGTGCCCGAGGGAGCTTGCGTCGGCACTAAAGCGACCCTATCTCGGGGGTCGCATTGGATGTCGCATGAGCAGCCCCGAGATCTACCCGCTCCCGAAGGCCGCCTTCGTTCTGCGCGAGCCCGTCCGGGAGGTTCGGCGGACCGTCGAGCGCAAGCACGTCGATTGCCAGCTGGTCTCCTACGGCGGCCGCAAGGTCCGCGCGCTGGACCACAAGACGCTGGTCTTCCTCAGCTGGGCACGGGACCACCGCGACGACCTGAATGCGGCGCTCTGGGGCAAGCTCTATGCGGCCCTGCAGCAGCATGCCGAGCTGCCGACCCATCTCGAGGCCGGCGTCTTCCGGGCCTCGCTGGACGAGGCCGCGCAGCAGGTCGATGACCGCCTGCAGGCCTTGCGGGACCTGGAGACGTCCGTCGAGCATGACGCCAAGGGCGACATCGTCCTCAAGGGCACGCGGGTCGAGGTCCATCGCCTCGCCGCGCTCCTCGACGGCGGAATGGCGATCGAGGACGTGCTCCGGGACTATCCCAGCCTGAGCCGGGACCAGCTCGCCTTCGCCGAGGCCTATGCCGCCGCCCATCCCAAGGCGGGGCGCCCCTATCCGAAGCTGACGGCGAAGGCGGCCCTCGCGCAGGCCGACCTGAGCGCCTTGGACCTCGACGATTAGGTGCTGACCTACCTCCTCGACACCGACGTCATCAGCAAGCGGAGCGGCCCGAACGGCAAGGCCATCCGCCGCTGGCTCGCGAGCATTGACGACAGCACGCTCGCGATCAGTGCCATCACTGTCTTCGAGATCGCGCGGGGCGTGCAGAAGAAGCGGGATGCCGGCGATGCCGCTGTGGCCGCCGCGCTTCAGGCGGCCCTGGATGCGCTCAAGGAGGGCTTTGCCGGCCGGATCCTGCCCGTCGACGGCGACGTGGCGGAGGCCTGGGGCCGGCTCGCCGGCCCGGATCGCCCGCAATGGATGGATCGGGGTCAGGTCGCCACCGCGATGCGGCACGGTCTCGTTCTCGTGACCTGCAACGCGAAGGACACGAAGGGCCGGGGCGTTGCCGTGATCAGCCCCGACCGCGAGACCCCGGGCCGCTGGGCGCCCGACGGAAGCGAAATCCGGTGATCCGCGCCCGTCCGGTCGCGTGAGGGCCGCCGCTACGCATCGAGCATCAGCGCGGCGACGTCGAAGAACACCGCCTTGACGGTGAGCGGGCTGATCACGTCGCCGGCCTGGCGCACGCTCAAGCGGTCGCAGAACCCGCCCTCGGCCGGCTCGAACCCCTCGACCGCCCGCATGCCCGCCCGGGCCAAGCTCCAGGCCTGGTCGCGGTCGAAGGCCGCCGACTCGATGAAGATCCGCAGGCGCAAATCCCAGGCCGGCAGGCCGCCCACCTCGAGGCGGGTCGCGTTGAGCGGCCCGGCGAAGATCCAGGGCAGATCCGGCTCGCCGTCCGCCGGCACGTCGTCGTAGATTTTTTCGCCCACCACCGCGCTCACCGCCGGCGTCGCCCGCAGGCGGCCCAGCACCGCGTCGCGCAAGGTCAGCTCCGGCGTCATGTCAGGCCCTCGCGGTTGGCCGCCTCGTTGATCAGCGCATCCGCCGCCAGGCCGCGCTCGGCCATCACCTCGTTGACCGAGGGCCAGAAATACGGATGCGGGGGCGTGCCGGGATGGGTGCGGCGGGCACGCCGGTTGGCATCCGCCCTCCGGTAGCGCCGGCCGGTGCGCGGGTTGACCGCCAGCGCCCCGTCCGGGTCGCGGGGGCGGAAATAGGCCGCATCCGCCACCCGCTCGCCGCGGATCCCCGGCCGGGTGCCGTGCTCGACCAGGAAGGCGTAATCCAGCTCCCGCGGGTCGCGCGGGTTGACCGCGCTCGCCTGCACGCCCCACACGCCGTCGACCTCGGTGGCCTCGATGCCGGAGAAGAGCCGCCCGGTATCCTGCGGGACCCGGGCGCGGGCGCGCTCCACGATGTCCTCGGCCGCCTGCCGGTCGAGGGCGCGGCTGCGCAGGGCGAGGTGCAGGCCCATCCGGGTCAGGCTGGTGACCAGGGCGTCGACCCCGGACACGGCCGCGTAGCCGAGCCGGGCGAGGCTGACGAGCTCGCCGATCACCGGCCGGGCTGCTCCAAGGCCTCGCGCAGGATGGCGTTGATCCGGCCCTGCCAGCCCGATCCCGTTGCCCGGAAGCCCTCGATCACGTCCGCGTCGAGCCGCAACGTCACCTGCCGCTTCGGATTGTCGAGCCTGGGACGGCCCCGGCCGCGGCTGACGAGGCGGCCGGCCTCGTGCCGGTCTGCCGTTCCCACATCGACCTCCGACAGATCCGGCAGGTCGTCGTATTCCTCCGCCTTAGTCCCGTGCGCGTCCAGCGCCGCGAGATCGACAAGTCCCGTCTTCTCGTCAAAGAAGGGAGGCGTATTTCTTTTGCTCGCGCTCATTGGCTTTCCGCATCGTGAAGACCCTGCGCCGATCGTCGCGCTCGGTCCATCCCACCACGACCATCCGCCCGCGCAGTCGGCCGAACAATAAATTGGAGGGAGGCGAAACGGCTCATGCGATCACGTCGAGGCCGCCCGGCGGCGCGAGACGCTGAGCGAGAGCCAGCCGGAGCGATGCGCGATCGGCACCGACTCGATCGCGAAGTCATGGCCGGCGATCACCACCCGGTCGGCCACGGTGAGACCGCGCGTGCGGGCGGTCTCGCGCACGATCAGCGTGCCGTCGATCCCGTCCGTCACCGCCCCGGCCTCGACCAGGCGCCGGCCGGTCAGCGGGCGCCAGGCGCCCCAGGCCCGGAACAGGTCGGCATAGTCGCCCGGCACCTGGCGGCCGCCGCGGGTGACGAGGGCGCGGCGCCGGAAGGTGACGCGCCGGTCCAGCTGGCCCGGATCCATGGTCAGGCCTCCGAGGGCTGGTAGCGGGCGAGCAGGCGGGCGATGGTCGGGTTGTCGGTCAGCGTCGCGAGCTGCTTGCCCCCGCGGTTGTCGAACAGGTCGGCGGCGATGAGCAGGATCGCCGCCTGGATCGGCGGGGGCACCTCGGCGGGCGTGGCGTAGCCGGCGCGGAAGCGGATGCGCCAGGCCGCCGGGTCGGGATCCGCGGTCGGCCAGCGGGTGCCGGGTGCCGGCAGCAGGGCGAGGCTGCCGCGGCGGTTCGGCGACAGGCTGCGCCAAGTGGCGACCGGGAGGTAGGCGCCGCCGGTCAGGGCCTCGACCGAGAGCACCGCCGCCACCGGCGGCAGGTCGAGGAGGAAGCCCGGCGCGTCGCCGCACCCGCACGGGCCCGGCGCGGGCGCCGTCGCCTCCCAGGTCTGGGCGAGGAGAGCGTGGCGGAGCGCCCCGGACCAGCCGTCGAGATGCTCCTCGGCCGCGGCGAGGGCCGCCGTGACGGCCTCCGCCTCCTCGGTGTCGGGCTCGAGCTTGAGGTGGGCAAGCGCCCGCGCGAGCCCGACGACGGGGCTGGCCGGCGGCGTCAGCCGGGCATAGCTGAGCATCACGCGGCCGGCGCCGCAGCCGCGAGCTGCGCCGCCAGGGCCTCGACCTGGTGGCGCAGGGCGTCGCGGTCGGCTTCCGCCTCGGCGAGCCGCGCGGCGAGGTCCTGGACCTGCGCCCGCAGGTCCTTCGCCGCCCGCTCGGCCGCCTCGGCCCGGGGCGGCGCCTCGGCGAGGCCCGCCGCCTTCCAGGCCTCGCCGATCGCGTCCGGCACCGTGACGGTCTCGCCGGCCTGGTAGGAGAAGCTGTCGCCGGCCATGCCGGTGAGCATCCGCACCTGCATCGTCGTCGCCCTCAGCTCGCCGGGTGCTGGAACGCCTTGATGGCGTCGTTGCTCGCGTCGATCAGGTTGCCGTCGTGGCGCGACCAGGCGAGGAACGCCACCTGGCCCTTCTCGAGGTACTTGCTGTCGGCGAAGCGGAACAGCGTGACCGCCATCACGTCGCGGATCAGGTACTTCTTGAAGTCGCCGAACAGCAGCGAGCGGGCCGAGGCGCCCATCGGCGCCATGTGCTGGTTGACCGTGTAGCCGTAGCCCAGGATGTCGGAGGGGTCGCCACCGGTGACGCCCGGGCGCCAGAGCGGCCGGCCCTGGCCGTCCTTCAGCTTCTTGAGCGCCTTGAGCGTCGTGTCGTGGAACATCCAGCGACCGGAGGTCCGGTAGGCCGGATCGACCGCGTGCTCGAGGTCGACCAGGTCGTCGTAGGTGACCGCCGCGAGCTGGCCCGCCGCCCCGGCCTTGCCGGCGGCCGCCGCCGTGACCACGCCGCGGGGCTGGCCGGCGCCGGTGCCGGTCGTGAAGTGCCGGTTGGTGATGCGGGCGATGCGGGTGGCGAGCGCGACGTTGATGTAGGGCTCGATGTCGATGCGGCTGTCCTGCAGCAGCTCGAGGGGCACCACCACGGTCTTCGAGCTGTACTTGTAGGCGCCGATGCTCACCGTGCCGAAGGCGATGTCCTGGCCGCTCGCCGCCAGGCTCTCGCCGACGATCTCGCCCTCCTGGCCGGTCTCGTCCACGGTGGCGTAGTCGATGGCGTTGCCGCCGTCGGTCTGGATCACGGTGGCGACCGCCCGCATCCCGCCGAAGGCCGCCATGCGCTCGAGCATGGTCTCGGCGAAGTCGCGCGGGACCAGGTAGCCGCCGGCCGCGCCGGTGCCGACGGACTGGGCGCCGTAGACCCGCTGCGCCTCGTCGCGGCGTGCCTTCACGTGGGCGCGCTGGTCGTCGGTCAGCGCCTCGGCCCCGCCACGGGCCCAGGCGGAAAAAATCGCCTTCTCGGCCCGGATCGTGGCGGCGTTCTCGTCCACCGAGCGGCCGTTCTTCTCCGACAGGACCCGGCCGCGCTGCTCGAGGCTGTCCTCGATGGTGAGCACGCGCTCGACCCGCGCGATCTGCTCGTCCAGGCGGTCGATCGCGGCGTAGATCGCGTCGACCTGGTCCTTCACTTCGGGGGTCCATTCCTTGCCGGTCTTGGCGTCGAGGAGGGCGCGGGCCTCGCGGGCTTTCGCCGTGCGCTCCTCGCGCAGGGCCTGGATCGACTGGGTCATGGTGGGCTCCGAAAACGACAAAGCCGCCCGGATGGGCGGCTCGCGAGGGTGGGAACGGGGGTTGGGTGGATCAGGCGGCGCGCTCGTAGAGGGCGAGGCGCGCGGCGTAGCGGCCGTGCTCGGCCGCCGCCGCCGCGAAGGTGTCGGGCGGGCGGTGGGCGAGGGCCGCCGGCGGGTTGCGGTAGGCGGTGAGGTTGAAGGCGTTGCCGATCGCCGGGGCCTCGGCCTTGCGGTCGGCCAGCCCGGCGGCGATCGCCTCCTCGGCCTCGAACCAGGTCTCGGCCTTCATCAGCGCCAGGACCTCGTCCTGCGGCTTGCCGGTGCGCCGGACGTAATCGGCCGCGATGGCGAGCCCGACCTTGTCGAGGAGGTCGGCCGAGCCGCGCAGGTCGTCGGCGGTGCCGAGCGCCAGGGACCAGGGCTCGTGGATCATCACGAAGGCGCCGGGCGCGATCGCGATCTCGTCGGCGGCCAGCATCAGGAACGAGGCGGCGGAGGCCGCGAGCCCGTCGACATGGGCGACGACCTTCGCCGGGTGCTGCTCCAGGGCGGTCTTCATCGCCCGGGCGCCGAAGACGTCGCCGCCCGGCGAGTTGATCCGCAGGTGGAGCGTGCCGGCGGTGACGCCCTGGAGGTCGCGCACGAAGGCCTGCGGATCGACCCCGTAGGCCTCGCCGATCGCATCGTAGACGTAGAGCGTCGCGCTCTCGCCGTCGGCGGCCCGGACCAGGCGGTGGCCGGCGCCGCGATTGCTATTCAGGAGCTGGATCAGGCGGTGCATCGGCGGCGGGTTCCGGTGGGGTGGTCGGGGCCTTCCAGGCGGCGAGGCCGTCGCCGTCGGGGCGGGCGCGGTCGTTCTGCTTGCGGCGCACCTCGTTGGGGGTCATCCAGCCCGGGCCGGAGGAGCCGCCGAGCGCCAGGCGGTAGGCCTTGAACCGGCTCTCGATGTTGCCGCGCACCAGCACGTCGCGGTCGAACTCGCCGAGGAAGCGGGGCGGGTTGCGCCCCGGCCGGGCCGGCCGGCCGCGGCCGTAGAGCTTGTGGTTGACCTCGTCCTCGATCGCCACGAGGTGCGGATCAAGGGTGTAGGTGACGAAGCCGATGCCGAGCGCCTCGATGCCCGAGCCCCAGCTGGTCTCGTCCATGCCGAGCAGGAAGCGCGGCACGCCGAAGATGCGGGCGATGTCCTCGATCTGGAACCGGCGGGTGTCGAGGAGCTGGGCGTCCTGGGCCGAGATCGGGATGCGGTTGTAGGTGCCGCCCTGGTCGAGGACGGCCGGGCCGGCGTGGCGGCCCGACTTGCCGAAGGTGCGGCGCCAGAAGCCGCGCAGCTCGTCCTTATCGCCCTTGTAGACCTGCGGATACGAGATGTAGCCCGAGGGCGCGGCGTCGTTCTCGAAGTAGGACTGGGCGAAGCGGTCGGCCTCGATGCCGAGCCCGACGGCGGCGCTCATGGCGCGGATCGGGGTCATCGCCGTGACCCCGTCCCATTCGGCCGAGCCGGGGACGTGCAGCACGTCGTCCTGGTCGACCACGATGGCGGTGCCGGTGTCGAGGGTGAGCCGGTAGCGCAGGCGGTCGCCGGCGAGGCTCACCGCGACGCGCTCGAACGGGATCGGCCACAGCGCCACCGGATCGCCGGAGGCCTTGCGCTCGATCCAGGTCACGGCGTTGCCGCGTAGCAGCATCTGGGCGAGCGTGGTGCGCAGCCAGAGCGTGCGGCTCAGGCGCGGGTTGGGGCGGATGCGAAGCAGGTCGGCGGCGGGGTGGTCGAGGCTCGGCTCGCGGTCCCCGTCCTCCAGCTCGCGGTAGGTCTTGAGCGGCAGCATCGCGGCCGCGAAGGCGATGATCGAGACGCAGCGATAGACCGCGGCGTGGCGCATGGCGGTGGCGGGCGAGACCGTGCCGGCCAAGCCGCCGGGGAGGAGGGCGTTCCAGGCCTCGGCGTCGGAGGAGAGGACGGTGGTCGCGGCTGAGATGGGGAGCTCCACGCGCGGCCCGGCGGCCGCGCGGGGTGAGCGGCGCCAGAAGTTCACGAGCGGTCTCCACGAGGCAGGAATTAAGGTGCAATCAGGTTGACGGCTTTACGATCACCTGAGATTGGAAGCGCAATGGCCGGGTAAACCCATTTCTCTCCCGTTCGTGCCAACGGCTCTCGTTGACGCTAACGAAGGCTTTACCCGTCCACGCCCTTCACGTCGATAATCAGCACTCTGGCTTGCGTCCCCGGAAAATGAACCGCCCATTCACATTGTACCTAGACGAAACCGGAAATCGTCATCCGGATAAAAAGCCTGATATTACACGTGAGGGACGCGACTGGTTTGCATTTGGCGGCATTCTTGTGCGCGGAGAGGACAATGATGCTGCGCGGAGTCTCGTTGATAGCTTTGCAGAAAAATGGAAGTTGAGAGGGCCGGCGCATTTGACAGATATGCGGTCGGAGAAAAAGGCTTTTTCTTGGCTGGAACGCACGACTCAGGTGAAACGCGACGAATTCTGGGGAGACTGGAAAAATGTTCTAACAGATGCGCCCGTGATAGGTATGGGTTGCGTTATTGATCGTCCAGGATATGTCGGCCGCGGATACTTGCAGAAGCACGGCAATAATCGCTGGCTGCTCTGCAGAAGCGCTTTCGATATTACTGTCAAGCGGGCCGCCAAAATTGCGATGAAGGAAGATAGAAAATTGCACGTAGTATTCGAGTCAGATCCCAGCTTTAATAAGACGGTTGTTGGATATTTTGAGAATTTGAAACAAAACGGCCTTGCCTTTGATCAAGGAACAAGCGGAAAATACGAGCCAATGTCAAAGGAGAATTTTGCAAATGTCCTAGGCCGTATACAATACAAACCTAAGTCTTTTCCGCTCCTTCAAATTGCCGACAGCTTCATCTATGCAATTGCCAGAGCGGGGTACGATAAGAAATTTGATCTATATCGACATATTCGTGATCGTGCTAGAATTTCTGATCTAGCATTCCCTAGCGAAAATCGAAATGTTGGAGTAAAATATTACTGCTTCGATTAAACGAAAAAGCCGAGGCTAAGCCTCGGCGATTTCGCGGCCCCCATGCGGTGAGCCTAAGAGGCTTGCGCCTCGGATTGATATCTAGACTCTGGCTGGCCGATGTCAAGTCGATCATCGGGCCGATCCGCACCGGCGGATCAGATTGCCGCGGGCAGACTTTCGCCCTGATCGGAACGTGCCCTTAGAGCTCCACAAACCCCCGTCCGATCCCGACCTCCTCGCCCGCCATGCACCGGGCGAGGGCCATCATATGCGCCACCGGCCCGTCGATCTTGTTCTCCGGCCTCTGTTTCGTCGGGTAGACGTTGTCCTTCCGGTCGGGCTTGGCCACCACGTTCGACAGCATCCAGGTGAAGACCGGATCGCCGTTATGGGCGATCGCCCGCGCCCGGATCAGCGCCTCCATCTGCTTCATCGGCTCGGAGAAGTTCAGCACCAGCGGCCGGACCTCGATGCAGGGCAGGCCGGCCTCCATCAGCGCCGTCACCAGCATCGTCGCCTGGTGCGGGTCGTAGGCGACCTCCTCGACCTGGTGCTCGCCCATAAGCCCGCCGCGGCGCTGCCCGTCCGCGCCCTCGGACCCGAGGATGGCGTCCAGGATCGCGCCGTAGTCGATCATGTCGCCGTCGGTCTGCACCAGCCAGGGCGGGGCGGCGTCGCGCCAGAAGCGGTAATGCTCGTTCTCGCCGGCCTCGATCGTCGCCTCGGGCAGGAAGTAGAGGCCGAAGCGGGCGTAGTGGTAGCCCTCCGCCCGTAAGCCGGCGGCCGTCGCGCCCTCGCAGCGGGAGAGGTCGAACAGCACCTCGGCCGCCGCGATGTCGACCTTGCTGGCGAGATCGAGCCCGATCCGGCACGGCTCGCCGCGGAAATCGGCCAGCGCCAGGCCGGGCCGGGCGCTCTCGATCCAGCGCTGCACGTTGAAGAAGGCGTCCCGCGCCTGCACCCAGATGTTGAGGTGCTTGGTCTTGAACACCCCGGCCTTGCGGGCGTTCGCCCGCGCCGCGCGCTGGCGCGTCACCAGGTACTCGCCCGAGACCGAGACGTCGAAGTTCGGGTTGGCCTTGCGGAGCGCCGCCTCCGAGGTCCAGTCGTCCTGCGGGTCGATCGTGTAGATCAGGGCGAACAGCTCGGGATCCTCAAGCACGCCCTCGAGTACCTTCTGCGCCTCCTGCTGGAGCGCGTAGCAGGGGCCGGCGAGGTTGTCGCCGGCGGTGGTGATGATGATCAGCAGGGGCTGCTCGCGGGCGCCCATGCCGGTCTCCATCGTGTCGACCTGCTCGTCGGTGGCGTGCTCGTGGTACTCGTCGTGGATCGAGCAGGACGGCGAGGCGCCGTCGCCGGGCGTGCCGATCATCGGCTCGAAGCGCGATCCGTTGCCGAGGATGTGCAGGTTCTTGGCGCCGACCGCGATCCCGAAATGGGAGAGCAGGGCCGGGGTCTTCTGCGCCATGAGCTTGGCCGGCCGAAAGACCTCCCAGGCCTGTTTCTCCGAGGTGGCGCCGGAATAGACCTCCGACCCGTACTCGCCGTCGGCGGCGAACAGGTAGAGCGCGATGCCCGCCGCCCAGGTGCTCTTGGCGTTCTTGCGCGGGATCAGCAGGAACAGCTTGCGGTAGCGCCTCAGGCCATCGGCCTTGCGCAGCCAGCCGAAGGGCACCGCGGTCATGAACAGCTGCCAGGGCTCGAGGCGCAGGCGCTCGGCCTTGCGCGCCCACTTGCCCTTGGTGTGGGGCAGGAGCTGCACGAACCGGCACACCTTCTCGGCCTTCCCCGGCTCGAACCGGTAGGGGAAGCCCGGCTCGTCCTGGCGGGCGAGGTCGTCCAGGTGGCGCTGGCAGGCCAAGCGGATCCATTTGCAGGCGAGGATCCGGCCGGCGACGACATCCCGGGCGTAGCCGTTCGCCTGGTCCACGAACGGGTGCGCCATCGCTCCTCACAGGTCGGCGAACGGGTTTCCGTCCGGCGGGGTGGTGGCCGAGACCTTGGACCGCGCCGCCGGCGAGAGCCCGAACTCGGCCAGCAGCACCTGGGCATGGCGCATCGCCTCGTTGCGCATCCCGACCTCGGGCCGAGCCCGATGCATGGTGGCGCCGGTGGTGCTCACCGTCTGGTAGACCCGCCCCAGGTCCTCGATGACCGCGGTGCAGACCTCGATCTCCTCGAGCCGCGAGGCGAGGAGCGCCAGCATCGCCACGTCGTCCGGCGAGGCGATCCGCATCCGGTCGGTGATCGCCGCGAGCTGGCCGAAGATCTCGGCCGCCCGCTCGCTCAGCCACTCCGGCGCTTCGCTCTCCCCCTCGGATGCCACCGGCGCCTCCGGGTTCATCCGGCACGGCTGCGCGGTGCCGGCGAGCTGCTTCAGGGCATCCGGCTTCCGCTTACGCCCCGCCACTCCACCCTCCCCAGAAATCCCCTCCAAACCGCACGCACATTTTCCTGATTAAACAACCGGTCCGGGCGGTGGGGGCCTTGGGACTTTGGACCCGGGGGGTGGGGTTGCTCATGGGACCGCCGCGCGCTCCTCGCGCTGGATGACGCGATCGTGGCAAGACTTGCAGACGCTCTCGTGGTTGGCCGGATCGATGAACAGCGCCCAGTCGCCCCGGTGGGGCCGACGGTGGTTGACCACCGTGGCCGGGACGACCTCGCCGCGGGCCTTGTGGCGCTCGCAGAGCGGCTCGCGGACGAGCTGGGCCTCGCGGGCGGCCGTCCAGGCGGCGAGGCCGTACCAGGCCCGCCAGGGGCTCGTGCGGCGGCGCTGCGCGTCATAGGCCCGGCGGCTCTCCCGGCGGGCCTCCTCGACCGGGCGGCTGCCGCGAGGGCGATGCTGGGGCGGACGCATCGGCATGGATCAGCGCCTCCAGCCGCCGGCAGGCGACGTCGAAGTGGCCGGGATCGAGCTCGACCCCGAGATACGGCACCCCGAGGGTGTGACAGGCCGCGCCGATCGTGCCCGAGCCCATGAACGGATCGAGGATCGGCCCGTCCATGATGGCGAGGAGCCCCTCCATCAGGGCGACGGGCTTGGCCGCCATGTGTAGCTTCGCCCGCGGCACCGGCACCGAGAAGCAGCCCGGCGCGGTGGTGCCCGCCATCGGCCGCGGCCCGTTCGAGTCCCAGACGACGTACTCGGCCTGGGCCCGGTAGCGGCCGAGGACCGGCCGCACCGCCTGGGTCTTGTCCCAGGGCACGATGCCCCGCCAGACCCAGCCCGCCACCTGGACGGCATCGGTGGTGACCGGCAGCTGGCGCCAGTCGCAGAAGGCGCCGATCAGCCCACCCGGCACCACCGCCGCGCGGGCCCGCGCCATCCACAGGGCCGACCAGGCGAGGAAGCTGCGCTGGTCGCGCGTGTCCCCGGCGAAGTCGCGATGCAGGTGGCGGTGCTCGCTCTGCTGGTACTTCTGGCTCGGCGGCCGCGCCCGCTCGCCGGCGGTGGTGCCGCCGCTCGAGTAGGGCGGGTCGCACAACACCGCGCCGAGGGTCCCGGGCGCGGCCTCGGCCAGGGCCGCCAGCACGTCGAGGGCATCGGCCCGGATCAGCGTCGCCGATCCGATCCGCACCACCTCGCGAAAACCGGAGAGCGCATCCCCGCACCGGCCGGGGAGGGCCGATGCGGGGAGCCGGTGTGCGTCGGGAGCGGACGCATGCAGGATTGGCCGCGCCGTGGCGGCCTTGGAATGGTGTTGAGGCATGACCTAGCGCTATGGTCCTGCCGCCGCAGCGCGCGGTGGCGGGGTGACCGGTTGTCCGGCCGGCAAAGGGTCATGCGTGGGCACCAACCACGCGGTTCGGGGTGGTGATGACACCCCGGCTCCCGCCTCCTTTCGGAGCAGGATCAGTCTAGGCGCTCAAAGGCGCCTTGGCGAGGCAGCCGGCCCCTGCGTCAGCCGCCGCGCAGGTCTTTTGCCGGTCGAGCGCCGCCCGCACCCGCGCCATCTCGTCATCGAGCGCCCGGGCCCGTGCGGCCCAGCCCTCGAAGCTGTCGGCATACTCGAGCGCGGCCAGCTGCGCGGCGAGCTGCGCGAGGCGGGCCTCGAGGGCGGCAGTGGAGGTCTCAGCCATTCACGCGGGTCCAGGTGCGAGGGCAGCCGGTGCAGGCCACCCGCTCGCGCAGGCGGCCGCGGGTGAGGGAGGCGCCGACCGTCCGGGCGGTCTGGCCGCTGCCGGGGATCGGGCGGCCATGCGCGTCGAGGGCGTCGTGCTGGCGGGCGCACAGGCAGGGCAGGGCGCGCCGGCGCAGCACGCCGACGGTGTCGTCGGCGCGCATCAGCGGACCCGCGGGGCAGGCATCATGGATCGGCAGGCCCTTCGTCGGAGCGCTCGGTGATGATCGCCGCATGGGTGCCGGGGCAGAGCACGTGCTGCTCCTGCCCCGACCAGCGAAACAGGTATTCCGACAGGCCCCGGTACTTCGGGTTGTCGAGCAGGTAGCCGACCCGCGCCTGGTGCCAGCGCCCGCCGCGCGGGCCCGGCACGCCGTCGGCGTTGAGCCCGGCGGCGATCGCGCCCTGCGTCAGCCCGCGGGCCCGCTCGCGGAAGATCCGCCGCACGATCCGGGCCTGGGCCGGGTCGACCTGCAGCCGGCCCTCGCCGTCGCGCCGATAGCCGAACGGCACCCGCCCGCCGGCATAGCCGCCCCGGCCGGCCTTGGCAGCGCGCCCGCCGGCGGTCCGGTCGCGGATGGCGTAGCGCTCGGACTCCGCCATACCGGCGAGGATCGCGAAGAGGGTGCGGCCCATCGGGGTCGCGGTGTCGATCGGCTCGGTGACGGAGCGGATCACCACGCCGTAGCGCTCGGCCAGCTCCGATACGGTGGTGACCGCGTAGCGGATCTCGCGGGCGAGGCGATCGAAGCGGTAGACCAGCAGCACCGCGAAGGCCCGGGCCTCGGCGAGGGCCAGGACCTCGGAAAAGCCCGGCCGCTCGGAGGGCCGCGTGGCGCCCGAGACGCCTGGATCGGCGATGACCGCGACCAGCTCGTAGCCCTGCGACAGGGCAAAGGCACGGACCGCCTTGTCCTGCCCCTCGAGGCCGTGGCCGCTGGTCGCCTGCTCCTCGGTCGAGACCCGGGCATAGGCCACCGCCCGTATGCTGGTCTCGGCCTGCGCCGCGGCCGCGGCCTTGGTGCGCGCACGCAGCCGGCCGACGCGCCGGGAGCCGACCGACGCCATCAAGCCTCTGATCTAATTGAGTTTTATCGGATATCAGAATTGTGGCGCACCGCCACAAACCGATACTCTTGAGAATGCGTTATCGGGGCCGAACGAGCCGGCGGCGACGGGCCTCGACCGGCACCACGCGCCCATCCATCCGCACTAGGCCGAGGCGGATTTTCCCCCGCGGCGCCGGCCCGCCTGAGGCCCCGAGAGCGGCTTGGGTGCGGGCCAGCAGGTCCAGTTCCCGGGCGGCCCAGCGCAGGTCGCCGACCAGGGCGTGCTTCTCGGCATGGAAGCGCTCGGGATCGCGGTGGCAGGGCGCGAGGCGGGCGAGGCGATCGGCGAAGGTAGTGAGTTGCTGCGCCTCCACACGGGGATCAAGCACGGCCACCTCCAGAAACGCGAAACGCCCGCCAGGCGGTCAGCCTGCGGGCGCAACACTTCGAACATGGCAATCATGCCGGGTTCACTGCGGCAGTGCAAGTCTCCGGTGTGCAGCCACCAAAATTTGGAGGGGAAGGGCGCACCCGCTCCTCGCCGGAGGTACCTGAACGGATAGTCCCTAATTGTATCGGAGTCGAAGCTGCATACTCTGAAGCATGCTCAGAAGGTGGAAAGCGGGCATATGATATTGATCACGGCCAAGCGCACTTGTGTGTCTTGCTCAGCAGCCACATGATGCTCTGGCGAATCCGTGCGGGTGAACGCTAATGGATATACAAAGTATTTTTGAAAAAAAGATCAGCGAACTCCCCGATGGTCCCCACGTAGATGGATTGAGGGCGGTTAAGACGCATATTGATGCCGCGGTTCGACACTTTCTAAGAGGGCAAAGCGAGCCGGACGAAACACTTTTTACTGATGTCATATTTCGTTGCAATCAAGCCTTTGAAGGAAGCATCAAAGAGGCATATCGCGTCTTGGCTGGAAAAGATCCAAAAAAAGTCAGGCCATACGATATTGAGCAGTTTTTGGCATCAAACAACTTGCTTAGAAAGAAGGTTCTAGACCAGTTTGTTAACTATCGCCAGGAATGGCGCAATCCCTCCGCGCATGATTACACGATTGATTTTGATGAAGATGAGGCGCTGATTGCAATAGTTTCAGTTACAGTTTTTGCGATAGTTCTGACAGATCAAATAGACGGGAAAATAGCCTTTACCGCTGCCGCTTCTGCACCACCCTCTCAGGATTTGTCGCCCGCAGAAAAGAAAGCCCCTCTTCTCGAGCTTGTAACCAACAAAGCTCGCGAGTTTGCATGCACTCACATCGACATTGCAGGGCCGACGAACTCCCATGCACATGACTATTATAGGTTGGAGGGTGCTCTCGCAGGCTTCCTATCAGCAGAGCTGTCCATCCTGTCTGACGTCTCTGTTGAGCAGAACAGCAAATTTGCAAGCAGCGAAGCGGATATCGTGGTACGTCGCGGTTCGGAAAAAATAATTGTCGAGTTGAAGCGAGTAATTAATAAATCAAATGTTAAGACAATGGTCCAGCGCGCAATGACACAAGTGGCTTTATATCTACATGAAGATGATGTGGTCGGCGCTGTTGTGCTTGTATACGCAACAGAAGGTGCGGAATATGACACATATCCTGGTGTTGGCGCGCTTTCTAAGATTGTTCGAATTATTTCTCCGAAATCAAACGCTAAGGTGATTTAATAATAAACGACTTGCATCCGACTGAGTTGGCGAAGCCCGAACTCTACGTACGCGATCTCCGTGTTCGAGCGAGCGCCGCCTGCGCTTGCCGCTCCGCCGCCCGCCGCTTCCAGGCCGGCTGCCAGCGCAGCGCCCCGTCTGGGTCGGCGCCGACCGCGTAAGCCTGTCCCGCCGGCACCAGGCACCCCGCCGCATCCGTGACCTCGCACGGAGCGGCCGGCCCCGGGGCTGAGCCGACGATCCGGCCCGTCTCGCGCCCTTGGCCCGATTGCTGCGCCAGCCAATCCGCCGCCACATCCTCGAGGAGATCGCGGAACCGCTGCGCCACCCCGGCCACCGCCGCCCGCCCGTCGCCGCGGCCGAGCCCGCGGGCGAGGCCGGCGAAATCCCGCCCCTCGGCCAGGACCTGATGCAGGAACCGCGTCCCCACCGTGCCGATCGCCTCGCGCAGCTGGTCCAGCAGCCCCTCGACCAGCCGGCCGTCATCGATGGCGAGCAGGATCGCCAGCTCGTGCGCCACGGTGTGGTCGACCCGGTTGCCGCCCTCCGGCGAGCCCGACCCGCGCGGCCCGGCCCGGCGCTCGAACACCTCGGCGATGACACGCCCGACGAGGTAGGCTTCCCGGCTGATCCGGCCGTGGCTGGCCTCGCGCTCCAGGAGATCGGTGCAGCGGTTGACCGTGACGTGGACCCGCTCGGGCTCGGCGAGGGGATCGCGCTCCGGATCCGGCCAGGGATCCACTACGGCAGCGACGGCGGAGCGAACGCCCTCCGACGGGCGAGGCCGGGCGAGACTGCCCGGCGTCACCGCCCGGCCGCCGTCGTAGCGATCCCGGGCCGCGTAGAGCGGCGTCCGGAGGATGAGGCGGTCGGCGGAGTCCATCGGTGTCCACCCCTTGAAACAAACGGGCAACACCTGCGTCTGGTCCCGCTGTGACACGGGCAATGTGCCACGCGGTCGCAGACTGGATCAGGGCGGCGGGTCCAGCCGGACGGGCGCCAGCCCGCCATCCCGCACCAAAGCCGCCCCTCCGGCGGCGGCACGCTCGAAGTTGAGCATCACCGTGATCGTCTCGATGGCCTCCCCGACGCGCCGCAACCCCGTGCGATACGACCATCCCCGGCGCTGCTGGCACACCTGCCGGAAGCTCTCGGCGTGGGCTTCGCAATAGATCCAGGCCTTGAGATACTGCCTCGTCTCGTAATCCTTGATGTAGAGGTCCGGCCAGCGGATCGCCTTGTTGGTGCTATGGATCGCCACCCGTGCCTGGTGATCGGTCGCAGCCCCTCGCTCGGTGTAGACCAGCCACAGCCTCACCTCCTCGCGGGTGAGGGGAATGACGTCGAGCGCGCCGACGGTGTCGGGAGTGGGGGCGGGCATGTGTCGGGTGGCGAGTGCAGCTGGCATGGGGCGGACGGTAGCGTGCTCGTCATATGCGAGCAGCGTCCTGTCCGGCAGGCACCACCTGCTACGAACAATCCCGACTCGATAGTACGCCTTACCCTCTGAGCCGACGAGAAAATTTGCCCCATGAACACGCTTTCCACCGCCGGGCGGGGAGCGGTCGGAACCTATGGAGGTTGCAAAGCGCCTTGAGATTAACTGAGCTAGCGTCTATCGCCTGCTAGAGAGCTACCTGTCCTTCGAGCGAGCTTGATGCTGCGCCCCTTCGAGCCTGACACCGACTATCCGATTGACGTTAGCCTTTTACCGAAGCGCTGGCTTGTGACGACAGTTGGAGCAGTGATCAGCGACGTACGGAATGGTTTCGGCACTTCTCACCATAACACTACTGGGAACGGTACGCCACATCTACGTCCTATGAACATTACAAAAGATGGAAATATTTCCATCGACCATATTAAATATGTCAACGAAACTCACAATCTAATTTTTCAGAGGGGGGATATTGCTTTTAACAACACGAATAGCGCAGAGCTGGTTGGCAAATCAGCAATATTCGATCAGAGCGAAGACTGGACATTTTCCAACCATATAACTCGCCTACGCGTTATTTCTCCTATCTCCACTGATTTTATTGCCTTTCAACTCCAGCATCTCTGGCGGCAGGGCTATTTACGCCAGCGCAGCACCCAGCACGTCAGCCAAGCGAGCATAAACAATCGGACCCTAACAGAAACAGTGCCGCTTGTCATTGCGCCGGCTGGAGAACAGGTGCTGATTGCCGCCGAACTAAAGCGCCGATTTGCTCATTTGGAAAGCGTTGTTAAAGCTGTTGACAGCGCACGCAGTAAGTTGCGCGAATATGAGAAACTAGTCGTTATATCAGCAGCTACCGGTAAGTTAGTTCCTACTGAGGCTGAACTCGCTCGCGCAGAGGGACGAGCCGCGGACGACGGATACGCCTTGCTCAAAGAGCTAGCAGACCTGCCATCGTCATCGAATTTCCCGGGGAACCCTCATCCGTCGATCGAAGCCGAAGATAAATCTGACAAATATGGATTAAATATAAACTCAAACTCCGATCTCCCTGAAGGGTGGGTATGGGCGCGTGTTGAGCAGGTAGGATCGGTGACGCTAGGCCGAAAGCGAGAGCCCAAGCAGCACACCGGAGAACATATGAGACCATACCTCCGAGTGGCAAATGTTTTCGAAGATCGCATAGATACAAATAGCATACTAGAAATGAATTTCACGCCGAGTGAGTTTCTTACGTATAAGCTTGAATATGGAGATATCCTCCTAAATGAAGGTCAAAGTCCAGATTTAGTAGGGCGTGCTGCTATGTACCGGAATGAAGTACCCGGCGTATGCTTTCAGATGACCCTGATTCGATTTCGCGCTTACCCAGGCGTCAGTCCCGGCTACGCTCTGCTAGTATTTCGTGCTTATCTTCATCTTGGAAAGTTTCGCGAAATATCGAGGTGGACGACTAACATTGCGCATCTCAGCGCAGGCAGATTTGCCAATCTCGAATTCCCATTACCGCCGCTAGCTGAGCAGGAACGGATTGTCGCCGAGGCTTCTCGCCGTCTCGACATCGCACAATTATTGACCACACGATTGAACCTAATTCTTGAGCGCGTAGATGCCGCTCGCAGCATGGCACTATCGCACGCGTTTACCGGAAGACTTGTGGAAAGATTTGAAAACAATGAAGACACCGCCGCAGAACTCATTGACGAGATCGAGAAAATCAAAGCAGCTTCAAATTTATCTACATACATCAAGGGCGCAGCAATGCGAAAGCAACCAGAGACACGTAAGGGCCCTCGGACGTCCTTGCTTGACGTGCTGGCCGCTGCAGAAGGCCCTTTGACGCCAGAGGAGCTCTTGGCGCGCTCAGGTGTAGGAGAAGACCTTATAGAAGATTTTTTTTCAGAATTGAAACGTGAACATCTTGCCGGCCGCATTTTACAAATCCAAGATGGGCAAGGATTGGTGCATTTATCACTATCGGAGGCACTTCGTTGAGAGTACGACATTTGCATCTCAACTCATTCAAGAACCTTCGCGGATTTGAAATAAATTTCGCAGATGCATTCACTAATGTTTTGGTCGGCCCAAATGGCACTGGAAAATCAAATGTACTTGAGGCCTTGATCATTATATTCCGAGATCTTGATCTTGGCGCTCCGCCCGCTTTCGCCTACCGTCTTGAATATACTTGCCGCGGAGCTGATGTAAAAATAGACGCAGATCCTAGCCGCAAAAAAACGCTGATGAATATTACCGTGAATGGGCAGCCAGTAAGCGCCAAGCGATTTACTAGAAGGGCCGGAGGAGAATATCTTCCAAGTTTCGTTTTTGGTTATTATTCGGGCCCAAGCAATAGAATGGAGTCGCACTTTGCTCCTCATCAACGGGCGTTCGCGGCGGACCTGTTGGCAGGCGTTGATCGTCCGCTGCGGCCGCTTTTATATGCACGACTCGTGCATAGCCAATTCGTTCTTTTGTCGTTTTTCCGTCGAGAAGAAGAAGATCGTAGGATATTAGATCGGTTTTTGCGCGTCCGCGATCTAGAGTCTGTGTTGTTCGTGCTCAAGAAGCCAGCTTGGTTCAACAAGCATCGACGCGGCTCTGGAGACGACCCCGGCGACCCTCGCTTTTGGGGAGCGCGGGGCGTGGTCAGAGACCTACTCGCACGCCTCTATGACCTATCTCTCGCACCTCTTCGGTCGAGAAATGGAGATCGACTATATCTCTTCCTGAAAAATAAAGCCGATTTAATGGAACTTGCAAAGAATTACCCCGGGCAACAAGAGTTCTTCAAAGCCCTTGAGAGCCTTTATATATCTGATTTGATCGAAGATGTTAGAACCGGTGTTGATATCGTCGGAGTAGACAATTCTCTTACATTTCGAGAGCTGAGTGAAGGTGAGCAACAGCTTCTTATGGTGCTTGGATTGTTGAAATTTATTGAAGAAGAGGAAGGATTGATATTTCTAGACGAGCCCGACACTCATCTTAACCCGGCATGGAGTATTGAGTATACAAAATTACTGAAAGATCATATAAAGGATCAAAGTACTTCTCAAATAGTCATGACTACTCACGATCCTCTTGTAGTTGCCAGTCTCACTGCTTCGGAAGTTTCAATTATGCACCGCTCTGATAATGGGCAGGTAGTGGCATCCCACCCAGAGGAGGACCCCAAGGGAATGGGCGTTGCTGCGCTGCTTACAAGCGAATTGTACGGCCTGCGATCTTCGCTCGATCCAGAAACACTATCTGCTCTCGACCGCAAGCGAGAGCTGGCGACGAAGGACAACCTTAGTGATGATGAGCGGCGTCAACTGGGCGACTTAAACGAGCGATTAGGTTCTTTGGATTTCACAACCACCGTGCGTGATCCGCTCTATAAGCCGTTTGTGAACGCGATGTCGAGGCTGGAAATAGAAATGGGCATGCAGGCTGCATTGCTTACTCCAGAGCAAATAAAGGAACGAGAGCGTCTTGCAGATCGAGTAATCGAGCTCTTGCTCCGGGGAGAGTAGTTCGGTGAGGCACGTCGACTTGGATCGCGCAGGAGCTGCGCTACCTGAGGGCTGGGAGACACGTGCGGCAGCGGCTTTGGCAGAAGTAGCGACTGCGCCACCAGACAAAAGGTCGGCAGCGATCAACAAGTATCGTACCGTATGGCGTGAGTTAGCACCAGTTCTTTCTCAACTATCACATAGTAAGTGTTGGTATTGTGAAGCGCGGGAAAATCGATCGGACAAGGCTATCGATCATTTCCGGCCAAAGGCTAAGCCCGTCGAGGCAGATGATACCCATCCTGGCTACTGGTGGCGTGCCTTTGATTGGAAAAATTTTCGTTATAGCTGCACATTTTGCAATTCAAGACGCGTTAATGTAGAGGATGGCACAGGTGGCGGTAAGCACGATCATTTTCCATTGTTGATCGAGGACGCTCGAGCTTTTGACGAGAGCGGCATTGATGGCGAAAATCCAACTCTCTTAGATCCCATCAAACCTGGAGATACTACTTTATTGTACTTCAATGAAGAAGGTCGAGTCGAATCCCGCATTAGTAAAACAATCCATGCCATTCATTGGTTACGAGCCAACACTTCAATCGAACTTTACCACCTTAACCACAAAGAAATAGTCGAAGACCGAATAAGTTTATTTAATAGTATTAAAAGCCTAGTTGGACTTGGCAAAATATGTTTTGACAACTGGCAAGCAGGCAACGCCGCAGCTGAGGCAAGCTACAACTTCGTTGTTGGTCGGTTAACCGCTTTGCTTCAGGAGCAGGCTGAATTTTCCACAGCTGCCCGAGATATGGTCCGTGGATTTCGAGACGATCGCCATCCATGGATTGATGGCATTCTCTAAGGAGCGCAAGAATGTCCAATTCTTCCCGTCAAATCGTCCAAAAACTTTGGAGTTATTGCAGCATATTGCGAGATGATGGGTTGTCGTATCCTGATTACGTCGAACAACTTACTTACCTTCTATTTCTTAAGATGGCACATGAACAATCAATATCTTACCCAGAAAAATCTTCTATTGTTTCCTCTGAAAATGATTGGCCAAGCTTAGTCTCAAAAACTGGTAAAGAACTTCACGTTCATTACAGCGATCTATTACATCGTCTTGGAATGTCAAGTGGAATGCTCGGGCTTATATTTGGCGGAGCGCAAAATAAGATCCGTGATCCTGCTAAGTTGAAGCTACTGATCATCGATTTAATAGATCGCCGCAATTGGAGTGCGCTCAATACTGATGTAAAAGGCGATGCATACGAAGGGCTTCTAGAAAGAAATGCTCAAGATACCAAAAGCGGGGCAGGTCAATATTTTACACCACGACCGGTCGTCGACGCTATAATCGAATGCGTGCAGCCACAAATTGGTCAAACAATTCATGACCCGGCATGTGGTACAGCTGGATTTCTTATCGCGGCTGTTAACTATTTGCGCAATCTAAACCCAGATTTGTCGCAACAAGATCAGGCTTATCTTCAAAACAAAGCGATCCGTGGCACCGAGCTTGTCCCAGAGGTAGCACGTCTTGCTGCTATGAACCTCCTACTCCATGGAATTGGCTCAAACGACGGATCAACATTGCCGATTAAGATAGCGGACAGCCTGTCAGATAGTTGCCAAGATAATTTTGATATTATCCTCACTAACCCGCCTTTCGGCAAGCGCTCCAGCGTTTCAGTGGTTACACGCGAACGGGATGGCGCAGCTGATACACTCACCATTTTTCGCGGCGACTTCTGGGTATCGACAACCAACAAAGAATTGAATTTTGTCCAACATGTTGCTAGCGTGTTAGCTCCTTATGGCCGTGCAGCGATAGTTGTTCCGGAAGGCGTGTTGACAGGTGGTGGCCCCTCAGAGATTGTGAGAAGAAATCTTCTTGATCGTTTTGACGTACATACCTTACTTCGCCTTCCGACTGGCATCTTTTATGCACAAAGCGTGAATGCGAGCGTCCTCTTCTTCGACAAAGTGCCGCTAGAAAATCTGGATCCTGAGCGGCGTCTCTGGGTTTATGATTTGCGTACAGACATGCGATTTTCTATGAGTGGAAATCGGATCGAACGTGAAGATCTTGACGATTTCGTTTTGTCATACAGACCTTCAGACCGCACGCAGCGCGTTGCGACTTGGTCTCCCGAGACTCCCGCGGGACGTTGGAGAAGCTATTCTGTCGCAGAGCTCCTGCGGCGAGATAAAGCTAGCCTTGATCTTTCATGGATAAATGATCGTGCTCGTTCTAGGAGTCTAGGGCCTAACGACTTAGACGAACTCACATCGCAGATTGTTGGCGATCTCACGTCAGCTCTGCAGCATATGGCGGAGTTAACTCGCTCGCGCTGAAAATTTATCTGGCGGAGAGATATTCAAGAAATTCGCTTCGAGCGGACCTCGCGGTTCAGGCCCTGCAAATTCGGGCTTCTATTGGTCGCGCCCGTCCTTTCGCAAAGCCTACCCTATCACATCCGTACCTCCGGCGGCACCGCCGTCGGAAACCACCACCCCTCCGCCTTCGCCGTATCCGACCGCACCGGCGCCGGCACCGGCCGGCCGAGCTGGCGCAGGCGGCGGCTCCACGCCTCCCAGCCTGGCGAGCCCGCCGGCACGAACACCGAGCGCGGCGCCGTCGCGGCCGGGGAGGGCGCAACCGGGGCATGGTTGCGGAACACCCCATTACGCAACCAGGAATGCAGGTATTTCGGGGTTCCGGACGGATGGGCCCGGCAATGCGCCGCATAGGCGCCGGCCGCGGCGATCGCCTGGGCCTGCTCGGCCGGGCTCAACGCCGCGAACAGCCGCCGCGCCTCGGCCTGGTTTGCCCAGGCCCGGCCGCGCTCCGGGTAGGCGGCGAGCAGGGCGGGGAAGCGATCCGCCTCGGCTGGCGGCGGATCCTTCCCTGAAACCGGATTCGGCCCGTCCGCAGGCCCCCCGGTCACGGGGGGTTGGGGGGTTCCCCTTCTGACGGTTCCTATGACGGATTCCTTTAGAGGGGTGACAGCAGTGTCACCCTCGGGGGTGACAACGCTGTCACCCTCCCCGGTGACAGGCTGACACCCCTCATCCGGATTCTGGGGTGTCACGCTGTCACCCCTCGCGGGCGCCTCGGGCGGCGGAGCGGCACCCGTGTCACCCCTCGGCGGCACCACGCCCGGCAGGTGCAGCAGGTAGTGGTTGGCCCGCTGCCGGCCGGTGCGCGGGCACATCCCCTTGCGGATCGTGATCAGCCCGAGGTCGGACAGCTCCTTGAGCTTGCGCTGCACCGTGCGCTCGCTCTGGCTCGCATCCTCGGCGAGCGACCGGATCGTCGGGAAGGCGAGGCCGGTGCGGGCGTCGACGTAGTTGGCGAGCACCATTGCCACCAGCTTGGCGCCGGCATCCTCGATGCGCTGGGAAATGACGTAGGCGATGGCCTGCACGCTCATGGCGAGACACCGGCAAAGGGGGAGCGGTGCGCCGCGAATCCTGTCCGGATCCGGGCGCGCGAAGGCCCGACGCCGCGCGAGCAGGGGCGCGCAGCGGACGGGCGGCGAATCGACGGGAGGGCTCTTCCGGCAAGGCTCCGCCCTGCGCCAAAAACGGCTCGCGCCGCGGCGGGACGGGGGCGCACGCCCGCGCGCTCCCCGAGGGGAGGCGCGGCACGGGCACGGTCAGGAAGAGCGGGGAGGGCCGGGCAGGGGCGGGCCGCGGATGGGCGGCAGGCGGAGCGCGCGGGCTCGGCCGCCACCTGGGCGATCAGGCGGGCGCATGGAGGACCGGCAAGGGGAGAGGGGAGTCGGAGTCCGGGTGCGAGCCGCGCGGGGGAGGCCGCACCGCGCCGTCATGGCCGAAACAGGTCGCGTTGCGCCGGCTCGCGGCGCGCCGGCCGCGGGCGCGGCTCCGGCGGGGGCGTGTCGCGCTGCGGCACGTGCTCGGCGCAGAACCAGCGCCCGGCCTCGCTCCGCACGGTCGCCATGGCGCCGCACAGGCAGATCACGAGGATCGACGGGGAGGTGGGCCGGCGCGGGGCCATCAGCGGCGGCCCTCCGGTGGCCGGCGGGCCGCCTGGTTGCAGGCCTTGGCCGCCGCGGCCGCGAGGGTGCCGGCCTTCACCAGCCAGGCGCCCAGCAGCGCGAAGCCGGCCCGGCGCCAGCCGTCATGCGCGGGCCGGGTCACGGCGCGCCCTCCGCCGCCCGGCCGAACCACCAGCCGCGGCGCGGCGCCTCCGCCTCGCGCCGGTCGAGCTCGGCCCGCAGGGCCGCGAGCTGCGCCGCCAGCCGCGCCTGATCCGCCTCGTTGGCCGCCAGGTCCAGCCAGTCCGGCGGATCGCGCAGCAGCGCCGCCAGGAATTCCGGGCCGTAGACGCAGATCATCAGGACGAGCGTGCGCCCGTTCGGCAAATTCTCCCGCGCCAGCCACTTGGTCACGGTGTCGAGCGGCACGTTCAGGTCGGCGGCGACGCAGGCCGCCGTCTTGGCTGGGTAACGGGCCTTGAGCCAGCGCACCATGCCGGCGGCATCGATCTGGCGCTCCCACAGCGACCAGCTTTGCGGCCAGGTTTGGCCCCGGCTTTCGGAAGAATGTCCCATGGCGATCTCCGACGCTGTCTGCGTCGAGGCCGCATCCGGGGTGGGTCCGGCAGGCGGGGAGGCGCCATGCTGGGAGAGAGAGGCGAGGAAGGCCGGGAGATCGGGCAGGCAATCCACGATCCCGGCCGGAACTCCGGTGGCGCGGGCGACCGCGCCGCCGACCGCAGCCGCCGCGACCCGGCGGACCTTCTGGCAGGCCGCGACCCCCAGGATGGCGGCATGCAGCTCGAGGCAGGTGAGGGGGGCGGTCATCAGCGCCTTCCCTGATGCGCAGGAAAGGAAGAGGTGGGGCCATAGTCCCTTCCCGCATCCGCGAAGTCGTTCGCGGTGACGGCGCCGGCGGTCGCGAGCGTCAATGCTCGCATCTTCGTCCGGCGCGGCGTCCTCTGGCCGTAGCGCCATTTCTCGACGGCCTTGGGAGAGCAGCCTTCGCCTTCAGGAAGATGCGCCAGCACTTCGGCCGCGAGCTGTCGCGGGGTGCAGGCGTTCAGCCTCATCCAATGATCGAGCTTCATGAGTCACCACCATGGCCTAAACTCCCCCATTTCGGGGGAGTTGGTCAAGGGGCGTTAACTGCGAAATGGGGGGCGACGTCGTGAGGGGGCTGCCGCATGGTCCCTCCACAATGGGGAACAATCTGAAGCAGCTGCGACAGCGGCGTGGGTGGACGATGGAACTCGCCGCCCATGCGATGGGCCTGTCCACCAAAGGCTACGAGAAGATCGAGCGGGGCGAGCGCCGCCTGACCGCGGATCGGATCACGCGTGCCGCCGAGATCTATCAGGTGCCCGAGGTCGAGGTGATCGGCAGCCGGTTCGCGATCCGCATCGTGGGCCAGGTCGAGCGCGGCGGTTTGGTTACCTACTTTTCAGGTAGCCCCGAAGATTTTCAAACGGCACCTCGCCCCGAGGACGCAACGTCATCTACGATGTGTCTGATCGTTTCGGATGGTGATGCGTTGCCGGGCGTGGCTGAAGAAGATTGGCTTATCTATCACGACGAGGAGCGTCCCGGGGTTCCTGACGAATGGATCGGCGCCCTGTGCCTCGTTCGCGTTGCGGATGGCGAAACCCGCATGCGGCGCATCTTCCACGGACGCGAGCCCGGCCTCTATGATCTGTTCGGCAACGGCCATGAGCCGATCCGGAACGTCCGCGTCGTGTCGACGGCCAAAGTGACTTGGATCAAGCCGCGCTGAAAGAGGCGGCACGGAGGGGCAATGCCCCGGGGGATGCGCGATGGCCGAGATGGAGTTGGTGGGCGGGCATTTCGGGACCGGCCGCGCACGCTACGTTCCAGGACAGTTTCGGTTGGCGGATAGGCTCGTTCTGCCTGTCGATCAGGTCGCTTCCGCCGAGGAAAACGCCAGCTTCATCCAGCGCAATATCGGCGCGTCGCTGCGCGGCATGATCGGGGGTGGCATCAAGTACGCCCCGGCGGCCATGGTGGTCGGCCTCTTCGTCGCGCCCCTGGCGATGGTGGGCGCGATCGGTGTCACGGCCGCTGCGATCGGGGCGGCGCTCGGAGCATTGGGAGCCGGCGACAAGCGGGTTCTCATGCAGGTCGTCTTCGATGACGGGCGTGGCTTCATCTGCGTCTGCGACCAGGGAGTCGCTGGTCAGATCCAGGCTGACGCACGGATGGCGCGCCAGGCGGCTGCGGAACGCCGCGCGGCTGAGGCCATCCTGATCCCGCCGAAGTGGAGCATGGGGCCGATTGTGCCGACGGCTCTCGAGAGGAGCGAGGCGTTGCCGCAACTTGCGTCGCCGACGCATACCCCGTCGAAGGAGCCCCCAACCGAACAGAGTTCGAGCGGCGATCAAGTGGCGGGTCCGGCAGAAGAAGGGTCGACTCGTCTGGCTGCCGCCGCGTCGGCGCTGTCGAGCACGAAGTCTCTGGCGGCCGATGCCGCCGCCAAGGCCGGCGCGGCGGCCGGTGAAGCCTATGCGTCTGCGACAGCGGCGGCCGATGATGCCTGGAAAGCTGCATCCAGCCTTCTCTCCCGGCGCCGGCGCCCGCTTTAGCGTGCCTCGGACTCTCTCGCGGACACCATCTCCCCCGAATTGGGGTTGACGGTTATCCCCATTATGGGGGAATTTGGCGTACCCGATCCGGGGGTGCGGTCATGCAATCGACATCAGGGACTGGTGGGTCCGACCGGGGCGAGCCCCGGGAAACGATCCAGCCATCAAGCCTCAACACACGGTCAAGTGTCTTTCTCGGGTACTCCGCAGATCTGATCATCGATGCGCCTTCCGCGCCGGTCCTTGCGCAGATCGCCCTGCCATTCTGCAGCGCCGGCGCTCTGGTGAAGGCCGTCGCCGCCCTGCGCGGGCCCGACGGCGAGCCGCCCTTCGCGCTCCTGGCGCTCCGCGCGGGCCGCGATCGCTCCGTGCAGGAGGAGACGCAGGACGCCGCCCACGCGGCCCTCGACACCCTCGCCGGGCTCATCGCCGCCGGCCAGCTCGGGCCGGACGGCGCGGCGATCGCGCAACGTCTCGCCCACCTCACCGAGATGGCGTCGCGGGCCGCCTGGAGGGCGCAGCCGTGACCTACGACCTCGTCCGGCAGACCCATCCCGGCGCCCCGGCGGTCGTCGGCGCCCGCGTCCGTCACACGCCCACCGGGCGCCTCGGCCGGGTCGCCCCGGCGGTGCCGGGCCTCGGGGCGCAGCTGCGGGTGCGGTTCGAGGGCGAGATCCTGCCCTGCTGCGTCGATCCCGGCAGCCTGGTCTTCGAGACCGCCGCCCTCGTCCCGCTCGCCGGGCGCCGGCCATGACGCGCCCGGGACCCAAGGGGCGGCGCGTCACCCCGCAGGACGCCCAGGTCGGCGCCCGCATCGCCGCCTTCCGGCGCGCCAAGCGCATCTCGCAGACCGAGCTCGGCCGGGCGATCGGCGTCACCTTCCAGCAGGTGCAGAAATACGAGAAGGGGGCCAACCGCGTCAGCGGCACCGCCCTCGCCACCATCGCGGCGCGGCTCGAGGTGCCGGTGACCCGCCTCTATGGCGGCGAGGACGGGTCGGGCGAGGACCGGATCGGGCAGCTTCTCGACACGCCCGGCGCCCTGGAGCTGCTCGATCTCTTCGCGGCGATGCCGCAGGCGCGCCGGCAGGGCTTGCTCGCCCTGATCCGGCCGTCACCCGAGCGCGGCCTCGAGGACGTGGCATGACGCGCGCGGCGGAGACGGCGGACGGGCACGATCCGGAGGGAGCGCTCGTGAGGCGGCCGCGCACAAGCCGGCTGCCGCCCGGCCTCACGCCGCGGGGCCTCACCCGCGAGCAGGCCGCGCTGTATTGCGGCTGCGAGACCGTCGAGGCCTTCGACTCGTGGGTGCGCCGGGGCATCGTGCCCGGGCCGATCCGCGGCACGCACCGGTGGGACCGCAAGGCCATCGATCACGCCCTCGATCGCCGCTCGGGCCTGATCGCCCGCGGCGAACCCGACATCGACGCCTGGCTGGCCGAGCATGCGAGTTAAGCTGAAGGGCATCAACACCGTCCGCAAGCGCCTCGCAGATGGCAGCATCCAAGCCTACTACTATCACCGGGCGAGCGGGACCCGGCTCCAGGGCGAGCCGGGTACGGCCGAGTTCCTGGCCTCGTTCGAGGAGGCCGGGCGGGCCGCCGCCCTGGCGCGCAGCACCGGCACGGTCGAGTGGCTGATCCGCCAGTACAAGGCCTCGCCGGCCTGGGCGAAGCTCGCCGCCTCGACGCGCGAGATCGGCGCCCTCGACCTCAAGGCCTGCGAGGAGAAGTGGGGCTCGACCCCGCTCCCGATCGTCCAGAACCCGCGCAGCCGCCCGGCCTTCCTGAAATGGCACGCGAGCCTCGCGGCCCGGCACCCGCGGGCGGCCGACGCCAAGCTCGCCCGGCTCGCGCGGGTCTTCGCGTGGGGGCTCGATTGGGGCCACATCAGCCACAACCCGATCGCCACCTTCTCCCGCGCCTACGCGGCGGACCGGTCGGACCTGATCTGGCTGCCCGAGCACGTCGCCGCCTTCGAGGAGGCCGGCACGCCGGAGCTACGGCTGGCGCTGATGCTTGCCCTGCACACCGGCCAGCGCCAGGCGGACCTGCTGGCCCTGCCGTGGAGCGCCTATGACGGCAAGGCCCTCACCCTGCGCCAGGGCAAGTCCCGTCGCCTGGTCTACGTGCCGGCGACCCGGGCGCTCGCCGCCGCCCTCGCGGCGGCCCCGCGCCGGGCGGACACGATCCTGGTCACGCCGCAGGGGGCCCCTTGGGCGAAGCGGCGCTTCCACGAGGTGTGGTCCGAGACGGCCGCGGCGGCCGGCATCACCGAACTGCACTTCCACGACCTGCGCGGCACGGCGGTGACGATGCTGGCGGAAGCCGGCTGTACCGTGCCGGAGATCGCGACGATCACCGGCCACTCGCAGGCCCATGCGCAGCGCATCCTCGACCGGTACCTGGCACGCACGCGGACGCTGGCCGAGTCGGCGATCGCGAAGCTGGACGAGCACCGGCGGAACCAGCCGGGGCGAGCGCCGACACTCAGCTAGGGTCAGAACTCGTTGAGCCTGACCGTTTGACAGGCCACTACCGACCCATCGCGGACTATTTCAGGACGAAAGAGTTCGGTCCGGTTGGAGTGAGACTCAGCCCAAAATAGCCGCCAAGCTGAACGGTTACCGCTGGGTATTTTCGAAGATAGTAAACGCTGAAGTTTGCAGGTTCTTCTGGGTCAACGCCAAGCGATCGCAACAACTTGTTGACTGGTTCGCCAAAATCTGGGTCGGTCGGGCAGGGAACAGGAATTGGCCGTGTTGCCAGCTCACCGGCGACATCAAGGTCAAAATGCAGTCCGCTACTTACCTGCGCAAGACGCGACTTTGGGTTGTTCTGCGCAGCAGAAAGCAAAAGAGAAACACTCATATTACAATCTCCGTGTGTTAGTATCAAAAGGTGCAAAAGCAAGAACCATTATACTTCTATCTAAGTCCGCAAGACACCATTATGAGCTCTTTGCAAGACTCGCCGGCTCGATTTGAGAAACCGGCGTTGAAGAGCGGGCATGCAGGAACAAGCTGGGCAACCGCTAGGCCAAAAACAAAAAGCACCCAGATCGGAGCGCCGAACCTGCAAACCGTTTTGCAAACCGAGGGTCCGGCACCCTCAAGAACCAAGCCTAAGTGCTTGATTTAAATGGTCGGAGCGAGAGGATTCGAACCTCCGACCCCTAGTCCCCCAGACTAGTGCGCTAACCGGGCTGCGCTACGCTCCGACGCCCCGAGAGGGCGAGCGGGGTATTAGCGCCGTGCTCGGTCCGGCGCAAGCCCCTTCCGCGCGGTCGGCCGGCCGGCGAGGGCGCCGGGGGCGCGGTGGTCGGGGGAAACGCCGTCGATCAGGACGACGACGCCGTCGGAATGCGCCGTGCGCAGGGGCAGGATGGCCCGGTAGGCGGGGGACTCGTACCAGGCCCGGGCCGCGGCCCGGTCCGGGAAGGCGATGACGACGAGATCGCCGGCGAAGTCGCCTTCGAGCGGCTCGGGGCGGGCGCCGTGGATGAGGAAGCGGCCGCCGAACGGGGCGAGGGTGGCGTCGATGCCCGCGAGATAGGTCGCGATCGCAGGGCCGAGCGCGACGTCGCGCAGGTGGGCGACGGCATAGGCGGGAACGCTCATGGATCGGTCTCCGTCGAGGGGGCGGTCCGCGCCGGGCCGTGCGGCGGGGCGAGCCGGTGGAGAAGGGCGGCGGTCTCGGGATCGGCGGGGAAGAAGGCCTCGAGGGCGAGCTCCGCCAGGGTGATGTCGACGGGCGTGCCGAACACCGTGGTGGTCGACAGGAGCGAGAGCCGGCCCGCCGGGACGGCGAGGACGAGGGGCACCGCCACCCCGCCGCCGTCGCAGGACGCGGCGTGCGAAGGGACGTCCGGCGGGGCGGGATAGGCGGCGAGCTCGTCGGCGAGCCGGGCGAGGACCGGATCGCCGCTGGCGGCGACCTGCTGGCGCAGACGATCGAGGAGGTGGGCGCGCCATTCGCGGAGGTTGAGGATGCGCGGCGCCAGCCCGCCGGGATGCAGGCTCAGGCGCAGCACGTTCACCGGCCCGGCGAGGAGGGCGGGGTCGACGCCGTCGAGGAGGGGCGCCACGGCGGCGTTGGCGGCGATCAGGGTCCAGTGGCGGTCGATCGCCAGCGCCGGGTAGGGGGCGTGGCCGTCGAGGATCCGCGCCACCGCCCGGCGGGCCGGGGCGAGGGCCGGGTCGTCGAGGGAGCACGCGGCGAAGACCGGGGCGTAGCCGGCGGCGACGAGCAGGGCGTTGCGCTCGCGCAGGGGGATGCCGAGGCGCTCGGCGAGGCGCAGCAGCATCGCCCGGCTCGGCCGGGCGCGGCCGCTCTCGAGGCAGCTCAGGTGACGCTGGGAGATCTCGGCCTCCAGCGCCAGGTCGAGCTGGCTCAGGTGCCGGCGCCGGCGCCAGATCCGCAGGATGTCGCCCGGCGGACCGGCGGGTGCGGCCCTCAGGGCTTCGGCCCTCAGGCCGGCACCCGGTCGAGGAAGCCGGTCACCTCGGCGAGGCGGCCGTCGTCGAGGATGGCGAAGTCCGTGCCCTCGACCACGCCCTCGCCTCCCTCGGGCGCCAGGGCCCAGGAGAAGCGGAGGCGGTCGCCGTAGCCGTCGGGCCGGCCGGCGAGGCGGAAGCGCAGGCCGGGAAAGCGCGCCTGCACGGCGCCGATCAGGGCGTCGAGGCCCTCATGGCCCTCGCCGGCCATGAGGGGGTCGCGGTAGCGGGCATCCTCGGTGAAGGTCGCGGCGAGGAGCGCGCGGCGGCGGGCCGGGTCGGTCTCGTTCCAGGTCTCGAGGTAGCGGGCGGCGAGGGCGGCGGGATCGGTCATCGGAGCGTCCTTCCGGGTGGGTGCCGGACGAGAATGGACGCGGGCCGGGGGGCACGTCGATGACCTGCCGGGTCATCATCGGAGGACCCGGCAGGTCCGCAGCCAAGTCATCGCAGGCAGGTCATCGCCGGACGGCCCGTCGGGTCGTCGCGCTACTCGGTCACGATCACCCGGTTGGGCAGCTCGTCGGTGTCGCCGGGTCGCGGCGGGGCGGCTGCGGCCAGGATGACGCCGGTGGCCTCCACCGCCCGCACCAGGCCGTCCGCCAGGGCGTCGCGGCGCAGGGCCGCCACGAGGTCGGCGAGGACCGCCTGCCAGGCCTCCGGGGCGGGGCCGATCCCGACATCCGTCACCACGTCGGCGTAGCGCTCGGCCAGCGCCACGTAGATCAGCACGCCGGTGCGGCCGCTCGTGCCGGCCAGCCCCCGGGCCTCGAACTCGTGCCGGGCGGCGGCGCGGGCGCGGGCGCGGCGCAGCGGCCGGGGCAGGGCACGGGGCAGGCGCGCCCGGACCGGGCCCGCCGCGAGGCTCACGAGGAGCGCCAGGGCCGCGACGAGCTGGACCAGGAAGATCCGGGTGGCGGAGAGGCCGGTGAGCCCGATCAGCGGCCAGGGCACGATGAGCGCGCCCGCCAGCGCCAGCGCCGGAGGCAGGCTGCGGTAGGCCCCGGAGCGGGCCGCCACCATCACGACGATCTCGCCCGCCGTGCCGCGCTCGGCCTGTGCCACCGCGGCGGCGATGCGGGCGCGCTCCGCCTCGTTCAGGATGCCCGCCATCACCAATCTCCCGAGGCGCCGCCGCCGCCCGACGAGCCGCCCCCGCCCGAGAAGCCGCCGTCACCGAAGCCGCCGCCGAAGCCACCCCCGGCCCCGCCGCCGAACCCGCCCTGGCCCGGCACGACGATCCAGCCGCCGCCGGTGCGGCGATGCGGCCGGCCGGGGCCGCCGCGTCCCCCGGCGAGGAGCCGGACGAGCACGAACCCGACCAGCACGAGCAGGATCACGACCAGCACCGGATCGAGGCCGCCGCCGGAATCTTCGCGCACCTCGGCCCGGCGCTGCCACTCGGCGGCGTCGCCCGAGAGGATGCCCAGGATCCCGTCGACGCCCGCCCGGATGCCGCCGGGAAAATCCCCGGCCTTGAACTTCGGTGCCACGGCGCTGGCGATGATCACCTTCGACAGGGCGTCCGTCAGCGCGCCCTCGAGGCCGTAGCCGACCTCGATCCGCACCTTGCGCTCGGAGGGGGCGACGAGGAACAGGACGCCGTTGTTGCGCGCCCTGGTGCCGAGGCCCCAGGCGCGAAACAGGCGGTTGGAAAAGTCCTCGACCGAGGTGCCCTGAAGCGAGGGCACGGTGGCGACCACGACCTGGTCGGTGGTCTTGTCCTCGTGCGCCTTGAGCGTCGCGGCGAGCGCCTCCCGCTCCTCCGGCCGCAGCAGGCCGGCCCCGTCGACGACCCGGCCGGTGAGCGGCGGCAGGTCGAGGGCCGACGCCGCCCCCGCCCAGAGGAGCCCCACCCACAGGACCAGCAGGATGGCGAGGGGGCCGGCGCCCGGGACTCGGCGCATCGCCCTAGAACTTCACGTTCGGCGGGCGGCTGGCATCCGGCGTGGCGGTGAAGGCCTCCATCGGTTTCGCGTCCGGGTAGAGGGTGGAGGCGATCCAGCGGCCCGGGACGGTGCGGATCTCGGTGTTGTAGGCCTGCACCGCCTGGATGTAGTCGCGCCGCGCCACCGCGATGCGGTTCTCCGTGCCCTCGAGCTGCGATTGCAGGGCGAGGAAGTTGGCGTTCGACTTCAGGTCGGGATAGCGCTCGACGGTGACGAGGAGACGGCCGAGCGCCCCGGAGAGCTGGTTCTGGGCGTCCTGGAACTCGCGGAACTTCTGCGGGTCGCTCACCGTCGCGGCATCGACCTTGACCGAACTCGCCTTGGCGCGGGCCTCGGTGACCTGCACCAGCACGTCCTTCTCCTGCTGGGCGTAGCCCTTCACGGTCTCGACGAGGTTGGGGATCAGGTCGGCCCGGCGCTGGTACTGGTTCTGCACCTCGCCCCAGCGCGACTTGGCGGCTTCCTCCAGGGTCGGAACCCGGTTGATCGCATCGCAGGCCGACAGGGAGGTGGCGAGGGCGAGCGCCACGACGACGAGGCGCAGGCGGCCGAGGAGGGAGGCGGTCATGGCGGCGGCGGGGCTCCGGGTCCGGGGCGGCGCCTCGACGGCGCCGCGAGCGTTGCCGTGTCGCAGATAGGCGGCGCCCCGCCGCAATCCAGCGCCCCCCGGAACGCGAAACGGCCCCGGCGCGGGCGCCGGGGCCGTGGAGTCCGTCGGGACCGGGATCGGGGCGTCAGGCCGCCCGGATCGCCTGCAGGAAGCGGTCGACCTGGCCCTTCACCGCCATCGACTGGTCCGAGAGGCTGCGGGCGGCGTCGAGGACCTGGCCGGCGGCGTGGCCGGTCTCGCTCGCCGAGGCCGTGACCTGGCCGATGTTGCTCGAGACCTCCTGGGTGCCGCGGGCGGCCTCGCCGATGGTGCGGGAGATCTCGTTGGTGGTGGCGGTCTGCTCGGTCACCGTGGCGGCGATGACGCCGGAGATCTCGTTGACCGACACGATGGTCTCGCCGATCTGGCGGATCGCCCCGGCGGCGTGGCCGGCCGCGCCCTGGATCCGGGCGATCTGGCTCGCGATCGCGTCGGTGGCCCTGGTGGTCTGGCCGGCGAGTTCCTTGACCTCGGCCGCGACGACCGCGAAGCCGCGGCCCGCCTCGCCGGCCCGCGCCGCCTCGATCGTCGCGTTGAGCGCGAGCAGGTTGGTCTGGGAGGCGATGGCCGAGATCATGGTGACGGCGGTGCCGATCTCGTCGGCGGCGCGGGCGAGGTCGCCCATCGCGGTGCCGGTCGAGTCGGCCTCCCGCCGGGCGAGGCCCGCCACCTCGTTCGAGCGCAGCACCTGGCGCTCGATCTCCTGGAGCGAGGCGACCAGTTCCTCGGCGGCGACCGCCACGGTCTGGACGTTGGTGGCGGTCTCCTCGGAGGCCGCGCTCACCGCGACGGCGCGCTGGTTGGTGCCCTCCGCCACGCCCGTCATCGCGTGGGCGGTGGCGTCGAGCTGGGTGGCGGCGGCGGCGACGACGTCCAGGGATGCGACGATGTCGGCCTCGAAGCCGCGCACCAGGCGGTCGACGGCGGCGACGCGCCGGTCGCGGTCGGACTGGTCGGCGAGCGCGCGGGCCTCCATCTCCTGGCGTGCCACCGCGTTGGCGCGGAACACGTCGACCGCCTTGGCCATGTCGCCCATCTCGTCGACGGCGTCGCGGGAGGGTACGTCGACCGCGAGGTCGCCCTGCGCCAGCCGGGTCATCGCCCCGGTCATGCCGCGGATCGGCCCGATGATGCCGCGGGCGATGAGCAGCGCTAGGCCGAAGCCGAGGGCGACCGCGGCGCCGATCAGCCCGATCAGCAGCGCCTGCGCGGTGGCGGCGGCGCTGGTGGTCGAGGCGGCGATCACGTCGACGGCGGCCTCGATCGAGCTCCGGGCGGATTCGCCGGCCTTCTCGATCGCGGCGAATTTCGGCTGGAAGCCCTGCTCGTAGAGGGCGGCGCTGCCGGTGAGCGCGGTCGCGGTCGCCTCGAAATGCTCCTTGTAGAAGGCCAGCGCCTGGCGCACCGCCGCGATCGGCTTGGCGTAGGCGTTGAGCACGTCCTGGTCGGCGAGCGCCTTGAGGGCGGCCTCGGCGTTGCGGGTGTTGGTCGCGAAGGTCGTCGGACCGGCCGCGTCCTGCACCGCGAGGAAGCGCCAGTTGGCGACGCGCACCAGCAGCATCGCCGATTCGACCGCGGCGGCGCGCAGCACCTCGGCACCGGTGCCGTTCGCCCGCACCTCGGCGACGAGGGCGCCGGAGGCCTTCGTCAGCGCGTCGCCGCCGGTGAAGAGCTTGGCCTTGCTGTCCTGGATGAGCGTTCCGAGCCGCCCAAGCTGGGTCACGTCGCCGGCGAGACCCCGGGCATTCGCCAGGATGGTGCCGTAGAGGACCTTGCGCTCGGGCGAGATCGCGGTGCGCTCGAGATCGGCGCTGGTCTCGTCGATCCGGGAGAGCGCCGCCTCCATCGACTTCAGGCTCTCGGGGGCCTGGGTGAACCGGTACTTCTGGGCCTGGCTCGCGAGCTGGTTGGTGAGGCTGTTGACCGAGAAGACCCGGAGCGCGACGTGCTCCAGCTTGGCCCGCTCCTCGTAGCGCGCGCCGGTGCCGCTGCTGCTGCTCAGGGCGTAGACGCCCAGGCCCGCCGACAGCGCCACCAGAATTCCAAAGCCGCCGTAGAGGCGCGTGCGAATACCCGTCTTCACGAGCGACATCTCCTGATCCGACGGCGACTCTTGACGGTTATTCGTTGCGGCATGGTTAATTGCGAATGAGCGAATACAATTCAAACGGCCGGCCGGGGCCGGCCGGGGCACGCCATGTCTGTCGCGGGTGCGCCGCGGCGGGGGCGAGACCGGTTTGGCGGAACGCCGCGGCGCGGCTATGCCTTCGCGGCGCGACGACGGCGATTCGGACGAGGGGACATGGCGCGGCGGGCGGCGAAGAGGGAGAAGCCCGGGCGGGAGACGCCGGATCGAGAGGGGCCGGATCACGGGACGCCCGCGGGCCCGGGCGGGGAGGGCGCACCCGACGCCGCTCCGGCGGCCGTCCCGTGGCGGGAGGGGCGCAACGCCGCCGCCCGGGCGCGGCTGGAGAAGTCGCTGCCGGCGGTCTTCCCGGTCCCGGTGCTGCGCCACGCCCTCGCCCGGCCGCTGGTGCCGCCGACGCCGCGCCTCGCGGTCGAGAGCTACTGGCGCCACCACATCCTGCGGGCCGACCGGCTGGCGCGGGCGCTCGCGGCGCGCTCGGGCCAGCCCGAGGGCTGGACCTGGCGGCTCGGCACCGCGAGCCCCGAGGCCGCGAGCCCGCGCAAGGGCGGCCGCGGATCCGGCACGGCCGGCGAGGACCTGTCCGATAAGGGGCTGCCGTTCAGCTTCCGGATGCCGCCGGCACCGTTCCGCGAGGGGCCGCACGCCCTTGGCAAGGGGCATTGCTGCGTCTGCGGCCAGCCGGTCTACCGCTTCGGCTGGCACCGCGACCTGTGGGGCACGGGCGCGCCCAACCGCAACGCCGCCTGGCACGCCGCCTGCGTCGCCGCCTGGAAGTTCTGGATCGCGCCGGCCGACCACGTGAAGGAACTGAAGCGCCGCCAAGGCCATCGCTGCGCCCAGTCCGGCAAGCGCCTGCTGCGCACCGCCGAAATCGACCACCGGGTGCCGCTCTACCGGATCTGGCGCGAGGAGCGGGCGCGGCCCTGGCCCGGGCTCCTGGCCTATTGGGGCGTGCCGAACCTCCAGGTGGTCAACCGGGCGATCCACGCCGACAAGTGCGCCGCCGAGGCCGGGGAGCGGGCGAGCGTCCGGCGGGCGGGGGGCGCGCCGGACGAGCCGTTCGGTCCGGCTGCCCTCGACCTCGTCCTGTCGGGGGATCCCCTCTCCGGTCCGGGAGAGGGGTAGACGCCGCGTGCGGGAGCGCCCTCAGCGCGGAACGATGTGCAGCCCGTCGTCCGGCAGCAGGTTGCGGGCGGGACCGCCGGTCTGCTGGCCGCCGCCCTGCTGGTAGGCGGGCAGCTCGGGGCGGCGGTCGTTGTCGCCGCCGGTGTCGTAGACCCAGGGGGCGGACCAGGGCGCGCGGCCGCCGACGGTGCCGGTGGCGTCGATGTCGCGCGGGCCGTAGCGGTAGGGGGCCGGCTGGGCGGACGCTGCCAGGGTGGTCGCCACCAGGGCGGCCGGGATCAGGAGGGAGCGGAGGTGGCGCATCGGCGTCCTTTCCGAAGGGCGTGGCGGCCGCCGGGAGCGGCCGGGTTGCCGGGACAACGGCCAGGCTGGCCCTGCCGTTCCGGCACGGCAGGGGTCCCGACCCTGCGGCCGCTCCGGTTAAGGCTTCCTGGCGAGGCCTCCCGGCGGCGGTGCTCTCAGCCCCGGTGCAGCTTGGCGTAGCGCTTGAGCACCCGCTCGCGCTTGAGGCGCGACAGGCGCTCGATCCAGAACAGGCCGTCGAGCTGGTCGATCTCGTGCTGCAGGCAGGCGGCGGCGAATCCCTCCTCCTCGGCCTCGTGCGCCGTGCCGTCGAGGTCGCGCCAGCGCACCCGCACCCGGGCCGGGCGCTCGATCTCCTCGTCGACGCCGGGCATCGAGACGCTGCCCTCGCGGTGGCGTGCGGTCTCGGGCGAGGCCCAGACCAGCTCCGGGTTGACGTAGGTGCGCGGCGTCAGCTCGAGCCCGGCCCGGATCACCGTCAGCCTCACGGGCACCCCGATATGCGGGCCGGTGAGGCCGAGCGCCGAAACCGCCCGCAGGGTGTCGAGGAGGTCGTCGGCGATCGTCCGCAACGCGGCGTCGAAGGCCGCGACCGGAGGCGCGGTGAGGCGCAGGCGCGGATCGGGATGGAGCACCAGGGGGCGGACGGGCATCGGGAGGCCTTGAGCGGATTTCGCGAGTGTGGACGCCGGTTTGCGGCGAAAATCTGCAGCCAGGTAAGAACTCGAGCGGACGAGGCGTGGGCTTGGCCCACGCCAGTCCGCCCAGCACGTCCGCTCAGCGGGTGTGGAACGAGGCCGGCCACAGCCCGGCCCGCTCGATGCCGACCACCAGCACCACCACGGCGAGAGCCATCGCGAGGGCGACCAGCAGGTTGCGGCCCGGCACGCCCCGGGCGATCAGCACGAGCACCAGCAACAGGGAGATGACCGAGACGGCGATGTCCATGGGGTTCCTCACGGCAGGGTGCGGGCTCGAAGCGCGGCGTCGGGGCGGGGCGGGGCGGGGCGGTCCTGCGTCAAGCCGGAGGCCGGCCCGCCGTTCCGGCGCGGGACCGGTCCGGCGCAGCGTCCGGTGCCTGACCGATCCGTAATCTTCGATCCACCGGCCCGACAGGCCCGCCGACCATAATGGCTCCATCGACCGGCCGCGAGCGCGGCCTTCGCCACACGGAGCCAGAGACCCCGATGTCCAAGACCCCGATGTCCAACACCCCCGAGACCGCCCCGACCTCCCGCTTCCACCGCAAGGCCCTCGCCTCCGTGGCGGCCGTCACCCTGGTGGCCACCGGGGCGCTCGGCACCGCGTTCCTGCCCCCGAGCAGCCCGGCCTATGCCCAGGCCCTGCCGCAGACCCCGATCACCACCGCCGAGCACCCGCCGGGCAGCTTCGCGCCGATCGTCAACCGGGTGAAGCCGGGCGTGGTCTCGGTGAAGGTGAAGCTGAAGGACGACGCCTCGGACGACGAGGAGGGCGGCGGCCAGCAGAACCTCCAGAACGTGCCGCCGCAGCTGCGCGAGTTCTTCCGCCGCTTCGGCGAGGGCGGCCCCGGCGGCATGGGCGGCGGCTTGGGCGGCGGCATGCAGCGCCCGCAGCGTCACGGCGGCGGCGCGGCGCAGGGGTCGGGCTTCTTCATCTCGGCCGACGGCTACGTGGTCACCAACAACCACGTCGTGAACAACGCCAAGTCGGTCGAGGTCACGCTCGACGACGGCCGCACCCTGCCGGCCAAGATCATCGGCACCGATCCGAAGACCGACCTGGCGCTCCTCAAGGTCACCGACGGGGCTCCCTTCCCCTACGTGAAGCTCGCCCACGGCGCGCCGCAGGTCGGCGACTGGGTCGTGGCGATCGGCAACCCGTTCGGCTTGGGCGGCACCGTCACCGCCGGCATCGTCTCGGCCCGCGGCCGCGACATCGGCGCCGGCCCCTACGACGACTTCCTGCAGATCGACGCACCGATCAACAAGGGCAATTCCGGCGGGCCGACCTTCGACGTCAAGGGTGAGGTCGTGGGCGTGAACACCGCGATCGCCTCGCCGTCCGGCGGCAATGTGGGCCTCGCCTTCGCGATCCCGTCCGAGACGGTGCAGGCGGTGGTCGACCAGCTGCGCGCCGACGGCAAGGTCGCCCGCGGCTATCTCGGCCTTCAGATCCAGCCGGTGACGAAGGACATCGCCGACAGCCTCGGCCTCGACAAGGCCAAGGGCGCCCTGGTCAACAGCGCCCAGGACGGCACGCCCGCCGCCAAGGCGGGCCTGAAGTCCGGCGACGTGGTCCAGTCGGTCAACGGCGAGCCGGTGAGCGACGCCCGCGAGCTGTCCCGCAGGATCGCCTCGCTGAAGCCCGGCACCAAGGTGGATCTCGCCTATGTCCGCAACGGCAAGGCCGAGACCGCCCAGGTGACCCTCGGCACGCTGCCGAACGACACCAAGGTGGCGAGCGCCGACGACCGCGGCGGGCGCCGCGGCGACAGCCAGCCGCGGCTCGGCCTCGAGCTCGCCCCGGCGGGCCAGGTCGGCGCCGGCAGCGAGGGCGTCGCGGTGGTGAGCGTCGATCCCGACGGCCCGGCGGCGGCCAAGGGCATCCAGGAGGGCGACGTCATCCTCGACGTCGGCGGCCAGCCGGTCTCGAGCCTGTCCGACGTCGCCTCCCGCATCCGCGCCGCGGAGACCGACGGCCGCAAGGCGGTGCTGATGCGGATCAAGAACGACAAGGGCACCCGCTTCGTGGCGATCGGGCTGTCCGCGTCCAAGAACGGCTAAAGTTCCAGAACGGCCAAGGCCCCTCGGGGCCGACATCCAGGCGCCGGCCCCGGGAGGGGCCGGCGCGTCCGCGTGCGGGGGCGACGCCGCCCCGCGCGGGGCGCGGCCCCGGGATACGGGCCGTCAGCGCCCCCAGCGCAGGACCGCCGCGTCGAGGCTGCGGGCGATCTCGATCAGCCCGGCCCGGGTCGCCGGGTGGGGCAGCTCCAGGGGAGCGCGCACGGCGTCCGAGCGGATGATGCCGCCCTCCTTCATCAGGATCTTGGCTGCGGCGAGCCCGGTCTGGCGGTTCTCGTAGTTGATGAGCGGCAGCCAGCGGCCGTAGGCCTGCACCGCCTCGTCGCGCCGCCCGGCGAGGTAGGGATCGAGGATCCGGCGGATGCCGTCCGGGTAGCCGCCGCCGGTCATCGCACCCGTCGCGCCGGCATCGAGGTCGGCCAGCAGCGTGATCGCCTCCTCGCCGTCCCAGGGTCCCTCGATCGCGTCGCCGCCGAGTTCGAGCAGGGTCCGCAGCTTGGCCGCGGCCTGCGCCGTCTCGATCTTGAAGTACGAGACGTTGGCGACCTCGCGGGCGAGCCGCGCCAGGAAGGCGGCGGACAGCGTGGTGCCGGAGACCGGCGCGTCCTGGATCATGATCGGGATCGAGATCGCGTCGGAGACCGCCTGGAAGAACCGCTCGATTCCCGCCTCGGTCACCCGGATCGTCGCCCCGTGATAGGGCGGCATGATCATTACCATGGCGGCGCCCAGATCCTGCGCCCGGCGCGAGCGCTCGGCGCAGATATGGGTCGCGAAATGGGTCGTCGTGACGATCACCGGCACCCGGCCGGCGACGTGCGCGAGCACCGCCGTCATCACCGCGTCGCGCTCGGCATCGGTGAGGACGAACTGCTCGGAGAAGTTGGCGAGGATGCACAGGCCGTGCGCGCCGGCCTCGATCATGAAGTCGATCGCCCGGCGCTGGCCGTCGAGGTCGAGGGTGCCGTCCTCGTGGAAGATCGTCGGGGCGACGGGGAAGACGCCGCGATAGGGGCGCGGTGCGGGGGTCGTCTCTCGGGTGGACGTCGCTTCTCGTGTGGACATGGCGTTTCCTCCGGGGCTCGGTCAGGCTGCGGCGCCGTGGCGGCGCAGGCCGTTGTGGATGACGCGGCGGACGGCCTCGGCCGCGCCCGCGGGATCGCGGTCGGCGATGGCCGCCACGATGGCGGCGTGGGCGGTAAGCGTGGCCTCGCGCTCCGCTGCCTCGACGGGGGCGCTGAGCTGGAACGAGGCGCGCAACGCCACCTCGATCACCCCGCCGATCGAGCGCATGAACGGGTTGCCGGAGGCGACCGCGATCGCGACGTGCAGCGCGAGGTCGCCCTCGGCGAAGCCGGCGGAATCGGAGGCCTCGTCGCGCATCCGCGCCAGGCCCGCCTCCAGGGCGGCGAGGTCGGTCGGGCCCCGGCGCTCGGCGGCCAAAGCCGCCGCCGCCGGCTCGACGGCGAGGCGGATCTCCGCGAGATCGCGCAGGAAGCGCCGGTCGATGCCGGCCTCCAGGTGCCAGGCCAGCACGTCGGCGTCGAACATGTTCCAGGCCGCGCGCTCGCGCACCACCGTGCCGACCCGGGCCTTGGTGGTCAAAAGCCCCTTGGCGGCGAGCGTCTTGACGCTCTCGCGCAGGACCGGGCGCGACACCCCGAAGGCGGCGAGCAGCTCGCCGTCCCCGGGCAGCCGGGCCCCCGCCGGGTAGCGGCCGGCGATGATCGCGGTGCCCAGGCGGCGCGCCACCTCGGCGTGGTTCGACCGGGCGCGCCCGGCCGGGATCACCACCAGCCCGCCCGCCGCACCGGAGGGGACGCCGCCGGGCTTGTTGGCGCCGGACAGGACGAAGGGTGCGCGCATCCGTGGCCGGGCTCGTGCGAGGCGGCGCCCCCGCGGCGCCGGCCGGCCCGTTACAGCACGGGGTCGACCGGCTGAAAAGTCATACTGTTTGACTTTTCGTTCCGTCGACGGTCACGACCCGGCGGCCTCGCGCGCCTCCGACACCGCCTCGGCGGCCTCCCGCCGGTCGTCGGCATCGGCCGCCGGGGGTTCCTGCACCGCTTCGGCGCGTGCGTCGCGGCACAGCTCGATCAGGATCGGGAAGTGGTCGGAGCCGACATGCTCCAGCCGCTCCAGCCGGGCGAGCAGGAAGTGCTCGGAGAAGAAGACGTGGTCGAGGGGCCAGCGCAGGATCGGCCAGCCGGCGTGAAAGGTCGGATAGGCGCCGCGCCCGACCCGCGGGTCGAGGAGGCCGCCAATGGCCTGGAACAGCCCCGTGGTGCGCGACCAGGCGACGTCGTTGAGGTCGCCCGCCACCACCGTGGCGCCGCCCTCGCGCGCGACCTCGCGGGCGACCAGCACCAGTTCGCCGTCCCGGGTCGCGCTGCTGTTGCCCGGATGGGGCGGGCGCGGATGCACGCCGTGGAAGGTGAAGCGCTCGCCCGACGGCAGGGTGACCCCGGCGCGCACCGAGGGCACGTCGTCCTCGATCAGGAACCGCACCCGGAGGTCGTCGAGGGGCAGGCGCGAGTAGAGCATCAGCCCGTAGGTGTTGTCCTGCGCCTGGTCGACCCCGTGTGGGTAGCGCGCCCGGAGCGGCGAGAGCGCGTCGCGCCAGCCGGCATCGGTCTCGAGCGCCAGGACCATGTCGGGGTCGTGGCGCTCCACCACCCGCAGGAGCCGGTCGTAGGCCCGGTTCGACTGCAGCACGTTGACGATCAGGATGGCGACGCGGCGCTCCCGGGCGGCGTCCGCCGGGGCGGCCTTGGCGGTCGGCCGCGCCAGGCGCGTGAAGGGCAGGATGTGGCGCAGCTGCAGGCCGAGCGCGGCCAAGAGCCCGGCCCCGAGGGCGAGCGAGACGGCATCGTGCCCGGCCGCCATCAGCAGGACCAGGACCGGCAGGATCGCGCTCGCGATCTGGAAGCGCGGGAAGTCGAAGGTGCGCACAAGCCCGGCGCGGCTGCGCCAGAACGGCAGCAGCGTCGCGGCGACGAGGAGCGCCGCCAGGATCTGCGCGACGAGGGACAGGGTCGAGACCGGCACGCGTGCGTTTCCCCCCCGCGGCGTTTTCCGCCGCACCGGGGGACGAGATAGGTCGCGTCCGCTCCGGCGTCACCCGGGGGCGCGACAAGGATCAGGCGCTCGCCAGCGGGTGGAGGTCGCGCACCATCTGCTTCAGGCGCTCGTCGAGGACGTGGGTGTAGATCTGCGTCGTCGAGATGTCGGCGTGGCCCAGCAGCTCCTGCACCACCCGGAGGTCGGCGCCGTTCTGCAGGAGGTGGCTGGCGAAGGCGTGGCGCAGGACGTGCGGGCTGATCTTGTCGGTGCGCAGGCCGGCGGCGGCGGCTACCGCCTTCAGGTCGCGGGCGAAGGCCTGGCGGGTGATGTGGCCGGTCTCGCTGTCGGCGGGAAACAGCCAGGGGCCGGGGGCCGTCAGGGTGCCGAGGTGGGCCGCCATGGCGGAGCGCGCCACCTCGGTCAGCGGCACCAGGCGCTCGCGCCCGCCCTTGCCGCGCACCACCAGGAACCGCTCCTTGGTGGATCCCGCGGCGCGGGGCAGGGCGACCAGCTCGGAGACGCGCAGGCCCGTGGCGTAGAGAAGCTCGATCAGGCAGTGCATCCGCCCGGCCCGGGCCGCCTCGGCGGGGTTCGGCGCCTTGGCGGCGGCCTCCTTGGCGACGGCGAGCAGCCGGTCGACCTCGGCCACCGAGAGCACCTTGGGCAGGCCGCGGCCGCGCTTGGGCCCCGAGACCGGGGCGGTGGGATCGCCCTCGGTCAGGCCCTCCGCATAGAGGAAGCGGTGGAAGCCGCGCACGCAGGACAGCCGGCGCGCCGCCGAGGTGCTCTTGAGGCCGCGCGCCTCCAGCTCGGCGAGATAGGCCCGGATGCCCGCGGGCTCGACGGCGCCGGGATCGAGGCGCAGGCCCGCCAGGTGGCCGAGATAGTCGTCGAGATCGCGCCGGTAGGCCGCGAGCGTGTTGGCGGCGGCCCCCCGCTCGGCGGCCAGCATGTCGAGATAGGCGTGCATCAGGCCCTGGGGGCCCAGGGTGCTCATATCCCGCCGCTCATTTCGGCTGCAGCTTGGCGTTGGGGATCGTGACGGAGATCTCGCGCGGGGTCGGCTCGACGAAGGTGGCGAGGGCGAACATCGCCGCGAAGGCGATCCCGGCCAGGACGGCCACCACGACGAGGAAGCGGAAGAGGGTCGGCACGTCGGACGGGCCCCGGGATACGCGTGGCAACGAGCGGCGCGGACCGGAGCCAGCCGCCACCTTGGCCGTCGGTTCGACCACGCGCCGCCCCGCGAGGCAAGGCCGGGCCCCGTGCTGCAGCGCGGAATGCCGGCGGCTGTTGCGCGGGTGCCGAAGCGGACGCAGAGGCAGCGCAGAGGCACCGGCGAAGCGCGTGGTTTTTCCCCGATATCCGCCGTTTCGCCCTGCGCGAAAAACAGGCTAAAGAACGCCGCATGAGCCAGCGCCCCCCTCATGAGCCATCGATCGAGTCGCGCGTGCGCCGAGGCCTCGGCCTGCGCTCGATCGTGCTGGTCGGCCTCATGGGCGCGGGCAAGAGCACCGTCGGCAAGCGCTTGGCGGGCCGCCTCGGCCTGATCTTCAAGGACGCCGACCACGAGATCGAGGCCGCGGCCGGCCTGACCATCCCGGACATCTTCGCCATCTACGGCGAGCCGAGCTTCCGCGACGGAGAGGAGCGGGTGATCGCCCGCCTGCTGCGCGAGGGGCCGATGGTGCTCGCCACCGGCGGCGGCGCCTTCATGCGGCCCGAGACCCGCCAGCGCATCGGCGAGTCCGGGGTCTCGGTCTGGCTCAAGGCCGAGCTCGACGTGCTGATGCGCCGGGTGCGCAAGCGGCCGGGCCGGCCGCTGCTCCAGAACGAGGACCCCGAGGGCACGATGCGGCGGCTGATGGACCTGCGCCATCCCGTCTATGGCGGGGCCGACGTGATGGTGGTCTCCCGCGAGGTCTCGCACGACCGGGTGGTGCAGGACGTGCTGGAAGCCCTCGACGCCCACATGCTGGGCGACCCGGCGGACGGCTATGCCGGCGGCGCGGCGGGCGATCCCACGGGCTCGCCGCCCGAGACCGGCGGGGAGCCCGAGACCGCCGGGCACAGCTTCGCCGCCCATTGAACCGCTCGACGACGGACGACGCCGTGACCGCGCAGATTGAGACCGTTCACGTCCCCCTCGACGGGGGCCGGGCCTACGACATCCTGGTCGGACGCGGCCTGCTCGCGGGGATCGGCGCCCGCGTCGCCGCGCTCAAGGCCCGGGCCGTCGCGGTGGTGAGCGACGAGACCGTGGCGGCGGAGTACGGCGCGACCGTCACCGACGCGCTCGCCGAGGCGGGCTTGCGCACGGCGCTCATCGCGGTGACGCCCGGCGAGGGCTCGAAGAGCTACGCGGGCTTCGCCCAGGTCTGCGACGGGCTGATCGGCCACCGGATCGAGCGCGGCGACCTCGTGCTGGCGCTCGGCGGCGGCGTCGTCGGCGACCTCGCGGGCTTCGCGGCGGCCTCGCTGCGCCGGGGCGTGCGCTTCGTGCAGGCACCGACCAGCCTGCTCGCCCAGGTCGATTCCTCGGTCGGCGGCAAGACCGGCATCAACTCGCCCCATGGCAAGAACCTCGTCGGCGCCTTCCACCAGCCGAGCCTCGTCATCGCCGACACCGCGACCCTCGACACCCTGCCGCTGCGCGAGCTGCGCGCCGGCTACGCCGAGGTGGCGAAGTACGGGCTGATCGACGACCCCGAGTTCTTCGCCTGGTGCGAGGCGAACCTCGCCGAGATCTATGCCGGGGGGCCTGCGCGCGAGACGGCGGTGGCCTCCTGCTGCCGGGCCAAGGCCGGTGTGGTAGTGCGCGACGAACGCGAGGACGGCGAGCGGGCGCTGCTCAACCTCGGCCACACCTTCGCGCACGCCCTCGAGCGCCTGACCGGCTACCAGGCGGCGCGCCTCGTCCACGGCGAGGCGGTGGCGATCGGCCTGTGCCTCGCCTTCCGGTTCTCCGCCCGGCTCGGCCTGTGCCCGGGCCAGGATGCCGGCCGCGTCGCCAACCACCTGGCGCTCGCCGGCCTGCCGACGCGGCTCGATCAGGTTCCGGGCGGAAGCGGCGATGCCGACCAGCTCCTCGACGCGATGCGCCAGGATAAGAAGGTCCGCGACGGCGCCCTGACCTTCATCCTGGCCCGCGGCATCGGCAAGAGCTTCATCGCCCCCGGCATCGAGGCCGGGGCGGTGCGGGAGTTCCTGGTGGACGAGCTGCGCGGCTGACGGGGCCGTCCGGTCACGACACGGCCCGGGGCGTCCCGGGCCGCCGAGGCGGAGCCCGGGATCCAGAGCCGCGGATGGTGCGGACCGTGGCCGAATGCCGGTCGCCTCGTCCGGGAAGCGCCCGGGCCCCGCGACGGGACCCGGGATGGGGCCGTCAGGCCCGCCGCGCCATCAGCCGCTCGACCAGCGAGCCGCCCTGGTTCAGCTCGTCGAGCTCGTCGGCGAGCACCGTCACGGTCTCGCGGATCTGCTCGGGCGTGTGCTCGGAGGTGATGAAGAAGCGCAGGCGCGACGAGCGCTCCGGCACCGCCGGGTGGATGATCGGCTGCACGTTGATGCCGCGCTGGAACAGCCGGTCGGACAGGGTCACGGCCTTGAGCGAGTCGCCGAGGATCACCGGCACCACGGCGAGGCCGAGGCTGGTGCCGACATCGAGGCCGCGCTCGCGGGCACAGGCGAGGAACAGGGAACCGTTGCGGCGCAGCCGCGCGACCCGCTCCGGCTCGCGCCGCATCAGCGCCAGCGAGGCGGTGGCGGCGGCGGCGAGCGGCGGCGAGAGGCCGACCGAGTAGACGAAGCCGCCCGCGGTGCACTTCAGGAGCTCGATGAGCGCGCCGGCTCCCGCGACGTAGCCGCCGCAGGACGAGAGCGTCTTCGACAGCGTACCCATCCAGATGTCGACGCTGCCGGGGGGCACGTCGCAATGCTCGTGCAGGCCGTGGCCGTCCTTACCGAGCACGCCGAGGCCGTGGGCGTCGTCGACCATCAGCCAGGCGCCGTAGCGCTCCTTGAGGGCGACGAAGCCGGCGAGGTCGGGGGCGTCCCCGTCCATGCTGTAGAGGCCCTCGATCACGATCAGCGCCCGGCGGTGCTCGTGGCGCGTCGCGTGCAGGAGCGACTCGAGGGCCTGGAGGTCGTTATGGGCGAAGCTGCGGCGCTGGGCGCCCGACAGCTGCGCGCCGGTGACCACCGAATTGTGGATCAGGGTGTCGTGGTAGATCACGTCGCCGGGCTCGAGCAGCGCCGCGATGGTGGCGACGTTGGTGGCGTGCCCGCTCACCATGACCACGCAGGCCTCGGTGCCGTAATGGGCGGCCAGCGCCTTCTCGAGGACGAGGTGGCCCGGGCGCTCGCCGGCGACGATCCGGCTCGCCGAGGCCGAGGTGCCGTAGGTCGACAGCGCGGCCTGCGCCGCCGCGTTCACCTCCGGATGGCCGTTGAGCCCGAGATAGTCGTAGGACGAGAAGTTGGTGAAGGTCCGCCCGTCGATCTGCGTCGTCGCGCCGGCCTTGGCGTCGTGGACGCGGAAGAACGGATTGCCGAGGCCGATCAGGTCGGCGGCGGAGCGTTGGAGCTTCAGCTCCTTGTAGGCCGGCAGGCTGTCGAAGCTCTGGGCCTGCGCGAGCGCGGGCTTGGGCTCCGGCCGGGCCGGGGCGGGGCGGACGGGAGCCTTGCCGAGGCGGGCGGCGACGAAGCCCGCCAGGGCCTCGCGCCCGCCCGCGCCATGGGAGGATCCGCTGCTCATTGGGTGATGACCTTGATGTCCTGGCTGTTCTTCTCGACCAGCGCCTGGAGGGATTGCAGCGCCTCGGCATCGGCCGACTCGACCCCGCCGTGGCGCTGCGACAGGCTGACCACCGCCGCCGCGCTCTCGTCGACCGGGGCCGCCACCGACTGGATCAGGGTGTCGGCGAGTTCGGTCACGGTCTGGCCGCTCGACACGCCCGACGGCGGCGCGTCGAGGCCGAAGCGCTCCTGCAGGCTCGCGCCGAGCTCGACGCCCATCAGCGAGTCGAGGCCGATCTCGGAGAGCTGGCGCACCCGGCTGATGTCGTCCTTGGGCAGGCGCAGGATCCGGGCGATGTCCTCCACGATGGCGTCCGCCACCGTTTTGCGGACGTCGTCGAGGTCGTGGGCGCGCAACAGGCCCGGGATGCTGATCGCGACCGCGCCGCCGGCCTCCGCCTGCTGCTCGGAACCGAGGCTGGCATAGCTCGGGGAGCGCAGGGTGGCGAGGCGCTCGCGCGCCTTGCCCCAGTGCATCGACGCGATGGCGATCACCCCGTCGTCGGAAGCGCCGCCCTGCACGCCCAGCGCCTCGGCCATCAGGTCGAGGGACTTGCGGGCATCGACCGGGGTCACGCCGACGCGGCCGGCCAGCGTCTCCATCACCGCCTTGTTGCGGGCGAGCACGCCGACGTCGCCGATGGCGCCCCAGGCCACCGCCAGGGCCGGAAGGCCGAGGCGGCGGCGCTGGCGGGCCAGCCCCTCCATGAAGCCGTTGGCGGCGACGTAGGAGCCCTGGCCCGGATTGCCGATGAAGGTCGTGGCCGAGGAGAACAGCACGAAGTAGTCGAGCGCCCGGTCGCGGGTGAGCGCGTCGAGGTGACCGGCGCCGATCACCTTCGGGGCGATCACCGCTTCGAGGGCGGCCGGATCGAGGTTGGCGATCAGGCCGTCCTGCAGCACCATCGCGCCGTGGATGATGCCGGCGAGCTTCACCCCCTTGGCCTCGACGCGATCCAGCAGGCGCTGGACCGAGGCACGGTCGGCGATGTCGCAGGACTCGACCTGAACCGACACGCCGCGGGCCTTCAGCTCGGCGATCGTCGAGAGCGCGGGCTCGCCGGACGGCGCCTTGCGGCCGACGAGCGCGATGTGGCGCGCCCCCCGGTCGGCGAGCCAGCGTGCCGCCTCGATGCCGAAGCCCCCGAGCCCCCCGGTGACGAGGTGGACGCGGTCGGTGGCGACCACGAAGGGCTTGCCCGTTTCGGCCGGGATCGTGCCGGCCTTCGGCGGCGCGATCACGATCTTACCGACGTGACCCGATTGCTGCATCAGCCGGAAGGCGTCCGAGACCTCTTCCGCCGCGAAGGGCTGGTAGGGCAGCGCCTTCAGGCTGCCGTCGGTGAAGAGCGCCATCACCTCGCGGAACAGCCGCTTGCCCTCGTCGGGCTGGAACTGGAGCAGCTGGTCGAGGTCGACGCCGAAGTAGGACAGGTTCCGGCGGAACGGCCGCAGGCCGATATGGGTGTTGGCGACGTAGTCGCGCTTGCCCAGCTCGACGAAGCGCCCGAAGGGCTTGAGCGAGTTGAGGCTGCGCTCCATCGCCTCGCCGAACAGGCTGTTGAGCACCACGTCGACGCCGTCGCCGGTGATGCGGCGGATGTCGTCGACGAAGGCGAGCGAGCGGGAATCGAGCACGTGCTCGGCGCCCAGCGCCTTGACCAGCGCCCGCTTCTCGTTCGAGCCCGCGGTGGCGATGACCCGGGCGCCGCGCATCCGGGCGATCTGGAGCGCCGCGAGGCCGACGCCGCCGGCGCCGCCATGGACCAGCACCCACTCGCCGGCCTTGAGGCGGGCGAGCGTCACCAGGCCGTAGAAGGCCGTGAGGAAGGCGACCGGCGTGGTGGCGGCCGCCTCGGACGACAGCCCCTCGGGGGCGGCCGCCACGACCATCTCGGGCACCACGATGTGGGTGGCAAAGCCCGACTGGGCGAAGGCCACCACCCGGTCCCCGGGCTTGAACGCGGTCACGCCCGCACCGACCGCCGCGACGCGGCCGGCGCATTCGAGGCCGAGCCGCGGGCCGGCGAAGCCGTCCTCCAGGATCTCCTCGGGCAGCATCGACAGGGCCCAGAGCACGTCGCGGAAGTTGAGGCCGGTGGCCTCGACCGCGATCTCGATCTGGCCGGCACCCGGGGCGGCCCGCTCGGCCGGCCCCCAGTGCATCTCGTTGAGGCCGCCGGTGGTGCTGCGCTCGAGGCGCGCGGCGGGAGCTGCGGCGCCGGAGCGGCGGACGGGCCGCGCCCCTTGCGCGAAGCGCACCACCCGGGTGGCGGCGTCGTCGACCACGATCTCGGTCTCGTGCGTGCCCGACAGGATCAGGTCGCGCAGGCGCTCGGCGGCGCGCTTCGAGGAGATCGACGGCGAGAGGTCGATGCGGCGCACGTCGAGGGAGGCGACCTCGTTGGCCAGCGTGCGGGTGAAGGCCCACACCCCGGCCTCGACGCTGCAGGCCGGCCCGCCGCGGTCGCGGGTGGCGCCGGGGCAGACGACCCAGAGCCGGGTCTGGCGGGTGCCGAGATGCTCGACGCAGCGCTTGAGCCCGAGGCAGCGCTCGCGCAGCCGCTCGGCCGCCTCGCCGCCGCGGTTGAAGGCGCCGGCGAGGTAGACGACCGTGTCGGGGGTCTCGCGCTCCAATTCGCGCAGCGACGCCTCGGAATCGAGGATGATCGAGACGTGGACCCCGCCCGCGACCAGGAGGGTGGCCAGCGAGGAGGCGGTCTCGGCCGCGAACTCGTCCTCGGAGCCGATGACGAAGGCGAAGGTCTGGCCGGCGGCGGCCTTCGGCCGGGGCGGGGCCTCGGCGAGCAGCAGCAGGTCGTTGCCGTTGCGGGTGACCGCCCGGTCGGCCGCGACCTTGACGAGGCCGACGGCGCTCAACGAGCGCTGCCAGCCCGCCACGTCGTCGAGGCGCCCGACCGGCAGGTTGCCGGCGACCTCGAACCAGCCGGCATCAAGGCCGAACACCATGTCGCGGAACAGCGAGGCGCCGGGCTCGACCGCCGCGAACAATCCGCCGGCCGCCAGCGACGCCGCGAGCGGGGTGAGGAGGTCGCGGGAGGCGCGGTGGAGCACGTCGCTCGCCAACACGGCGTCGAAGGCGGCGAGACCGAGCTGCGCCGGATCCTCGACGATCGTGACGCCCGACGGCAGGGCGAGGCGGGCGCGCTCGGCGAGGCGCCGGTCGGCCTCGAACACCGTGAGGCGCGCCTCATGCAGGCCGGCGAAGGTCGCGACCTGGGCCGAGAGCGGCCCGAACCCGACCTGGAGCAGGCGCAGCGCCCGGTCGCGCGGCAGCGCGGCGGCGCTGTCGTCGAGGAGCCGCATCACTGCGTCGGCCGAGGCCCGCACGGTGGCGCCGCGCAAGCAGAAGGCGTCGAGCGCCGCCTGCGGCAGGGAGGGAGCGTCGGAGAGGGTCCCGGCGAGGATGCGCGACATTACGGCGCCGAGATCGGCGCAGAGCAGGAGCTCGGCCGACAATTCGGGATGGTCGGCCGCGATCCAGCGCATGATCTCGTCGGTCGCCGGCAGCGTCACGTCGGCGCGCAGGCGCCAGCGGTCGTCGCCCGCGGACTCGGCCAGCCCGCTGACCTCGAGCGCCATGAGCTGGTTGACGAGCCAGGGACGCAAGGCTGCCGGCAGCCGGCGCGAGGCCGCGACGTCGACGATGCCGCCGACGGCGAGGCCGCGGGCGAGCCGGTCGGCGAGGGAGGTCGCCCAGCCTTCGAGCAGCATGTGGCCGGCGCCGAGCGCGGCATCGCCCTTGGCGGTGACCGCACCGGCCTGGCGCCGCACCAGGGCGGCGACCGCCGGCTGCGGCTCCAGCGCGATCGCGGTCGGCTCGGTGGCGAGCTCGGTGAACTGGCGGATCGCGAAGGCGTCGAGGTCGCCCCCGGCCTTCATCCGCAGGGCCTGGAACCGGCCCTCGCGCAAGGTGGCGATGACCTCGCCGGCCTCGTCCACCAGGGTGAAGTCGGCCAGGATGCTGCGCTCGTTGCAGCGCCGGGTGCGGATCACCGCCCGGGCGATGGCCGCGCCGGGGCGCACCAGCCGGATCTCGCCGAAGCGGATCGGCACGTAGGCCCGGGTCGCCGCCTCGCCGAGGAGGTCGGCGAAGAGCAGGATCAGGCCGTGGAAGCACGAATCGAGCCGCGCCGGCGCCAGGCCGTAGCGGGCCTCGGCGTGAGCCGGCTGCAGCTCGGAGACGATGGTGGCCTCGTCGAGCCGGGCCGAGCGGGCGACCTGGCGGAAGGACGGGCCGAAGCCGAGGCCCGACGCCCGGGCGCGGGCATAGAGCGCCTCGCCCTCGACCGTGGTCTCGGAGGGCAGGGCCGCGACCGCGAGGCGCGCCGGGGCCGGGGTCTCGCCCTCGACCAGCTTGGCGACGGCGTGGAGCTGCCAGGGCGCCTGGCTCAGGCGCGGCCGGGAGAGGATCTGCACCAGGTTGGCGCCCGGGGAGAACCGGGACAGCACCTCGCGCACGCCCTCCTCGGCGAAGACCATCGGCTGCTGGATCTCGAGGTCGGCGAGCGTCACGCCCTCGGAGCGCACGACCTCGCGGCCGACCGCCAGCGCCATCTCGGCGAAGCCCGCGCCGGGCAGGATCGCCTGGCCGTCGATGCGGTGGTCGTCGAGCTCGGGCACCGTCGCGACGTCGAGATGGGCCAGCCATTCCAGGCCGTCCGCGCCCTGGCGGGCGCCGATCAGCGGATGGTAGGGCCGGGCGCTCGCGGGGTTCACCGCCTCGGTGGTCTCCGGCAGGCGGAAGACCTTGCGCTGCCAGGGGTAGTGCGGCAGCGCCACGGCCCCGGCCGGGTCGGCCCCGAAGGCCACGGCCTCGTCGACCGCCGCGCCCGCGGCGAGCGCCGCGGCCAGCGCGCGCCGGAACGGGTCGGCGGCGAGCGTCTTCTTCGGCAGCACGCCGACGGTGGCGCCGTCGAGGCCGAGGGGCTCGAGGCAGTCGCCGATATGCGGCAGCAGGGTCGGGCGCGGGCCGACCTCGACGAAGATCCGGGCGCCGGCCTGCGCCGCGGCCTGGACCGCCGCGCTGAAGCGCACCGGCTCGCGGATGTTGCGCCACCAGTAGCCGGCGTCGAAAGCGGTGCCGTCGAGCACGTCGCCGGTCACCGTCGAGGCCAGCGGCACGGTGCCGGGGGAGGGCGCGAGGCCGGCGAGGTCGCGGCGCAGCGGCGCCTCGATCGGGTCCATCAGGCGGCCGTGGAAGGCGTAGTCGAGGTCGAGCTTGCGGCCGCGGCGGCGCTTGCGCGCCAGCGCCTTCATGGCGGCGTCGATCATCGCGACGGGGCCCGCCACCGTCACGGCCTTCGGGCTGTTGAGGGCGGCGATGTCGAGCGCGGGATAGTCGACGAGGAAGGCCTCGACCTCCTCCACGGGGGCGAGCAGCACCGCCATGGTGCCGAGCCCGCGGGTCGCCTCCTGGTGCTTCGAGCGGTAGAAGATGACCTTCACCGCCTGCTCGAGCGTCAGGATGCCGGCGGCCTCCGCGGCGCCGATCTCGCCGACCGAATGGCCGACGATCGCCGTCGGGGTGAGGCCGACGGCCTTCAGGGCGGCCGTGGAGGCGGCCTCGATGGCGAAGATCAGCGGCTGCGACACGCTGGTGAGCGCGAGTCGCGCCTCCAGGTCGTCGGCGAACAGCGCCTCCTTGAGCGACCAGCCGGCGAGCGGCCGGAACAGGGCGTCGGTCTCGTCGAAGCGGGCGCGGAAGACCGGGTTGAGGGCGTAGGCGTCCCGGCCCATCCCGGCCCACTGGCTGCCGTTGCCCGAATACACGAAGGCGACGCCGCCGGCACGCTCGACCGCGGTGGCGAGAGAGGCCGCGGGCGTCTCCTCGCCCTCGGCGATGGCCCGCAGCGCCTCGGTCACGGCCTCGGCGTCGAGGTCGCGCAGCGGGATCGCGGCGCGCACCGGCAGGCGCTCGCGGCGATGCGCGGCGGCGGCGGCGACGCGCGACACCTCGGCCGCGTCAGCCCCGTCGAGGCGGGCGGCGTAGTCCTGGGCGAGATCGGCGAGCGCCGCCTTGGTCTGGGCCGAGACCAGCAGCACCTCGGGGGCGGGGTCCGACGCGGACGCCGACGGCGCGACGGGAGCCGGGTCGGTCAGGATGACGTGGGCGTTGGTGCCGCCGAAGCCGAACGAGTTGACGCCCGCGAAGCGCTCCGCGCCGGTGCGGGGCAGGGGGCGCAGGGTGCGGTTGACCGCGAGGTTCAGCTCGTCGAACGGGATCGCCGGGTTGAGCTCGGCGCTGTGCAGCGAGGGCGGCAGCAGGTCGTGCTCCAGCGCCAGGCTCGCCTTGAGCAGGCCGGCGAGGCCGGAGACCGGCTCGGTATGGCCGATATTGGTCTTGATCGAGCCGATCGGCAGCGGGGTCGAGCGGCCGCGGCCGAGCTTGCCGCCGATGGCGCCGGCCTCGATCGGGTCGCCGACCGGGGTGCCGGTGCCGTGGGCCTCCATGAAGGCGATCGCGTCGAGGGCGACCCCGGCCTCGCGGTAGATCTCTTCCAGCAGCGCGCCCTGCGCGTAGCCCGACGGCAGGGAGATGCCGGTGGTGCGCCCGTCCGAGTTGACCTTCGAGGCGGCGATCACGCCGCGCACGGTCGCGCCGTTGCGGGCGGCGGCCTCGGCCGATTGCAGCACCAGGACGACGCCGCCCTCGGCCCGCACGTAGCCGTCGGCGCTGGCCGAGAAGGCCTGGCACAGGCCGGTGCGCGACAGCATCGAGGCGTTCGAGAACGACACGAAGTTGAACGGGCTGACCAGCAGGTTGACGCCCGCCACCACCGCCGTGTCGATCCGCCCCGAGGCGATCGCCGAGACCGCGGCGTCCAGCGCGACGAGGGACGACGAGCAGGCGGTGTCGAGGGTGAAGCTCGGCCCCTTCAGGTCGAAGATGTAGGAGATGCGGTTCGAGAGGATCGACAGGGTGTTGCCGGTCGCCGCGTAGGCGTCGCCCGAGGCGGTGTCGAGCACCCGCAGGTTGCCGTAATCGAGCGAGGAGGCGCCCACGAACACGCCGATCGGGCTGCCGGCGACCGCCGACGGCCGCAGGCCCGCATTCTCCAGGGCCTCCCAGGTCAGCTCCAGCAGCAGGCGCTGCTGCGGGTCCATCTGCTCGGCCTCGCGGGGCGAGATGCCGAAGACCGACGGATCGAACGACCACGGATCGTCGATGACGCCGGCCGCCCAGGTGTAGCTCTTGCCGCGCTCCTGCGCCCGGGGGTGGCCCATGCGCTCCAGGGACCACCGGTCCTCCGGGATGCGCGAGACGGCGCACCGTCCCTCGACGAGCATCTGCCACAGGCTGTCGACGCCAGAGGCGCCCGGCAGCCGGCAGGACCGACCGATGATCGCGATGTCAGGACGCTGTATCACGTTCGCTTCGCACACGCTCATTTACGGAGGACGGGACGCGGCGGCGCCGCACCCGGGCATTCACCCTAACCCATAGTATGAGGCCGGCACCGCGCCAACCCCGGAACGGAGCCATCCGCACCGATAGGGCAAGACTTGGCCCACCTGTGACATGCCTTCATCAGTCGAAGTCCTGCGGCATAGCGAGGCACAAGGCCCGCATAGGCGCCACAACACTGTCATCCGGTAGAAATACCAGAACTCACAGGTAATGCTGCCAAGCTCGAAGGCACCCCGAGCCGGGCCGGTCGCGCCCGCCCCGCCTTAGACCCGACGAATCGGGTGGCAATGGGGCGGAGCGGCGAGGCGGGCCGATCGCGCTCAGAACGCCTTGAAGGTGATGATGGTGCGGGTATCCTGGATATCCGCGATGGTTTGGACGTGCTCGGCCACGAAATGTCCGATATCCACCCCGTCATCGACGTGAAACTTCGCCAGGACATCGTAGTGGCCGGCCGTCGAGTAGATCTCGGAGGCGATCTCCCGATCGGCCAGAGCACTCGCCACGGTGTAGGTCTTTCCCAGGCGGCACTTGATCTCGACGAAGAAGGTCTGCATCGGCTCGCTCCCGGCGATCGTCTGGATTCATGACAGGGAACGGATCCCGATCGACGATCGGGATCCGGCGGATCGGTCAGGGCCGCCCGACGCTGGCATAGGCGAAGCCGTGCTTGCGGGCATCCTCGGGCCGGTAGACGTTGCGCAGGTCGACGAGAACCGGCTCGGCCATCGCCTCGCGCAGGCGCTTGAGGTCGAGCGCCCGGAAGGCGTCCCACTCGGTCACGATCACGAGAGCGTGCGCGCCCTCCGCGCAGGCATAGGCATCGGTGGCATAGGCCACGTCGGGCAGGAGCGGGCGGGCCTGCTCGATGCCCTCCGGGTCGTAGGCCGTCACCGCGGCGCCGGCATCCTGCAGCCCGGTGATGATCGACAGCGAGGGCGCGTCGCGCATGTCGTCGGTGTTGGGCTTGAAGGTCAGCCCCAGCACGGCGATCCGCTTGCCGCGGACCGACCCGCCGCAGGCGGCGATCACCTTGCGGGCCATGGCGCGCTTGCGGCTGTCGTTGACCGCCACCACCGTCTCGACGAGGCGCACCGGCGAGCCCGCATCCTGGGCGGTCTTGACCAGCGCCAGCGTGTCCTTGGGAAAGCACGAGCCGCCGTAACCCGGCCCGGCATGCAGGAACTTGCGCCCGATGCGGTTGTCGAGGCCGATGCCGCGGGCGACCTCCTGCACGTCGGCGCCGACCTGCTCGCACAGGTCGGCGATCTCGTTGATGAAGGTGATCTTGGTGGCCAGGAAGGCGTTGGCCGCGTACTTGGTCAGCTCGGCGGTGCGCCGGCTCGTCACCAGGATCGGCGCGTGGTTGAGGTAGAGCGGGCGGTAGAGCTCGCTCACCACGGCGGCCGCGGCGGGATCGTCGGCACCGACGACGATGCGGTCGGGCCGCTTGAAGTCGGAGATCGCCGCGCCCTCGCGCAGGAATTCGGGGTTCGAGGCGACCGCGATGGCGATGTCCGGCCGCGCCTCGCGGACGATCCGCTCGACCTCGTCGCCGGTGCCGACCGGCACCGTGGACTTGGTGACGACGACGGTGGGCCCGGTGACGGCGGCGGCGATGTCGCGCGCTGCCTGGTAGACGTAGGAGAGGTCGGCGAAGCCGTCGCCCCGACGCGAGGGCGTGCCGACCGCGATGAACACCGCGTCGGCCCCGGCGACCGCCTGGGCGAGGTTCGTGGTGAAGGTCAGGCGCTCCTGGCGCACGTTCTCGGCCACCAGCGCGTCGAGGCCGGGCTCGTAGATCGGGATGCGGCCCTCCTTGAGGGCGGTAATCTTCTCCGGCGCCGTGTCGACGCAGGTGACGGTGTGGCCGAAATCGGCGAAGCAGGCTCCGGAGACCAGGCCGACATACCCCGCCCCCACCATCGCAACGCGCATCTCACGTCCTCCCGGCAGCGGCGCGGCGCGGCGCCCGCGGGCACCGCTGTAGCGTTGCAGTGCAAAACGGGCAACGTCCGCCCCGTCACCAGAGGCGGAACAGCGCCTTCGCCCGGGCGAGGTTCGGGTTGTAGTAGGGGTCGTTGCGCAGCTCCGGCCCCCAGCGCTCGGTCATGGTGGCGACCTCGGCCTCGAAGCGGGCGCGCTTCTCGGGGGTGTCCTCCTTGCCGCGGCTCTTCGATTCGTGGTGCGTCAGGGCGGCGTGCGGCGTCCAGATCACCCGGTAGCCGGCCTTGCGCACCCGCAGGCACAGGTCGATGTCGTTGAAGGCGACCGCCAGATGCGCGGCGTCGAACCGGCCGACCTCCTCGAACACCGCGCGCCGCATCATCAGGCAGGCGCCGGTAACCGCCGAGACCTCCTGCGAGATCACCATGCGGCCGAAATAGCCCGGGTCGTCGGGCCCGATATCCGGGTGGCTGTGGCCGGCGACGCCGCCGACCCCCAGCACCACGCCGCCGTGCTGGAGCGTGCCGTCCGGATAGGACAGCTTGGCGCCGACGGCACCGACCCCGTCCTCGACCGCGATCGAGGCCAGTTCCGTGAGCCAGCCCGGCGCGACCACCTCGATGTCGTTGTTGAGGAACAGGAGCAGCGGCCCGCGCGCGGCCGCAGCACCGTCGTTCGAGAGCCCCGAGAAGTTGAACGGGCCGGGGCGCGACAGCACCCGCACCCGCGGATCGGCGGCGGCCTGCTCCAGGAGCGCCAGGGCCGCGGGCTCGGTGCTGCCGTTGTCGACCACCACGACCTCGATCGCCGGATAGTCGGTCCCGGTCAGGAGCCCGTCGAGGACGACGCGCAGCAGCTCGGCCCGGTCCTTTGTCGGAATCACCACCGAGACGAGCGGGGCCGGGTGGGGCAGGGCGCGCACCAGCCGGTTGAAGCCGAGCGGGCCCCGCTCGACCCGGTGCGGCCAGCCGCGCCGCGCCACCAGCTCCTCCAGGGCCTGGAGGCGCGCCGCCTCGGCCCGCGCCAGGAACGCGTCCGAGAAGGTGCCGGAGCCGATCGCGGTGCGCCAGTGGTACAGGATCGCCGGCAGGTGGCGCACCCGGGCCGGGTCGAGCCGGTCGCTCAGGCGCAGGAGCAGGTCGTGGTCCTGGCTGCCCTCGAAGCCCGGGCGCAGCCCCCCCACCGCCGCGACGAGGCTGCGGCGCACTACCGTCAGGTGGTTGAGGTAGTTCTGGCCGTAGAGGAGCTCGGGGTTCCAGTCGCCCTTGAAGTGCGGCTCGAAGCGCCGGCCGTCGGCGTCGATCTTGTCCTCGTCGCTGTAGATCAGGTCGAGGTCGGGCTCGCGCCGGATCGCCTTCGCCACTTCATAGAGGGCGTGGGCCGGCAGCACGTCGTCGTGGTCCATGAAGGCGACGTAGGCGCCGCGGGCGAGCGCCAGCGCGGTGTTGGTGGCCGCCGCGATGTGGCCGTTCTCGGGCCGGCGCTCGACGCGGATGCGCGGATCCTCGGCCGCCGCCCGGGCGAGCAGCCGCGGCACCGCCGGGTCGGTCGAGGCGTCGTCGGCGATGCAGAGCTCCCAATGCGGGTAGAGCTGCCCGCGCACCGAGCGCAGGGCCTCCTCCAGGACCTTGGAACCCGGGTCGTAGACCGGCATCACCACCGAGATCAGCGGCGGCTCGCGCCACTGCGCCACCTCGGCGGTGATGCGGCCGCGGTCGGCCTCGCTCAGGGTGTCGAAGTGACGGACCCAGGTGTCGTAGCCGGTGAGCCCCGGCGGCACGAGGGCGCGGGCGAGACGGTGCTGCGAGCGCACCCGCTTGCCGACGGAGCGCCAGAAGAGGGCCTGGGCGGTGAGGACCGGCCGGCGCAGGGCCGCCCGGCCGACGAGGGCGAGGCGGCTGCGCACCGTGACGGTGAACTCGGCGATGGCCAGCGCCGGCTCGCCGAGCGTCGGGGTCAGCCGCAGGGACGTGGTGCCGGCGGGCAGCCGCCCGAGCCAGGTGAAGCGCCCGTGGCCGAAGGCGCGCTCGTCGAGGCTGGTGCCCTGCGGCCCCTCCGGCCCGTCCACGATGGCGGTGAGCTCGACCCGGCTGAAGGCGCCGTGGTTCTCGTCCTTGAAGGCGATCGAGACCCAGCGCGCCCCGAGCCCGAGATCCGCCACGTCGAGACTCAGCCCCTCGGCCCCGAACTCGAGCGCGAGGCGGGCGAAATCGCGCCGGACGACGCGGCCGCGCCCGAGGCGGAGCGACGCCTGCAGGGCGGCGGGCCGGGAGGCGGGGAGGGACGCGGAAGGGGTCTGGGCCGTCACCTGTGCTCGCGCCTCTATCGCCGCCGCGGGGCCGGCGAGCGGAGCCGGGCCTCGTCATTCTCAACGAAATCAATTGGTTACGCCAAGTCAGGCGGCCGACCGTGTAGCAGGCGGCGGGAGCGGCTGGCAAGGCCCGGCCAGAGCCCGGGACAGGCGCGATCGAGGCTCGTACGGCCGCGGCGCCCGGCGGGCGGGACCGCCCGGCCGGCGCCCGGCCCGAGCCGCCATCTGGAGCCGGCGACGGAAAACCGTGCCGGCCCGCGGAACCGTCTTGTCACCCGCCGCGACTGCCTCTATACGCCCTCTCACACCGGGGCCGCCCACACGGCCTCGAGGGCGCGTAGCTCAGCGGGAGAGCACTACGTTGACATCGTAGGGGTCACAGGTTCGATCCCTGTCGCGCCCACCATCGCACTTCGGATGTCAGGGGTCATCCCCCCGGAGCGCGACGAGACCGAGACCGCTCGGTCGCTTGTACCAGACCAGGGCGCCCCGGCGACGGGACCGCCCGAAGACGGACCGCACGGCGAGCTACGGCTTGCACGGGGCGATGGGCGCGTAGCTCAGCGGGAGAGCACTACGTTGACATCGTAGGGGTCACAGGTTCGATCCCTGTCGCGCCCACCATCGTACCCCGGTCCTTCCCCCCGGAGAGGCTCGCAGCCCGGCAGGATCGCCCGGCAGCCGGCTCCGCGACGGAACGGAATCCTCTCATGACCGACCAGGATGTGGGTGTCGCCTTCGCCACCCTGACGACCGCGCTCGCGGTCGCGCTGCACAAGCAGGGCGTCGCCGACGGCGAGGCGCTGCTGGCCGAGACCGTCGGCACCCTCGAGGCCGTCCTGGACGGCGACTACCCGGAGACCGCGCGGGCGATCCTCTCGGCCTGCGCCCGCTCGCTGCGGGCCGCGGAGGGCTGAAGGCCCCCTCGCGTGTTGCAGCGAGCGTGCCCGGGACGGGGCGCGGCGACCGTGCCGCGACGGACCCTCAGAGCCAGAACCGCGCCGTCAGCTTCTCGTCGCTGTCGATCTCGGACGTGCTGACGACCCGGATCTCCTCGAAGAAGCGCTCGATGCCGATCGTCGCCAGGTCGTACGACATCATCCTCTTGAGGAGGGTGTTGTAGTTGTCCTTCAGGTACGACGACCCGGGATCGAGGTTGGTGACCAGCACGAGCCCGGTCGGGAAGGAATCGAGCGCCAGGATCTCCAGGTCGGGCCGGACCTGCCTGAGGAGGAGCGCCGTGCGCCAGACGTCGCCGGTCCACCACCCGGTGCGCGACGGCTTGACCGGGACGATGCCCGCCTCGGTGCGCGCCGTCATCGGCAGTTCCGGCGGCAGGCAATCGTGCAGGGCGATCACCGAGTTCGGGGCGGACACCGCCTCCGTGTTGTAGAAATCCCTGAGCAGGAACTCGCACCGGTGCATGCCGTCCAGGAAGGCGAACTGGACGGGCTCGCCGAACAGGTCCCTGGGGTCGAACCGTGCGAAGAAGTCGTCGGACGTCATCTGGTACAGCAGCGACATCCGACGCGTCGAAAAGATGGCGGGATCGGCGATGACGAAGGTGGGATCGACGGCGATCGCGTCGCACTTCGCCAAAGCGAGCGTGCCGCCTTCCCGGGTGCCGATCTCGAAGTAATTGCGCGGCTGCAGCGTCGCGTGGATCTTCGCCAGGACTTCCCTGTAGTTCGATCCGGCATGCTCTTGCACATCGTACCGTGACGAAGCGGCACCCATTCACCCGACCCCGTCTTAGTGCACCTCACAAAACTCCCGCCGCGATGTCGCCACCACAGCGAGCCGAGGCGGTGATCGGGAGTTTTGTGAGAGATACTTATACGATCGACATCATCACGGATCACGCCGCAGGGTAGAAACAACCCATGCAACCGTCAAGCTTGGCACTCCAACTTGGAGCGTCATGCCGGACCGGGCGAGCATGGCCGCGCCCGGGACGAGACCACCCCGAGCGGGCCGATATCCGACCGGATCGTCCGCGCGGTGCGGGCACGGGCACGGGGCGTCGGTCGATGCGGGCGGAGCGGCGGCAGGGATCGAGGCCGTCGGCGGCACATCGCCCGGCCGCCCTGACGTGCGCGATTGGATTGCAGGGCGATTTGATCGGCATCGAATGTTCAGCAGATGACAGTCCGGTCGTTCCGCCCTAACGGAACCCATTCTACCTCCCTGTAGCCTGTAGGGAAAAAATGATATATTCTTGTTATGACCTAGAGCACATAAAAATTCTATCGATTTTCGATGATTTTCATAAGATATATTCTGGAGTTTTTATTCGTGAAAACGATTTCAAAATTGCGTACATTAGTAGATTGTAAATTATATTTGGGAGATGCTGTTTGCATAAAAATTACCGGACGGGGGAATCTGTCATGCTTCGCAATACCAAAATCATGCTGAAATCGGTCGTGCCGCTGCTGCTCATGGCGGCCGTGTCCTGCGGGCTGGTCGTCTATGCCGTCGGCAGCCTCGATGGCCTTGCCAAGCAGATGCGCGGCATCGTCGACCAGCAAACCGTCCGGCTCGAGCGGATCCTGAGCATCAGGATCAACACCAACGAGGTTGCCATCGCGGCCCGCAACCTCATCCTCGAGACCCGCGAGCGGGAGTTGGCGGGGTACAAGCTCCGCTACGACGCCGCCGTGAGGGCCTCGCTCGACGCCGCGAACACCCTGATCGCAATGGCCGATACGCCGCAGCGCCAGGCCATTAACCAGACGCTTCAAAGCCTGCTGCAGGCCTTTTTCGCCGCCACCGACAGGGCGGCCGCCCTCGGCCTCAGGAACGACAACGAGGCGGCGGTCAAAGCCCTGCTGGTCGACGCCGGCGCCGCCCGCGAGAAGATGCGGACCTTCGTCGAGGAGCGCGTCGATCGCCTGAACGCCGAGCTGCGCCAGGCCCGGGACGAGGCGGAGCAATCCGTCTCGAAGGCCGTGTGGATGCTGACCGCCGCGGCGGCGGCCGGGCTGATCGGAGCGATCGCGCTTTCGGTCCTCATCGTGGTCTTCGGCATCACCCGTCCGCTCGCCGGCCTCGTCGGGGTGCTGCAGCGCATGGCCCGCGGCGAGATCGACGCCGAGATCCGGGAGGCCGGCCGCGGCGACGAGATCGGCGCCGTCGGCAAGGCGGTCGAGGGCATCAAGGCGATGGTCGCCCGCAAGGCCGCCGAGGAGGCCGAGATCAAGCGCCGCGCCGACGCGGCGGCGGCCGCCGAGCGCAAGCGCACCATGATCGAGCTCGCAGACGGCTTCGAGCGCGCCGTCGGCGGCATCGTCGGCATGGTCTCGTCCTCGGCCACCGAGCTCCAAGCTACCGCCCAGCAGATGACCGACACCGCCCAGGAGACCGCGTCCCAGTCGACCACCGTGGCCGCCGCCGCGGAAGAAGCCGCCACCAACGTCAACACGGTCGCGGTGGCGGCCGAGGAGCTCGGCGCCTCGGTGCAGGAGATCGGCCGCCAGGTGACCGGCTCGGCCCATCTCGCCCAGGCGGCGGTGGGCGAGGCGAGCCAGACCGCGCAGCTCGTCCAGGCGCTCAGCCAGAACGCCGGCCGGATCGGCGACATGGTCGGGATGATCTCGGGCATCGCCGGCCAGACCAACCTGCTGGCGCTCAACGCCACGATCGAGGCGGCGCGCGCCGGCGCGGCGGGGCGCGGCTTCGCGGTGGTGGCCACGGAGGTGAAGGCGCTGGCCGAGCAGACCGCCAAGGCGACCGAGGAGATCGCGCGCCAGATCGGCGAGGTGCAGGGGGTGACCGCGCAGGCGGTGACGGCGATCGGCGCGATCACAAGCCGCATCCGGGAGATCGACAGCGTGGCGACGTCGATCGCGGCGGCGGTGGAGCAGCAGGGCGCGGCCACGCAGGAGATCGTGCGCAACGTCGCCCAGGCCTCGGTGGGGACGACCGAGGTGACGGGCAACATCGCCGGGGTGGCGCAGGCATCGGAGGAGACGGGGGCGGCGGCCGGACAGGTCCTGTCCGCAGCTTCCGAGCTGTCGCGGCAATCCGAGCATCTCGGCGCCGAGGTCGCCCGATTCCTCGCCACCGTGCGGGCCGCCTGAAACCGCCTTTTCGTCGGCCAGCGCTCGCGACGAGAAGGCGAGCGGGCCGCCGCGATCCCCATCGACGGCTTCTTCCGGGGCCGTCGTCCTGCCCGGCAGGCCCGTCGCCGCGGGCGGGCGACGGCGCCGGTACTGCATCCAGCAAGCGATGAGCCAGGATTTTCAAGTTCGATCGAGACAGATCCGATAAATATATTGTATAAATAAGTTATATTCTGCAGTTATATTTGAAATAGAGCGTTAGATCGCACCGTCATCGATCATGCCCTTCGCTGCTGCGTGCGCGAGAAACTCATCAAGCACGCTGGCGCCGAGCGTCCCTTGCCGCGGCACGGCGAGCGCCTGCTCGATCGCCATGAACCGGCCCGGCAGGAGGCGGAGATCCGTGCGCTGCGCCGCGAACGCCTCGACGGCCTGCCTGACGCCCGCCGCGACGTCGCATCCGCCCTCGCAGAGGAGCCGCAGAGCGTCGCCCGGCGTCGGCACCATCGACAGCTCGGCGTGCCGGAGGGACCGGGCGAGATGGCCGTGGTAGGCGGCCCCGGCCGCCGATGCGACCCGGACCTGCGGCCGGTCGACGTCGTCGCCGTTCCGGAGCGGACTCGTCTCCCGGACGGCGAAAACGGCCTCGATGCGCGTATAAGGGCGGCTATACGCCACGCGGTCGGCGCGCGCCGGATCGACGGCGATGAACGCGACGTCCCATCCGGCGTCGCCGACGGACGCCATGAGGGCGCCGGCCGACGGGAAGGTCACGAGGCGGACCGGGCGATCGAGCCACTCGCCGAGCGCGCGGCCCAGGTCGACGGCGATCCCGTGCGGCTCGCCGTCGTGCTCCCCGATCCGCACGAGCGCCGCGTTGGCGAGATTGATCGCGATGCGCAGAGGCCGGGCCGCGGCCGGATCGCTCGTCACGGGATCTCTCATCGTCGGTGTGTCCCCAAGCGCCCGAAGCGCTTAAGCAGACTTGCGTTGGCAGGCCTCACGGCACACGGCAGCGACGTGAATCCGCGATGATTACCTCTCCCACCCGCGACCTCATCCTGAGGCGTTAGTCGATCGAAGATCGACTGACCTCGAAGGAGGCCTCCGGATGTCGCTGCGATTTCTGGAGGCGTCCTTCGAGGCTCAGCGATCGTCGATCACGTGCGATCTTTGATCGCCAACACCTCAGGATGAGGTGGTGTATGGGAAAGCCTTGACGCAGAGAGGCTTCACGCCCCTGTCGTGTACCGTGGGCAGGCCAACGCTTCGCCCGCTCAGGTTCTTGTTTCGTCGCAGACTTCCGGCACCGAATCGGCGACCACTTAGGCAAAATCTGCTTGGCCGGGATAAGGCGAAGGAAGCTCGGCTCGGCCCCGCCTCCTTCGCCGCCGCGGTCACTTCATCGTCGGCATCACGAACTCGGCGCCGGCGCGGATGCCGGTGGGCCAGCGGGTCGTGATGGTCTTCAACCGGGTGTAGAACCGCACCCCCTCCGGCCCGTGCATGTGATGGTCGCCAAACAGCGACGCCTTCCAGCCGCCGAACGAGTGGAACGCCATCGGCACCGGG
>NZ_JACWCT010000123.1 GCF_016613415.1 Methylobacterium ajmalii | reverse complement strand
GCACCCGGTCGCGGGCCCGGCGGGCGGCCTCCGGGAACCGGTCGGGCCGGCGCGCCTCCGGCGCCTGGGGCAGCGCCACCAGCAGGGCGGCCTCGGCGAGGGTGAGCCGCGCCGGCTCGCGCCCGAAATAGGCGAGGCTCGCCGCCCGCAGGCCCTCGACCGGCCCGCCATAGGGGGCGAGCGCGAGGTAGAGCCGCAAGACCCCGTCCTTGCCCAACCGCCGCTCCAATTCGACCGCCCGGGCGATCTGGCGCAGCTTGGCCGTGAGCGAGCGCTCGCCCCGCGGCTCGACGAGGCGCGCCACCTGCATCGACAGGGTGGACGCCCCCGACACGATCCGCCCCGCCGCGAGCCACTGCCCGGCGGCCCGCAGCAGCGCCCGCGGATCGACGCCGGCATGCTCGCGGAAGCGCCGGTCCTCGTAGGCGGTCAGCAGGGCGAGGAAGCGGGGATCGGTCGCCGCCGGCTCGAGCGGCAGCCGCCAGCGCCCGTCGGCGGTGGCGAAGGGGCGCAGCAGGGTCCCGGACCGGTCGAGGACGACGGTCGAGCGGGCCTGCGCCGCGGCGAGGTCGAGGGGCGGGAGATGCGCGAGGGCGGACCCGAGCCAGACGGCCGCCGCGAGGACGAGGCCGGCCAGGCCCCATGCCATCCGTCGCACCGTCGACCCGTCGCCTGCTGCCATGCGGAATCCGACCCCGCCGCGACTGTGCCCCCGCGCCGGAGCCGGGGCAATCCCCGCCGGCAGGGGACCGGTCCGGCCCTACGCGGCACCCGCTCCGCACCGCTCGACGAAGCCGACCGCGCGGGCGCCGGTCTCCCGGGAGCTCACCGAGACCATCGCGACCGGCCCGGCGGCGGCGCGGGGGGGCGGGTCGGCCAGGGCGAGGGCGGGGAGCAGCAGGCCCGCCGCCGTGCCGCAATCGCCGAGATGCAGCGCGGGCGTCTCCGGATCGGCGGCGAGCGCGGCGATGCCGGCCTCGGGCGCGGCGGCGCGCGCGACCGCGACGCCGAACTCCTCGGCCCGCCAGCGCTCGCCGGTGAGGTCGGCCAGCAGGCGGTCCGGCGGCAGGAAGCGGGCACCGCGCGCGAAGGCCTTGGCGAGCCCCCGCCCGATCAGGCCCCGCGGCGCGGCCACGTCCTCCTCCTCGACGCCGCGGAAGACGCCGAGCACGGCACCGCGCCCGGGACCGTGGGCCGGTTCCCCGGTCTCGAGGCCGAGGGCCATCACGACCGCGGCCTCGCCGGGGATCAGGCCCCAGGGATTGCCGCGCATCAGGATCCGCTCCTCCACCGCGAGGCGGTCGAGCAGGAGCGGGTGGATGGCGCTGTCGAGGGCACCGACCAGGACGTGGTCCTCGGCCCCGTCCCGGACCGCGACGGCGGCGTGGGCGAGGTCGGACAGGGCCTCGGCCGGCCCGCCCGGCAGGAGGTCGAGGTCGCGCAGGAGGCCGGCATGCGGCTCCAGCAGGGAAGCGCGGAACGCGTCCCGGTCGGGATGCTCGCAGAGCTCCGGCCGCACCGTGAGCCGCAGGAGCCAGCCGCCCGGCGGCGGCGGCACCTGGCCGGCGCAATCGGCGAGCGCGGCGGCGAGCAGGCGCCGCAGCCGCCGACCGTAGTCGCGGCACTCGGCGATCGGGATCGCCTGGGCGAGCGTCGGTGGCAGCCCGTCCGCGCCGACGAGGGCGCGTTCGAACCGCTGTGCCCGCTCGCCCGCGGCGTAGCGCCGGGCGGTCTCGGCGAACGTGGCACCGAGCGGGCTGCACAGGCCGACGGCGAGGATGGCGGGGAGGCGGTCGGTGGGCATGATGCTATCGTGTCTGGCGCGCGCACGCCTCCGTCCAGAGATCCTCGAACTCTTCCTTGGTGATTAACCGGGCAGTCCACTCGGATGCGCCGTGAGCACGGAGTTCGTTGAGGGTCGGGAGGGCCGGGACGGAGAGTCGGGTGTCGCGCGTCTCCGTCTCTTCCGAGGCGCGTTCAATGCGCCCGTCGGGGAAATGTGCGACCCGGCGGACTTCGGCGCGGTCGTCCCTGCCGATTTCGGAGACGACCAGCGTAGGGTCGTCGTCGGTGGGGCGGGATATGTCGATTCTGATGTATTCCATCGAAAATTCCTTCGAAAATCAGTCAAAGCGCGTAATCCATTCGCGCGTCGCGGCGTTACCATCAACAATATCAGGTACGCGCAGGTACGGTCCGCTGTACTCTTCAAACCTGGCCGGCCTCAGGATTCTGTTGACGGCCTTATAGGCAGGTGGCACGTCATCATAATTGGCGTTGCCGATCATGGGCCGAGCGCCGGCCTGGAAAATGACTCCGGTATCATAACGATGTACAATGACACCCGCTGGAGGATGCTCTGTAGCTTTTACGATACTGGGATATTTTTCAAGTATAATCGAGCCTACGGCAGTCAACCAATTAACATCACGTATGACGTCTTCTCTTTTTTGTGTCTCAAGTCTAAAGCCATTAACGTCTGCGTAAACTAGTCCTGGAAATCTTTTGTAAATCGGATAGCAAATTTCAGGCTGGATGCTTGAGTATGTGCCATACAGCAGGGAAATACCCGAAACAGCGTAGCTTGAGCGCAATTTTTCACAGGTATACTTGAATAATTTGATGTAATCATCGATGTTTTCATTTAATCTATTTAGGTAAAAATTGTAGTATAAACTTCCGCCAAGTGCGAAATTGGCAGCGTCAATCAAGCAAGAAAAATCGATATGCGAGGGTTCGAACCTCTTTAAGCCCGGTTCTACTCCACGAACGTAGAATGACATTGGTTCGTCCGGTTGCTCGAAGCGCCAACGTAAGCGTCCATGCCTTATGAATGAGCTTATGTCTTTTGAGGAAATAAGCTTTTTGTTAGACGTATCAGAGGCAATGTATGCTTCTGGCGGATTTGAAATATTATAGTATCGCTCAGCCAAGTCTACAGCTGTATCTTTTAGCTGCTGTCTACCATTGGCAACGAAGTAAAATTCCGACGTAGCTCCAAAGCCACAGTTTATTAAATCATAAGAATGGAAAAAATATTTGTCATCAAGCTCGTAAAAAGCATCAGTGCGATTTAAGTATGCGATGTATGCAATAACTTCAGCGAGCGAGATCATGACAATTTCTCAATTATCGAGGTAGTGGGATGCCGGGAGGGCCCGGAATAGGCAGCCATTTCGGACCCTGATGGAGCGCGCGGCCGATCGCTTCGTATTTTCGCTGTCTTGCGAGAGCATCGGCAGTCTGTTCCGATTTTTTTGTCTTCTTCTTGATTACAATCATCACACTGCTTTGGAAATCGAAATTCTCCATTATAATTGGAGCCATATTTATTTGCGATCGCACGATAAGATAGGTCTTTCGCTGGGCCATTGGGGCCGTCATCTCCAAATTTAATATCCCACATATCAGTCATTTGGCCATCTTGAATATAAATTGCGTCTATCCAGCGGCTTCCGCTATTCCTCCAGAATGGAAATAGTTTGTTGGGACCGATTATTCCTCCCGGAGGCGTCGTCGAGCCGGGAAGGTTTTTCGGATTCAAGGGGTCCCAAAACCCGATCTCGGAGGCTAGACCGGTTCCTGACCCCGGATCGCCAGCAACAACCTCCGGATATCGGCTGCGGACATCTTTTGTAAAGCAAATAGAATATCGATTGCTGGCGCAGAAATTTTTATTTTTTACATAACAGGGGCATGCTATTTCGCAAATATAAACCTCTTTGCCGACTGGCTTCCTCGTTTGATATTCCCCGACGCTGACCGTATTCCCCCGGTTCATCAACATCTTGTCGGTCAACCGCGTGACCGGCCGGCCCTCCATGAACACGTTCGGCGACCAGGACAGCCACGTCGCCTCGTGCCGGTTCACCCCCGACGTGACGCCTCCGCCCGTGCCCGGCTCGTCGTCGTAGGACGGGTAGAAGCGCGAGCCCTTCACCCCGTTCATCGCCCCGCCATGCGAGCGGACGGTCACCGTCCCGTTCTCCAGGTCGCGGGCATAGGCGACGTTCGCGTACGGCACCGGCGCCACCGGCGAGCGGCACACGTCCGGCAGCGTCGCCCGCACGAAGCCGATCGCCGAGTGCTTGTGGCACAGGGTCAGGTCGTTGATCTTCACCGTCTCGTTCGAGGTCAGGCCGCTCACCGCGCCACCCCCGCCATCTGCCGAACCGTCACGGTCGAGCCCTCGACCGCGTGGTCGCGCCCGTTGCACGCCACGGCGGCGTTGAAGACCAGTTCGACGCTGCGCGCGCTCCCGTCGAGGATCGCCGCGACGAGGCGCAGCCGCTCCTGCGTGCGCGCCGTGCCGATGCGGGTGCGGGCCTCCAGGAGGACCTGCGGCAGGCGGAAGGCGTAGGGACCGTCCGGGTGCAGGCCCTCGACCTCGACCGGCTCGCCGCCGCGCAGCACCCCCGGATAGATCTGGTCGGCCGGGGCGGTCTGGTGGAAGGCCTCGGAAAAATCCTCCGGCGGCAGCGGCGCGCGGGTCGCCATCCAGGCCTCGTCGTAGGTGCCGGCATGGTCGAGGCGGGGGCGCCAGGCCGGCTGGAGCGGCCCGAAACCGTGCGGCGGCGGCAGCGGCCGGCCGGGCACGACCGGCCGGGCCGGGTCCTCGATCAGGGGCAGCGCCAGTTCGGCGCCTTCGGGCAGGTCGGACCATCGCGCCGTCCAGCCCCGCCCGACGGGGTTGTGCGGGTGCGGCGCGGCGGCGGGGCTGCCGGGCTCCGCGAACGGATCGACCCCGCCGAGGGCGGCGCGCCAGACCAGCCGCACGCCGGCGAAGTCCTCCGGGCCGTCCAGGGTCAGGCGGCCGCGGCGGCCCCCGGTGCGCCGCAACACCCGCCGGCCGCTGACGCGGGCGCGCTTCTCGATCGCGCCCACGCGCACGCGCACGGCGCAGGTCCGTCGCACCGCCTCGCCGGGGGCGCAGGCGATGCCCCGCACCAGGATGTCGGCCGCCGGCCGGAACGGCGCGATGTCGGCAGCGGCCTTCATCTCGCGGGCCTGCCCGTTGACGTACTCGCCCACGAGCCGGACCGGTGGAGGCTCCGGCGCCACGTCCAGAAGGCCGTCGGCGCGCAGCGAGAAGCAGGCGCGCACCGCGACCACCCAGTGCTCCACCCCGTGCCGATCGCGCAGGAACGAGCCTTGCGCCGCGAACGGGGTGCGGTTGTCCACCGCCCACATGACGGCGGCTCAGTTCAGGTCGATCACGGCGGCGCGCAGCGCGATCGTCTCGTCGGCCGTCCCGACGATCCGCACGCCGTCGACCCGGATGGTGCCGTCGCGCTTGAGCACCAGCCGGGCGATGCCGTTGGCGATGACGAGGTCGCCGGTGGCGGCGTCGACGCGCACCATCCGGGCGAGGGCCGCCAGATCGGCGGGCGGGGCCTCGCCGGGCGGCGCCCCGGCGGGGTCGAGCGGATGCGCGCCCGCCAGGTCGTGGCGCATCTGGTTCATGGCCGTGCTCTCCCGCCTCCGGCCGGCCGCAACGGCTGTCGATCGGCCGAGGCTGCGACCTACATTCGCTGCGGGAGGAGGTCGATACAGCCTGAAGGACCTAGAGGAAGGCAAGACCATCGCCTCGGATCGTGACCGATCCGGCCCTTCGCCGACGCCCATGTCCTGGCGACGCCGTCGCCACGCCTTCCGACGACGTCGCGGGAGGAGAACGGCGAGCCGCCGAAGTCGGGGGCCGGACCGCCGCGCTGGCGATCACGCCCCGGTCTATGCCGGATGCTTCCCGGCGGAAGCGTCGCGACGGCGCAGCAGGCCCGACACGCCGTTCACCACCGGGATCAGCACCCCGCCGACGAGGAGGCCGATGAGGCCCGAGGCCGCGGCCGTCACCAGCCATTCGATGGCGCCCCTGGCCGGTGGAAGGAGCGCGCCCAGGCTTTCCGCCGCGGCATGCGCCGCGTGCGCCGGGGCCGACAGGCCGTAGCCTTCGAGCCCGTGCATCAGGATGCCGCCGCCGACCCAGACCATCGCCGCCGTGCCGACGACGGCGAGCACCTTGAGCAGGACCGGCATGCCCCGGACCACGAAGCGGCCGATCCCCCGGATGAGGTTGCCGAAGGGCGCGCCCGCCCGGCTGCGGGCGAGGGCGAGCCCGGCATCGTCCGCCTTCACGATGAGGGCGACGGCGCCGTAGACCCCGACCGTGATCCCGACGCCGACGATTCCGAGGACCGCCGCCTTCATCCACACGCTGCCCTCCGGCAGGGCCGCGAGGGTGATCGCCATGATCTCGGCCGACAGGATGAAATCGGTCTTGATGGCGCCCGCCACCCGGCGCTCCTCCAGGGCCGGGTCGTGCCCGGTGCCGGCCGGCTGCGCCTCCTCGTCCCCGTGCGACGCATGCGGGAACAGGGCCTCGTAGACCTTCTCGGCGCCCTCGTAGCAGAGATAGGCGCCGCCCAGCATCAGGAGCGGGGTGATCGCCCACGGCGCGAAGGCGCTCAGCGCGAGGGCGCCGGGCAAGAGGAACAGCAGCTTGTTGCGCAGCGATCCCAGCGCGATCTTGCCGACGATCGGCAATTCGCGCTCGGCCGCGAAGCCGACGACGTAGCGCGGCGTCACGGCCGCATCGTCGATGACGACGCCGGCGGCCTTCGTCCCGGCGCGCGCGGCCTGCGCCGCCACGTCGTCGAGGGAGGCCGCCGCGCTCCTGACCATGAAGGCGACGTCGTCCAGCAGGGCCAACAATCCGACGCTCACCAATTCCCCCGGGCCCGTGGTTTCCCGCTGTTTCCGACAACGACGCTGGAAACGCGCCAGGGTGGTCTTCGATCCTCGCCGCCGTCAAGCTCCGGCCGGCCCGCCGTCGCGGCGTCACGCGAAGATGGCGGACCCGTCCGGCGGGAAGACGGGGGAGGGCGCGTCCGCGACGGGCCGGTAGCGGCCGGCCCCGCCGCGGGTCGGGCGGCCGCGGCGGCGGACGACCTCGCGCTCGAAGGCGATGTAGGCCTCCGGCGCGCCGTCGAGCCGCCGGATCGCCCGCACGTCGATCTCGCACAGGTAGGCCTCGCCGTCCTTGCGGTAGTTCTGCAGGCAGCCGAGGAACCGGCCTTCCGCCCGCAGGGCCCGCTGCACCTGGCGCGTCCCCTCCCGGCTCGTCCCCCGCCCCTGGAGGAGGCGCGGCGTCAGGCCGACCACCTCCGACGCCGCGTAGCCGCTCATCCGGGCAAAGCTCGGATTGGCGTACAGGATGCACGGCCCCGGGCGGTCCAGCCGCGCATCGGTCAGCAGCACCCCGATCTCCAGGCTCTCGGCGAACAGGCGGACGAGATCGACGACGGTCATGGCTCCGGCTCCGTGGCGCACCATCGATAATCAGGATTTGTTAACGTCTCCTCACCGGGGCGCGGCCGCTCATAACCGTGACATCCCGGGCCCCGGGGCCCGAATTAGGACATCGTTAGGCTTTTCCGCCAAGTGTCCGCAAGTATCGGCTGGCGTGCATCGAAGACAGTGTCCGCCCGCGACGTGATGATCGGGATGAGGCGAGGCGTCATGAGATCGCTGTTTAAGCGCGGGGCGACCAAGAACGGCCTGGAGATCGCGGCGCTCGCCGCCTTGCGCACCAACGTGATGATCGCCGACGCGGAGATGAACATCACCTACATGAACCCGGCGCTGCACCGGTTCATGCAGGACGCCGAGGCCGACCTCAGCGCCGAGCTGCCGCGCTTCGACGCCGCCAAGCTCATCGGCAGCAACATCGACATCTTCCACAAGAACCCGATCCACCAGCGCCGGATGCTGGCGGCCCTCGACCGGCCGCACGAGGCCACGATCCGCGTCGGCAAGCGGGTGTTCGATCTCCTGGTGACGCCGCTCGGCGCGCCGGAGGATCGCCTCGGCTTCGTCGTGGAATGGAGCGATGCCGGCGCCCGCCTGCTCAACCTCGACTATTCGAGCCAGATCGCCGCCATCGGCCGGTCCCAGGCCGCGGTCGAGTTCCTGCCCGACGGCACGCTCATCACCGCCAACCAGAACTTCCTGACTCTGATGGGCTACGGCCTCGACGAGATCCGGGGGAAGAACCACGCCATCTTCGTCGATCCCGAGACCCGGGCGAGCCGCGACTACGCCGAGTTCTGGGAGCGGCTGCGCCGCGGCGAGTACCAGGCGGCGCAGTTCCGGCGCATCACCCGCGACGGCCGGCCGGTCTGGATCGAGGGCTCGTACAACCCGGTCCCCGACCAGTACGGCCGCATCGCCAAGATCGTCAAGTTCGCCAGCGACGTCACCGCGGAGGTCAAGCGCCTCACCGAGCTGAAGGTCTTGATCGACGAGAACTTCGCCGAGGTCGACCAGGCGGTCGCGCGCTCGAACGACGAGGCCGAGCAGGCGCGGCTCGCCGCCGGCAAGACCTCCACCAACGTGCAGTCCGTGGCCGCCGCCGCCGAGGAATTGGCCCAGTCGGTCAACGAGATCGCCGCCAGCATGAGCCGGGCGCGGGCGATCAGCGACGAGGCGCACGCCCAGGCCAGCGCCGCGGGAGAGCTGACGCAGCGGCTCACCACCACGGCGGCGGCGATGAGCGGCATCGTCGGCCTGATCCAGACCATCGCCAGCCAGATCAACCTCCTGGCCCTCAACGCGACGATCGAATCGGCCCGGGCCGGGGAGGCCGGCCGCGGCTTCGCGGTGGTGGCGGCCGAGGTGAAGAACCTCGCCAACCAGGCCGCCCGGGCCACCGAGCAGATCGGCGGCGAGATCGGCAGCATCCAGGCCGTGTCGGGCCAGGTCGTCGGGTCGCTGCGGGCGATCCAGGAATCGGTCGACGCGCTGCGCGACTACGTCGTGCGCACCGCCACCGCGGTGGAGCAGCAGAGCGCGGTGACGCAGGAGATGTCGGCCGGCATGCAGGACGCCTCCGGGGCGATGGGGGCGATCGCCCAGAACATCGGCGCGATCTCGGCGGCGGTCGGTAGCGTCACGCAGGCGGTGGAGACCACCAAGGGCGCCGCCCGCGTGCTGGCGCGCTGACAGAAGGCCCGCCGCGCCGCAGCCGCGTCCCCCCCAAACGGACCCATTCGGGCGGGCAGACCGATCATGACCGAGATTGCCCCCTTTCCGCTCCCCTCGCCGGTCCGGGGCGGCGCCGAGGCCTATCGGCGGCTTGCGGCCGTCCTGATCGAGGCCGCCGCGTCCGGCACCGATCTCGGGCCGCGGGGCCACCAGATCGACCTTCTGCGCGAGGCGATCGGCACGGGCTTGCGCGACCTCGTCGAGGCCTTCGTCCCGGTGCTCGACACCCTGTCGGCCGACGATCCGGACCGCCGGGCGCTGATCGCGATCGTCGAGCGCTTCGTCCTGTGCATCCGCGCGGTGCTCGGCGCCGCCGACCGGCTCTCGGCCGAGGGCTGAGCCGGTGCGCTCCCTCGAGCGACCTGTCGTATCGGATGCCCTAGGCAGGCCAGCGCATCGCCCGCTCGGCTTCTCGTCTCGTCGCGGGTCCGCGTCGCGAAGTCGGCTGAGCCCCGTATGCTCACAGGAACGGCGCCGGGTCCTTCGGGTCGCGCGCCGGCTTCGCGTCGCGGCGGTTCCACCAGCCGCCGCCGAGGGCCTGGAACAGGGCTGCGGTGTCGGCGTACTGGTTGGCCTGGGCCTGGGCCTGGGTCACCAGCGCCTGGAGATAGGCCGATTGCGTGATCAGCAGCGAGGCGCTGCTGACGGCGCCGAGGCCGAACTGCTTGCGCACCAGTTCCACGCTCTGGCGGCTCGCCGAGACCGCGGCGTTGGCCGCCGCCACGGCGCGGCCGTCGGCCTGGAGGGCGCGAAGCGCGTCCGCCACGTTCTGGTAGGCGCCGATGACGGTGGCGCGGTACTGGGCCTGGGCCGCGACCAGGGTTTCCTCCGCCGCCTGCTGGCGCCGGAAGAGGGTGCCGCCGTCGAAGAGCGGCTGGGCGACCGCGCCGGCGATGGTCCAGAGGCTGGCGGCCGGGTTGAGGAGGGCGGCGAAGTTGGTGGCGCTGGCGCCGACCGCGCCCGAGATGGTGAATTGCGGCAGGCGGTTGGCCACCGCGACGCCGACCTGGGCGCTCGCCGCGTGGACCGCGGCCTCCGCCGCCTTCACGTCCGGGCGCTGCTCGATCAGCCGCGAGGGCAGGCTCACCGGCAGGGTGCGGGGCAGGTGGAGCGAAGCCAGCGTGAAGGTCTGGCTCACCTCCTCGCTCGGGAAGCGGCCGGCGAGCGCCGTGAGCAGGTTGCGCTGCTGCGACAGCGCCCGCTGCAGCGGCGGCAGCAATTGCTGCGACTGGGCGAGCAGCGCGGTCTGCTGCACCACGTCGGCGCCCGCGACCTGGCCGGCATTCTGCTGCTTGGTGATCAGGTTGAGGAGGTCGGTCTGGGCCTGGATCACCTTCTCGGTCGCGGCGATCTGGGCCCGGAGCGAGGCCTCCTGGATCGCCGCCGCGACGACGTTCGCGGTGAGCGTCAGGTAGGCCGCCTCGAGCTGCCAGAGCTGGCCCTCCTCCTGCGCCGCCTGCGCCTCGAGCGCCCGGCGGGTGCCGCCGAACACGTCGGGGGAAAAGCTCACCGTCACCTGCGGGGTGACGAGGCTGTAGAGGAGGGCGTTGTTGTTGAGCGGCGATTGCAGGTCGCCGCCGGCGGCCTTGTTGTAGGAGGCCTGCCCCCCGAAGCCGACCTGCGGAAAGAGCGCGCCGCGCTGCGCCTCGGTGGTGGCCCGCGCCGCCCGCAGGCTGGCCTGGGCGGCGTCGAGGGTCGGGTTGCGGGCGAGCGCCTCCGCCACCAGGCCGTTCAGCGCCTTGGAGCGGAACAGCGTCCACCATTCGCCCGGCACGTCGCGCCCCTGCGCGAAGCTCTGGGCGATGGCGCCGCCGCGGCGGTCCTCGCGGCCCAGCGCCGGGTCGCGCAGGGATTCCCGGGTGTAGCCCGTCACCGGCGGCGGCGTCGCGCCCTGGAAGTCGGGGCCGACCATGCAGGCCGAGGCGGCGGAGGCCGCCAGCGCCGCCGCCAGGATCCGCGCCGCGGTGCGGGCGGCCGGGCGGACGGCGG
>NZ_JACWCT010000122.1 GCF_016613415.1 Methylobacterium ajmalii | reverse complement strand
TCGACTTGCATGTGTTAAGCCTGCCGCCAGCGTTCGCTCTGAGCCAGGATCAAACTCTCAAGTTGAAGAGCTGATCATAGCTGATCACAACATAAACGGAGGCTCACGAACGATCGGCGTTTCCGCCAAATCGTGTGAGCACCGAAACGTCAGACCAGCATCATCCTACTCACGACCGGTTCCGAAGGAACCGACCCGCAGGGACGACGCCGTCCACGCTTCTCTTTCTCAGATGAACTTGTCAAAGAGCCGATCCGGTCGAAGCCGGATCTCGACCTTCTCGGAAACGAAAAGCAGCGCCGGGTTGCCCTGGCCCTTGCTCGCTCGTCTCTGGGGAGGTTCGGCGGGGCGGCCAGTTCGTCGGCGCCTCGTCGGTGAGCGGCTGTCTAAGGGTAGCCGGCTCCCCTGTCAACACGGGGCCGACCCGCGCTTCGGAGCCCCTCCCCTCTCGGCTGTCGCTCGACGGTGTTGGGCGTCACCACGTTGCCGGTGCCGTTGTCGCGATTGTCGATGCTGCTGCCGAACGGGTATCCGGCATCCTCGCCGCAGGTCAGGCGCCAGCCGTTGCGCGAGTTCACCACGATCGCGGCCGCCGCGAACCAACCGCCGGTCCGAAACACGTTGTCGGTGATGACGTTGTCGGAAGGCGTCTGGTGGCGCACCGTGCCGCCTTCGCCGCAATTGCGGTAGAGGCGCACGCCGCCTTGCCCGCGCAGGGTGAAGCGGTTGCCGGTGATGCGGTTGCGGGCCGACCCGTCGACGGCGATCGCCTCGCGCGCCGTCTCGGTCTCGATGTCGTTGTCCTCGATGCGGTTCTCGGCGCTCTCGGCGTCGAGGTAGAGGGCCGTCGAGACCGACCGGCCGTCGAGCCTCGAGCCGCGCAGCGTGACGCGGGTGACGCCCGGCCCGAGATAGAGCGGGATCGGTCCCGCGGCCGTGATCGAGGTGCCGGTGATCGTCACGTCCGTCGGGGCGGCGGCCTGCGCCCGCTCGGTGTGCCCGAGGCTGTGGGACGATTCGCGCACGAGCGGCCCCTGCCCGTTCTCGCCCATGCCCCAGATGCGGACATGGCCGAACACCGTGCAGTCGCGGATCCGGATGCCGGAGGGGCGGTCCCACCCCTCGCCCGGACGGGCCGGGGGCTTCGAGCGAATCGCGATCGTGTACGAGCCGAGGTGCGCCGTCTCGTCCGGCCGGCCGAGGCGCGCGCCCGCGCAATCGAGAGTGAGGCCGGAGGCGGCCGAGCCCTCGATGACGATGCGCTTGAGCACCCGGTCACCAGGGAAGAGGCGCAGGCTGCAGGTGAGAAGGAATTCTGCCTCGTCGGCCGTCGGCGGCGACAGGAGGCGGGCCCGTGTAGCAGCGGCACAGGGTGCCGCGGCAGGCTGGATCAGGGCCGGTGGATCAGGCGGGAGCGGCGGCATCGCGTCGGGCGCTCGTGCGAGGAGCCGGTGATCGCCGCAGGGTGGCGGGGCGATGCCGCCCCGCCACTGGAATCAGGGAGGCGACGGCTCACCACCGCCCGCTGGCGGAGGAATGCATGCTGCGCTCGACGGCGGCGAGAGCGCTCGCCTCGGCCTTCGCCTCGGTCGGGTGCGGGCGGTCGGACCGCTCGACCAGCTTGCCGTTGCGGCGGATGGCCCATTGGAATTGGCCGGCCGGCTTGGAGATGGGGGAGATTTCGATGGTGTAGGGAGTGGACGTGTTATCAGTCATGGCACCCATATAGGGGCAGGCGCGGCCCACCGCTACCCGTGCCGGGCACGATGCGGCCATGACGTGGCCTGATGCCTCCGCACCGAACTCCGTGAAAGACATCGCCGCCAGGCGAACGGCAGCGCATCCGGCCGTCGCCGTGGCGGGGCTCGTGGCCGCTGCCTCATCGGATTCCAGGAGCTTGGCTGTCCGGAATCCGGGGCGATCGCCTACGGCTCGTCCTGCGCCGTCGAAGTCGTCGAGACGAGTGCCGGTCGGGATGTGACGGCGTCGCGGCCAAATCCGTACGAGCGACATCGCGCCCCCGAGCAGGATCGGGGCGCGGAGATGCGCGGCGCAGGCGCAGGACAGGCGATCGGCGACGTTAGCGCCGGATGACCGCGGCCCCTGCCACAGGCGTCGCCCTCCACGGCCGGCCTTGACGGTTGCACACGCAACTGAATAGCCTGGACTCAAGCATGACGAGCACGGCCGCCGCGGCGGGGCTCGGCCGGCGGCGCCCGACGCGAAGGCTCCCGGCCGTGTCCTCCCGCGCCGGACCGCGCGGGGAGGACGACCAGAGATGAGCAAGGGTTTCGCCAGCCAGGCCGACCTCGTCGAGAAGCGGGAGACCTTCTCGGAGCTGGCCCCGGGCGTCTACGCCCTCACCGCCGAGGGCGACCCCAATTCGGGCGTGGTCGTCGGCGACGATTCGGTGCTGGTGATCGATGCCCGCGCCACGCCCCGCATGGCCGGGGACCTGGTGGCGAAGGTCCGCGAGGTCACCGACAAGCCGATCCGCCACATCCTGCTGACCCATTATCACGCCGTGCGGGTGCTCGGCGTCGCCGGCTACCCCGACCGGGTCAACGTCATCGCCAGCGACGCCGCCCGGGCGATGATCGTCGAGCGCGGGCGGCAGGACATGGAGTCGGAGATCCAGCGCTTCCCGCGGCTGTTCCGGGGGCGCGAGGAGATTCCGGGCCTGACCTGGCCGACCGTGACCTTCCGGAGCGAGATGACCCTGTGGCTCGGCGCGCGCGAGGTGCGGATCATCCATGCCGGGCGCGGCCACACCGCCGGCGACACCATCGCGTGGCTGCCGAAGGAGGAGGTGCTGTTCTCCGGCGACCTCGTCGAGTCCGGCGCCACCCCGTATTGCGGGGACGCCCATTTCCAGGACTGGCCCGCCACCCTCGACCGGCTGGAGGCGCTCGACCCCAAGGCGGTGGTGCCCGGCCGCGGCGAGGCGCTGACGACGCCCGAGCAGATCCGCGAGGGAATCGAGGGCACCCGCGCCTTCCTGCGCGACCTGTTCGGCATCGCCAGGGACGGCGTCGCCGCCGGGCACGACCTCAAGACGGTCTATGCCCGGGCGATGACCGAGATGCGGCCGCGCTACGGCCACTGGGTCATCTTCGAGCATTGCATGCCGTTCTGCGTCAGCCGCGCCTACGACGAGGCGCAGGGCCTCGACACGCCGCGGATCTGGACCGCCGAGCGCGACATCGAGATGTGGCGGGCCCTCGAGGGCTGACCCGCGACGACCGGGGACGCCGCCCCGACCCGGCCGGGCGCGCCCTTCCCACCAGGAAACGCCGACAGGGACGATGCCGATGACGCCCCCTCCCCGCCCCGTGCCTCCCGGTGCGGCCGGCCGCCGGCCGGTCGTGGTGATCGGCGCCGGCCCGGTCGGCCTCACCTGCGCCATCGACCTCGCGAGCCGGGGCATCCCGGTGACGGTACTCGACGAGGACGACACGGTCGCGACCGGCAGCCGGGCGATCTGCTGGGCCAAGCGCACCCTCGAGATCTGGGACCGGCTCGGAATCGGCCAGCGGATGGTCGACAAGGGCGTGACCTGGAGCGCAGGCCGCGTCTTCCGGGGCGACCGCGAGCTCTACCGCTTCGACCTGCTGCCCGAGAGCGGCCACCGCCGCCCGGCCTTCGTCAACCTGCAGCAATACTATGTCGAGGAGTACCTGATCGACCGCGCCCGGGACTTCCCGGAGCTGATCGACCTGCGCTGGAACCACGCGGTGACCGGCCTCGATCAGGACGGGCAGGGCGTGAGCCTGACCGTGGCGACGCCGGAGGGCGAGCGGGTCGTCGAGGCCGAGTGGGTGCTGGCCGCCGACGGCGCGCGCTCCCCGACCCGGACCCGGATGGGCCTGCCGTTTCCCGGCCAGCGCTTCGAGGAGCGCTTCCTCATCGCCGACGTGCGGATGAGCGCGGATTTTCCGGCCGAGCGCCTGTTCTGGTTCGCGCCGACCTTCCATGCCGGACAGAGCGCCCTCCTGCACCGCCAGCCCGACGACGTCTTCCGGATCGACTTCCAGCTCGGCCCCGACGCCGACCCGGAGCTGGAGCGGACCCCCGAGCGGGTGATGCCGCGCATCCGCGCGATCGTCGGCGAGGAGACGCCCGTCAGCCTCGAATGGTGCTCGGTCTACGCCTTCCGCTGCGCCCGGCTCGCACGCTTCGTGCACGGGCGCGTGGTGTTCGTCGGCGACAGCGCCCACGTGGTCAGCCCGTTCGGGGCGCGGGGCGGCAACGGCGGCATCCAGGACGCCGACAACCTGTGCTGGAAGCTGGCCCTGGTCCTGCAGGGCGCCGCGCCCGAGAGCCTGATCGCGACCTACGACGAGGAGCGCGGGCGCGCCGCCGACGAGAACATCCTGAACTCGAGCCGCACCACCACCTTCATGACGCCGAAGACGAGGGCCGAGCGGCATTTTCGCGATGGGGTGCTGGACCTCGCCGCCGAGGCGCCCTTCGCGCGCCTGCTGCTCAATGCCGGGCGCCTGTCGCGGCCCTGCAGCCTCGCCGGCCTGTCGCTGCAGACGCCGGACCCCTCCCCGCCCCCGGACGGGCTGCGGCCCGGCGACCCTTGCGCCGACGCTCCCGTCGTCGACGCGGCCGGCCGGGCGGGCTGGCTGCTCGACCGGCTCGGGGGGCCGTTCACCCTGCTGGTCTTCGCCGACGGGGTGCCCGATCCCGGCCGGCTGGCCGGGCTCGCGCCGGGGCTCGCAGTCGTCGTCGTCACCGCGGGCGCCGGGGCGCACGGTCCGCCGGGGGTCGCGGTACTGCACGACGCCGAAGGGCTGGCGGCGCGCCGCTACGGGGCTGCGCCCGGCACCGCCTTCCTGATCCGCCCCGATGCCCACGTGGCGGCCCGCTTCGCGGGCCTCGAGCCCGCGCGCATCGCCGACGCGCTGGCCCGCGCCGGCGGCCGGCCGGACGCGTCCGTGGGGAGGGCCGCATGACGGGGGAGACGATGACACGGGAGCCCGGGGCGACGGCGAGGCTGAGGCGGGACAACGGCTTCTCCGGCGGCGCGGACGGCGTCTACGAGAGCCTGATCCGCGCCCATCGGGGCCTCGGCGACGACGACAGCGCGGCGCTCAACGCCCGCCTGGTGCTGATCCTCGCCCACGAGGTCGGCGACCCGGAGGTGGTGGCCGCGGCGATCACCCTGGCGCGGGGCTCGCTGCACCGGGCCGGTTCCGCCCCCGACGAGGTCTGACGCTGCGTCCGAATGCGCACCCCACCGGCCACGAAACCGGTGGGTTTATGCGCAATCATTTCAACTGTCCCAATTGACCTTGCAACGACTGATGTCCATCACGGGGGAGGCTCGTAAAACGGAATAAAATCATGGACAACGCGACCCCCGCCTCCTCGCCGTTCGTGGCGCTGACGAGCGACATCGTCGGCGCCTACGTGTCGAACAACAACGTGCGGGCGGCCGACCTGCCCGACCTGATCGCCGCCGTGCACGCGTCGCTGACCGGACTCGGCCAAGCCGCCGCCGTCCCGGAGGAGGACCACAAGGTGACCGCGGCGCAGGTCCGTAAGTCCGTGACGCCGGACCACATCACGAGCTTCCTCGACGGCAAGCCGTACAAGAGCCTGAAGCGGCACCTCACCACTCGCGGCTACACGCCGGACGAGTACCGCCAGAAGTTCGGCCTGCCCTTCGACTACCCGATGGTGGCGGCGAACTACGCCGCCCAGCGCTCCGAGCTGGCAAAGAGCCTCGGCCTGGGCCAGATCCGGCGCGAGCGCGCGGCGGCGCAGCGGGCGGAAGCCGAGGCGGCGCCCGAGCCGGCCCCGGCCCCCGCGCGCCGCGGCCGGCCGAGGAAGACCGAAGCCTGAGGCTCCGCGCCGCGGCCGCCCCCCCGCTCTCAGGGGGGGCAGCCGTGCAAAAGTCCGGGCGGCCGATCCGGCCGCCCTTGCGGGCGAGACCGCCTCGTCGAGGGGCGTGTCGGCACCTGAGGCTCTGGGGAGCCCGGTTCGAGGCCGTCCGCAACGCCTCGCGGTGGGCGGCGACCGCCGGGTCGTCGGGACCGGCGGCGCTCGACATCTGCGGATCACGACCGATCTCCCGCCGCCAGGCATCCTCGTCGACGATCCGCGCGGCATCGCGCAGGATGCCGGAAAAGCCTTGGTCGAGTGCGGATATGCCGGCCGAGCGGAGGGGGGACGCTGACGCCACCGGCCGTGACGACGGCGCCTGCGGGCCGGCGATGACCGCGACGAGCCACGGTTGGCAGAACGGGCGGACAGGACGGGCGGTGGCCTCACGCCCCCTCGGGCTCACCCTCCGGTGACGCCTCGCCCAGTCGCGCCGTCGGGTCGGCCCCCCGGTCACCCGTCGGGACGACGGACGGGCCCGGCCGCGTTGCGCTCTCGACGATCGCCTCCCAGGTCCGGCCCTGCTCCCGCAGGAACGCGATCGTCGGCCCCTCCGGGTTGCCGTAGACCCGGATCGTCCGCTCGGCGATGACGGTCCGGTGCGGCTCCGGGGTCAGCGCCTTGTAATGGACGGCTAGGCGCCGGCGCTCGGCATGCATCGCGCGCGCGATCGTCTCGGCCGAAAGGCCGTCGCGCCGCATCGCGGCCGCGCGCTCGGCCAGGTCGCGCACGGCTGTCTCGTACTGGTCGCGCAGCGTCATCGACGGTGGAGCCTCGGGATCCTGCGCCGGGCTCGACGCTCCCGGCGACGCCTTGACGGTTCGTTCACCACCGGCCGGCAAAGTGTCCGGGAGCCGCGTTGCGTATCGGCTCCCCTCCCCGCCCGTCAGGACGGGTCGTTCTCCTTCGGGTCGAAGGGTTTCGAGTCCTCGTCGGCGGGCGATTGCGCGTCGGGATCGAGGCGGCCGTCGACCAGGCTGTCGCCTTCGGTGGCGTCCAGGTCGCGGTTCTGTCGGTCGATCGGACCGCCCGCGGGCATGGGCTTCGGGTCGGGCATCGTCACCTCCATCGTCGGGGAAGGGCAGATAGGGCCCGGGCGGCGCCTCTGCCGGGGGGCAGATCGCCGCGCGCTCATCCGGGATCGTGGCCCGCGGGCGTCGGTCCCTCGCAGGCGCGCGCGCCCCTCCAGGCGACGGCGAAGCCGGGATCGACCACGTAGCCGGTGCCCGCCTCGTCGCGCCGGTACCAGGCGTTCGCCGCCGGCAGGTGCGCCCTGCCGTGGATGGCGGTCGTGACGTGGCCGAGGATGGCGGCGGCGTCCGGCGGGCCGTGCTCCCGCAGCTCGGCCGCCGTGACGGTGCCGCGCTCGGCCAGGAAGTCGATCAGCGCCAGGGAATGCGGCTCCGGGACGATGCGCTTGCGCGCCGCGATGAGACGGCGCGCCCGGTAGGCCGCGGCTCCCCAATCCATGATTCCCCCGCTCCTCCTTCGGCCGACCACGCCTTCGCGGATCGACCCTTGTCCGACCAGGATGGCCCGATCAGGCCTTGGCCGGTCCGGCCTCGGCGAGATAGGCCCAGGCCGCGGCCTCGTCGGCGAGGTCGAAGGTCTTGGTCTCGACCGGCAGCACGGCGCCCGACAGGCTGATCATCGCCCGGGCGAAGGCCGGCGCGCCGACCACCACGTAGTGGCGGATATGGGCGACCGAGCGGGCCATCACCCCGGTGGCGTAGCCGTCGAACCGCGCCCCGAGATCCGAGCCCTCGTAGTGCGACATGACGAGCAGCATGTCGATCGTGCCGTGCGCCGTCATCGCCGCGTCCACGATGCCCGACATCCACTCGATGTCGGGCCTGGTGATCCGGTCCCTGATCTCGAAGGCGACGAGGTCCCGGCGCGGGGCCTCGCGCTGGATGATCGAGCCGTTCGGTGCCGTGGTCATGCCTGCCTCCCCCGCCGTCTCCCGGCGGGTCGTCCCTGCCGGTCGTCCCGGTCAAACGGCGAATCGGCGGTTTGGATCCGCGGGGCGGCAGGCCCCAGTGTTGTAACAGTGTAACATTCCGGGGATTCGATGGATCGCGGACGGCGAACGGCTTGCCAGCGCTCCGCCCTCACGGGCAGATGAAACGATATAACATCTACCTGGAACCACGATGTCGTATCGCCGCCGCCCGGACCTGCTGGCGCTGAGCACCGCGCTCCCCCTCGTTCTCGCCGCCGGAACCGCGGCGCGGGCCGAGGACATCAAGCTCGACGAGATCACCGTCTCGTCGCCGAGCCCGATCGTCTCGCGGCCGGCCGCGGCGCCGGCCTCCGGCACGGGCTTTCCCATCGGCGTGCTGCCGGTCGTCACCAATACCTTCTCGCCGGTCACGGTGGTGACCCAGGAGCAGATCGCCCGGGACCAGCCGCGCACGCTGGGCGACGCGCTGTTCGACCGGCCGGGCATCTCCTCGACCACCTACGCCCCGGGCGCGGCCTCCCGGCCGATCATCCGCGGCCTCGACAACGCCCGGGTGCGCATCCAGGAGAACGGCATCGTCAACGGCGGCGTGTCGGATCTCGGCGAGGACCACACCGTCCCGGTCAACCCGCTGGTGGCCGACCGGCTCGAGGTGATCCGCGGCCCCGCCACCCTGCGCTACGGCTCGGGCGCCATCGGCGGCGTGATCTCGGCCGAGAACAACAGGGTGCCGACCTACATCCCGGCGAACGGCTATGCCGGGCAGGTCACCACCGGATACTCGACCGTCGACAACGGCCGGCTGGGCGCCGCGACTGTGGATGCGGGCAAGGATGGCTTCGCCGTCCACGCCGACGGCTTCAAGACGGCATCCGACAGCTACGCGATCCCCGGCGGGATACAGCGCAACTCCTACAACGAGTCGCAAGGGGGCTCGGTCGGCGTCTCGGCGATCGGCGACCGCGGCTTCGTCGGTGTCGCCTTCAGCCACTACGACGCGATCTACGCGATTCCCGGCGGCGAGGCCGAGCAGGCCCGCACCCGCCTGACCCCGAACCAGGACCGGGTGATCTCGCGCGGCGAGATCCGGCCGCTCGGCGGGCCGTTCGAGGCGATCCGCTACTGGGCCGGCTACTCGGTCTACCGCCACGACGAGATCGGCATCGGCGGCGACGGGATCGAGGGCCAGCAGGCGATCTTCAAGAATCGCGAGGGCGAGATCCGGATCGAGGCGCAGCACGTCCCGGTCTTCACCGCGCTCGGCACGCTCACCGGCGCCATCGGCGTCCAGGCCGACCGGCGCGCGATCAACACCCAGCTCGAAGCCTTCCTGCCGAGGACCGATTCGCGCTCCGGCGCCGTCTACGTGTTCGAGCAGCTCGAGGTCCTGCCCGGCACCCGGCTCCAGGCCGCCGGCCGGATCGAGGGCGACCGGGTGCGCAGCACCGCCTCCCTGTTTCCCGGCGACTACCTGCCGGTCGAGGGCGAGGACCCGTTCACCTATCGCCTGACCCGCCGCTTCGCGCCGAAGAGCGCCAGCGCCGGGGTGCTGCAGGACCTGCCCTACGGCTTCGTGGCGAGCCTCACCGGCTCCTACGTCGAGCGGGCGCCGACCGGCTACGAGCTGTTTTCGCAAGGCCCCCACGACGCCACCGCGACCTTCGAGATCGGCGATCCGCGGCTGCGGCTGGAGCGGGCCCGCACGGTCGAGGCCAGCATCCGCCACGGCGACGGGCCGCTGCGCTTCGAGGCCACCGGCTACTACACCCGCTACACCGGCTTCATCTACAAGCGCCTGACCGGCAATCTGTGCGACGACGACTTCGCCAGCTGCGGCACCGGCGACGAGCTGCGCCAGATCGTCTACTCGCAGCAGAACGCCACCTTCTACGGCGCCGAGCTGATCGGCCAGTACGACGCCCTGCCGGTCGGCAACGGCTTCATCGGCGTCGAGGGACAGTTCGACTTCGTGCGCGCGAAGTTCGACGACGGCACCAACGTGCCGCGCATCCCGCCCTACCGGCTCGGCGGCGGCGTCTACCTGCGGGCGGACGGCTGGTTCGCCCGAGTGAACCTGCTGCACGCCTTCGCACAGACGAAGACCGCCCCGTTCGAGACCGACACCGCCGGCTACGACGACCTGCGCGCCGAGCTGAGCTACACCAAGGCGGTCGACCCGGCGGTCTACGGCGCCAGCGAGGTGACCCTCGGCCTACAGGGCCGCAACCTGCTCGACGCCGACATCCGCAACGCCGCCTCGTTCAAGAAGGACGAGGTGCTGCTGCCGGGCCGCAACGTGCGGCTTTTCCTGACCGCGAAGTTCTGAACGCCAAGTTCTGGGCGGCACGGTCTGGGCGGCGAGATCCGGTCGCGAGACGCCCGCCGCGTTCCGGCGACGGGCAGTCGAGGCTTCAGGCCCGCGGGTCGATGATCGCGATGCCGTCGGGCGCCGCACGGTCCATCGCCATCAGGGCCGGAATCGCCTCGGCGAGCGACAGGGTCTCGCCGAGGAGCCGCTCCGGCTGCAGCCGGCCGGCCCGGATCATCTCCAGCATCGCGTCGTAGCGCCAGGCCTGCATGCCGTGGCTGCCGTAGATCTCGAGCTCGTGGGCGATGACCCGGGCCATCGGCACCTCCGCCCGGGCGTGGTCGGCGAGCATCAGGCCGACCTGGACGTGGCGCCCGCGCCGGCGCAGGTTGGCGATCGAGTTGAAGCAGGTCTCGGGGTGGCCGAGCGCGTCGATCGACACGTGGGCGCCGCCCCGCGTCACCTCCCGCACCGCCTCGACCACGTCGTGGACCTCGCGGCTGTTGATCGTCGCGCAGGCGCCCATGGCGCGGGCGAGCGCGAGCTTGCCCTCGGCGATGTCCACCGCCACGACGTTGGCGCCGAGCGCCGCCGCGATCATGATCGCCGAGAGGCCGACGCCGCCGGCCCCGTGGACCGCGACCCACTCGCCGCCGCGCACCCGCCCCTGGTCGACCACCGCCCGGAACGAGGTCGCGAAGCGGCAGCCGAGGCTCGCCGCCGTGGCGAAGGTCATGTCGTCGGGCAGCCGCACCAGGTTGTGGTCGGCCCGGTCGATCGCGACGTATTCGGCGAACGAGCCCCAATGGGTGAAGCCGGGCTGGAACTGCGCCTCGCAGACCTGCTGGTGGCCGGCATGGCATTCGCCGCACTGGCCGCAAGCCGCGATGAACGGCACCGTGACCCGGTCGCCGACCCGGAAGCGCCCGACCCGCGCGCCGACGGCCGCGACCACGCCGGCGAATTCGTGCCCCGGGACGTGGGGCAGGCGGATGTCGGTGTCGTGGCCCTTCCAGCCGTGCCAGTCGCTGCGGCACAGCCCGGTCGCCTTGACGTCGATCACGACGCCGTCGGCCGCCGGCGAGGGGTCCGGCACGTCGCGGATCTCCGGCGCCTGGTCGAAGAGCTCGAAGAGCATCGCCTTCATGTCGAATCGTTCTCCTGCCGTCGCGGGAGCGTTTGACCTAAAGTTCCCCGCCTGACCAGACCGCCGGCCGCCCCGCTCAGCCCTCGCGGCGCATGAAGTCGAAGTCGCAGCCCTCGTCGGCCTGGGTGACGGTGTCGTGGAACAGGCGGGCATAGCCCCGCGCCGCCCAGTCCGGCCGCGCCGGGGGCGGCAGGGCCTCCGCCCGCGCGGCAAGCTCGGCCTCCTCCACCAGGAGGTCGATGCGCCGGCCCGCCACGTCGAGCCGGATCCGGTCGCCGGTGCGCACCAGGGCGAGCGGTCCGCCCACCGCCGATTCCGGCGTGACGTGCAGCACGATGGTGCCGAAGGCCGTGCCACTCATCCGCGCGTCCGAGATCCGCACCATGTCCTTCACGCCCTGGCGGGCGAGCTTCTTCGGGATCGGCAGGTAGCCGGCCTCCGGCATGCCCGGCGCGCCCTTCGGGCCCGCGTTGCGCAGGACCAGCACGTCGTCGGCCGAGACGTCGAGGTCTGGGTCGTCGATCCGCGCCGCCATGTCGGGAATCGAGTCGAACACCAGGGCCCGGCCCTCGTGCTGGAGGAGTTTCGGCGTCGCCGCCGAGTGCTTGATCAGCGCGCCGCGGGGCGCGAGGTTGCCGGTGAGCACCGCCATGGCGCCGATCGGCTTGATCGGCGCATCCGGCGAGCGAATCACGGTCTGGCCCGGCACCTCCTCGGCCGCGGCCGCGACCTCGCGCAGGCTCGCCCCGGTAATGGTCGGCGCATCGAGGTCGATCCGGTCGCCGAGCGCCCGCAGCAGGGCCGGCACGCCGCCGGCATGGTGGAAATGCTCCATGTAGTGGTCGCCGGACGGCTTGAGGTCGACGAGCACCGGCACCTCGCGGCCGATCCGATCGAGGCTCGCGAGGTCGAGGTCGATCCCGGCGCGGTTCGCCATGGCGGTGAGGTGGATCACCCCGTTGGTCGAGCCGCCGATCGCCTGCATCACCACCTGGGCGTTGCGGATCGAGGCCTCCGTCATGATCTCGCTCGGGCGCGGGCCGCCGGTCTTCGCCATCGCGGCGGCGACGGCGCCGCTCGCCTCGGCGAGGCGGATGCGCTCGGCGTGGGGGGCGGGAATCGTGGCCGACATCGGCAGGGCGAGGCCCATCGCCTCGATCATGCAGGCCATGGTGGAGGCGGTGCCCATCACCATGCAGGTGCCGACGGACGGCGCGAGGCGCCCGTTGACGGTCTCGATCTCCCGCTCGTCGATCTCGCCGGCCCGGTGCGCCCCCCAGAGCCGCCGGCAATCGGTGCAGGCGCCCAGGACCTCGCCGCGGTGGTGGCCGACCACCATCGGGCCGACCGGGATCACCACGGTCGGCAGGTCGACGGAGGCCGCCGCCATCACCTGCGCCGGCAGGGTCTTGTCGCAGCCGCCGATGACGATCACCGCGTCCATCGGCTGGGCCCGGATCATCTCCTCGGTGTCCATCGCCATCAGGTTGCGCAGGTACATCGAGGTCGGATGGGCGAAGCTCTCGTGGATCGAGATCGTCGGAAACACCATCGGCATCGCGCCGGCCAGCATCACCCCGCGCTTGGCCGCCTCGATCAGCTGCGCGGCGTTGCCGTGGCAGGGATTGTAGTCGGAGGCCGTGTTGGTGATGCCGACGATCGGCCGGTCGAGGGCGTCGTCGGAATAGCCGGCCGCCTTGATGAAGGCCTTGCGCAGGAAGAGCGAGAAGCCCGCATCCCCGTAGCTCGTCAGGCCCTTGCGCAGGCCCTTGTCGCGCGGCTCCTTGGCCATGGGTCGTCCTCCCGTCGGTTCGTTGCGACCGGTTCTCAAGGGCGCGAGGAGGCCTGTCAACGAAGCCTCCGCCGACCGGCCCCGGACGGTCCCGCCTGGACCTTCGGCGAGTGGTTCCCGGACCGCGCCCGGCCTAACCTGCCGGCGAGCCTCGACGGGAGGGCGGCCCCGGTGCACGATCACGAGATGCAGTCCCGACCGGGCGCGCGGTGTCGGCGCGCCAGCGCCTGCCTGGCATTTCTGGCGCTCGTGCTGATGCGGCCCGCCTGGGCCCAGACGGTCGAGGACGGATCGGATGGGACGATCGGTCCCGCCGACACGGCGCGCGTCCTCGCACTGATCCGGCAGGATCTGAACAGCCCGGACGCCAAGGTGACGCAATTGCGGCGGAGTGGCGCCTCGCATGTCTGCGGGTCGGTGAACGTCAAGAATCGCGACGGCCTGTACACCGGCGAGCGCGGCTTCGTCGTCGATCTTCCCTCCGGCACGTTCGGCCGCGTCCCGGACGGTCCAGAGCTCCTCAGCCCGCGCGCTGCGGGCTTCGCCGGGAAGGAGGCGATTCGCCAGAGCTACTTCCGGCTCTGCCTCGACGACTGAGCGCCCGCCCCGGCCCGGGCATCGGAGCGATGGCCCCGGATGCTGACGCACCAGCGCCGACATCCGCTCGGTCTCGGCCTGGCCCCTCCGAACGGATCCGTTCGAAGGCGTCGCGCTCTCACTCGGCGCAGTTCTGCGCGAAGAGCCGCTTCGTCCGCTCCATCGCGGCGAAATCAGCGGCACTCGCCGGGTTGCGCAGTTCCGGGCCTTCGGGGAGGCGCCCGAAGACGCGCGATGCGGGATCGGACACGAACGGACGCGGGCCCGTGTAGCTGCCCATGCGGTTTCGCATCTCGATCATCCCGCACACCGCACCGGCGCGCCCCTCGCGCAAGTCCGTCACCTTGGCGTCGGGGCCGGGCAGGGTCTGGCGCACGAGCGCCAGAAGACGCTCCGTCCGCTCGATCCCGATCCCGGCATCCGATCCGTCGACCACGCTCTGGGCCGCAGCCGGTCCGGCGAGCATCGCGCCCAGGAGGGAGCCGGCGAGTGCGCGCCGGAGCGCCGTGGCCCTCGCCACGGTCAAGCGCTCTGGCGGCAGTGGCCGCCGAGATTCTTGTAGGGAATGCTGCGCAGCCCGGCCTCGAACCAGACGGTACCGGTGCGACCGGGCTCGTAACCGTAGAGGTTGATCCGCGTGTCGTCCTCCGGCGAGCGGAGGACGGCCGGGCTGTCGGACCCGTCGAGCGTCCAGATCGGCGAGGGTGCCTCCGGGCCGCCGAAATCGACCTGGGAGCCGTCCTGCTCCCGTCGGAACATCAGCGCGAAGGCGGGTGACGCCCGTTCGGACACGACATGGAAGTAGAATCCGACCCGCGGCGCCTGGTCGGCCATGTTGGTGAACTCGCAGAACAGGCTCGCCGTCCGCTCCCGCACCGTGCCGGAACCGCCGGGGGCAGGATCGGGCCCGGAGACCGGTGCGTCGCCCGAAGACCGCAACTGCGCGAACAGCGCACCGGCAAGGCCCGCGACGAGGAGGGCCGAGGCGAGCAAGCTGCGCCTCATCGGCGTTTCCCGACCGCGGCCGGCAGAGACCTACTCGTCATGGGCGGCATGGAGCGCGACGCAGGTGCGTACCATGTCGCTCAGCGTCAACGCCTTGGTATCGCCGATATTGGCGGTCTCCTCCAGGCATCGCATGAAGTAGTCGCGATCGAGCCCGGGCGCGAGCGAACTCATGGCCTTGCCCATCCGTATCGCGAAATCGATCTTGTCGGTCGCCGCCGCCTTCGGCCAAGTCGATGCAAGGTCGTCCACGCCCAGCCGCGCGCAGGCGGGTCCGACCATCGTGATCGAACACGATAATAATACAATCATAAAACGCAGCATCGTGTTTATCCTCCCGCCCCACAGAGCTAGCGAAGGCCTGGTTCAGTGTCGAGCGCTCAGCGGTGGGGGCGGTTCGTCGTCGCGACGGGACCGTTCCTTCCCGTCCGTCACGTCATCCGCCGCCGGCGCATGGCGAGGAGTTCCGTTCCCGGCCGGTAACGCCCTTCCGCGGCGAGGCGCACGAGGCGCCGGAAGTAGCCGCCGGGATTGCGGATCCGGTTCTGCCCCGACGCGACGTCGTCGTCGTGGAGCTGGGCGACGATCAGCACCAGGATCGCCGCCTCGTAGGCGCCGAGCCCGTCGCGCGCCTCGGCCCAGGCGCTCTGATGCGCGCCGATCGTGGCCCGCAGGCGCAGGCCCGCATCCAGGATCTCGTGCTCGCTTCGGATCTCGCCGACGAGGTCGCGCACCACCGGGCAGGCCTCGACGACCAGCGTCGGTGACGGCGTCTCCTCCGCCCGGTCGATCTCGCCGACGGGATCCGCGTTCCCCGCTGAGCCCTTGCTCCAAGTCTCGGTAGGAGATTCTTTTTCTGCTTCTATGTGCGGGCAAGCCGTGCCGTCACAGCCGGCTGCGTAGAAGCGCGTTTCCACCATCTGGCGCAGCTCGCTCCAGGCATCGAGGACGAGGTCCGGATCACCCGAGCCGCGACGCTCCGGGGTGCTCGCCTCGAGGCTCGCCTGGACCTCGGCGAGGTCGGCGAGCGGCGTGCCGGGGTAGCGGGACGCGAGGGCGGTCAGCGCTTCGCCGACGGCGCGGCGGTGGATCGTGAGCAGGTCGAAGGCGCGGCGGCGGCGCTCGCGCGCCTCGGCACGGGCCTGGATCGCCTGCGCCCAGTCGCCCCGGCGGGCCTGGAGCGGCGTCAGGTCGAATCCGAAGGCGTCGACGATCGCGCCGTCGCGTCCCCGCACGGCGTAGCGCTTGCCGTTCGCCGAATCCTTCGGCGTGACGACTTCCAGCGCGACGAGGTCGCGCAAGGCGTAGCGGACGGCGCGCTCCGACAGCCCGGTGCGCGAGACCAGGTAGGCGTTCGACGGCCATACGATCAGGCGCGACCACTCCTGCTCGCCCCATGCGGCGACGAGCTCGGACAGCACCAGGCGCAGGGCCGGGCGCAGGCCGAGCGCCTTCGCCGCCTCGCGGGCGGACGCCGACAATTCCTTGCGCGTGATCGTACGCCCGTCCTCGAGGGCGCGTCTCTGTCCGGCGAGGGCGGCGCGCGTCAGCGGCCGGCCCCCGGTCTGAACCATCTCCACTCCACACCTCCTTGAACGGAGGCAAAGCGGGACCGTTCGCCCGAGAGGGCGTCATTGACGAGGAGGTCGGGAACCGCTAGAAGGAGGATGCCAATCCGGTCTTCAAGCGGCGGCTTCCCCAGCCCCCGTTATGAGATCCCAAAAAGCGCCGAGGTCCCCACCTCGGCGCTTTTTTGCTTTGCCGCGTCTACATCGTCTGTCCCACGAACACTTGCTTGAGCGCGTGGATGATCGCGAGGCGGCGGTTCGGGAACTTGCCCTCGCGCACCGCCGCGTCGATCGCCTGCTGCACCTGCGCCGGCACCCAGACATTCGTCTCCGTCTCCCCGGAGGCCTTGCGGGCCTCGCGGAGCTTCTTGACGCGCTGAGACGGGGTATCGGCCATCGCTCTCGGCTCCACGACTCGTAACGTTACGAGTCGTGTCACGAGTCGCCGCCGCCGGGCAATGCGGAGTCGAGATTCGGCGGTGGATGTTAAATTCGATTCACAGCCGAATCGGCGCCGCGCCCCCGATGGAGGTCGCATCGCCCTGATCTGTCCAGCCCGAGTCGTTCCGCAGGACGATTCGCCGAAGAGTTCCGGAGCGACTCGGGAATACCCAAGAAATAGCTCGCCGATCGCGGGTTGCTCTTTCGGCCGTGCCGCGGCCGGGCGGGGAGCCGGCCCGGCCGCGCGCGGCGTTCCCCCCGGCCGTCCCGATTTCACCCGTCGCCCCTGTCCGGACCGGCCGCCGGGGGCTAGCTTGGAGCCGACGATCGAGCGCCGCCCGCGCGGTCGACGGGGGAGCGAGGGATGCCGACGCGACGCGCCATCGTGGGCGGCCTGGGGGCGGGGCTGCTCGTCGCCCCCGCGCGCGGGCGGGCCGACGCCCTGCGGATGAGCATGGGCTCGCCGATGCCGCAGGGCCACCCGGCCACGACCTGCCTCGTCGAGGCGCTCGACGCCATCCGGGCCGAGAGCGACGGCCGGATCGACATCACGCTCTATCCCGACAGCCAGCTCGGCGGCGAGCTCAGCATGCAGTCGCAGCTGCGCGCGGGCGCCATCGCGTTCACCCTCTCGTCGGCGAGCTCGCTGCAGACCCTGGTGCCGATCGCCGGGATACCGGGCGTGGCCTACGCCTTCACCGGCTACGTGCCGCTGTGGTCCGCCCTCGACGAGGGACCGTTGAGCGAGCGCATCCGCGACGGCCTCGCCAAGGTGGGCCTGACGGCGTTCCGGGTCGTCGACAACGGTTTTCGCGACGTGATCACGGCGGCGCGGCCGGTCGCGGCGGTGTCCGACCTGCGCGGCCTCAAGATCCGTGTGCCGCCGAGCCCGCTCCTGACCTCGCTGTTCCGGGCGCTCGGCGCCGCGCCGACGACGATCGGCCTCGCCGAGACCTACGCGGCTCTGCAGACCGGCCTCGCCGACGGGATGGAGAACTCGCTGCCGCAGATCGAGGCGACGCGGGTCTACGAGGTGCAGCGCTACCTCTCGCGCACCGGCCATTCCTGGGACGGGTTGTGGATCCTCGCCCACGGCCGGACCTGGAACGACCTGCCGCGCGACGCGCAGGCGCTGATCGGTCGCCACCTCGACGCGGCGGTCGCGCGCCAGCGCCAGGCCTTCGTGGCGACGAACACGCAGAGCGAGGCGCGGCTGCGCGCCAAGGGCCTCGTCGTCTCGACCCCGGACCGCGCCCCGTTCCGGGCGGCGCTCGAGGCGGCGGGCTACTACGCCGACTGGAAGGCCCGGTTCGGGCGGGAGGCCTGGAGCGCGCTCGAGCACCATACCGGCCCGCTCGGCGCCTGACGCGCCCCCTCCCCTCGCCCGTGCGGGTTGCCGGGGACACCGCCTTTCGGGCAGCGTGCGGCCGTTGCGGAGAGAGAGGCGGGCGGCGGCGAATGGCGGAGCGGGCGGACTTCCTGGTGATCGGCCTCGGGGCGATGGGGAGCGCGGCGCTCTACCAGCTCGCGAAGCGCGGCGCCTCGGTCATCGGCCTCGACCAGTTCGCGCCGCCCCACACGATGGGATCGAGCCACGGCGAGACCCGGATCACCCGCCAGGGCATCGGCGAGGGGCGCGATTACGTGCCGCTGGTGCTCGCCTCGCACCGGATCTGGCGCGAGATCGAGGCCGAGACCGGCGCCCACCTGCTCGAGGCCTGCGGCGCGCTGGTGATGGCGCCGGGGTCCGGCACCGCCTCGCATCACGGCAAGCCGGATTTCGTCCGCACCTCGATCCGCGCCGCGCGAGAGTTCGGAATCGCCCACGAGGTTCTCGACGGGCGCGAGGTCGCCCGCCGCTTCCCGCAATTCCTCGGGCTGTCGGGCGACGAGATCGCCTATTACGAGCCCGGCGGCGGCTATGTCCGCCCGGAGGCCTGCATCGCCGCGCAGCTCTCCCGCGCCGCGGCCCTCGGGGGCGCGATCCGCACCGGCGTCGAGGTCCTGGCGATCGTGCAGGAGGGCGACGGCGTGCGCGTCGAGACCTCGGCCGGGACCTTCGCGGCGGGCCAGGTGGTGGTGTCCGCCGGGGCCTGGACGGCGCCGCTCCTCGGCGCGCCCTTCACCGACCTCCTGAGCGTCAAGCGCCAGCTCCTGCACTGGTACGCCCTCGACGACGCCCGCGCCTACCGGGCCGACGCGCCGGTCTACATCTGGATGTACGGCACGGCGGACGCCGAATACTTCTACGGCTTCCCGCCCCAGCCGGGCGAGGGCAGCGTCAAGGTCGCGACCGAGCAATACGCCGACGCCACCACCGCCGAGACCGCCGACCGCACGGTCGACCCGGGGGAATCGGACGCGATGTACCGCCGCCACATCGCCGGGCGTCTCGCGGGGGCGACCCCGCGGGTCGTCGCGGCCGCGGCCTGCCTCTACACCGTCACGCCCGACCGCGGCTTCATCATCGACCGCCACCCGGAGCGGGACCGCGTCCTCGTGGTCTCGGCCTGCTCGGGGCACGGCTTCAAGCACTCGGCCGGGATCGGCCTCGTCGCGGCCGAGATCCTGACCGAGGGGCGCAGCCGGATCGACGTCGCGCCCTTCGGCCTCGGCCGGTTCGCCCCGGCCTCGGCCGCGCGCGGCTGAGCCGGGGCGGCCGGTCTCGCGCCGCTTACGGCGCGCACCGCATGGTGCGCTCCATCGACCGGATGCTGTCGATCTCGGCCCGGTCGCGGGCGGAGAGCGGCACGTCGGCCTGGTTGTCGAACCGGCAGCCGGCATTGCCGAAGCTGCGAACGGCGTTCGCCGTCTTGAAGCAGTAGCCGGCTTCCTTGTAGATCAGGTTGCGCTGATACCACAGCTCGTCGCAGGACTGTGCCATGCCGGGCAGCGTCCCGGCCAGGACGATCGACGCGGCGGCAGCCATTCTCTTCATCACGACACCCATCGTTGCGGGAGACGATGCGACCCGAGCCGGCATGGCGCATCGGGCACGCGGCGCAGGTCTCGCATCCCGCCCGCGCGATGGCAAACCGACGGGCCGGCCCGGCCCCGCCTGCCGGGGGCGCCGGTCACCCTCCCGGTGCCGACGAAAGGGAAGCGGCCGGGTGATTGCGCGCATAACCGTGCTCTGTCGTCACAAAGGCGTGGTCCTCCTCCCGCCCGCCGCGGTACAGGGGACCGCCTGACAGACGACCGATACCCTTCGCCCGTTCATTCCATGATGCCGACCGCGCCACGGGGTGGCGAACCCGAAACGATGCTCTTCGACCTCGCGCCCACCTCGCTGTGGCTGCAGGATCTCGCCGCGCTGAAGGCCTGCCTCGACGGCTGGAAGGCCGACGGCATGACCGACCTGCGGGCCTGGCTCTCGGACCCCGACCACCTGCTGGCGTGCCAGAGCCGGATCCGCATCCTGCGCGTCAACCGCCGGACGCTCGCGACCTACGAGGCGCGGGACGAGGCCGAGCTGTTCGCCCACATCCCGGCGATCTTCCACGATCCGCACGCCGCCGCGCTGGTCGAGGTGCTGTGCCGGCTCTGGGACGGCGAGACGCATGTCCGCCTCGTCACCCGCAACCTCACGGTCACCGGACGGGTGATCGACGTGAGCTATGCCGGCCAGATGCTGCCCGGGCACGAGGCCGATTGGGGCCGCTACCTGATCTCGATCGAGGACATCACCGCACGCGAGGAGCGGCGGCGCGAGGAGGCGGCGAGCCGCCGCCTGGCCGCGGACCTGTTCGCGCATTCGCCGGTGCCGACCCTGGTGCGGGACGACGCCGCGCTCGCCGCCATGCTGGCCTCCCTGCGCGCGGGCGGCGTCGCCGATCTTCCCGGCCACTTGGCGGCGCATCCGGCCTGGATCGCGGCCGCGCGGGCGGCGCGGACGATCGTGGCCGCGAACGGCCCGGCGCTGGCGCTGTTCGGGGTCGCCGACCGCGACGCCCTGGCGGCGCATCTCGCCGCCGATCCGGGCGAAGGGGCGCGCGAGGCCTTCGTCGAGGAGATCCTCGACCTCTGGGCCGGGCACGCGCACCCGAGCCGCGACGTCACCCTGCGCCACCGCGACGGCCGCGACCTTCACCTCAAGGTGCAAGCCTCCCGCCTGCCCGATCCCGACGGGACGCGCCGCCTCGTCCAGGTCGCGCTCACCGATATCGGCGACAACAAGCGGGAGGAGGTCCGCCTCGAGACCCTGGGCTTCACCGACCCGCTCACCGGCCTCCTCAACCGCGCCGGCTACGAGGCCGCGCTCGTGCGCCTCGAGGACGATCGCGCCGCGCCGGTCTCGGTGATCCTGGCCGACCTCGACGGGCTCAAGGGCGTCAACGACCGCTGGGGCCACGAGGCCGGCGATGCCCTGATCCGGCGGTTCGGCGACCTTCTGGCCGGCCACGCCCCGGCCGGTGCCGCGCGGATCGGCGGCGACGAGTTCGTGCTGCTGCTGCCGGCGACCGGCCCCGAGGCGGCGCAGGACCTGATGCGCCGGATCCTGGCCGCGCTCGACGCCGCGGCGGCGGCGAGCCCCCTCGCCCCCAGCGCGTCCCTGGGTTTCGCGACCTGGACCGGCGACGGCCCGCTCCGCGCGGCCGTCGCCCGGGCGGACGCGCAGATGTACGCGGCCAAGCGCCGGCGCTACGCCGCCGCGGCCTGCCCGCCCGAGCCGCCGCGCCCGCATTAAGGCGGCGGCGGAACGGGCGTTCAGGGCGCGATCTGGAGGATCGCCTCGACCTCGACCGTCATGGCGTTGGGCAGCGAGCCCATGCCGACCGCCGAGCGGGCGTGGCGGCCGGCTTCGCCGAGCACGTCGACCAGGAGGTCCGAGCAGCCGTTGATCACCTTCGGGTGGTCGGCGAAGTCGGGCTCGGCGTTGACCATGCCCAGGAGCTTCACCACCGCGGTGATCCGCGACAAGTCGCCGAGCGCCGCCTTGGCGACGGCGAGGAGCTGGAGGCCGGCGAGCTGCGCGTCGGCGTAGGCTTCCTCGATCGTGGCGTCGCGGCCGAGCCGCCCGGGGCGGTAGGTGCCGTCCGGGCGCTTGGGGCCCTGGCCCGAGAGGTAGAGGAGGTCGCCGACGATGCGGTAGGGCACGTAGTTGGCGACCGGCACCGGGACCTGGGGCAGGGTCAGGCCGAGCTCGGCGAGCTTCTGTTCGGGGGTCATGCGGGAATCCTCTCAGTTGGCGTGGAAGACGGCGCCGCCGATGATGGTGGCCTTGGCCGACAGGCGCTGCTCGCCGGCAAGGTGCGCACCCGTCGAATCGACGTAGTCGAAGCGGCCGTCGTCGAGGGACAGGACCGAGGCGTCGCCGGCCGCACCCGTCCGGAACGTGCCGAGGTCGGGGCGGGTCAAGGCGCGAGCCGGGTTGTCGGTGGCGGCGCGGATCACCTCGGTGAGCGGCATGCCGATGCAGAGGAACTTCGACATCGTGGTGAGGAGGTCGAAGGCCGGCCCCTCGATGCACAGCGTGTGCACGTCCGACGAGATGCAGTCGGGCGGGAAGCCGTTCTCCAGCATCGTGCGCCCGACCGAGAAGGCGAAGGAGCCCATGCCGTGGCCGATGTCGAACACGACGCCGCGGGCGCGGGCCTCCCGCACCTCGGGGCGCACGCGCCCGTCGGCGGTGACCGGGGTGTTGGGGAACGGCCGGAACGCGTGAGTCAGGATGTCGCCCGGGCGCAGCCGCTCCAGCACCTCGGCGAGCGTCGGCGGCGGCTCGTCGATATGGACCATCAGCATCATGCCGGCCGCGTCCGCGACCTGCCGGGCGATGTCGAGGGGCACGATGCCCGACGTGCCGCCGGCATTGCGGCCGACCCGGACCTTGAGCCCGCCGAGCACGTCGCGGTTGGCGAGCGCCACCTCGAGGGCGGCGGGCGCCGACAACAGCCGCTGGTCGCCGCTCTCGCCGACATTCACCCGCTTCGAGAAGGCGTAGATGCCGGCGAACGACACGCTCATCAGCGGGATGATGCGCACCGGCGAGGGCTCGACCACGTGGCGGCGAAAGCCCGCGAAGTTGCCGGGACCGGCGCTGCCGGTATCGACGAAGGTCGTGACCGCGCCCGAGCGCGCGAGCGCCGGCGCGTCGACCCCGAGCGAGGTGCCGCCCCAGTAGACGTGGGTGTGCAGGTCGATGAGGCCCGGGGTGACGAGACGACCGGCGCAATCGTGGACCGCCCGGGCCGAGGCGGAAAGCCCTTCGCCGACGGCCGCCACCTTGCCGTCCGTAAAGGCGACGTCGGCGATGCGGTCGATGGACTGGGACGGGTCGACGACGCGGCCGCCCGCGAGCACGAGATCGAAGGTCATGGAGTCCGCTGGCTGGCGAGGTTGCGAAAAAAATTTACACAACGACCGTGGAAGCTGCAACCGGAAACCGAAATGGCTAGTTCGGCTCGCGGAAGGTCGCTTGACGCCCGATAAAAACGTGAAATAATTTTACAAAAGCGCCGTCCAGGAGACGTCCATGGCCCCCACCGACAGCCCGCGCTCCGGCCTGACCCGCCGCACCCTCGCGACCGGCCTCGCGCTCGCCCCCCTGGTGCCGGCCTCCGCCTTGGCGCAGGGCGGCGGCGCGGGCGGCATGGCCAGCGTCAACCTGGCGATGGTGGGCGAGCCGCAATCGCTCGACCCGATGGCCTCGACCGCCGACCTCGTCGGCACGATCATGCAGCACGTGTTCGAGCCGCTCTACACGTTCGATGCGAGCTGGACCGTCCAGCCGATGCTGGCCGCGGCGCTGCCGACGATCGGCCCGGACGGGAAGACCTACACGATCCCGCTCCGCGAGGGCGTGCCGCTCCATAACGGCCGGGCGCTCGATTCCGAGGACGTCGTCGCCTCACTCAAGCGCTGGATGGAGATGACGCCCCGCGGCAAGGGCATCGCGGCCGGGCTGACGAGCCTGACGGCGAAAGGCCCGCACGCGGTCGAGATCGTCCTCAAGGCGGTCAACCCGGCGCTGCTCGCCCACCTCGCCCTGCCGTCGGGCTTCGCCGCCATCATGGCCCGGGAGGCGATCGCCAACCCGCTCGCCGAGTTCGTCGGCACCGGCCCCTACCGGTTCAAGGAGCGCCGGCCCGACCAGTTCGTGGTGCTGACCCGCCACGAGTCTTACGCCGCCCGCAGCGAGGCCCCGAGCGGCTATGCCGGGCGGCGCACCGCGGCGATCCCGGAATTGCGCTTCATCCCGGTGCCGAACGCCAATACCCGGGTCGAGGGCGTCGTCGCCGGCCAGTACCACTTCGCCGACCAGCTTCCCGTCGAGAGCAACGGGCGCATCGCCAAGGCGTCCGGCGTGAAGCCGGTGCTGACGATGCCGTTCGGCTTCCCCTACCTCGTGCTCAACACCCGGCAGGGTCCTTGCGCCGACCAGATGGTGCGCCAGGCGCTCCAGATGGCGCTCAGCGACACCGAGCTCCTGATGGCGGCCTTCGGCGAAGACAAGTTCTTCGAGGCGACGGGCAGCCACTTCCCGAAGGGATCGCCCTTCCACTCCACCGCCGGCACGCAGGCCTACGACAAGGGCGACGACAAGGGCGCCAAGGCTATGCTGGCGAAAGCGAACTACGACGGCACGCCGATCCGCATCCTCAACTCGAAGCAGTACGACTTCCACAACCGCATCGCGCTCGTCATGGCCGAGGCGCTGCGCGCCGCCGGCTTCAAGGTGACCCTCGACGTGGTCGACTGGGCGACGCTCGTCTCCCGCCGCGGCGACCCGGCCTTGTGGGACGTCTACGTCACCCACTCGGCCTTCCTGCCCGAACCCATGCTGACGCCGCCCCAGCTCGGCGACGGCGCCCCGGGCTGGTGGGACACGCTGGCGAAGAAGGCGGCGTTGTCGGCCTTCAACGCCGAGACCGATCCGGGGAAGCGCGGCGCGCTGTGGGGCCCGGTGCAGGAGGCGATCTATCGGGAAGTGCCCTACATCCGCGTCGGCAACTTCGCGGCCCTGTCCGGCCTCTCGGGCAAGCTGAAGGGTTTCGCGCCGATGCCGTGGCCGGCCTTCTGGAACGTCGAGGCGGCGTGAGGCGGCAAGAGCCCGCTCCGTCAAGCCGAGATCGCGGAAGCGGCGCCCGGAATCGCGATGGAGATGATCAACTCCGTCGATCGGGCACGGAAGGACGACGATTCTGCGACGGAGCTGTCCGACTTCGTCGTCATCCCCTCCCACCCGCGACCTCATCCCGAGGTGTCGGTCCATCGCAGATGGACTGACCTCGAAGGAGGGCTCCAGATGCCCCCGAGATCGCTGGATCCCTCCTTCGAGGCCCAGCGATCTTCGATCGCCGGCACCTCAGGATGAGGTCGCGGGTGGAAGAGCCGGATCACGGCGGGTCTCCCGTCGGTGTCGTGTCCCGTATCGGTCGGATCAAAAAAGGCGCCAGCCCGATGTGGATCTCTCTCGCCCGCCGGCTCGGCGGCCTCCTGGTGGTGCTGTTCCTGGTCGCCACCATGGTGTTCTTCCTCACCCGCCTCGCCCCCGGCGACCCGGCGGCGATCATGCTGGGCGACCAGGCCTCGCCGGAGGACGTCGCGCGGCTGCGCGCCACGTTCGGGCTCGACCGGCCGCTCCTCGTCCAGTTCGGCTTATGGTTGAAGGAGATCGCCACCGGCAATTTCGGCCGTTCGATCTTCCTGCAGCAGCCGGTGACCACGGTCCTGTGGGACCGGGCCGAGCCGACCTTCTTCCTCGCCCTGTTCTCGGTCTCCATCGCCGCCCTCGTCGGCGTGCCGGCCGGCATCGTCTCGGCGGTGTGGCGGGGGCGGATCGTCGACCAGACGGTGAGCGGGCTGGCCCTGCTCGCCGCCAACGTGCCGAGCTTCTGGCTCGGCCTGATCCTGATCCAGGTCTTCGCCGTGCGCCTCGGCTGGTTCCCGGTGGCCGGCTACGGCGCGCCCGGCGCGAGCCTGGGCGAGCGGCTGGAGCATCTGGTGCTGCCCTCGATCGTCCTCGGCATCGTCAACTCGGCGCTGATCACCCGCTTCACCCGCGCCTCGATGCTCGACGTGCTGTCGAACGACTACGTCCGCACCGCCCGCTCCAAGGGCCTGCCGGAGAGCCGGGTGGTGCTGCGCCACGCCTTCGGGACGGCGCTGGTGCCGATCGTCACCGTGCTCGGCCTCACGGTGGCGCTGCTCATCGGCGGGGCCATCGTCACCGAGACGGTGTTCGGCCTGCCCGGGATCGGCAACCTCGTGGTCTCGGCGGTGCTGCGACGCGACTATCCCGTCATCCAGGGCGCGCTCGTGATGGTGGCCGGCCTCTACGTCCTCATCAACCTCGCGGTCGACCTGATCTACCGCCTCGTCGATCCCCGGGTGACCGCATGACCAGTCCCGCGACCGGTGCCCCGACCGTGCAGGGGGCGGCGTTCCGATCCGCCCCCGCGATGCTGTTCCTGCGCCGCCTCTTTCGGCGCAAGCTCGTCCTCGCCGCCGCCCTGGTGCTGCTCGCGATCGTCGTGGTGGCGCTCGCCGCCCCGTGGGTCTCCCCCTTCGATCCCGGCGCGATGCGGGTGGTGCGCCGCCTGCGCCCGCCCTCGTCCGAGCACTGGCTCGGCACCGACGAGCTCGGCCGCGACGTGTTCTCGCGGGTCGTCTACGGCGCCCGGGCCTCTCTGGGGATCGGCTTTTCGGTGGTGCTCGCCTCCTGCCTCACCGGCACCCTGTTCGGGATCCTCGCCGGCTACGACCGTCGGCTCGACGGGCCGATCATGCGGGTGGTCGATGCCCTGATGGCGCTGCCCGACATCCTGCTCGCCATCTTCCTCGTCGCCGTGCTCGGCGCCTCCGCCGGCAACGTCGTGCTGGCGCTCGCCATCGTCTACACGCCGCGGGTGGTGCGGGTGGTGCGGGCCTCGACGCTGGTGGTGCGCGAACTGCCCTTCGTCGAGGCGGCCCGCGCGCTCGGGGTCGGCACGCCCCGCATCCTAACCGTGCACATCCTCCTGAACGTCGCCTCGCCGATCCTGATCCAGGCGACCTTCATCTTCGCCTACGCGGTCCTGGCGGAGGCCGGCCTGTCGTTCCTCGGCGCGGGCGTGCCGCCGGAGATCCCGACCTGGGGCATGATGATCGCGTCGGGCCAGCAATATGCCGACCGGGCCTTCTGGACCGTGCTCTATCCGGGGCTGGCCATCGTGCTCTCGGCCCTCTCGCTCCAGATCCTCGGCGACGGCCTGCGCGACATGCTCGACCCGAAGCTGCGCAAGGCGCTGTGAGATGACGCAGGCTCTCCTCTCGATCGAGGACCTGGAGGTCCGCTTCCGGACGGAGGACGGCGAGGTCGCCCCCGTCACCGGCGTCGACCTCTGCGTCGCCCCCGGCGAGACCGTCGCGCTCGTCGGCGAATCCGGCTCCGGCAAGTCGGTGTCGAGCCTCGCCGTGATGGGGCTGCTGCCGCGCCCGGCCGGTCGCGTCGCGCGCGGGCGCATCCTGTACCGGACCAAGGCCGGCGAGACGGTCGACCTCGCCGCGGCCGCGCCCGACCGGGTGCGGCGCCTGCGCGGCGCCGAGATCGCCATGATCTTCCAGGAGCCGATGACGAGCCTCAACCCGGTGCTGACCGCCGGCGAGCAGATCGCCGAATCGGCGCGGCTCCACCTCGGGCTCGACCGGCGCGCGGCGCTGCGCCGGGCGCAGGAGATGCTGGAACTCGTCGAGATCCCGGCCGCGGCCAAGCGCCTGCACGACTACCCGCATCAGATGTCGGGCGGCATGCGCCAGCGGGTGATGATCGCGCTCGCCATGGCGTGCAACCCGCGGCTCCTCATCGCCGACGAGCCGACGACCGCCCTCGACGTGACGATCCAGGCCCAGATCCTGTCGCTGATCGACCGGCTGCGGCGCGAGACCGGGATGGGCGTCCTGTTCATCACCCACAATCTCGGCGTGGTGGCGGAGGTCGCCGACCGGGTGGCGGTGATGTATGCCGGCCGCATCGTCGAGACCGGGCCGGTCGGCGACCTGTTTCGCCGTCCGCGGCATCCCTACACGGCGGGGCTGCTCGATTCGCTGCCGGCGCGGGCGACCCGCGGCCCGGACGGGCGCCGGCACGTCCGCTCGATTCCCGGCTCCCTCGGGCGGGCCGCCGCGATCCGCGACGCTTGCGCCTTCTCGCCCCGCTGCGAGCGGGTGCGGGAGGAATGCCGCACCACGCCGCCGCCGCTCGAGGCGATTGCCCCCGGGCGCGCCGCCCGCTGCCTGTTCTGGAGGGAGATGTGAGCCGTTCGACCGCTTCGATCGACCCGATTCTCGCGGTGCAGGGTCTCACCAAGCGCTTCGGCCGCCCGCCGGCCCAGGTGCGGGCGGTGGAGGACGTGAGCTTCACGGTCGCCCCCGGCGAGGTCGTCGGGCTCGTGGGCGAATCGGGCTCGGGCAAGTCGACGATCGGGCGGCTGGCGCTCCGCCTGGTCGATCCGACCGGCGGCACGATCCGCTTCGAGGGCGAGGACGTCTCGGCCCTGCCCGAGCGGCGCCTGAAGCCCCTGCGGCGCCGGGCGCAGATGATCTTCCAGGACCCCTATGCCAGCCTCAACCCGCGCCTGCGGGTCTCCGGCATCCTGGGCGAGGCGCTCGATGCCCACGGCCTCGCCCGGGGCCGGCGCCGGGAGCGCATGGCCGAGCTCCTCGACCTCGTCGGCCTGCCCCCCGAGCATCTCGACCGCTTCCCGCACGAGTTCTCCGGCGGCCAGCGCCAGCGCATCGGCATCGCCCGGGCGCTCGCCGTCGAGCCGAGGCTGATCGTCGCCGACGAGCCGGTCTCGGCCCTCGACGTCTCGGTGCAGGCGCAGGTGCTCAACCTGCTCCAGGACCTCAGGGCCCGGCTCGGGCTGGCGATGCTGTTCATCTCGCACGACCTCGACGTGGTCGAACTCCTCTGCGACCGGGTGGTGGTGCTCTATCTCGGCCGGGTCATGGAGATCGGGCCGACCGCCGAGGTGGCGGCGCGTCCGCGCCATCCCTACACGCGGGCGCTGCTCGCCGCCTCGCCGAAGGCCGATCCCGATGCGCCGCGCATCGCGCGCCTCCTCACGGGCGACATCCCGAGCCCGCTCGCGCCGCCGTCGGGCTGCGTCTTCCGCACCCGCTGCCCGCTCGCCGTCGAGGCCTGCGCGAGCGCCGTGCCGCCGATGCGCGAGGCCGGGGACGGGCACCGGTTCGCCTGCCTGCGCGACGCCTCCGAGATGCGGGAGGCGGCCTGATGGCGGAGGGTGCGGAAGCCGGGTCCTCCTCCGACCTCCTGCGCAACCTGCGCGACACGCTCGCGAGCCTGCCCGAGACGCAGGCCCGGATCGCCCGGATGATCGTCGCCGACCCCGCCTGGGTGGTCCAGACCGGGGTCGAGCTCCTGGCCGAGCGGGCCGGGGTGAGCGCGCCGACCATCGTGCGCTTCGCCCGCGCGGTCGGCTGCGAGGGCGTGCGCGACATGAAGCTGAAGCTCGCCGGCTCGCTGGCGCTCGGCACCCCCTACGTCCACCGCAGCGTCCGGCCGACCGACGCCCCCGGCGAGGTGGTGCGCAACGTCGTCGGCAGCGTGACCTCGATGCTGGCCGAGTGGCAGTCGAGCATCGATCCCGACCGGATCGAGGCGGCGGTGGCGGCGATCCGCGCGGCCGGGCGGGTCGACACCGCCGGCACCGGCGCGACCTCGCACTTCCTCGCCCACGACCTCCACGCCCGCCTGTTCCGGCTCGGCATCCCGTCGAACTCGTTCTCCGACGCGCATCTCCAGCTCACCGCGGCGTCCTGCCTGGGCGAAGGCGACGTGCTGGTGGCGATCTCCTTCGTCGGGCGGATGCCGGCGCTCCTGCGCACCGTCGCGGTCGCCCGCCGGGCCGGGGCCACGGTGGTGGCCATCACCCGCACCGGCACGCCGCTCGCCCGCGCCGCCGACATTCTTCTGGCCGTCGACGTGCCGGGGGACGCGACGATGCGGGTCGGGACCGACGCCACCATCGCGCAGATCATCGTGATCGAGATCCTGAGCGTGCGGCTCGGCCTCGCCCTCGGCGACGGCGCGGCGCCCCGCCTCGCGGCCATCCACGACCTCCTCCAGAGCGAGCAGCTCGACGGCGACGACGCGCCGGACCCCGGCCGGGAGTGAGGCGCCGGCGCCCCGGCGCCCTCACGGATGGCGGCGCCAGCCCGGATCCGCGCGCTTCCTGCGCGCGATCGTCATCAGCTCGCCGCGCACCCGCTCCGTCGCGGCGAAGGGAATGTCGAAGTTGAGGCTGTGATCGATCAGGCCGTGGACGTGCGGGTAGTCCGGGTCGTCGACGCCGCTGTCGATGAAATCGAGCACCCAGGCGTAGATCGCGTCATGGTCGGCGGGATCGGGGTCGTCCTGGACGACGCACCCGCCGAGGTCCCTCCACTCGCGGCGCAGGAAGGCCCTGTCCCGTTCGGTGATCGGCGTCATCGACGGGGCGCTCCGGCGGTCGAACGCGCGTCTTCCTCCAGCATCGCCCGCAGCAGGTCCCCCCGGGCGAGGCCGCGCTCGACCGCGATCCGGTCGACGAGGCGCAGGGCCCGCCGGGCCGGGGACCGGTCCGCCGGCAGGAAGACGTCGAGGTCCCGGCCCAGGCGATAACCGACGGCGCCGCTGCCGAGGGCGACGGCGACCAGGATCCCGAGCTTGATGCCGATCGAACCCATCGCGAGAAGCGCCGTCATGGCCGGGGCTCGCGTCCCGACAGCTCCGCGATCAGCGCGCGGACCCGCGCCTCCTGGGTCCCGAGACGCGCCCGCGCCTCGTCCTGCGTCGTGCCGAGCCTCGCGAGCGCGTCCTCCTGGGTCCCCATCTGGGCGAGGTAGCGCCGGGCGAGCTCGCTGTCCTTCGGGACGACGCCGAGGTTGCCGCGGATGCGCTCCTGCTCGGTCGCGATCGTCGCGATGCGCTCGCCGATCTCGGCGATCTCGCGCGTCGCCGCCTGGCTGTCGGCGCGGGCCCGGGACAGGGCCTTGAGGCCGTCCGCCAGGGCCGGATCGTCGGCGAGCGCGCTCCAGCTCACCAGCATCCCGGCCTCGGCCTCGGCGAGGGCGTAGGTGTCGGTCTGGACGCGCTCCAGCACCGCCCGGGCCTCGGCCGTGTCCGCGGCGGCCACATCGAGCTTCAGCCGGTAGGCGGCCGCGGTCTCGCCGTCGCGCGCCGGGGACGAGAAGGTCCAGCCGTCGCGGCGCGGATGCTCGATAACGACGGTGCGCGCCGCGTCGGGCGCGCCCTTCACGGTGTAGACCGTCTCCTCGCGGGTGCGCGCGGTCGCCCGCAGCGCGCCGTCGACGACCGTGATCCGGGTCACCACCTCGGCGGGCTTCGCCTCGGCCCGGACGCCGACCTTGCGGTCGGCCGCGAAGGCGGCGAAGCGCTGCTCGCCGGCGGGCGTCGCGGGCAGCCGCGCATCGCCGACATAGCCGAGCGCGCGATCGTAGACGGTGAGGATGCCCGGCGGCAGCGTCGTGCCGGTCCCGTTGCGGAGCATCAGGGCGGCGATCGGGTGGAGGCCCTGCCCGGGTTTCCACAGCGCGATCCGGGACGCCTCGATCTCGGTGTCGAGGATCGGCACCGAGAGCGTGCGGCCGACCCCGAGATCGACCGGGTGGGGCAGCCGGAAGGTCGCCGCCACGTCGCCCTCCGCAGGCTGCGCCGCCACCGCGGCCGGCGCGGCCTCGTAGCGCGCGTCGACGGCGCGCCGGCTGCGGTCCATGCGCTCCATCGGGGCCGGCAGCGCCGGCGCGGCCGCCCGCGCGGCGAGGGTGCCGGCATCGAGGTCGGGCAGGCCGAGATTCTCGACCGGCAGCGGCGCCTCGGGGCGGCGGTGCCAGTACCGCCGGTGCAGGCGCTGCTGCAGCGTCACCGGCGCACCGGACGACAGGGTGACGTCCACCCCCTTCCAGTCCTCGCCGAGCGCGTTCTCGATGATCGCCCAGGCCTGCAGGTTCGCCCGGCCGTCGCCGTGATCGACGATGCGGTAGCTGGTCTTCCAGACCGGGGCGGCGACCACGTAGGTCAGGCGCACCTCGCGCGCGCCGGTGCCCGACAGGGCGATCTCCACCCGCCGCGCCCCGCTCGTCTTGGCCCGGCCGGCCACGTCGACGACCTCGGCGATCCGCGCGACCATCGCGGGGTCGCGGATCGTCACCGTCAGGCCGTCGTCGACCCGCACCGATTCGAGGGCGCCGGACCCGGTCAGGAGCGACAGCACCCTCACCGTCCCGATCTCGGCGCCGGCCTCGCGCTCGGACAGGCCGAGCACCCGGCCTTCGAGCACCCGCCCGCCGCTCTCGACCCGGACCTCGACGCCCTGGAGCTTGCCGGCGAGCTGGGCGGAGGACGACAGGTCGTCCGCCGTGAAGGGCACGCCGCGCAGGACTTCCTCGACCTGGTCCTCGCCGTCGAGCCGCATGGCGCCCACCCTGCCGCCCGGATCGCGCACCACGAGGCTCTTGAGGATGTCGTCGATCTGGTCGGCCCTGACGTCGAGGGCGATCGTGGCGTCGCCGTCCACGGTGCCCGCGAGGGTGACCTCGGCGAGCCCGCCGCTCGAGAGCGTGACCTCGCGGACGAGGCCCGAGGCCGCCATCAGGGGCGGCGCCGCGGCGAGCATGAGCAGGAGCGTGCCGGCCAGCAGCAGCTGATGTGTCACGAGGAATCCTCCTTCTGGTCGGTCGGGGCGGGCCGCCGCTCGCCAACGAGGATGGCGGCGCATCGGGGCATCCGTCGGGCGGAGGGGCGATCCTCAGCGGGCCGGCGCCGCCGCGGGCTCGACGAAGAAGTAGATGCCGTCGACCGAGCCGTTGAGCCCGCAGTAATCCGCGGCTCCCTCTGCCTCGCCCTTCCCCGGAACGCTCCCGAGTTTGAGCGTCTCGCCGTCGCGGGCGAGGGTGAGGGCGGACCCGTCCTCCCCGAGGGAGACAGTGAGGAGAGCGCCCGTGGCCGTCGCCTTGCCCTGTGCCCCGCAGGTCCAGCGGGCGGTGATCGGCTCGTTGGCATCGACCTTGACGGCGAACTCGCCCCCGGGACCCGGCGTGACCGTCGCGGTGCCGAAGAGGTTGCTCCAGGTCCCCGCGAGGCGTCCCGGCGGCGGGACGCGCAGGCTGCGCAGGAAGGCGATGCGGTCCTCGATCTCGCCGAGCAGCAGGGAGGCCGGGTCCTTGTCGCCGGTGGAAAAGACGCGTTCGCGCGCGGCGAGGAAGCGCTTCTCGTCCACGAGGAGCAGCGCCGCCGCCTCGGGCGCCAGGGCCCGGCGGGCCTCCTGGTAGGCGGCCGACAGCGCGGCGTCGGCCCTGGCCAGCGGCGCGCTGGCGCAGATCGTTCGCTCGACCCGCGAGGCGGCCTTCGCGCACTCGAAGGACGGCGGCGCGGCCGGGGCCGGGGCCGGGGATGCCGCGAGGATCGCCCCGGCGAGAAGGATCCGCGGGGCGATCGTCCTGTCCAGCGCCTGCATGGTCGTCCGGTCTCCGTGAGGGTGAAGTGGGATCGGGCGCCCCTGCCGCGTCGCCCGGGGCCCGGCTCGCGTCAGAGCCAGCGGTCGGCGACCCAGACGCACACGGCCAGGATCAGGCCGTACTTCGCCGTCTCCAGCGCGATCGCGATCAGGAGCGGCCCGGCGGGCATGTGCGACCTGTTCGTCGCGACGAGATGCGCCATGAAGCCGATCCAGGTGGTGACCAGGACGACGCAGATCGCGGCGAGCACGATCGACTTGGTGTCCCCAGGCATCTCGCGACGAGGCTCCGGGACGCGTCAGAGCTGGCGCTGGGCCGGCGGGCGCGGGGGGCGGGCGGGGGCGACCTCCTGCGGGACCTCCGGGCGGGCCGGCGGCGCGGAATCGGGCGTGGAGGATGCGGTGGCCTTCGGGAGCGGGGCGGCGGGCGCCGGCCGATTTCCGGGCGTCGCATCGCGGGCCGCCTCGCGCAGGAAATCCTCGGCGGTCGCCGCCCGTCCCTCCGGGGCGCGGGCCGTATCCTGCGCGGGGGCCGCCCGCGCCGTCGCGGCGTCCCGCCCGGTGTCGCGGCGCGCCGGGGCTTGCGACATTGCTGGGGCCTCTCGCGGGGCCTCGCGGCGCGCGGGCGCCGGCACCGTGATCCGGAACAGGTAGGAAACCGTCGTCCCGTCGCCGAAGGTCACGTCGACCGACAGCGTGTCGAGGCCGGAGAAGTCCGGGCGCGGCGTGTAGTAGAGGCTCATCGCGTCCTTCTTCACCGCCTCGCAGCCGTCGGCGCTGCGTGCCGAGCGGCCGTCGTCGCCGACGATCGAGCCGAGGATCCGGTTTTCCCGCCGCTGCTCCAGGCGGCCGCCGCGCGGGGGGGCGACGAGCTCGACCAGGGCGGCCTGCGAGCGGCAGCCCTGCGTCGCGAAGTAGTGGCTGAAGGCATCGAGGAAGGTCCGCTCGCCCGGGCGCGCGGTCTTGTTCTGTGTCTCGGCGAGCGCCGGGAGCCCGGCCCCCAAGAGGCCGAGGGCGGCGAGCGCCGCGAGCGTGCGGGTGCGATGCGTCCGGGAGCGATGTTGCATGGTGACCTCCGCCGATCGGAACGGGACGAGATTGCGCGCGCGGGCCGCTCAGCCGGGGCTCGAGCGCGTCAGGACCGGCCGGCTGCCGTCGGTGCGGAAGCGCGCCACGTAGGGCGTGTTGGCGCTCTGCGCCGTGCAGGTGATGACGACGGGACCGCCCATCGGATTCGGCATCTCGCAGACGCCTTTGGCCTTCACGAGGTGGCTCCGGCCGGCCTCCTCGTAGCGCAGCTGGTCGATCGGCTGGCGCAGGGTGCCGTTCTCGACCCAGCCCTTGGCCGAGGCCAGGAACATGACTGTGCGGGCATCCCCCGTGCCGAAGCTGAACACCGCCTGGGCCGAGCCGGCGGTGGATTCGTTCGAGGCCGTCGGCGCGCAGGCCGCGCCCATGTCCTCGCCGTCGATCACCAGCGCCTCGCAGCGGCCCCGGAAGGTCAGCGTCAGCACCGTGCCGGGCGCGGGCGCCTCCGTCCCGGCGGCGTCGCGGGCGGCAGGCGGCGAGGCAGGCGGCGCGGCGCCCCCGGCGCTCCGCCTCCAGTCGCCGCGGGATTGCCCCGCCTGCCAGACGCAGAAGCGCGTCTGGGCATTCTCCCAGCACGGGCCGTTCTGCGTGGCCGGACCGAGGGCGAAGGCCGGATCCATGTCCTGGTATTGCTCGTTCCAGAACACCCAGGCCCGGCCGGGCTCCTGGCCCTTGCGGTCGAGCCGCGCGAGGATGTCCGGCTTGCCGCTCGCCCGCGCCCGCACCACGAACCCGCCCTGGCCGCCCTCCGGGACGAGCATGCAGAACCCGTCGAGGCGGACCTTGCCCTCGACCTCCAGGTAGCAGTCGGCCGGGCGCAGGCGGGCGGCTTGGGGGCCGGCCGGCTGCGGCGCGGCGGGTTGCGCCGCAGCCGGGCCGGCGAAGCCGGGGCGGCCCTCGCCGATCTTCCAGGCGCAGGCCCGGATGCGCTCGCCGCGCCAGCAGGCGCCCTGGGAGGTGACGACCTCGGAGGGTCCGTCCTCAGGGTCGCCGCCCGGCGACTGGTTCCAGGTCGCCATGCCGCCGCCGGGCCCCGACACCGTGACGACGGCCCCGTAGCGCGCGGACGCGACGTCGGGGCTGCCGAGGCGAAAGCCCCCGACCCCGTAGCGCACCGGGTCGGTGACGAACTCGCAGAGACCGTCTGCCAGGACCTTGCCGTCGGCCTCGACGTAGCAGTCGACCTTGCGGCTCTTCGTCGGCGTCTGCGCCTGTGCGGCCGGCAGCGCCAGGAGCCCTGTAAGGAAGACGGCGAGCGCGGCGCCGACGCGGAAGCCGGGGAGGCGCCGGGACCGCACCCGGCCGGATCGAGGGTCGAGAACCACTCCGGTCTCCTATGGGTTGCCGAGGAGGTCGCCGGCCGCCTGGAGGGTGCGGTCGTTGCGCTGGTCGACGATGCGGCCGCGATAGAGCTTGCGGGCCGCCAGACGCTGCTGCAGGGCGGCCCAGTAGCCGGCGCCCCACTTGTCGTTCTCGAGGTTCGGCAGGATGTCCTTGGCCTTGAGCTCGAGGGCGCGGACGGTCATGTCCGCCGCCTTGGCCGGGTCGCGCGGGAGGTCGGCGCCGCCGATGTCGTACAGGAAGGCCGCCGAGACCGCGGCCGGGCCGAACTCCTTCTCCTGGGCGAGGCGTTCGAGGTACCGGCTGGCCAGGCGCCCGTCCGGGGCGACCTGCCCGGCATTCTTGTTCGTCGGCGAGACCAGGCTCGCGTAGAGGAACTGGGCGACCGCGAACCCCTTCTCGGCGAAGTCGCGCAGCCTCGCGGCGTCGGCGGCGTTCGTGGGCGCGCTCTTGTACAGGGCCGTCAGCGCGTCGACGCTCGGGACGGGCTCCGAGGCAGGCGGCGCCGGGTTCTTGCCCTCGCCCCCGGCGGCTCCGCCCGGGGGAGCCGCGCCGCCCGCCGGCGCACTGCCGCCTGTCGGCGCGACCTTGCCGGAGAGGGCCCGGACCGCCGCGATCGTCTGCGGCGAGGCCGTGCCGTCGATCGGCCCGGAATAGAAGCCGCGGCGCGTCAGGTTGCGCTGGATCGCCGAGACGAGATCGGGCGGCCGGCGGCCGAGCCCGTCCGTGAGGTCGGTCGCGGCCGCCCGCACCCCGGCCGCCACCGTCTCCATGTAGGTGTCGGCGGCCTTCTGGGGATCGCGCGGGACGCCGCTCTCGGGCGTGACGTAGCAGCCGGCGAGCCGGTAGAGCGCCGGCCAGAACCCGGCGTAGCCGGCGCGGGCCACGGCCGGGTTGGCATGGAGCGCGAGCCCGTAGCGGCAGCCGCGCTTCGCGTCGTAATGCCCGTGGGCCGGGTTGAGCAGCAACTCGGTCATGCCGCGCTGGGCGCCCGGATAGCCGAGATCCGCCGTCCGCTGGTAGTAGCCCAGCGCCTTGTCGACGTCGGGCTTGACCGGGCTCTTCGGGTAGACCGACGCCATGTCGGGATCGTGGAGCACGCCCATGAAGGAGCGGGCGGAGATCTCGCCCGCCTCGGCCGCCGTCTTCAGCTTGTCGAACGCCGCCTTGTCGCCGTCCTTCCCGGCCTTCTCGAGGAGATCGGCGTAGAGCTTCTCGCTCTCCTTGCTGTCGGCCGGCTTGCCCCATTCGGCGCCGGTCCCCACCAGGGCGAGCGCGAGGCCGGCGGCGAGCGCCACCGCGGCCTGCGGCAGGACGAGCCAGGCGAGGCGATAGCGCGCCTGCCCGTACCACAGCGCCGCGTGGGCGCCGAGCCGGTCGACGCCGCTCACGGCGACGGCTCTGGCTGAGGCCTGGGTCATGACTTGGCTTTCATGTAGGCGAGCAGGGCCGTGACGACGCTGGCATTGCGCTTGTCCTCGACCGGCAGGGTGTAGAAGCCGCGGGCCGTCAGCTCGGCCTGGATCGCTCCCCAGAACGGGCCGCTGAAATTGCCCGCCTCGGGATAGAGCAGCCAGAACGTGGCCTGGTCGTCCTTGAGGTCGATCGCCCGCATGATGAGCGCGGCGGCCTTCTTCGGATCCTTGGCGACGTTGCCCCAGCCCGAATCGTAGATCGCCGCGGCCTCGCCCGCGGACCGGCCATGGCCGGCGGCGGCGGCCCGCTCGTAGTAGGAGACGGCGCGCTGCGCGTCCGGCGCGAAGGACTGCCCCTTGTTCAGGACCGGGTTGAACAGCTGCCCGCAGGCCGCGAGCGCGTCGACGTCGCCGGCCTCGGCCCGCATCGTGAGGCGCTCCCGCGCCCGGGCGTCGGTCCAGGCCGCCCGGATCAGCGCGGTCATCTCCGGGGCCGGCTCCTTCGCCTCGGCCTTGCGCGGCTCGGGCCGCGGGGTCGCCACGGTGTTGGCGATTCCCGCCGAGACCTGGAGGGCGGTGACGAGGGCGGGATTGGCCTTGCCGTCCACCGGGCCGACGTAGCGCCCGGTCTTGGCGTAGTGCCGCTGCAGGCCCGCGATCAGGGCCGGGTCCTGCAGGCCGAGATTGCTGATGAAGGCGGTCATCGTCGGCGCGTGCCTGCGCCACAGCACGCCGGTGACGAGTTCGCCGGCCCGGACCGGGTCCTGCTTCAGGCCGCTCCCGGGCCGGACATAGCAATGGGCGAGCTTGACCGCGAGCGCCTCCTCGCCGGTGATCGTCTTCTCCAGGGTCTCGGGGGCGTCGATCCAGGCCTGGGCGAGGCGGCAGCCGCGCCGGAGGTCGCCGTTCGCATTCCCCGGGTCGAGCAGCACGTCGGCGAGCCGCGTCATCGCCAGCAGGTCGCCCGCGGCGGCCCCGGGCCCGTAGAGCGCGGCGGCGCGGGAAAAATCGCTCGGCGTCGGCTTCTTCGGGAGAAGCCCGGCGACCAGCGGATCGTAGAGCGTCCCGAGCCGGGTCGAGGCGTCGATCTGGCCGCGTGTCGCGAGCGCGGTCAGCTCGTCGAGGGCCTTGCGGTCGCCCTGCTTGCCGGCCCGGTCGCGTAAGGACGAGAACTCGGCGATCCGCGCCTTCGAGGCGGTGGCCGGCCGGCCCCATTCCCCGCCCGCGGCGATGGCCAGGCACAGGCCCGCCGCCGCCACGGTCGCCGCCTGCGGCAGGGCGAGCCAGGCCGCCCGGTAAGCGGCCTCGCCGTACCAGAGCCGGCCATGCGCCCGCAGGAGCGCGTTGCTACGCTCGGTCATTCCCCGCTCAATCATGGCGCTGCCCTCCCGGGCGGGCGCCGGCCGCCGCTTCGTCGCGAAGGAACCGGCGGATCGCCAGGATGAGGGCGTCGTTGCGCCGGTCCTCGATCGGGTTGGCGTAGAAGCCGCGCTCCTTGAGCTCGCGCTGGACGCCGCCCCAGAAGGCCGGGCTCCAGTCGGCGCTCATGTCGGGATCGGTGAGCAGGTTCCCGAGCGAGGGATCGGCCGCGATCGCGCGGATCGTCAGGGCGGCGGCCTTGGCCGGGTCCCTGGCGAGGTTGCCGACGCCCTTGTCGTAGAGGCTGGCGGCCCCGATCCCGGTCCCGGGCGATCCGGACGCGGCGGCCCGCTCCATGAGCTGCGCCGCCCGGCGGGCATCGGGAGGGAAGAATTCGCCCTTGTTGTAGACCGGGCTGTAGAGGCCGCCGAGATTGGCCATCGCCTTGGCGTCGCCCCGGTCCGCCATCGCCTGGAGCCGCGCCCGGGCGCCGGCATCGCGCCGCGCCGCCTCGACGAGGCTCCGGAACGCCTGCTCCGCGTCCGTCTGCGTCGCCGGAATCGATCGCGGCTGCGGCGGGAACGGGCGCAGCTCCGCTTCCCGCTCCAGGGCCAGCACCGTCTCGCCGGAGGCGCGCCCGTCGATCGGGCCCGTGTAGCCGTTGGGCGTGCGCGCCGCGAGTTCCCGCTGCATCCCGCGGATCAGCTCGGGCTTCTGCAGGCCGAGGCCGTAGACGTACTGGCGGATCGACCGGTCGTACTTGAGCCGCAGCGTGTCCACCACGAGGGCGCCGGCCCGGTCGGGATCCTGCGCGACGCCGCTCTGCGGATCGACGAGGCAGCGGGCGATTTTTTCGGCCAGCCGCTCCTCGCCGCGCAGCATGTCGCGGTTCACCCGCGGGTGGTCGAGCCAGGTCAGGCCGAGGCGGCAGCCCTGCCGGCGCTCGCGCTCGCTCGCCCCGTCCTCCATCAGGAGGTCGGCGAGGCGCGCGATCGCCACGATGTCGCCGGCGGCGGCGCCGGGGCGGTAGAGCGCGGCCGCCCGCCCGCTGTCCCGCGGCGCGGGGCTGCGCGGCGCGGCCTTGGCGACGAGGGGGTCGACCAGGCTCGCCAGCCGGGTCGCGGCGTCGATCTCCCCCGCCTCGGCCGCGGCCGTGAGTTCCTTCAGGGCGGCGAGGTCGCCCTCCCGCCCGGCGCGCTGGCGCAGCGCCTCGAGGGCGGCGAC
>NZ_JACWCT010000121.1 GCF_016613415.1 Methylobacterium ajmalii | reverse complement strand
CCGGGTCGCGGCGCTCGCCGCCGGCCGGGCCGACGCGCAGGATCGCGACGACGGCTTCCCGGCCGAGGACGTCGCCGACCTCGCCCGGCTCGGCCTCCTCGCCGCCCCGGTCCCGGCGGAAGAGGGCGGCGCCGGGCTCGGCCGCGAGCCGGACGCGGCCGACCTCGCCGAAATCCTGCGCCTCGTCGGCTCGGGGAGCCTGGCGCTCGGCCGGGTCTACGAGGGCCACGTCAACGCCCTCGACCTCGTCCTGCGCTACGCCGCCCCGGCGGAACGGCGCGCCCTCCTGGCGGATGCCGTGAGTGGGCATCTGTTCGGGGTCTGGAACACCGAGCCGGCGGCGGACGGCCTCGTCCTTGGCGAGGACGGGTCCTTGCGCGGGCAAAAGACCTTCGCGTCCGGGGCCGGCCGGGTCACCCGCGCCCTCGTGACGGCGCGCCGTCCGGGCCGGCGGGAACCCGAGATGCTCGTCGTCGCCCTCGACCCCGGCACGCGGGCCGACCTCTCGGCCTGGCGCGCGCAAGGGATGCGGGCCTCGGCCACCGGCTCGGTCGACCTCACGGGCCTTGCTCCCCTCGCCCGCCTCGGCGGGCCGGACGACTACCACCGCGAGCCGCATTTCTCCGGCGGAGCCTGGCGCTTCGCGGCGGTCCAGCTCGGCGGGATCGAGGCGGTGTTCGAGGCCTGGCGCGGTCATCTCGCCCGCACCGGGCGCGGCGTCGATCCCCACCAGCTCGCCCGCCTCGGCGAGGGCGCCATCGCGCTCGAGGGCGCCCGGTCCTTCGTCGCCCGGGCCGCCGGCCTCGTCGCGCACGACGCTTTGCCGCCCGAGCGCATCGTCGCCTTCGTGGGCCTCACCCGGCTCGCGGTCGAGCGGGCGGGGCTCGAGGTGCTGGGGCTCGCCCAGCGCTCGGTCGGCCTGCAGGGGTTCCTGCGCGGCCACCCGCTCGAGCGCCTGTCGCGCGATCTCGCGACCTACCTGCGCCAGCCCGCCCCCGACCGGGCGCTCACCGCCGCCGCCGCCACGATCCTGGCCGCCGACGGGCCGGTCGACCGGCTCTGGAATCCGGGAGATGCGGGCTGATGCGGGCCGATGCCTTCCTGGCCGCCGCCGCGGAGCTTCCCCGGCGCGACCTGCGCGCCATCGTGCCGAGCGGCGGGATCGTCGTGGTGGCGCCGCATCCCGACGACGAGAGCCTCGGCTGCGGCGCGCTGCTGGCCGAGGCCTCGGCCCGCGGCATCCCGGTCCGCCTCGTCGTGGTGAGCGACGGGGTCGGCTCGCATCCGTCCTCCCCGAGCCATCCGCCCGGGCGCCTGCGGGCCCTGCGCGAGGCCGAGACCCTGGCGGCGGCGGCCTGTCTCGGCCTGCCCGCCGCCCACGTCGCCTTCCTGCGCCTGCCCGACCGGTTCGTGCCGGCGGAAGGCCCCCGGGCCGAGGCGGCGGCCGAGGCGATCGCCGCCGCGGCCCGGGCCTGCGGGGCCGGCGCCCTGTTCGTGACCTGGGAGCACGACCCGCATGGCGACCACCGGGCGAGCGCCATGCTCGCCCGCAAGGCGCGGGATCTTTTGGCGGGCGTGCCGCTCTACGCCTACCCGGTCTGGGGCTGGACGCTGCCGCCGGAAACCGAGGTCGGCCCGCCGCCCCGGGGCGCCCGCCTCGCCGTCGCCCCCCACCGCGACGCCAAGGCGGCGGCGATCGGCGCCCACCGCTCGCAGACCACCGCCCTCATCGCCGACGACCCGCAGGGCTTCCGCCTCGAGCCGGCGATGATCGCCCGCTTCCTCCGGGACGACGAAATCTTTCTCCAGATCGACCCGTGAGGATGGCTCGATGACCCGCCACGCGACCTCGCTGCCGCCGGACTATTTCGACGTGCGCTACGCCGCCGATCCCGATCCGTGGAACTTCGCCGGGAGCCCCTATGAGCGCGACAAGTACGCCGCCACCCTGGCGGCGCTGCCGCGGGAGCGCTACGCCTCGGCCCTCGAGGTCGGCTGCTCGATCGGCGTGCTGACCGCGGCGCTCGCGCCCCGCTGCGACGCGCTCGTCGCCCTCGACGTGGCCGAGGCCGCCCTGGCCCAGGCCCGGGCGCGCTGCGGCGACCGGCCGGGATTGCGCCTGATGCGGGCTCGGGTGCCGGGGGAGTGGCCGGAGGGCCGCTTCGACCTGATCCTGCTCTCGGAGGTCGTCTACTACCTCGATGCCGGCGACGTCGCCCGCCTCGCCGGCCGGGTCCGGGCGAGCTTGCGCCCGGACGGCGACGTCGTTCTGGTCCACTGGACCGGCGAGACGCACTACCCGCTCACCGGAGACGAGGCCGCGGACCTGTTCGTCCGCGAGACCCGCGACCACCTCGCCCTCGACCGGCAGGTCCGCACCGCGGATTACCGCCTCGACGTGCTGCGCGGCCGCGGGGGGTGATCCCTCAGTTCGAGCGGCGCGACAGCGACACCGCGTAGGCCGGCGAGCGGATCGCGAACATCGGATCGTCGGCCGGGCCGGCGATGCCGTCGGGCAGGTCGACCACCGGGTCGAAGGTGGCGGCGTCGCAGGTGGCGTCGGGCTCGATGGCCGTGATGGCGAGCGTGCCGAGGGTGCGGGTCTTGCGCTCCTCCTCCGGCCAGGTCGCGGTCACGTCCGCGGTCGGGTCGCCCGGCTGGGCCAGGATCGCCACGAGGTCGAACCGCGCCGGGCCCTTCGCGAGCCGCTCCTTCAGCTCGTCGGCGTAGAACGAATCGGGCTTGGCCTTCAGCTCCTCGTCGGAGAGGCCGGCCTTGTCGGCGGCGACGAACTTCAGCTTCGCGACCGTCTTGTCGCCCTTGGCGTTCGTCAGCGTGTAGGCGTGGACCGCCCAGTAATCTGTGCCCGCGAAGCTCGCCGGCACCGGCCGCGCGTTGAGCCACGCCGCCTGGCGGCCGGTCTCGGGGTTCTGCGCCGCGAAGGCCTTGATCTTCTCGGCATCCGGCTTGCCGTCCGGCCCCGGCACGCGGACCTTCAGGAATTCCTCGAGCTGCGCCGGCGTCTTGGTCGAGAAGACCGGGGCGGAGATGATCACGAAGGTCATGTCGCCGGCCGGGTCCGCCATCCGCATCGCGAAGCCGCGGGTGGTGGCCTTCGTCTTGTCCGAGATCTTCGGGTTGCCGCCGCCCATCGAGAAGCGGGCGGTGACCGGCACGGTCTTCGTGAATTGGGGCGCCTTGGACAGGGAGGCGGCGTCCGGAGCCGGTGCGAAGCTGCCCTTCAGGCAGACGCCCTTGGCGCCGCTCGCCCGCACGCCCTTGTGGTTGCCGCTGACCGCGAATTGCAGGCCGACGATGGCGGCCGGATCGGCCTCCTCGGCGTGTACGGGGACGGCGAGGGCGGCCAGCGCGGCGGCGCCGGCCAGGAGCGCGGAAGATCGGATCATGACGGCGTTTCCCCAGGATTCTGCGGCGGCAGGATGAATTGGGCGCAACTTGTTGGCAAGCCTGTTTCTGGCGTGTTGCCGATCGTCTCCGCCAAAGGGGCACGCCTGAGGGGCGGAATCGGGCCGGATCGGCCCGGCTGCCGGACGGACTGCGTTCGACCGAATTTTTTCGCCCGAACGCTGCGCCGCAGGTCACCCGGAGCGGACACCCGACGAAGCACCTGCGGCGCGTGCGGCACGATCCGAGACGTCTCTGACGGCCGCCCTCAATCTCGGCGTCGCATGGTCGACGAAGGCGCGCAGGGCCGCGTTCCGCCGCGGAATCACGTGGAAGACCAGGTGGATCGGCAGCGGCTCGGGCTCGTAGTCGCACAGGAGCGCCGTCAGGCGGCCGGCTTCGATGTGCTCGACCGCCTGATAGGCCATGACGCGGCAGACGCCTTGACCGCGGATCGCGGCATCGATGGCAGCGCCTGCGCCGTTGAGTGCGATGCGGGGCTGGACGGCCGTCGAGAGCCGGCGTTCGCGGGCCGAGGTGCGATCGATGAAATGCCACTGCTCGCGGGCGACGCCGTCCTCCGTGCCGATGCAGCGGTGATGCTGCAGGGCGCCCGGATCCGGTGGTATCCCCGCATCGGCAAGATAGTCCGGTGCCGCGCATACCAGCCTGCGCATCTCGCCGAGCTTGACGGCGATCATGCCCGAGGCGGGGAGCGGCGCGAGCCGGACCGCGACGTCGACGCCTTCCTCGACCAGGCTCACCACGCGGTTCAGCAGGAGCATGCGCAGGCTGACGTCGGGGTGCTCGTCGAGGAACGTCTCGACGACGGGCATCAGGATGGAACGGCCGAACAGCTCCGGCGCGGTCAGGGCGATCCGGCCCGCGACCCGGTCGCCCGCCGCATCGCCACCGTCCGCTTCGGCGAGTTCGGCCAGGATGCTGCGATAGACGGCGACCTGATGCTCGCCGCGTTCCGTCAATCGCAGCGCGCGGGTCGAGCGGTGCAGCAGACGCTCGCCCAGGCGCTGCTCCAGCATCGCCACCGCCCGGGTGACGGCCGCCGGTGAGTGGCCCAGCTTTCGCCCCGCGGCGGCGAGCGAGCCGGTCTCGACGACGGCGACGAACACGGCCATCGCATCGAGCCGATCCATCGTTTCATATCCTGAAATCGTAGCTTGCGATGGGGCAATCTTATTGCATCCGGAGCAAGGTGCTAGATCCCCTTCGTCCAGCGGCGCGGAGCCGCGGGGATCATGACGACGCCACGAGACGGCCAGGCGCGACGCACGCGTCTCAGGAACGCTCGGACCGGACGTGACCCTGGTGGGTCTCGCGCAACAGCCCGTGGAGGCAGCGCCGCATGAGCCCCGTCCGCACGCTCCTTCCCCATCGGAGAACGGCACTATGACGGTCGGCTACGGCACCAAGCAGGTCGGCGATGTTGGCGTCTTCTACCGGGAGGCGGGTCCGCGCGATGCGCCGGTCCTCCTCCTGCTGCACGGCTTCCCGACCGCCTCGCACATGTTCCGCGATCTGATCCCATTCCTGGCCGATCGCTACCGCGTCATCGCACCCGATCTCCCGGGCTTCGGCAACACGACGTCGCCCGGGCGCGATGCCTTCGATTACAGCTTCGATCGTCTTGCCGAGGTGATCGAAAGCTTCGTCGAGGCCATGGGACTGACACGCTACGCGCTGTACATCTTCGACTACGGCGCCCCGACCGGACTCCGGCTCGCCATGCGCCATCCCGAGCGGGTGACGGCCATCGTCTCCCAGAACGGCAACGCCTACCTCGAGGGTCTCAGCCGGGAATGGGAGCCGTGGCAGACCTATTGGCGCGACCCGAGCCCGGGGAACCGCGAGGCCTGCCGCGCAGCGCTCACCGACGAAGCGATTCATGTGCAGTACGAGCACGGCGCGCCGGCCGGCCGCCTATCCCCCGACGGGATGGTGCTGGACATGCACTACATGCATCGTCCGGGAGCCCGGGAGATCCAGCTCGACCTGATCCTCAGCTACCGTACGAACGTGGCACTCTACCCGCAATTCCAGGCCTACTTCCGCGAGCATCGGCCGCCGCTGCTCGCGGTATGGGGGCAAAACGATCCCTTCTTCCTCCCGCCCGGGGCGGAGGCCTACCGGCGCGATCTTCCCGAGGCCGAGATCCATTTCCTCGATACGGGACACTTCGCCCTGGAGACGCACGCCGCCGAGATCGCACACTTGGTGGGCGACTTCCTGGATCGGCATCTCGAGAGAGACGAGAGGGTTTTTTCGACGGCGGACTGACTGGTTCTTCGAAGTAAAGTTGGCAAAAATCGAAGACCGGGGGCGTTGCCCGGCGGCAAAGCGATCGGCCCCCGCGCCACGATCGCACGCCGTCGAGACCCGCTTTGTCGACATCGCGAGCGGAAGCGGGCCGACGGCTTTCCACCTCGGCGGCCTTTCCGCGGGCTCGCGCGCGGACCCCGGCACGACAACGTCGGGCGTTCACCGCACCGGGCGCTCCGCGGCGCCCGCGCGCGAACACCCCCCACGGGAAGGCGAGGCGCTACCGCCCCGCCCCCACCGTCACCTCGCCGGCCCGGCAGTTCTGGCGCGCCACCTCGGGGCAGGCGGTGAAGCCGCGCAGGTCCTTGGTGAAGCAGATCCGCACCTCCTGCAGCTGCCCGGACCGGCACGTCACCGACATCATGTCAGGGCGCAGGCCCGGATTGGCCGCGACGAACTGGCGGGCGATGTCGATCGGCGCGGCGCGCAGATCCTCCTTGGGGCTCGCGAGCGCGGCGGGAATCGTCACCGCGTCGCGGGCCTTGGCGGTCGCGCGGAAATAGGCGGCGGGGTCGAGGCCCGAGCAGGTGCCGTGCTGGCGCCATTCGTGGCGGGCCAGGCCCTCGCTCGGGAAGACGCCCTCGGCCTCCTGCATCGCCGGGCGGCTCGGGCTGCGGGAGAAGGCGCCGCACTCGCTCGGGAAGCCGCGGTCGTATTGCGGCCACAGGCCGTGGACCACGAAGCCGGGGTTGCGGCCGGTGTCGCATTGGCGGTCGTTGCGCCGCTCGCCGGTGAGCGCGCAGTAGGTCGGCGACCACGACAGCGAGAGGACGTAGAAGTCGAACACGCCCGGCTCGCCGCCCCCGCGCCCCTGCGCGGCGGCCGGGCCGGCGGCGAGCGAGCCCGCGACGGTCGCCGCGAGGAGGAGGCCGGCGAGCGCGCGCATCAGGGCCGGGCCTCGCGGCAGGACGAGGCCGAGGCGTAGGCGTAGGCGAGGTTGCGGTCGAGGCCGTGGACGCAAAACTCGACGCCGTAGGTCGCCCCGATGATGCCGAGGCTCTCGCGCACCGAGTAGTCGACCCGCCGGCGCACCCCGTCCGAGGTGGTGGCGACCGCGGTGCAGAAGCGGCGCGGGTAGAAGTCGAGGCCCCAGGGCCGCCATGCGGTGCGCTCGATGCTGTCGTAGGTCGCGATCGTCAGCGTCGAGTTCCAGAACTTCGCCTCCTTCTCGGCGAACTGGTAGGTGATCTTCTCCAGCACGCCCTCGTCCTGGCAGCCGGGGATCTGGGCGTCGAACGGGAATTCGCGCTCCTCGGCCGGGGCGATCTCCTGGCGGGCCGAGCGGGCCTGCGCGGCGGACAGGCCGGCGGCGGTGAGACCCAGCAGGAGGGCGGCGAGAAGGGGTGTCCTGCTGAAGGATGTCTTGGGCATGGGCCGGTCCCTGGGCCCGGGCGGCGCCCGCCCGAAGGCGGCGTCCGGCTTCCCGGGCAAATGACGGTTGCTCTCTCGATCCCGACACCAAGGCTCCGTCCGCGCCAAGTCAAGCTTTCGGGCCGGCCGGCCGGCGCTTTCGCGGGCCCCTGGTGTGTGGGAGGCACACCCATTCCCGGGGAGCGCGCCCGCGCCGCGGTTTGCCTCGTCCCGGCGACGCACTAAGACGGGTCTCGACCGACCGCCGCAAAAGTGTCAGCCCGCATGAGCACCGAGACCGTCCCCGAGACGAAGCCCGTCGGCCCCGGCGATCAGGTGCTCCTGGTCGACGGCTCGTCGTTCATCTTCCGGGCCTATTTCCAGTCGATCAACCAGCCCGAGCGCTACAATTTCCGCCCCTCCGACGGGCTGCCGACCGGGGCGGTGCGGCTGTTCTGCGCCAAGCTCGCGCAGTTCGTGCAGGAGGGCGCGGCCGGCGTCGTCCCGACCCATCTCGCCATCGTGTTCGACAAGTCCGAGGGCTCGTTCCGGAAGGAGATCTTCCCGGACTACAAGGGCCACCGGCCCGACGCGCCCGAGGATCTCAAGCGCCAGATGCCCTTGATGCGCGACGCGGTCCGCGCCTTCGGCCTGCACCCGATCGAGCTGCCGCGCTACGAGGCCGACGACCTGATCGCGACCTATTCGCGCCAGGCGGAAGGCCGGGGGGCGGGCGTCATCATCGTCTCGTCCGACAAGGACCTGATGCAGCTCGTCGGCGACCTCGTGCGCTTCTACGACTTCGAATCGGGCCAGAAGGGCAAGCCGGGCTACCGGCCCGAGCGCAACCTCGACCGCGCCGCCATCTTGGAGCGCTGGGAAGGCTTGGGTCCCGAGCAGATCGGCGACGCGCTGGCGCTGATCGGCGACACCTCCGACAACGTGCCGGGCGTGCCGGGCATCGGCCTGAAGACCGCCGCGGCGCTCATCAAGGAGTTCGGCAGCCTCGACGCGCTGCTCGACAAGGCCGCCACCATCAAGCAGCCCAAGCGGCGCGAGACGCTTCTGGCCAACATCGACCAGGCCCGCCTGTCGCGCCGCCTCGTCGCCCTCGACGAAGCCGTGCCGGTGCCGGTGCCGCTCGACGACCTCAGGCTTCCGAAGCCCGACCCCGAGCGCCTCGTCGGCTTCCTCAAGGCGATGGAGTTCAACACCCTGACGCGCCGCATCGCCCAGATGCTGCACGTCGACCCCGAGGCGGTGCGGCCCGACCCCGCCCTGCTGCCGGCGGGCGCCGAGCCCGGCTTCACGAACGAGAAGGGCGGCAGCGACGTCACGCCGTTCTTCGGCGACACGCCCGACGGCGCTCCCGCCGACGCGAAGGCCGAGGTCGATCCCTTCGCCGACCTCGACCTGCCGGACGCGCCCCCGAAGCCGAAGGCCCCCACCGAGGCGACGCCGACGACGCTGGTGGCGGCGCGCGCGGCGGAATCGGTCAAGCCGTTCGACACCGCGTCCTACGAGACCGTCACCACGGTCGAGAGCCTGGATTCCTGGATCGCCGAGGCGGTCGAGGCGGGCATCGTCGCGGTCGATACCGAGACGACCGCGCTCGACGCCAACAAGGCCGACCTCGTCGGCGTCTCGCTCGCCACCGCGCCGGGGCGGGCCTGCTACATCCCGCTCAGCCACCGCGGCGGCGAGGACCTGTTCGGCGGCGGCCTGCTGCCGGGGCAGCTCTCCTGGGAGGCCGTGCAGGCGCGCCTCAAGCCGCTCCTGGAAAACCCGTCGGTTCTCAAGATCGGCCAGAACGTCAAGTACGACTGGCTGGTGCTCGCCCGCCACGGCATCGAGGTCCGGCCCTTCGACGACACGATGCTGATCTCCTACGTGCTCGATGCCGGCAAGGGCTCGCACGGCATGGACGAACTGGCCCGCCGCCATCTCGGCCACCAGCCGATCACCTTCGCGGACGTCGCCGGCACCGGGCGCCAGAAGGTGACGTTCGACAAGGTCGCCCTCGACAAGGCGACGGCCTACGCGGCGGAAGACGCCGACGTGACGCTGCGCCTGTGGCGGCTGATGAAGCCGCGGCTCGCCGCCGAGCGCCGCGCCACCGTCTACGAGACCCTGGAGCGGCCGCTCGTGCCGGTGCTGGCGCGCATGGAGCGCGAGGGCATCAAGGTCGACCGCCAGATGCTGAGCCGGCTCTCGGGCGATTTCGCCCAGTCGCTGGCGCGTCTCGAGGACGAGATCCAGGAGATGGCCGGGGAAAAGTTCTCGGTCTCGTCGCCCAAGCAGATCGGCGACATCCTGTTCGGCAAGATGGGCCTGCCCGGCGCCAAGAAGACCCCGTCCGGCCAGTGGGCGACGCCCGCGACGCTGCTCGAAGAACTGGCCGGCCAGGGCCACGACCTGCCGCGCCGGATCCTCGAATGGCGCCAGCTCTCGAAGCTGAAATCGACCTACACCGACAGCCTGCAGGAGCATGCCGACCGCGAGACCGACCGGGTCCACACCTCCTTCGCGCTCGCCGCCACCACGACCGGGCGCCTCTCCTCGTCGGACCCCAACCTCCAGAACATCCCGGTCCGCACCGAGGAGGGACGGCGCATCCGCCAGGCCTTCGTGGCCGATGCCGGCCACAAGCTGATCTCGGCCGATTACAGCCAGATCGAGCTGCGGCTGCTCGCCCACATCGCCGACATCCCGCAGCTGCGCCAAGCCTTCGAGGACGGCATCGACATCCACGCGGCGACCGCCTCGGCGATGTTCGGCGTGCCCCTCGACCAGATGACCTCGGACCTGCGGCGCCGGGCCAAAACGATCAACTTCGGCATCATCTACGGCATCTCGGCCTTCGGCCTCGCCGACCGGCTCGGCATCCCGCAGGGCGAGGCCGCGGCCTTCATCAAGCAGTATTTCGAGCGCTTCCCCGGCATCCGCGCCTATATCGACGACACCAAGAAGCTCTGCCGCGACAAGGGCTACGTCACGACCCTGTTCGGCCGGGTCTGCCACTACCCGCAGATCCGCTCCAACAACCCGCAGGAGCGCGCCTCGGTCGAGCGCCAGGCGATCAACGCCCCGATCCAGGGCACGGCCGCCGACATCATCCGCCGGGCGATGGTCCGGATGGAGGGCGCGCTCTCCGAGGCCGGCCTCTCGACCCGGATGCTGCTCCAGGTCCACGACGAGCTCGTGTTCGAGGCCCCCGACGACGAGGTCGATCGCGCGCTGCCGATCATCGCCCGCGTGATGGAGGAGGCGCCGCACCCGGCCGTGACCCTGCGGGTGCCCCTCGCCGTCGAGGCCAAGGCGGCCCTGAACTGGCAGGAGGCGCATTGAGGGCGGCTCGGCCGGGCATCGATGTGAACGTCGAGACGACAGGCCGGCCCTCGCCGCTCTCCCCTTTCCCGGATCTCCTTCCGCTCTCGCTCCGGTCGTCCGGGAAAGGGCGGCGGTTTTCCGATTGGCGCGGGTGGCTCTCTTTCCGAGCCGCCCGTGCCTCGTGCCTCCTCACGCCACATCCAGCCCCAGATCGACGATCGGCGCGCTGTGGGTGATCCAGCCGGTCGAGATCAGGTCGACCCCCGTCGCCGCCACCGCGCCGACGGTCTCGCGGCTGATCCGGCCCGAGGCCTCGCTGACCGCCCGCCCGTCGATCATCGCCACCGCCGCGCGCAGGGTGTCGGGGCTCATGTTGTCGAGGAGCACCGCGTCGGCGCCGACCGACAGGGCCTCGTCCAGCTGGGCCAGGGTGTCGACCTCGACCTCGATCTTCACGAGGTGGCCGACCCCGGCCCGCGCCCGCCGCACCGCCGGGGCGACGCCGCCCGCCACCGCGACGTGGTTGTCCTTGATCAGCACCGCGTCGTCGAGGCCGAAGCGGTGGTTGGCCCCGCCCCCGGCCCGCACCGCGTGCTTCTCCAGGCTGCGCAGGCCCGGCGTGGTCTTGCGGGTGCAGACGATGCGGGCCTTGCCGTGCGGGCGCGCCGCCTCGACCAGCGAGGCGGTGGCGGTGGCAACGCCCGAGAGCCGGCACAGCAGGTTGAGGGCGACGCGCTCGGCCGAGAGGATCGCCCGCGCCGGCCCGTCGAGGGCGATCACCGCCTCGCCCGGGGCGACCCGGCTGCCGTCGGGGCGCAGCACCGAGACCCTCACCGTGGAATCGAGGAGCGCGAAGGCGAGCGCCGCCGCGTCCGTCCCCGCGACCGTGCCGGCCTGGCGCGAGACGATGGCGCCGGAGAAGCGGGCCTCCGCCGGGACGATGCTGTCGGTGGTGAGGTCGCCGGCGCGGCCGAGATCCTCCAGGAGGGCGGCGCGCACGATCGGCTCGACCATGAGGCGGGGCAGGGCGGGGGGAAGGGTCGTGTCGGTCATCGGGTTGCCTCGACGAGGGAGGAGGGGCGCGCGACGGCGTCGGCCGTCGCGAGGGCATCGGCTGTCGCGAAGGCTTGGGTCAGGGTGATGTCGGTGGAGCGGGGCGCCTGCTGCCCCGGATGGTCGGCCCGCCAATGGCCGCCGCGGCTCTCGCGCCGGGCAAGCGCCGCCGCCGCCACGAGGAGCCCGGCGACGGCCTCCGCGGAGCCGGCCCGGGCCAGGGCGGCGAGCCGGGAGACGGCCCGGGCGAGGCCGGCCTCGTCGCGCACCAGCCCGACCCCCGCCTCCATCAGGTCGCGGATTTCTTGCAGGTCGCGGATCTCCGGCAGGGCGTCGGACGCGGGGAGCGGCTCCGGGGCGCGGCCCGCGCCCGCCGCGGCGCGCTTCGAATCGCGGATGTCGGCGGCGATCCGCTCCGCGAAGGCCATCGCCTCGAGGAGCGAGTTGCTGGCGAGGCGGTTTGCCCCGTGCAGCCCGGTCGCCGCGACCTCGCCGCAGGCCCACAGGCCGGGCAGCGTGCTGCGGCCGTGCCCGTCCACCCGGATCCCGCCCATGTGGTAGTGCGCCGCCGGCCGCACCGGGATCGGGGCTGCGGCCGGATCGAGCCCGGCGGCACGGCAGAGGGCGGCCACGGTCGGGAAGCGGCGCGCCACGTCGATCCGGCGGGCATCCAGGAAGACCGCCTCGCCCCGGCCGGTCCGCCGGGCGATGGCCCGGGCGACCACGTCGCGGGGGGCGAGCTCGGCCCCGGCGATGCCGGCCATCACCCGGCCGCCCGCGGCGTCGACCAGGACCGCGCCCTCGCCGCGCAGCGCCTCGGTGGCGAGCGGCAGCGGGCCGTCGGTGCGGATCGCGATCGCGGTCGGGTGGAACTGCACGAACTCGACGTCGCGCAGGACCGCGCCGGCCCGGGCCGCCAGGACGAGGCCGGCCCCGACCGCGCCGGTCGGGTTGGTCGTCGAGCGGTAGAGCCCGCCGAGGCCCCCGGTCGCCAGCACCACGGCCCGGGCCGGCAGCTCCAGGGCTCCCCGGTCGGTGCGCAGCACGAGGCCGGTGACCCGGCCCTCGCCGTCCTGCGCCAGGGCCGTCGCCCGCCCGACCGTGACGGTGACCGACGGGCAGGCCGCCGCCGCCCGGGCCAGCGTGCGCAGGACCGCGGCGCCGGTGGCGTCGCCCCCCGCCTTGACGATGCGGCGGCGGGAATGCGCCGCCTCCAGGCCCAGCGCCGGAGCGCCGTCAGGTCCACGGTCGAAGGCGAGGCCGAGCCCGACGAGCCAGTCCACCAGGCCGGGACCGGCCTCGGCGACGATTTGGGCGATGCCTGCGTCGCTCAGGCCCGCGCCGGCCGCCAGCGTGTCGGCGGCGTGGAGCGCCGGGGCATCGTCGGCGCCGATCGCCGCCGCGATGCCGCCCTGCGCCCAGGCCGTGGCGGTCTCCTCGCCCAAAGGCGCCGCGGTGACGAGGGTGACGGGGAGCGGCGCCAGCCGCAGGGCCGTGGCGAGGCCGGCGACGCCGGCCCCGACCACGACGACGCGATCGGCCGTCATGCCCGGACCGCCAGCATGCGCTCGACGGCGCGGCGCGCCGGGGCGATCAGGTCGTCCGGCACCGTGACCTCGTGGGTCAGCCCCTCCAGGCTCTGCCGGATTTTTTGCAGGCTGATCCGCTTCATATGCGGGCAGAGGTTGCACGGCTTGACGAACGCGACGTCCGGGTTGCGCACCGCGAGGTTGTCGGCCATCGCGCATTCGGTGATCAGCACCACCTGCGCCGGCCGCCGGGTCTCGACGTAATCCTGCATCGCCGCGGTCGAGCCCGAGAAATCCGCCTCCGCCACCACGCCCGGCGGGCATTCGGGGTGGGCCAGCACCGTCACGCCCGGATAGGCCTCGCGCGCCTCGCGGATGTCGGCTGCCGTGAAGCGCTCGTGCACCTCGCAATGGCCGGCCCAGGTCAGGATCTCGATATGCGGCAGCTCGGCCTGGACGTTCTGCGCCAGGTACTCGTCGGGGATCATCAGGACGCGCTTCACGCCGAGGGATTCGACCACCGCCCTGGCGTTGCCGGAGGTGCAGCAGAGGTCCGACTCCGCCTTCACGGCCGCGGAGGTGTTGACGTACGTCACCACCGGCACGCCCGGGTGGCGGCGGCGCAGGTCCCGCACGTCGGCGGCGGTGATCGAATCCGCCAGGGAGCAGCCGGCCGCGAGGTCCGGGATCAGCACGGTCTTCGTCGGGTTCAGGATCTTGGCGGTCTCGGCCATGAAGTGCACGCCCGCCACCACGATCACGTCGGCATCCGTGCGGGCCGCCTCGCGGGCCAGCGCCAGGCTGTCGCCGACGATGTCCGCCACCGTGTGGAAGATCTCCGGCGCCTGGTAGTTGTGCGCCAGCACCACGGCGTTGCGCTCGCGCTTCAGCGCCTGGATCGCCGCGACGTCGCCGGCCAGCGCCGGCCACTCGATCGCCGGGACGTGGTGGCGGACCCGGTCGTACAGCTCCGGCAGGGGCAGGGAGCCCGCCCGATCGAGGGTTGCCGCGTCCATTCTCGCCTCCCTGTATATGCTCAATATGAGCATTTACCCGGCTAGGCTAATCCGCGGATCCGAGACTGTCCAGATATGTTGGATGTGAGCATAAGTGCGGCAGGGTGCCGCAACTTCGGCGCCGCTGGCTCCCCCGCGACCGCTCAGCCGGTCCGGTTCGAGGGCAGGCGCAGGCCGGGCGCCGGGCGTTCCAGCAGCACCTCGCGGCGAAAGCGCATCAGCCGGGCCGGGCGCCCGCCGGTCTCGGCGGTGACGGCCTCGGTCTCCTCGACGAGGCCCTGATGGGCGACGAGGCGGCGGAAGTTCTGCTTGTGCAGCAGGATGCCCGACAAAGCCTCGACCACGCGCTGGAGCTGGCCCAGCGTGAAGGCGGGAGGCATCAGCTCGAACACGACCGGCCGGTACTTGATCTTGCCGCGCAGGCGGCCGAGGGCGGTGGCGAGCATGCGCCGGTGGTCGTGGGCCATCGGCCGGCCGGTGAGGGGGCTCACGTCCAGGTCCGCCCCGGCCTCGGGCACGAGGCCGGCCTCGAACAGCAGCTCGTAGCGCTCCAGCACCCGCTCCTCGTTCCAGCCGCTCCCGGCCGCCCCGAATGTCAGGCCGATCCGGTCGCCCCGGCGCCGGCGCGCCTCCGGGCTTGATGCGGCTTCGGCCCAGGCCGCGAGCCGGGCCGCGATGGCGTCGAGGTCGTCCGTGCGCCCCGCCCGCCGGTCCTCGTAGGGGAAATAGCGGTACCAGCTCTGCCAGGCCGAATCGGCGGCGGGCCGCGCCTCGCGCACCAGGGCGAGATAGGCGACCGAGAGCGCGTGCAGCCCGACATCCCCCTTGCCGCCCCGGCGCCGGTCGCGGTCGCCGAAGGTGTAGAGCTGCTCGACGTAGCCGAGGCTCTGGCCGGTCTGCCGCTCGACCCAGGCCCGCAGGCCCCGCTCCAGGGTGGGATGCGCCGGCTCGAGCGGCCCGGCCGGCAGGCCCTCGGTCCGGCCCTCGGGCTGATCGGCCACCGGCACGGTGAGCACCCGCGGCTCGTCGAGCGTCGCCGCCAGGATCGCTGCCGCGAGGCCGACCAGGGGGGCCGTACTCGGTTCCGCCTCGCTCATCGTCCCGCCCTCCCGATCCGGCAGGGGCTTAGCATGGGGAGCGGTGCGAAAAGGTTATTGTCAGAGCCTCGCAGCGGGGAGCGTCGGCCCTGACGAAGCCTTAGGGTGCGATCCGGCGCGCTTCCATCCGCGGGGTGCCGGCCCGAACGGCGACCGCGCTACGGTCGTCCCATCGCTCGATCACGCCGGCACCCGCACCGTCGCCCTGAGGCCCCCGAGCGGCGAGTCGTACAGCGCCACGTCGCCGCCATGCGCGCGCGCGATGTCGAGGGCGATGGCGAGGCCCAGCCCCGAGCCGCCGGCATCCTGGCGGGCGTCGTCGAGGCGCACGAAGGGCTTGAACACCTCCTCGCGCTGCTCGACCGGGATGCCCGGACCGTCGTCGTCGATCGAGACGGCGAGCCAGCGCGCCTCCTGGCGGGCGGTGATCGCGATCGTGTCGCCGTAGCGGGCGGCGTTGGCGGCGAGGTTGAACAGGCAGCGCCGGAAGGCGTCGGGCCGGACCGTCACGGTCGCCTGGCCCTCCAGCGTCACCTCGGAGACGTGGCCGCCCAGACGCTCCACGTCGGTGCGCACGTCCTCGAGGAGCGCCCGCAGGTCGATGGCCGCGGCCGGCTCGCCGGAATCGCCCTTGGCGAAGGCGAGGTAGGCCTCCAGCATCCGGCTCATCTCGTCGACGTCGCGCTGCAGGTCGTCGATCTCGGGGGTCTGGGGCAGCAGCACCAGGGAGAGCCGGAAGCGGGTGATGATGGTGCGCAGGTCGTGGCTGACCCCGTTGAGCATCGTCGTGCGCTGCTCCATCGCCCGCTCGATGCGCCGCTTCATCTCGATGAAGGCGTGGCCGGCCTTGCGCACCTCGCGGGCGCCGCGGGGGCGGAAATCGAGCTCGCGGCCCTTGCCGAAGTTCTCCGCCACGTCGGCGAGCCGCAGGATCGGCCGGATCTGGTTGCGCAGGAAGAGGATCGCGACGCCGAGCAGCACCATCGAGGAGCCGCCCATCCAGAGCAGGAAGATGTGCGAGTTCGAGGCGTAGGCCTGGCTGCGCCGGGCGATCACCCGCATCACCCCGCCGGGGATCTCGACCCGGATCTCGATCAGGTTGGAGCGCCCGACGGTGTCGATCCAGAACGGCCGGGCGATCTGGCGCCGGATCTCGTCGGACAGGGCCTCGTCGAGGAGGGAGAAGAACGGGCGCGGGCCGGGGGCGGGGAGCTTGGCGCCCTCCAGGATGTCGATGTCGAGGTTCAGACGCTCGCTGGCGATCCGCTCCAGGGTCTCGGAGCCCTTGTCCTGCGGGTAGCTCTCGTAGATGTCGATCAAGGCCGCGACGTCGGCGGTCACCGCGGCCGAGAGGCGCCGCGTCACCAGCTGCCAGTGCCGCTCCATGAAGGTGTAGGCGATCACCGATTGCAGCAGCACCATCGGGGCGATGATGATGATGAGGGATCGGGCGTAGAGCCCCTTCGGCAGCCGGTCGCCGATCACGCGGCCGAGCCGGCGCCAGGCCCGCCGGGGCGTCGGCAGCGTCCCGGCGAGGGTGGGGGTGGCCACGGCTAGTCCAGGACCAGACGGTAGCCGACGCCGCGCACGGTCTGCACGTAGCGCGGGTTGGCCGGGTCGTCCTCGATGCGCCGGCGCAGGCGGTTCATCTGCACGTCCACGGTGCGCTCGTTGGCGGCGCCGTTGGTCCCGGTCAGCGCCTCGCGCTCGACGTTGCCGCCGCGGGCGAGCGCCAGGATGGTGAGGATCTCGCGCTCGCGCTCGGAGAGGCGGATCGCCTCCTCGTCGCGGGTGAGCTCGCCGCGCTCGATGCGGAACTGGAACGGCCCGAACCGCACCGCGTCGAGCGGCGCGGCCGTGCCGTCGGCGGGGCCCCGCGCGTTGCGGCGCAGGATGTTGTTGAGGCGCAGGATCAGCTCCCGCGGCTCGAAGGGTTTCGGCAGATAGTCGTCGGCGCCGATCTCGAGCCCGGTGACCCGGTCGTTCGGGTTCGAGCGGGCGGTGAGCATCAGGATCGGCACGCTCGAGGTCAGGCGGATCTGGCGGGCGTAATCGAAGCCGGTCTCGCCCGGCATCATCACGTCGAGCACCACCGCGTCGAAGACCAGGCTGCGGCCCCGCGCCCGCGCCTCGGCGGCGCTCGCGGCAGCGGTGACGCGATAACCGTTCTCGCCGAGGAAGCGGGCGAGGAGGTCGCGCAGGCGGCGGTCGTCGTCGACGACCAGGATGTGGGGGGCGTGGTCGGGCAGCTCGGCCCGGGGGCTGAGGGCGGGGCCGGCGCTCACGGGCGGGCCCCGTCGGCGGACGGGCTCCCGGCCCGGATCTCCGCTTGGATCTCCGCCGGGATCTCGGCCGATGCCTCGCCGCCGATGAGCCGGCTCACCGCGGCGCGCTCCTCCGGCTCGATCATCGCGAGCAGGAACCGGCCCGCCGGCTCGCGGAGCGCGGGGCCGACCTCGGCGAGCGCCCGCCGGACCCGTTCGCCCTGGACGCCCGCGAGGCGCTGGGCGAGCGCACGGCCCTGCGGCGTGCAGGTGAGGAGGCGGTGGCGGCGGTCGCTCGTGCCCGTCCGCTGCGCGATGTAGCCCTGCTCGATCAATTCCTTCAGCACCCGGTTCAGGCTCTGCTTGGTGATCCGCAGGATATCCAGGAGTTCGGCGATGGTGAGGCCGGGATGGCGGTCGACGAAGTGCAGCACCCGGTGGTGGGCGCGGCCGAAGCCGTACTCGGCCAGGATCCGGTCGGGATCGGCGACGAAGTCGCGGTAGGCGAAGAACAAGAGCTCGATGAGGTCGTAGGCCGGCTGGTCTCGGTCCGGCGAGCCGTGTTCCGGCGATCTTTGCGTCGGCCCCTCCGGGGAGTAGCCTGCCGCCCGTCCATCCTCGTCGGCGGCGTCCGGGATGGGGGCCGGACGGGTCCGGGCGGCCTGGGTCAAGGGTCGCACCTCTTGGCGGAACCGAGCCTTCGCGGGCTCGCGTCATTTATGTCAGTCTTGTTGACATATCTCAGTCCCATTGATACCCGTCAACCCCGCCGGCGAAACGAACGAACGCCCCGCGCCCCGCTCAAGCACGAAGGTTGCGCGAGAACCAGCCAGGCGGAAACGAACGCATACGAGGATCATCGTCATGTCCGTCATTCCCTTCGACCAGCGTGAAGGCCACATCTGGGTCGACGGCCGCATGGTGCCGTGGGCGGACGCGAAGATTCACGTACTCAGCCACGGCCTGCACTACGGCTCCAGCGTGTTCGAGGGCGAGCGCGCCTATGGCGGCCAGATCTTCAAGTGCACCGAGCATTCGCAGCGCCTGCGCCGCTCGGCCGAGCTCCTCGACTTCGAGGTCCCGTTCACGGTCGCCGAGATCGACGCCGCCAAGAAGCTGGTGCTCAAGGAGAGCGGCCTCCAGGACGCCTATCTCCGCCCGGTCGCCTGGCGCGGCTCGGAGATGATGGGCGTGTCGGCGCAGGCCAACACCATCCACCTCGCCATCGCGGCGTGGGAATGGCCGAGCTACTTCGACCCGGCGACCAAGATGAAGGGTATCCGGCTCGACCTCGCCGAGTACCGCCGGCCCGATCCGCGCACCGCGCCGTCGGCCTCGAAGGCGGCGGGCCTCTACATGATCTGCACCATCTCCAAGCACCGGGCCGAGAACAAGGGCTACGCCGACGCCTTGATGCTCGACTGGGAGGACAACGTCGCCGAGTGCACCGGCGCCAACGTGTTCTTCATCCAGGACGGGGTGATCCACACGCCCCAGGCCGACCGCTTCCTCAACGGCATCACCCGCCAGACCGTGATCGAGCTGGCCAAGCGCCGCGGTTACGAGGTGGTCGAGCGGCGCATCCGCCTCGAGGAGCTGGCGGGCTTCACCGAGTGCTTCATCACCGGCTCGGCCGCCGAGGTCACCCCGGTCTCGGAGATCGCCCAGTACCGCTTCACCCCGGCGGCGATGACCAAGACCCTGATGGACGACTACACCGCCGAGGTGCAGCCGAAGGCCAAGGCGGCTTGAAACAACGCGGCCTGACGCGAGGCCGCCCGGATCGTGCCGGCCTGAAACAAGGCCGCTCGATTCCCACGACGAGCGCGTGAACAAGGCCCCGGGCGGGAGACCGCCCGGGGCCTTCGCGCGTCCGCGGCCGTGATTTGCGGGGACAAGCCGCGTTCCGGCGTCCCGGCCGGGAACACGAGCCGGGGCTTCCCCGTTGTCTGGCTGGAACATTAAGGGAACACGGGGATCCCCATGACCGCCAGGACCAAGAAGGCCGAGTCCCACGACGCCGAGGCGCAGCACGAGACCGAGAACCCGAAGCAGGATCCCAAGGACACCTCGAACCGCATCAAGGATCCCAAGGACTGGACCACCGGCTCCGAGCCGATGACCGGGGCGCAGGCGTCCTATCTCAAGACCTTGGCCGAGCAGGCCAAGGACGAGGACGCCTACGACCCCGATCTCGACAAGGCCGAGGCCTCGCAGCGCATCGACGCGCTGCGCAAGGAGACCGGCAAGGCCTGACGATCGGGGGGGCGGAACCCGGGAAAATCTCGGTTCCGCCCTCACATCGGGCCGGCAGGGCGCCCTGCCGGCCGTTTCGACCGTCGCGTTAACCTGTGATGAGGAGGTCTCTCCTTACTCTGCCGCCGACGGATCGTGGGAGCGGGGCGTGCGGGACAGGGCGCGGAGAACGGAGGCGGTCCGGACATTCCGGGACGAGCGATCCGGATCGACGGCGATCGAGTACGCGCTCGTGGCCGGGCTGATCTTCCTGGCCCTCACGGGAGCGCTCGCGGTCTACGGCAACTCGGCCGGCAGCCTGTTCACCAACCTCAGCACCCGCTTCCTCGCCGCGCTCCAGTAGGGCGCGCGGCGTTCACTCCGCCGCCAGCCCCGGTGCGTCGGGGGCGAGGCCGTCGAGAGCGAGGTTGTCCAGCGATTGCCGGATGTGCCCGGCCAGGATGTCGGCGAGTGGGTTCGGCTCGCCCGCCCGGTGGCGCATCAGGCCGATCCGGCAGGCGGGCAGGGGCGCGAAGCCGTCCTGCGGGCCGAGCACCCGCATGCCGGAGCGCAGCGCGCTCTCCGGCAGGACCGAGACGGCGAGCCCCGCCAGCACCGCGGCGCCGACCGCGGTGGAGTTCCAGCTCACGAACAGGATCCGGCTATGGCGCCCGCCGCGCTCCAGCGCCTCGATGGCGGCGAGCCGCCAGTTGCAGGCCGGCCGCCCGAGGGCGAGGGGCACCGGCTCCTCCCGGTGCACCGCGTGGCGGCTCGACGTGACCCAGAGCAGCGCCTCGGTGCGGATCGTCTCGACGCCCCGCCGACCGGCGCCTCGCGCCGCGCTCCCCGCCCTGCCTCCCGTCTTGCTTCCCGTCTTGGCCTCGGTGACGATGGCGAGGTCGATGTCGCCGTCGGCGATCCGCTCGGCCAGCATGTCGGAGGGCTCGCACACCACCGTGACCTCGGCCCGCGGATGGGCCCGGGCGAAGCGGCCGAGGATCTCCGGCAGGTAGCGGTCGGCGTAGTCGTCCGGCAGGCCGAGCCGCACCCGGCCGGGCAGGTCGCCCTCGTCGAAGGTCGCCAGGCACTCGGTCTGCAGCCGCACGATGCGGCGCGCGTAGTCGAGCAGGCGCTCGCCGTCCTCGGTCAGGCGCACGCCGCGCCCGGCCTTGACGAAGATCTCGCGCCCGATCCGCTCCTCGAGCCGCTTCATCTGCATCGAGACCGCGGATTGCGTCTTGTGCACGGCCTCGGCCGCGCGGGTGAACGAGCCGCTCTCGGCGATCGCCACGAGGCTGCGGAGCTGGTCGATGTCGAGGGGATGCACCGGGCGGCTCCGTCGTCGGTTCCTGCATCAATTCCCGTGATGTGACACATCTCAAGCATTCGCTCAACGCATCGACCAAGCGGCGCTATGACGGACGCAGCGGAAGAGCGATGGCCGGCGCATGACGAGGTTCGCCGACAGCTCCCGCCGGAGATCACGATGACGATCAGCTTTGCTCCCCTCTTCGGTGTTCTCGCGCTGGCGCCCGGCTACGGCCGCAAGGCCGCGCAGATCGTGGCGCGGATCGTCGTCCTGTGGATCAACCGCCGCGCCGCCTACCGCCTCGCCGAGCTCGATGACCGCGGCCTGAAAGACATCGGGCTGACCCGCAACGACGTGATGGGCGCCCTCGACCTGCCGTTCATGCAGGATCCGACCGTGCCCCTGGTGCATCGACGTCGCACCCGGCGCCAGCTCCCGCCGCCGCCCGTGAGCCTGCGCGTCGCCGCCCGGGATGGGCGGGCGGTGGAGGGGAGGGGGCATTGAGGCGCCTGCGCTGACGAATCGCCCGGCCGACGGCGCGCCACGCTCCTCTCTCGCGGCCGGGAGAGGGGCCAACCCTGTCCGGAGCGCGCGACGATCGGGGGCGACCTCAGTCGACCGGCGGGTTGAGGAGTACCCACAGGCGGGCGATCCGGCCCTCCACGATCTCGGCCACGTCGGCCCCGGTCACGGTGACCGGCTCGCCCTTGGGGCCGGCCTGCCAGGACAGCGAGCCCAGGCCATGATGACCGACGGCCCGGCCGGTCGGCACGAAGCGGAAGGTCGGGCCGAACCGCTCCAGCAGGGCTCCGGCGACCGCAGCGATCGCGTCGCGGCCCTCCACGACGCCGGCGGGCTCGTACATGACCGGCTCGTCGACGAAGAGCTCGGCCAGGGCGGTCGCCCGTCGCCCGGCGTCACGCTCGTTGAAGACGCGCTCCAGGTTGGCCCGGAGCACGCCGTCGAAATCGGGCTCCGGTGTGTCGCTGGTGGCCGGATCGGTGTCTGACATGGTGATGCATCCTTCGATGGCGAATGAACCGCGCGTTCAGTCGCGCGTCACGAGGTCGAGGGCCGGCAGCGGCGTGCCGCGACGATCGGGTCGAGGGCGACGACGGTCTCCCGCAGGCTGTCCGGGCTGCGGCGGCTCGCAAGCATGGCCGTGATGCCGCGCCGGGCGAGTGCGGAGGCGACGGCGCGGCTGATCCGGCCCGCGCCGATGATGCCGGGACTGGGCATGATCTCGATCCTTCCCGGGATGGGCCCGGGTCAGGCGGTGAGGCCGCCATCGGCGACGATGTCCGCGCCGGTCACGAAGGCTGCCTCGGGGCTCGCCAGGAAGGCGACGACGCTGGCGACCTCGTCCGGCCGTCCGTAGCGGCCGATCGCCATGCCGGGGCCGACGAGGGCCGCGACCGGCCCGTCGGCCGGGTTCATGTCGGTATCAGTCGGACCGGGATGCACGGTGTTGACGGTGATCCCCTTCGGGCCGAGATCGCGCGCCAGGCTGCGGTTGAAGCCCGATACCGCGCCCTTGGTCAGCGTGTAGACCGAGGCCGTCGGGAAGGCGGCGTACCGCGTCATTGACGAACCGATGTGGATGATCCGGCCACCCGCCTTCATGTGGCGCACCGCTTCCTGGGTGGCGACGAACACGCCCGTCACGTTGACCGCGAGCATCCGCTCGTAATCGGTAAACCGCACCTCCTCGATCGGGGCGTTGAGGGCGATTCCGGCGTTGTTGACCAGGATGTCGAGGCCGCCGAGGGACTCGACCGTCCGGGCAACGGCCGCCCGGACGGCAGCGGGATCGCCGCCATCGGCCTCGATCGCCAGGGCCGTACCCCCGGCGGCCTCGATATCCGCCACCACCTGCGCCGCCCGTCCTGGCGAGGCGCTGTAGGTCAGCGCCACCGCGGCGCCCTCGGCCGCCAGCCGCCGGGCGACGGCGGCACCGATGGAACGGGAGCCGCCGGTCACGAGGGCGGTCTTGCCGGCGAGCTTGCCGGCTTGGGAATGGGAGGCTTGGATCACGGTCGTCGCTCCATCGCAGGTTCGATGGCGGGAAGAATGGCCCGTCCCCTCGTCCTGGATTAGCCGCCGACGGGTTGTTATGCCTTCAACGATCCGTTGAAGGTGCCGCTGTGGAATCCCTCGCCAACCTGGAAGCCTTCATGCGCAGCGCCGAGCATGGCAGCTTCTCGGAAGCCGCCCGGCGGCTGTCGCTGACGCCGGCCGCGATCAGCCGCAACGTGGCGATGCTGGAGCGCCACCTCGGGGTGCGGCTCTTCCACCGGTCGACGCGCCGGCTGACCCTGACCGAAGCGGGCGAGATCCTCCGCCTCGGCATCGCCGACAAGCTCGACGGTCTCCAGGCCGCCCTCGCCAGCGTCTCCGTCGAGGGCGGGGAGGCGGCCGGCACGCTCAAGGTCAGCCTGCCGCCGACCTTCGGGACGATGCATGTCCTACCCCTGCTTCCGGGCCTGCTCGCCCGCTACCCGCGCATCAAGCCCGAATGGCACTTCGAGAACCGGCCGATCGATCTCGTGGCGGAGGGGTACGATGTCGCCATCGGCGGCGGGTTCGATCTGGCGCCCGGCGTCGTCGCCCGGACCCTGGCCCCGGCTCACATCGTCGCGGTCGCCGCGCCCATCTACCTGCGGGACCGGGTGCTGCCGGCCGACCCGGCCGGGCTCCAGGCTCTCGACGGCATCGTGATGCGCTCCTTGCGGACCGGCCGCATCCGCCACTGGACCATGCGCGACGACGCAGGCCGCACGATGATGGCGCCGCTGCGGGAGACCGTCGTCGTCAACGATCCCAGCGCGATGCGCGAGGCGGCGGTCCTGGGGCTCGGCGTCGCGCTCCTCGCCGTCCCGGACGCGCTCCCGGCCCTGGACCGGGGCGATCTCGTCCGCCTCGTCCCGCGCTGGTATGCCGATGCGGGTGCGATCTCGCTCTACTACGCCTCGCGCACCCTGCTGCCCGCCAAGACCCGCGCCTTCGTCGACTGGGTCACCGATGCGTTCAGGAAGCATCGCATGGCCGAGCGCTTCGCCGGCAGCGCGGGGTAGCGCCGGTGCGATTCGAATCGGGGTTTCATAGGATCCGCGATTGATCGCTCGGCGATTGATGCGCCATCGCGTCGCGATGCGGAGGCCGGCGTCGCTCAGGCCCGTGGAGCCTGCGCCTCCCCATTCGCCCCGTCCCGCCGCTCCAGCACCCCCACCGTCCGGAACGCCAGCGCCAATCCCACCACCCCGAACAGCGCCGAGCCGATCCCGGTCCCGGCCAGCGCCCCTTCCGGCCCGGCGAGATGCGCACCGAGCCACGCCGTCGGCATGGTGCCGAGCGTCGCCCGGCCCCAGTTGAGGGCGCTCGCCGTCAGCGGGAAGCCGAGGTTGTTGAACGAGGCGTTGCCGAGGAAGAGGAGCCCGTTGAAGAACCAGATCGCCCCGCCCGCGAGGCAGAAGAAGGCCAGCAGGTCGGCGGCGGCGCCGTCGAGCCCGAACAGGGCGGTCAGCGGTGCGCGGGCGAGCAGCAGGGCGAGCCAGACCACCGCGATGTAGAGGCCGGTCACCAGGGCGGCGTCGCGCAAGGTCGCGCGCATCCGGTCGAAGCGGCCGGCGCCCCAGTTCTGGCCGAGGATCGGGCCGACCGCGCCCGACAGCGCGAACAGGCCGCCGAAGGCCACCGGCACCAGCCGGTCGACCACCGCGTTGCCGGCGACCGTCGCGGTGCCGAACCCCGCCATGACGTGGGCGAGGAAGGCGCTCGCCACCGGCGGGGCGAGGTTGGTGAGCACGGTCGGCAGCGCGACGCGCAGGATCGGCCCGGCGTCAGAGAGCACCTCCGCGAGGCGCGGGCGCGCCACCATCCGGTGGACGCCGACCGCTCCGGAATACCCCACCCAGGCGAAGGCGAGGCGGGCGACCACGACGGTGATCGCCGCCCCCTCGACCCCGAGGTTCAGGCCGAAGATCAGCAGCGGATCGAGGACGGCCGTCACCGCGGCGCCGGCGAGCGTCACGTTCATGCCGCGCCGCGCGTCGCCGATCGCCCGCAGCACGCCGGAGAACCCCATGCCGAGTGCCATCGCGAGGCTCGAGGGCAGGGCGATCCACAGGAAGGTCCGGGCCGCCGGCACGGTCTCGGGGCCCGCGCCGATCAGCCGGAGGAGGGGCGCGAGGAACGGCAGCAGCAGCCCGGTCACCAATCCCGCGGCGACGACCGCCAGCACCAGGGCGGAGGCGGCGAGCCGGCGCGCCCGCTCGACCTCGCCGGCGCCGAGCGCCCGCGAGACCAGGGCGCCGACCGCGATCATCATCCCGATGTTGATCGAGACCGCGAAGATCTGGACGATGGTGGCGAACCCCACCGCCGCGGTCAGTACCGGATCGCCCAGACGCGCGATGTAGAGCAGCGACAGGAGGTCGACGACGAAGATCGCCATCAGGCCGACCGAGCCCGTCGCCGCCATCACGACGACGTGGCGCAGCGTCGAGCCGGTGACGAAGCGGGCGGGCGCGGCGTCGGTCCCGGGCGGGCGGGGATCACCCATCGGCGCCGGCCCGCTCGCGGGCGATGATGTCCTCGGTCTCCGGGTTGAGGCCGTGCGAGGCGTGGAGCGGCGCGGTCAGGGGCTCGGGCTTGATCCGCACCAGGCTGCGCAGCGGGTCGGCCCGGTCGAGGGGATCGCCGGCCTGCTGCAGCACCAGCCGGGCGAGGTCGCGCTTGCGCACGTCGTCGACGGTGCGGGCCGCCTCCTCGGCCGAGAGGCCGAGCGCCTCCAGGGTGGCGCGCCCGAAGGCGAGGGCCGATTCGAAGGTCTCGCGGATCTGGTAGTCGACGTCGCGGCCCATCGCCTCGATCGCCTGCACGCGGTCGAACACCCGCACGTAGGTGCGCGCCGCCGGGAACTCGGCGTGGACGAGGTCGACGATCTTGAGGGTGGCCTCCGGATCGTCGATGCAGATGCAGACCACCTCGGCCTTGCCGGCGCCGGACGAGCGCAGCACGTCGAGGCGGGTGCCGTCGCCGTAATAGACCCGGAAGCCGAAGCGGGCGGCGCTGCGGATCTGCTCGACGTCCTTGTCGATCACCGTGACGCTGAGCCCTTGGGCCAGCAGCACCTGGTTGAGGATGTGGCCGAAGCGGCCGAAGCCGATCACCAGGACGCGGGCCTCGGCATCCTCGATCACCTCGTGCTCGGGTTCGAGGGGCGCGGTGGCGCGCCGCGACAGCACCCCGTCGAGGACCTTGGCGCCGATCGGCCCGATCAGCATGGTGATGGCCGCGAGCGCGATGGCGAGCCGCCCGGACGGCCCGTCGACGAGGCCGAGCTCCTGGCCCACCGGCAGGAGCACGAAGGCGAACTCGCCCGCCGGCGCCAGCACGGCGGCACCGCGCAGGCCGTCGAGCCAGGACGAGCCGAACAGACGGAAGAGCCCGGCGACCAGCGCGACCTTGATCAGGATCGCCCCCAGCGTGGCGAGGAACAGGCCGAGCCAGTTCTGCATCACCAGGGTGAGGTCGATCGACATGCCGACGCTCATGAAGAACAGGCCGAGCAGCATGCCGCGGAACGGCTCGATGTCGGCCTCGAGCTGGTGGCGGAAGTTCGATTCGGCGAGCAGCAGCCCGGCGAGGAACGCCCCCATCGCCATCGACAGCCCGACCTCCTCCATCAGGAGCGCGGTGCCGAGCACCACGAGGAGGGCGGCCGCCGTCATCACCTCGCGGGCGCCGCTGGCGGCCAAGAGCCGGAAGAACGGGTTGAGGCCGTAGCGGCCGACCAGCACCACCCCGATCACCGCCGCCACCGCCGTCCCGGCCGATTGCAGGGCGGTGCCGATCCAGGCCTCGCCGCCGCCCGACGGGCCGGTCTGGGCGATCAGCGGCAGGAAGGCCAGGATGCCGACGATCGAGAGGTCCTGGAACAGCAGCACCGCGAAGGCGCGCTGGCCGTAGGGCGAGGCGAGGTCGCGCCGTTCCTCCAGGAGCTGCAGCGCCACCGCGGTCGCCGAGAGCGCGAGCGCGATGCCGATCACGGTCGCGGCCCCCGCCGACAGGCCGGTGAGGAAGCCCAAGCCCCCGAGCGCCAGGGCGCAGAGCCCGAGCTGGAGCGTGCCGAGGCCCAGGATGTCGCGCCGCAGCGAGATCAGCCGCGAGATCTCGAGCTCCAGCCCGACGATGAACAGGAGCAGCACCACCCCGAGCTCCGAGACGCTGCGGGCGGTCTCCGGCTCGGTGATCAGCGACAGGCCCGAGGGGCCGATGACGACGCCGGCCACGAGGTAGCCCAGCACCGCGCTCTGCCCGAGCAGGCGGAAGATCGGCACGCCGATCACCGCGGCGGACAGGAAGGTGAGGACCGGCGGCAGGAAGCTGGCGTGGTCGGCGGCGGTCGCCATCGCGCGGGGGTCTCCCGGGTTCGAGGTCGGCTTAGGCTCCCTCCCTTAACCCGAACGGGGCCCGCGGGCGAACCCGGTTCGGCGCGGGCGCGGCGATGCGGCCGTGTCCTCGGTCCCTTCCCGCCCGAGGCGCCTGCCGCGGGTGACGTTGCGGGCCGGGTGTCGCGGGCGCGCGCTAGGGATCTGCGCGAATGCATGGCACAAGAGGTTGACAGGGGCCGCCCCGCCTCGCCACATCCCGGATCATGAGCGCCTCCGTGAACCAGACCGACGCCGGTGCCGCCGCGCCCGCGAAGCCGCCCCTCGAGATCCTCCTCTGCGCCCCGCGCGGGTTCTGCGCCGGCGTGGTGCGGGCCATCGACGTCGTCGAGCGGGCGCTGGCCCTCTACGGGCCGCCCGTCTACGTGCGGCACGAGATCGTGCACAACAAGTACGTGGTCGAGAGCCTGAAGCGCAAAGGCGCGGTCTTCGTCGCCGAGCTCGACGAGGTGCCGGACGGCAAGGCCCCGGTGATCTTCTCCGCCCACGGCGTGGCCAAGACCGTGCCGCAGAACGCGAACTCCCGCGGGCTCACCACCATCGACGCGACCTGCCCGCTGGTGACCAAGGTCCACCGCGAGGCCGAGATCCACCACAAGCGCGGCCGTCACGTGCTGCTGGTCGGCCATTCCGGCCATCCGGAGGTCGTCGGCACCATGGGCCAGCTGCCCAAGGGCTCGATCACCCTGGTGGAGGATATCGAGCAGATCGAGGCGCTGGAGCCCGAGAGCCGCGACAACCTCGCCTGGGTGACCCAGACCACCCTCTCGGTCGACGACACCCACCACATCGTCGAGGCGTTGAAGCAGAAGTTCCCCAAGATCGTCGGTCCGCACAAGGACGACATCTGCTACGCCACCACCAACCGCCAGGAGGCGGTGAAGCAGGTGGCCCCCCTCGTTGACGCGCTGATCGTCGTCGGTTCTTCGAATTCCTCGAACTCGCAGCGCCTGCGCGAGGTCGCCGAGCGGGTCGGCTGCCCGATCACCCGGCTCGTCAACCGCGCCGAGGACCTGGACTGGGAGGCGTTCTCCGACATCCGCCGCCTCGGCCTGACCGCCGGCGCCTCGGCCCCCGAGGTGCTGGTGGAAGAGATCATCGACGCCTTCGCGACCCGCTACGAGGTCACGGTCGACACGGTCTCGACCACGACCGAGGACATGGTCTTCCCGCTGCCGCGCGAGCTGCGCAGCGAGGCGGCGGAGTAGCGTCACACGACTGATTGCAAGGTGAGGCGCCTCCCCTCCCCCTTGTGGGGAGGGGGCGGGGATCGAAGATCCCGCGTGGGGGTGGTGCCGGATGGAGCGCTGCGGTGCCTCCTGCACCACCCCCACCCCTAGCCCCTCCCCATAAGGGGGAGGGGAAGGAGCCAACCTTCTCAGGTTCCGGTAGCGGCACCCAACGCTGCGTCTCCATCTCACTTCTTCGAGCAAAGCAGAACGGCCGTGGCGGTCTACACCGAGGTTCCGGACGAGGCGCTGGCCGCCTTCCTTGCCGCCTACGAGATCGGCGACCTTCTGTCCTACAAGGGCATCGCCGAGGGGGTGGAGAACACCAACTTCATCCTGCACACCACCACCGGCTCCTACATCCTCACCCTCTACGAGAAGCGGGTGAGGGAGGACGACCTGCCGTTCTTCCTCGGCCTGATGCAGCACCTCGCCGCCCGCGGCCTCGCCTGCCCGCAACCGATCCGCACCCGGGACGGTGCCACCCTCGGGCGCCTCTGCGGCCGGCCCGCGGTGATCGTGTCGTTCCTGGAGGGCGTCTCGGTGCGCCGGCCGGGGGTCAAGCATTGCCGGGCGCTGGGCGCGGCGCTCGCCGGCCTGCACGCCGCCGGAGCCGATTTCCCGATGCAGCGGCCGAACGCCCTCTCGGTGGCGGGCTGGCGCCCGCTCTTCGAGGCGGCGGAGGCGCAGGCCGATCGGGTCGCCCCGGGGCTCGCCGCCCGCACCCGCGCGGACCTGGCGCTCCTCGAAGGCTCCTGGCCGCAGGACCTGCCCGGCGGCGTCATCCACGCCGACCTCTTCACCGACAACGTCTTCTTCCTCGGCGACGACGTCTCGGGCCTGATCGACTTCTACTTCGCCTGCACCGATTCCTTCGCGTACGACCTGGCGATCTGCCTCAACGCCTGGTGCTTCGAGGCCGACTACGCGTTCAACCGCACCAAGGGCCAGGCGATGATCGCCGCCTACCAGGCCGTGCGCCCGCTCGAACCGCGCGAGGTCGCGGCCCTGCCGCTGCTCGCCCGCGGCGCGGCCTTGCGCTTCATGCTGACCCGCCTCGTCGACTGGCTCAACGTGCCCCCCGGCGCCCTGGTGAAGCCGAAGGACCCGCTCGAATACGACCGCAGGCTCGCCTTCCACCGCAAGGTCGCGGCGGCGGAGGAATATGGGTGGAGCCCGGTGGCGGGGTGAGGGCAAGCGGCTCTTCCCTCGACATCATCGGTATGAAAGAATCATACCGATGATGTCGACCGTATCCCGGGAGCTGCGATCATGTCTGCCACGACCAAGCGGACCTTCAGCCTGCCCGACGCGCAGTCGCACTACATCGATACCCTGGTCGCATCCGGCACCTACGCGAGCGGCAGCGAAGTGGTGCGAGCCGGCTTGAGAGCGTTGCAGGAGCGCGACGCCGCCGTTGAAACCTGGCTGCGCGACGAGGTCGTGAAGACCTACGACGCGATGACGAGCGATCCCGGCCGCGGGCGATCCGTCGACGACGTGCGCGCCGGGCTCCAGACGCGCCATGCCGCCCGCCTGCGGGATGCCGATCGGTGAGCCTGACGATCGTCGTCTCACCGGAGGCCGAAGGCGATCTTCAGAGAATCTACGACTATATCTCCGAGCAGCCCGGGGCGACGCGCGCCCTCGGCTATGTCGACCGGATCCTGGCGCATTGCGAGGGGTTCGCGACCTTTCCGGAACGCGGACGCAGACGAGACGATCTTCGCCCGGGATTGCGGGTGACGGGGTTCGAGCGCCGCGTCACGATCGCGTTCCATCTCATGGGCGACCACGTGGTGATCGACCGGATCCCTCCATGCCGGCCGCAACGTCCGGGCGGCCTTCGACGCGGACGATGCGCCGTAGCGGTGTCCGCCCGGCCGGCTGTCCCTCACAGCCGCGCCAGCAGCTCCGTCTTCTTCGCAGCGAACTCGGCCTCGGTCAGCACGCCCCGGCGGTGCAGCTCCGACAGGCGCTCGATCATCCCGAACACGTCGCCACCCGACGCAGCGGCCGGGGAGGCCGGCGAGACGGCCTCCGGGGCGGTCTCCGGCACGGGCATCGGCGGGGAAGCGGAGGTCTCGGCCGGACCGGGCGCACCGACCACCGGCAGCTCCTCCAGCCGCACCGGACCGAACTGGCTGGTGAAGGCCAGGGAATGGGACGAACCCTGCTGCTGCGAGACGCCGCCGATCCGGTGGTCGCCGGTGTCGTAGAGCGTCACCCGGCCGCCGGACTCGATCGCGAGGCGGCGGGCCTGCGGGAAGAACGCGTAGCGCGCGTCGTTCTGCGACCCGGAGGTCGCCGGCTGGCCGAGGCCGTCCGGCCACCAGGAGCCGCCGACCCAAGAGCCGCCGACCGATGACCCGCTCCAGGAGCCTCCCGAGCCGAGGCCCTGGCTCTGGCTCGATCCCCGGTTCTCCCCGGGCATCGCGGCGGCGAGCGGGGCCAGCTCGTCGCAGAGCGCCACGACCCGGGCCTTGAGGCCGGCATTGAACATGTCGCCGATCATCGTCATGCCGCCGGCGGTCCACTGGCCCATGCCGCCGAGGTCGGGATGGTCGAACTGCGCCATCCGGCCGTGGCCGCGGGCGAGCGCGTCGAGGAGGTGGCGGACGGCGTCTTGGCCGACGCCGTGGCGGGCGGCGATCGCGTCGAGGTCGGGCATCGGTCATTCGCTCCGGGGGGCGCCCGGGCATAGCGCAGTCCCTGCCCGCGGGGAATGGCGATCCGGCGTCAGCCGAGTCCCGGCAGGAGCCGGGTGAGCAGGCCGCCGCGCCGCGGCGGCAGGGGCGGGATCGTCGGCGAGAGGTGCCAGGCGCCCGGGTCGGTGCGCATGTCGTCCTCCCGCAGGGTGTCGATGCGGGCGATCTTGTCGAGCAGCTCGGCGGCCACCGTCTCGGGATCCGGCAGGGTGAAGTTCACCGTGAAGCCGTCGCCGGCGTGGCTGCTCGTCCCGACCGGGTAGTAGTAATGCGCCCGCGTGCGGGTGATGAGGTCGATCAGCCGGTAGGTCCCGCCGAGCTTGAGCCGGTCGGAGAGCACGATCACCCGCCGGCCCGGGGGGGCGAAGAGCAGGGTGTGGAAGGCCGAGCCGTTGGCCCCGAGCACCACCCGGTGCCGGGCGAACAGGCGCACCTGCTCGGGAAAGCTCAGGAGCTCGGGATGGACGATCCGCACCCCCTCGCGCTCCAGGATCGCCGTCACCGCCGACTCGTTGGAAAAGCGCCGCACGCCCGCGGTCAGCCGGGTCTTCGACAGGTAGACCGGCTGGGGGTCGGCATCGACCTCCTCGGGCGCGTAGTAGCCGCGCCCGATCCGCCCGCAGAGGTCGGCCAGCACCGGGAAGGCGTAGTCGTCCTGCTGCAGGGCCGCCTGGGGCACCAGCAGGGTGGGGATCCGCACCGGGTGCCCGAACGAGGCGAGGTCCATCACGTTCAAGCCCAGCCGGCCGAGGATCTCGGGAATGAACGGGGTGGCGCCCCAGTTCGCCCCGAGCCCCGGCCCGTGGCAGAGCAACGTCGGGCGCAACGTCCCCTCGGGATGGTCGAGGAGCGGCCAGAGCCGGGCCAGGGTGTTGATGACGAAGTGGCCGTAATGCGGGTGGATCGCCCCGACATAGAGGTGCGGGCCGGCGGGCGCCTCCTCGGTCACCGGGCCCTGGTCGGCCGGCCACTCGGTCGCCTGCCAGGTCGGGGTGCGCTCGCTGCTGTGGTGGTCGAGGGATTCGGCCACCATCCGGCCGTCGGCGTCGAAGATCACCGGGATCCTGTCGCAGCCCGGGGTGCGCACGAGGTAGCGCGCATCCTCGACCAGGCGCAGGGCCGGCCGGCCCTGGCGCACCTCGGCATGGCCGTAGACCGCTTCGCTCCGCTGCAGAATCATGCTGCCCTGGGGTGTCCCGTCATCCGCGGGCCGTCAGGCCTGCGCCGCCGGGCTCGCATCCCCCGGCACCTCGATCACTGCCCTTAAGCCGCCGAGTGCGGCCGCGTCGAGGCGCAGGCGCCCGCGATACAGGGCGGCGAGGTCGGAGACGATGGACAGTCCGAGCCCCGAGCCGGGTTTGGTCTCGTCGAGGCGCCGGCCGCGCTCCAGCACCGCCACCCGGGCCTCGGGCGGCAGGCCGGGCCCGTCATCCTCCACCGTGACGATGAGATGGGGGTACTCGCCCTGGCCGATCACCTCGGCGCGGATCGAGACGCGGGCATGGGCCCACTTGGCGGCGTTGTCGACGAGGTTGCCGATCATCTCCTCGAAGTCCTGGCGCTCGCCGCGGAAGCGCAGGCCCGGGGTCACGCTGGTCTCGAAGGTCAGGTCCTTGTCGTAGAAGATCTTGCCGAAGGTGCGCACCAAAGCCGCCACCACCGGTTCGACGTCCGTGAAGGTGCCGAGCGCGCCGGCGAGCGCCGCCGCGCGGGCCCGATCGAGGTGGTAGTTCACCTGGTCGCGCATCACCGCGGCCTGCTCGCGGACCTTCACGGCGAGCTCGCTGTTGGCGTCCCCCGCCGAGGCCTCGTTGACGATGATGCTCAAGGGGGTCTTCAGCGCGTGCGCCAGGTTGCCGACCTGGGTGCGGGCACGCTCCAGGATCTCCCGGTTGGTCTCCAGCAGGAGGTTCACCTCGCCGGCGAGCGGCGCGATGTCCCGCGGGTACTCGCCCGAGATCCGGTCGGCCTCGCCGCGGCGGATGGCGCCGAGCGCCGCCCGGAGCTTGATCAGCGGCGCGAGGCCGAAGCGGATCTGCAAGAGGGTGGTGAGGCCGAGCGACAGGCCGAGCAGCGCGAAGGTGGTGGTGAGGGCCAGCGTGAAGCGCCGCATGTCGGCGGCGATCTCGTCGGACGGGCCAGCGACGCGCACGAGGTAGCGGCCCTCCTCGCCGAGATCGACGGTGCGCTCGATGATGCGCAGGGGCCGGTCGTCCTGCGCCTTGCCGTAACCCTTGCGCAGCTGCCCGGCCCCGGCCTCGCCGACCGCGTCGTCGGGCGGCTGGAGCGGCACGCCGACGAGCGAGCGCGAGGTGCGCAGGTCCCGCGGCCGGGCGTTCGGCCGGCCGACCTGCCAGTACCAGCCCGACAGCGGCAGGTCGAAGCGCGGGTCGCCGAGGGAGCCGAAGCCCCGCGCCTCGGAATCGGAGGGCGAGACGAGGTTGGTGGCCAGATCGTTGGCGTAGACGAGGAGCCGGCTGTCGAAGGCGCGCTCGGTGGTCTCGCGGTAGAGGGTCGAGAGGATCAGGCCGGCGATCAGCAGGATCAGCGCGCTCGACAGCAGCGCCGAGACCGCGAGGCGTACCGCGATCGAGCGCTTGCGCCACGGCCGCCAGCCGAACGGCCAGGCTCGCGGGGCGGACGAGCCCGTGGCGGGCGCGCCGGCGAGGCCCGTCTCGGCCGTGCCGGTCGATCTCGGCGCCTCGGCCGCGGCCCGGCCGGGGCCGGTCACGGCTGCTTTCCGCCGGTGCCCGCGTCGATCAGGTAGCCGAGACCGCGCACCGTCTGGATCAGGTCGACCGCGAGCTTCTTGCGCAGGCGCCCGACGAAGACCTCGATGGTGTTCGAGTCGCGGTCGAAGTCCTGGTCGTAGAGGTGCTCGGTCAGCTCGGCGCGGGAGACCACCCGGCCGGTATGGTGCATCAGGTAGGAGAGCAGCCGGTACTCGTGCGAGGTGAGCTTGACCGGGCTGCCGTCGACGAAGACGCGGCCCGAGCGGGTGTCGAGCACCACCGGACCGACGCCGATCTGGCTCGTGGCGTGGCCGGCGGTGCGGCGCAGCAGCGCCCGCACCCGGGCCAGCAGCTCCTCCATGTGGAAGGGCTTGGTGACGTAGTCGTCGGCCCCGGCATCGAAGCCGTTGACCTTGTCGCTCCAGCGGTCGCGGGCGGTCAGGATGATGACCGGCGTCTTGATCTGCGCCCGGCGCCAGCCCGACAGCACCGAGACGCCGTCGGCCTTCGGCAGGCCCATGTCGAGGATGATGCAGTCGTAGGGCTCGGTCTCGCCCAGGAAGGCACCCTCCTCGCCGTCGAACGCCTTGTCGACGGCGTAGCCCGCCTCCTCCAGGGCGCTCACGACCTGGCGGTTGAGGTCTCGGTCATCCTCGACCACGAGCAGACGCACGATCCGACCCTCTCACGCTCGAGACAAACCCGGGATCACCACTGCCCGGCCACTTTCCCGGACCGGGCATCCACCATCACGTGCACGAACTGCCCGTCCTTGCGCAAGGCCGTCAGCATGTAGACCAGCGCCTCGTCCCGCCGGCAGAGATTGGCCCGCACGATGTCGGCCCGCGGCACGGCGGCCCGCGCCGCCCGGATCGCCGCCACCGGCTCGACCACCCGCTTCTCCGCCACCGCCTCGCGCAGGTCGCCTGAGGAGAGGCAGGTCTGGGTCGTCTCCACGGCCTTGACCGGCCGGGCCGGCACCGCTCCGGTCGCGGTCTCGTCCCGCTCCTCCGCGGCCGCGAGCCAGCCCGAGGCGCCGGCGAGGCCGGCGAGGGCGGGGAGCAGGAGGAGGGCGAGCTGGCGCATGACGGGGACCATCGGCGTCGGGCACTGAATGCACCCTGAATGCGGCCGGGCCGGGGGTCTCGCGGGAGCCCCGGACCGGCCGCCTCTCCGGGTCAACCCGAAAGGCCCGTTCGGGCTCCGGGCCGTCGTCCGAATCGCGCACGAGGGAGCCGCCGGGGCCTGCGAGCCGCGGTGAACCCGAGTGAACCCGGAAGCGGGCGCGGCTGTTATGGTTAAGGCAGCGTTCACCGCGCCGTCCGACCCTGCAGGCCGTCACCCGGGGAGATTCGATGCGTCCCGCCGCCGTCCCGTTCCTCGCCGCCCGGCTCCTCGTCGGCGCAGCCTTCGCCGCCCCGGCGGCCGCGCAGGATGCGGCGCCCGAGCGTCCGGTCGCCGAGCCGGCGGCCGTGACCGAGGCGGGCGCGCCGCTGCTGCTGCGCATCCGCCCCCGGGACGAAGCGCCGGTCGACGGCTCGGGCGAGGAGACGGCCGA
>NZ_JACWCT010000120.1 GCF_016613415.1 Methylobacterium ajmalii | reverse complement strand
TCGGCGGCGCCGAGCGCGTCGAGCACCGGGCCGGCGGCGAGCGCGAGCGCGAGGCCGATGCCCGCGAGGCCGAGGAGGAGCGGCCGGCCCGCGGGCGGGAGGGCGATGCTCACGGGCGGCCCCCGGCGGCCCGGCGCGGCAGGGCGACGACGACGCGTTGCCCGCCCTCGACGGGCTCGGCCCGCTGCAGGGCCGGCGCGCCGTAGCCCGGCAGGTGGGCGAGCGCGGCCAGCAAGGCCGCCGGGTCGGGTGCGCGCAGCGTCAGCTCCAGCCCGGCCCCGGTGAACCGCAGGGTCTCGGCCGAGACCGTGCCCGGCAGGGCGGCGGCGACCGCGTCCCAGGTCCGGGCGAGCGGCATTCCGCGCTCGGCCAGGATCTGCGCCGTGCCGGCCTGGACCGCCGGAGGCCGGCCCGCGGCGGCCGCGCGGCGGGCCGCCGCGAAGGCGTCGTCGAGGGCCGCCAGCGTCGCCGCCTGGTGCTGGCGCAGGCCCACGAACGCCGCGAGCAGGAACAGGCCGGTCGCCGCCGCGAGCACGAGGTTGCCCGAGCCCCGCAGCAGCCCCGGCAGGGCGTGGTGCCCGCTCGACAGGAGGTCGACCGGCATCGTCCGGTCCTCCGCCGGGCCGACCGCGACGATGCCGGGGTTCAGCCCGGCCCCGGCGAGCGCCGCCAGCACGGGGGCGAGGCGGGCCCGCTTGAGCACGACGTGGCGCACCCGCAGGGTGCGGGTCTCCGGATCCTCGCCCTCGACGTACCAGTCGCTGAACACCTGGTCGGCGCGGAACGGCGTCGCGGCCTCGAGCTCCTGGGCCAGCACCGCGCGCATCCGCGGCAGGGCGGCGCTCGGCAGCTCCAGGGTGCGGATGAAGCAGGCGGCGGGATCGACCACGACCTTCGCCCGCGCCTCCGCCCGGCCGCCCCGGATCGCCGCCAGCCGCTCGGCGAGGTCGTCGGCCCCGAGTTCGAGGCGGTAGGTCCGGTCCTGGCCGTCGCGCCGGTCGGTCACCGTCAGCCCGGTGTCGCCCGGCGTCCCAAGCCTGAGCGTCAGCAGCGCCGGCGCGCGGTCGGTCCGCACCTCGGCGAAGCCGAGGAGGTGCGAGGCGGCGTCGATCCCCCGGCGGAGCGATGCCCGGGCCGAGGACAGGAGAACCTGCGAGGGGATCGTGGGCGCGCGCAACGGGTCGGCTCCGGCGCCCGGATACCAGCCGGGGCGGTGTCCCTGGTCTAGCGCCCCGATATTTCCGTCCGCTTAAGGACGTCGCGCGAGAATGCCCCGCCGGCGGGTCGCGCCCAGCCGGCTTTCTCTGGGGCAGGACGATGCTGAGCATCTGGGGCGGCAAGACCCGGCCGCGGCGCGCGCGGGCGGACCGGCGCGACGCCGCCCGCGCCCGCGCCGACGACCTGCGCGCCTTCGTCGACCGCCTCGCCGAGAGCGAGGTGCTCGACCCCGTCGGCCACGAACGGGCGCTCGCCGCCCTCGACGGGCCCGGCCGGCGCCCCCTCCCCCTGTTGCTCACCGAGCTCGGCCTCGTCCACGAGGCGACGCTCGTCACCGCCCTGTCGGAGGCGACCGGCCTGCCGATCCTGCGCCAGGACGACCTGCCGGGCGAGCCGGTCCTGCCCGATCTCCTCTCGCCCGATTACTGCGCCCGCGCCCGGGTGCTGCCGCTGGCGATCGAGGCCGAGCGCCTCGTCGTGGCCCTGGTCGATCCGTTCGACACGGACACGACCCGGGCGCTGGAGCACCTCGTCGAGCGGGCGGTCGCCCCCCGGCTCGTCGGGCCCGGCAGCTTCGAGCGGGCGCACCGCGCCGTCTACGGCGACGTCGCCGAGGAGGGCGAGGCGGGGAGCGACGACGACCTCGCGCGGCTCGCCGACGTGGCGAGCCAGGCGCCGATCGTGCGGCTCTCGGCGCGCCTGGTGCGCAAGGCCTTCGAGCTGTCGGCCTCCGACATTCACCTGGAGGCGGAGGAATCCGACATGCGGGTGCGCTACCGGGTCGACGGCGTGCTGGTCGAATCCGAGCGGCTGCCGAAATCGGTCCAGCTCGCGCTCACCACCCGCATCAAGATCCAGGCCGGGCTCAACATCGCCGAGCGGCGCCTGCCCCAGGACGGGCGGATGCAGGCGCCCGACCGCGGCCAGGAGGTCGACATCCGCGTCTCGACCCTGCCGACGGCCCACGGCGAGAGCGTGGTCCTGCGCGTCCTCGACGGCTCGCGCCGGGTCGAGGACTTTTCCGCGCTCGGCTTCGACGCGGCGGCGATCCGGGAGATCGCCGCGATGACGAGCCGGCCGAACGGCCTCGTCCTCGTCACCGGCCCGACCGGATCGGGCAAGACCACGACGCTCTACGCGGCTTTGCGCCGGATCAACGGCCCCCACCTCAAGGTCGTCACGGTCGAGGACCCGGTCGAGTACCGGATGGCCGGCGTAAACCAGGTCCAGGCCCATCCGGGCATCGGCCTCGACTTCGCGGCCGCGCTCCGCTCGATCCTGCGCCAGGACCCGGACGTGGTGATGGTCGGCGAGATCCGCGACGGCGAGACCGCCCGTATCGCCGTGCAGGCGGCGCTGACCGGCCACCTCGTGGTCTCGACGCTCCACACCAACTCCGCCCCCGCCACCGTGACGCGCCTGATGGACATGGGCATCGAGCCCTACCTGATCGCCGCGACCCTCAACGGCGTGGTGGCCCAGCGCCTGGTGCGGCGTCTCTGCGGGGCCTGCGCCGAGGCCACGCCCGCGACGCCGCAGGAGCGCCTGCGCCTCGGCATCCCGGACGAGGCCCCGTTGAGCCTCAAGCGCGCCCGCGGCTGCCCGGCCTGCAACGGCACCGGCTATCGCGGCCGGATGGTCGCGTCCGAGATCATGACCCTCGACGGGGAATTGCGCGGCCTCATCGCCCACCGCGCCGACGAGCAGATGCTCGCCGCCCGGGCGCGGGCCACCGGGATGACGGGGCTCGCCGACAGCGCCCGGGCGCGGGTGCTCGACGGAGAGACCACCCTCGACGAGGTCGGGCGGGTGCTGGAAGGGACGCTCTGACATGCCCCGCTTCGCCTACAAGGCCTATGCGGGCGACGGGCGCGCGCGGGCCGGCACGATCGAGGCCGAGACGCGCCAGCGCGCCGTGGCGCGCCTGCGTGCCGACGGGCTGCAGGTCTACGAGATCGCCCAGGCCGCCGCCGGCCCGGCCCCGTTCTGGCGCCGCGCCCTCTTTGGGCGCGACCGGGTCAACGACGCCGCCCGGATCGCCTTCCTGCGCGAGTTCGGCACGCTGGTCGGCGCCGGGCTCACCGTCGACCGGGCGCTGCGCCTCGTCGAGCGCCAGGCCGGGCCGGCCCTGAAGCCGGTGCTGGCCGACCTGCTGGAGCGGGTGGTGGCCGGTGCCTCCCTGTCGCGCGCGATGGCGGCCCATCCCCAGGCCTTCCCGCGCGACATGGTCGACATCGTGCGGGCCGGCGAGGCTACCGGTACGCTGGTCGACGTGGTCGGCTCGCTCACCGCCTCGATCGAGCGGCGCGACGCGGTCCGGCGCCACCTCGTCTCGGCGATGATCTACCCGGCGCTGCTGATCGCGATGGCGATCGGCACCGTGGCGATGATCGTCGGGGTCCTGGTGCCGGCGCTCAGCCCGCTCTTCGAGGGCAGCGGCCAGGTGCCGCCCTTCGCGATCCGCGCCGCGTCCTGGTTGGGCGACACGCTCGCGGCGACCTGGCCGATGCTGCTGGGCGGCCTCGCGCTCGTGATTCTGGCGCTCGCCCGGGCCTGGCGGGTGCCCGGCTTCGCGGCGGCGCGGGCGCGGCTGGCGCTGCGCCTGCCGCTGGTGCGCGAGATCGTGGTGGGCATCGAGTGCGGCCGGTTCTGCCGGGTGCTCGGCACGCTGCTGACCGCCGAGGTGCCGATCCCCGACGCGGTGGCGGCGACGCGGCCGCTCGCCGGCAACCGGGTGTTCCGCCGCGCCTTCGACGAGGCCGGGCGGCGGCTCGCCGAGGGCGGCAGCCTCGCCTCGGGGCTGTCCTCGCTCAAGCCCTACGCCGCCTCGACCCTCAACCTCATCGCCAGCGGCGAGCAGGTGAACCGCCTCGGCAGCGTGCTGATCCACGCCGCCGAGATGCACGAGACCGAGACCCGCCAGCGCATCGACCGTCTGCTCGCCCTCCTCACCCCCCTGGTGACCGTGGCGATCGGCGGCCTGATCGGCGGATTGATCATCTCGGTGATGGGGGCGATCCTGAGCGTGGGGCAATTGACGCAGTAGCGGTGGGGGATCCGACCGGCGGCGGCAGGCGTTGGCCCGGCTCCTGATCCCGGGAGTCCCACCGTGTCCGCCGATCGCCGAACGAACCCGATCCTGTTCGCTGCGTCCCTCGTCGGCGTTCTCGGCGCCCTCGCGGCCGTGCCGGATGTGGCGCTTGCGCAGCAGGGCCGCCCCTCTACCCTCGCCATGACCTGCGGCCAGGCGCGCAACTACCTCGCCGCGCGAGGCGCCGCGGTGCTCGGCACCGGCGGCTATACCTACGACCGCTTCGTGCGCGACCGCAGCTTCTGCGAACCGACGGAGATCACCCGAAACGCCGTCGTGCCGGCCCGCGACACGCCGGAATGCTTCGTCGGCTACCGCTGCATCGAGCCCGGGCGCAACTGGTTCGACGACGAATAGGGCGCCCTCCGCGCCCGGCCCCGAAGACCGGGCACGGAGGGCGGACCGGCCGTCAGCCCTTCGCCAGCAGCGCCTCGATCTCCTGCTTGAGCGCGTCGCGCAGCTCGGGCCGCTCCAGGCCGTAGGCGAGGTTGGCGACGAGGAAGCCGAGCTTCGAGCCGGTGTCGTAGGTCTTACCGCGGTAGTGCATGCCGTAGAACTTCTGCGTCTCCGATAGGCGCTTCATGCCGTCGGTGAGCTGGATCTCGCCGCCCGCCCCGCGCTCGCCGCGCTCCAGGATCGAGAAGATCTCCGGCTGCAGGATGTATCGGCCCGAGATGATGTAGTTCGACGGCGCGGTGCCCTTCGGCGGCTTCTCGACCATCCCGGTGATCTCGAAGGTGTCGCCGAACTGCTCGCCGACGCTGACGATGCCGTACTGGTGCGTCTGGTCGGGGGCGACTTCCTCCACGGCGATGATGTTGCCGCCGTGCTGCTCGTAGGCCTCGAGCATCTGCACCATGCTGCCACGGCTGAGCATGTCGGGCAGGATCACCGCGAAGGGCTCGTCGCCGACGATCTCGCGGGCGCACCACACCGCGTGGCCCAGCCCCAGCGGCTCCTGCTGGCGGGTGAAGCTGGTCTGGCCGGCGGCCGGCAGGTCCTTCCTCAGGGCCTCGTAGGCCTCGGTCTTGTTGCGCTCCTGCAGGGTGCGCTCGAGCTCGTAGGAGATGTCGAAGTGATCCTCGATCACCGCCTTGCCGCGGCCGGTGACGAAGATGAAGTGCTCGATCCCGGCCTCGCGGGCCTCGTCGACGACGTGCTGGACCACCGGCCGGTCGACGACCGTCAGCATCTCCTTGGGCACCGCCTTGGTCGCCGGGAGGAAACGGGTGCCGAGGCCCGCGACCGGGAGGACGGCTTTGCGAATGCGTTTCATCGTGCGTGATCCAGTGAACACCGAGGAGCTGCCGGACCGCCCGGCGGGAATGGGCGCGAGCGGGCACCACGCGCCCGCCGGATCCCCTCCCCGCGGGCAGCCTTGCCACCCGACAGCTTAATTGACGCTGAAGCATTGCAGGGTATGGATCAACCCGCATCACGCCGGGGAGCGGACGGAATGGCGGTACTTGTCACAGGCGGCGCGGGCTACATCGGCAGCCACATGGTGCTCGCCCTCATCGACGCCGGACACGACGAGGTCGTGGTCATCGACGATCTCTCGACCGGGTTCGACTGGGCGTTGCCGCCGGAAGTCACGCTGGTGCGCGGCGACGTCGCCGACCAGGCCCTGGTGGCCGAGACCATCCGCACGCACAAGATCGACGCGCTCGCCCATTTCGCCGCCAAGATCGTGGTGCCGGATTCGGTCTCCGATCCCCTCGGCTACTATCTCGCCAACACGGTCAAGTCGCGCGCCCTGATCGAGGCGGCGATCGGCGCGGGCGTGCGCCACGTCATCTTCTCCTCGACCGCCGCGGTCTACGGCGAGCCGGCGGTGGTGCCGGTGCCCGAGGACCTGACGCCGAACCCGATCAACCCCTACGGCCGCTCGAAGCTGATGACCGAGTGGATGCTGGAGGACGCCGCCCGCGCCCACGGCATCAGCTACGTGGTCCTGCGCTACTTCAACGTGGCGGGCGCCGATCCGCGCGGGCGCTCGGGCCAGTCGACCCCCAACGCCACCCACCTCATCAAGGTCGCGACGCAGGCCGCGCTCGGCAAGCGGAGCCATCTTGAGGTGTTCGGCACCGACTATCCGACGCCGGACGGCTCGTGCCTTCGCGACTACATCCAGGTCTCGGACCTGGCGCAAGCCCACCTCGTCGCGCTCAACCACCTGCGCAGCGGGGGGGCAAGCATGACGCTCAATTGCGGCTACGGCCGCGGCTACTCTGTGCTGGAGGTGATCGACGTGGTGAAGTCGGTCTCCGGTGTCGACTTCCCGGTCAAGCTGTCGCCGCGCCGGGCCGGCGACCCGTCGCGGATCGTCGCCGGGGCCGACCGGATCCGGGCCGAGCTCGGCTGGGTGCCCCAGCACGACGACCTGCGCGGGATCGTCACCCAGGCGCTCGCCTGGGAAGAGGCGCTGGGCCGACGCAACCGGGTCTGATCCGATGCTCCGCACCCGGTTCGCCCTGCGCGCCGCTTTGGCGCTCGGCGCCGTCCTGGTCCTCGCCGCGCCCGTAGGCGCGGGCGATTTCCGGACCTTCGTCGAGGAGCTGTGGCCGGCGGCCCAAGCGCGAAAGATTTCGCGGGCGACCTTCGATGCCGCGTTCCGGGGCATCACCCCGGACCCGGCGGTGCTGGCGCGCCTGCGCCGCCAGGGCGAGTTCGGTCGTCCGGTCTGGGAGTACCTGACCGGGGCGGTCTCCGCCGGCCGCATCGCCCGCGGGCGGGCGGAGGCCGCGCGCCGTGCCGAGACGCTGGCGGCGATCGAGGCGGCTTACGGCGTGCCCGGCCCCGTCCTGCTCGCGTTCTGGGGCATCGAATCGGATTTCGGCGCCAGCGCCGGCACGATGCCGGTGATCCGGGCGCTCGCCACCCTGGCCGAGGCGCGCCATCGCGGCGAGCTGTTTCGCGACGAATTGCTGGCCGCGCTCGAGATCCTCGAGCATCACGACGTGAAGCCCGAGCGGATGCGCGGCTCCTGGGCAGGCGCCATGGGGCAGACGCAGTTCCTGCCCTCGGCCTACCTGCGGGCGGCGGTCGATTTCGACGGCGACGGGCGGCGCGACATCTGGGATTCGGCGCCGGACGCGCTCGCCTCGATCGCGAATTTCCTCGCACAGGCCGGCTGGCGCCGCGACCTGCCCTGGGGCGTCGCCGTCACCCTGCCGGCGGAGTTCGACCTCGCGCGCTATCGCGGCCAATTTTCCGACTTCGCCCGGCGCGGGGTGCGGTCCCTCGACGGCGCGGCGCTGCCGTCGGCCGGCGAGGCGAGCCTCTTCCTGCCCGGCGGCGCGGGCGGGCCGGCCTTCCTGATCACCGCCAATTTCGAGGCGATCCGCGCCTACAACACCTCGGATTCCTACGCGCTGGCGGTGGGCCACTTCTCCGACCGGATCGCCGGCGGGCCGCCGCTGGCCGCCCCCTGGCCGACCGGGCCGCGCCTCGACCAGGCCGGGGTCACCGCGCTCCAGCGCGGGCTTGCCGCCCGCTCGCTCTACGAGGGCCCGTTCGACGGTCGCGCCGGCCCGAAACTGCGCGAGGCGGTGCGGCGCTACCAGATCGCGGCGGGCCTGCCGGCGGACGGCTACGCCACCCCGGCCCTGCTGGAGCACGTGAAGGCGCGCTGAGATCGCGAGGCCATGGACAAGCGTGTCCGGCTTCCGCCAGGATTCGCCATCGAGGCCGCGGCGGCGGCGAAGGAGACACGGACATCATGGCTCACGCACTGGGCGCCCCGGCCGGCGAGCGGATTCCCGACGGCCTCAACCAGCCCGACCTCGCCGGGCCCGAGGTGCGCCGCGCCAAGGAGGATCTGGCGGCCTGCTTCCGCATGGCGGCGCGCCACGGCCTGGAAGAGGGCATCTGCAACCACTTCTCGGCGATGGTGCCGGGCTACGACGACCTCTTCATCGTCAATCCCTACGGCTACGCCTTCGCGGAGCTCACCGCCTCGAAGCTCCTGGTCTGCGACTTCCACGGCAACGTCGTCTCGGGCGAGGGCCAGCCGGAGGCCACCGCCTTCTACATCCATGCCCGCCTGCACAAGCGCATCCCGCGGGCCCGCGTGGCGTTCCACACCCACATGCCCTACGCCACCGCCCTCTCGATGACCGAGGGCGATCCCCTCATCTTCGCCGGGCAGACCTCGCTCAAGTTCTACGGCCGCACCGTCTTCGACCGGAACTACAACGGGCTCGCCCTCGACGAGCGGGAGGGCGACCGCATCGCCGACAGCGTCGGCGAGGCCGATATCGTGTTCATGAAGAACCACGGCGTGATGGTCCTCGGCCCCACCATCGCGGAGGCCTGGGACGACCTCTACTACCTGGAGCGCGCGGCCGAGGTGCAGGTTCTCGCCCTCTCGACCGGCCGCGACGTCCTGCCGGTCGACCCCGCCATCGCCGAGGCGGCCTATCGCCAGATGCGCGAGGGCGATCCCGAATCGGCCCGGCTGCATCTCGCGGCGATCCGCCGGCGGCTCGACCGGGAGGAGCCGGATTACGCGGAGTGATCCTCATCCGGGACCAGCATCCAGAGGGCGGTGAGCGTCAGCACCCCGGCGCTCAGCGCATGCAGCCCGACTTGCCACCACGCCGCCGTGCCGGCGGACAGGATGAGGGCGAGGTCGCAGGCCGGGATGACGAGGCTTCCCGCCAGCACGATCGCGACGGCGCGTCGGGTCGAGAACAGGCTGAGACCGGTGAGATGGAGCGCGAGGGCGGCGTCCCGCGCGCCGATCGCCCGCAGGGTCGTGCGACCGATCCCTTCGGGCTCCGGCACGCCGTAGATCAGCGCGCCCAGCGCGGGCGCCGCCAGGAAGAGCCCGCCCAGGCCGAAGAAGACCAGGGCCAGGGCGAGCACGACCCAGAGGCGCAGGTCGGTCGGGGAGAGGCGACCGTCTCCGATGGTGAGGTGTCGTCGGTCCATGCCGCCGGCATGCCCGACGGCGTGGGCCGGTGCCATCACCTGGGTTGATGGCCTGTTTGACCGTTCGACATTTTCCGTCCCACCCGCGCCTCATCCTGAGGTGTCAGCCCATCGAGGATGGACTGACCTCGAAGGAGGCCCCGGGGAACGCAGCGGCATCTGGATCCGTCCTTCGAGGCTGCTTCGCAGCACCTCGGAATGAGGCCGCGCGTGGGACGGAAAAGACCCTCCGGTGCGGTTTGGTCAGAGTTCCAGGATCGCCTTGATCACCCCCGCCTCCGGCCGCAGCCAGTCGCGAAAAAGCTCGGGCCCGTCGGCCAGCGCGCCGCGATGGGTGCGCAGCGCCCGGGTCGGCACGCGGCCGGCCTGCATCTGGCGCACCACCTCGGCGAAGTCGTCGGGTTGGGCGTTGCGGCTGGCAAACAGCGTGGTCTCGCGCTTGTGGAACTCGGGATCCGAGAACACGATGTCGTCGCGCACCACGCTCACCAGCACGTAGCGCCCGCCATGGCCGACGAAGCCGAAGCCGCGCTGCATCGCGGCGCGGTTGCCGGTGCAGTCGATCACGCAATCGTAGAAGTCGCCCGCGGTGGCGGCGCCCGCCTTCGCCTCGGCCTCGTCGTCGGCGCGCAGCAGCGCGTCGGCGCCGAGCGCGTCTTGCGTGAAGGCCAGCCGGTCCTCGCGCAGGTCCATGACGGTGACGTGGGCTCCCCGCGCCTTGGCGAAGATCACCGCCGACATGCCGATCGGGCCGGAGCCGACCACCAGCACGCGGTCCTCGGCCGCGATGCCGCCGCGCTTCACGCCGTGGGCGCCGATCGCCAGGAACTCGATCATTGCGGCGTCGTCGAGCGGGGTATCGCCCACCGGCACCACGTTCCGCGCCGGCACGCTGATCAGCTCGGCCATGCCGCCGTCGCAATGGACGCCGAGCACGGAGATGTTCTGGCAGGCATTGGTCACGCCCTTGCGGCAGGCGACGCAGTGTCCGCAAGACAGGTACGGCACGACATAGCAGTTCTGCCCCGCCACGAGTCCGCTGCCGGCCGGCGCCCGCTCGATCGTGCCGGAGAGCTCGTGTCCCATCACCCGTGGGTACTGCAGGAACGGGTGCTTGCCCTGGTAGATGTGGAAATCCGTGCCGCAGATGCCGACCCGGCGGATGCGCACCAGCGCCTCGCCCTCGGCCGGGACCGGCTCCGGCCGCTCGGTCAGCCGCAGCCGGCCCGGCTCGTCGCAGAGGAGCACCTTCATGGGAGGGGGTCTTTCGGGAGGATGGAGTGGGGAAAGGCGAACGGTTCGAAGATAAGGCGCCTCCCCTCCCCCTTGTGGGGAGGGGTATGGGAGATCGAAGATCCCGCGCGGGGGGCAGGAGGCGCCATTGAGCTTTATCCGGCACCACCCCCACCCCTGACCCCTCCCCGCAAGGGGGAGGGGAAGTGCCCTCTTGAATTACGCCAGCATCTCGGCCGGCAGGTCGCTGCCGTGATAGGTCTTGTAGATCGTGTTGAGCTTTCCGTTGCGCAGATTCTTGCGCACCCACTCGTTCAGCGCGGCCTGAAGCTTGGTCTCGCCCTTGCGGATGCCGATCGCGTAGGGAAACGTCCGCATCACGATCTTGGTCTCGAACGGCGCCGGGGGCTTGCGGGCGTTGGCGGTGTTCATGACCTGCGGCGAGGTCGCCACCATGTCGACCTGGCCCGAGACCATCGCGGTGATCAGCGTCGCATCGTCGTCGTAGCGCACCATCTGGGCGCCCTGGGCGCGCGCGGTCGCCTCCTTGTCGTTGGTGCTGCCGCGGGTGGTGCCGAGGCGCTTGCCGACGACCGCGGCGTAGTCCTTGACCTCGCGGTCCTTCGGCCCGGCGATCACCGCCTGGATCACCCCGTAGGGATCCGAGAAGTCGATGACCTTCTGGCGCTCCTCGTTCACGCTGAACGAGGCGATGACCATGTCGGCCTTGCCGGTGAGCAGGAACGGCACCCGGTTCGGGCTCGTGACCTGCACGATCTCGAGCGGCAGCTCCCAGTCGGCGGCGAGCAGCCGCGCGGTCTCGACGTCCGAGCCGGTCGGCTGCATCGCGGCATCGGTCATGCCGAAGGGCGGCGAGCCGAGATCGAGGGCGACGAGCAGCTTCTTGCGGCTCTTGATCGTGTCGAGCGTGTCGGCGAGGGCCGGCATCGCCAGGGTGGAGGCGGCCGCGAGGCCGCCGGCCAGGAAGGTCCTGCGCTTCATCCCCAATTCTCCTTTTGATTACAGCCCGCTGCCGACGAAGTCGCGCAGCTCGGGCGTGCGTGGGTTGTCGAGGTCGCGGCCGGCCAGGGTCTCCCAGACCCGGCCCTGGCGCATGTAGATGACGGTGCCGGCGACCCGGCGGGCAAAGCCCATCTCGTGGGTGACCAGGATCATGGTCATGCCGCCGCGGGCGAGATCCTCCATGACGCGCAGCACTTCCGATGTGAGTTGCGGGTCGAGCGCCGAGGTGACCTCGTCGAACAGCATCACCTGCGGCTGCATGGCGAGCGACCGGGCGATGGCGACCCGCTGCTGCTGTCCGCCCGACAGCTGCTCGGGGTAGTGCTCGGCCTTCTCGGCGAGGCCGACCCGGGTCAGGCAGTCCATGGCGAGGTCGCGGGCTTGCCCGCGCTTGATCCCCTTCACGCAGGTCGGCGCCAGCATGATGTTCTGGAGCGCGGTGAGGTGCGGGAAGAGGTTGTAGCTCTGGAAGACGATGCCGACCGAGAGCCGCAGGGCCCGCTTGTCGAGGGCGGGCGAGTGGATCGCGTGGCCGCAGACCTCGATCGCGCCCTCCTCGATCGTCTCGAGCGCGTTGATGCAGCGGAGCGCGGTGGACTTGCCGGAGCCGGACTGGCCGATCAGCGCCACCACCTCGCCGCGGCCGACCTCGAACGAGACGCCGTCCAGCACCTTCAGCGGGCCGAAGCTCTTGTGGACGTTGGCAAGCTTAACGACGGCCGACATTGAGCCTCCTCTCCAGCCCGCGGCTCCAGGCCGACAGCGGATAGCAGATGGCGAAGTAGAACAGCGCCACGGTCACGAAGATGATGAAGGGCTGGAAGATCGAGTTGTTGATGAGCTTGCCGGCCTGCGACAATTCCACGAAGCCGACCACTGAAGCGAGCGAGGTGTTCTTGACGATCTGGACCAGGAACCCGACCGTCGGGGCGGTCGCAAGCCGCATCGCCTGGGGTAGCACCACCCGGGTCAGGCGCTGCCAGGGCGACAGGGCCAGGCACTCGGCCGCCTCCCACTGGGTCCTCGGCACCGCCTCGATGCAGCCGCGCCAGATCTCGCCGAGGAAGCCCGAGGCGTAGATGGTGAGCCCGGCGCCCGCCGCGATCAGCGCGGGCAGCTGGTCGAAGCCCGCGATGGCGAGGCCGAAATAGATCATGAACAGGAGGATCAGGAGCGGCGTGCCCTGCACCACCTGGACGTAGGCCGAGGCCAGCCCGCGCACGAAACGGTTCGGCGAGATGCGCGCCAGCGTCACGCCGAAGCCGAGGAGGCCGCCGCCGATGAAGGCGATCGCCGACAAAGCCAGCGTCCAGCCGGCGGCGGTGAGCAGGAACCAGAGGTGCTGGGGTCCGAAAGTGGGCATCGCTCCCCTCCCCGCTAGAGCGCCGTGCCGAGCTTGCGCCGGCGGGTGAAGACGAGGAGGCCGAAGCCCCAGAAGGCCCAGCGCACGACGAAGGACAGGGCGAGGTAGACGAGGCCGACGACGATGTAGGTCTCGAAGCTGCGGAAGGTGTCGGACTGGATGCGGTTCGCTACCGCCGTCAGCTCCTCGGCCGAGATCTGCGAGCAGATCGAGGAGGCGAGCATCAGGAGCACGTACTGGCTGACGAGCGCCGGGTAGACCCGCTCGATCGCCGGGCGCAAGACCACGTGCCAGTAGATCTGGCGGCGGTTGAGCCCCAGGCATTCCCCGGCCTCGACCTGCGCCTTGTGGATGCTCTCGATCCCGGCGCGCATGATCTCGCAGGTATAGGCGACCACGTTGACGACGAGCGCCAGCACCGCCGCGACGTTGGCGTCGACCCGGATCCCGAGCACCGCGATGCCGAAATAGACCAGGAAGATCTGCACCAGCAGCGGCGTGTTGCGGATCACCTCGACATAGGCGCCGACGAGACGCTTGAGCCAGGGCGGCCCGTCCGCCCGGGCGATGGCGCAGAGCGCGCCGCCGACGAAGCCGAGCACGGTGGCGACGCCCGAGAGCTGGAGCGTCAGCCAGACGCCGGCGGCGAACTCGCGCCAGTACGGCAGCAGGGCGGCGAAATCGAACTGGTAGGTCATGCCGCGGGCGGGGCCGGGTAGGCGGCGGCGAGCGCCCGGAGCACCGGCGCCGGCAGCTCGGCGCCGGTCTCCGCGACCCAGGCCAGGAAGGCGTCGACCCGGCGCTCGACCTTCTGGACGTGGTTCTGGGCGATGTCGGCGATGCGGTGGTTCAGGTACGGGTTGAGGAAGCGGTCGAGGGTGGCCGCCACGTAGTCGCGGGCCTGCGCCTCCATCCCGCGGGCGGAAAATCCCGGCACCACCTCGTCGCGGTAGAGCGCGTCGAGCCGCGCCCGCACCGCCGGATCGGCCAGGATCTCGCGCACGGTCTCGTCCGCCGGGCGGCCCTCGCGCTGCCAGATCTCGGCGAGGAAGGTGTGGCCGAGATTGAGGATGTGGATCTTCAGCCGCTCGTAGGGTTCGAGATCGTCGGCGAGCACGATGCAGGGGTGCTCGCACGGCACCAGGAGGCCCGGCCGGCGCTCGATCGCCCAGATGGCGTAGGGCTCGGCGACGGCGCCGACCGGCTCGATCGGCTCGGAGACGATGCGGTCGACCAGCGTGTCGGTGAAGGTCGCACCCTCGCGCAGCCAGGCGGAAAACGCCTCCGGCAGGCCGGCCTCGGCGGCGAGGTCGAGCACCAGGCCCCGCAGCACCCGGCCGTTGCGGTAGATCAGCTCGCAGGGCAGCACCGTGAGGGGGCGCCCGCCCGCCTGCCAGCGGCGATGGAGGAGCTGGGCGAGCTTGCCCGGGAACGAGGCCGGGGGATGCGCCGCGACCCAGGCGCCGCCGCGATCGGAATCGGGGATCGCGTAGCCGGTATCGCCGGTATTCGAGAGGAGGATGTCGGCCTCCTCGACGACGAGGGCGGTCACGGCGTCCCAGTCGGTCGCCGCCGACAGGCCGCGCGCGATGCTGGTGACGGTGATCCGCCGCTCGACCGGGGCGCCGTCCGCGATGCCGCGGACGATCACCGGGTAGCCGCCGGGGGACCCGAAGGCGGCGACGCGCCCGGCCCGGGCGGCGTCCCCCGAGGTCTGCACCACGGTCACCGGCCCTGCCTCCTGGCCCTCCGCGCGCGCCTCGTGGATGAACAGATCGGCATGGGCCTGCAGGAAGCGGCTGGTCCCGAACTGGACCACGCGCCGGGTCGGGCGGGCGGCGCTCATGCGCGCGGGACCGCGCAGGCGGAGATGCTGGCGAACTGGGCCAAGGGCGTGTCCTCACCGGGTGGTCTTATGTATTATCGTGCATAAAGGACCGGCGATCCGGCGCTGTCAAACGGTTTTTTATGCGCAAAGATCCGGTTCACGAGCCGATGGACGCGCTCGCGCGGCCGTGGTGCAGTGGTGGTCCTCGGGAGGGGTGGAATGCGGGCGAACACGGTCCACAAGCGGGCCTACAACCGGTGCCTGACGCTGCTGGCGGCCCGGTCGCCCGGGCCCTGGGGGGCCTCCGAGGCCGAGCTGTCCGGGGTGCTGGAGGTCAGCCGCACCACGGTGCGGGCGGTGCTGGCGGGGCTCGCGGAGGCGGGCCTCGTCGGGACCGAGGGCGGCCGGCGCCGCCTCCTGCGCCATCCCGGTCCGGCCGACTACTTTCCCGATTTCGAGACCGAGACGGTGGCCGAGGCCGTCGAGCGCAAGTTCATGCAATGGGTGCTGCAGGGCGATTGCCGCCCGGGCCAGGCGGTCAACACCTCCGAGCTGGCGCGCCTGTTCGGCACCTCGACCACGGCGGTACGGGAATACCTGACCCGGTTCAGCCAGGTCGGGCTCCTCAAGCGGCGCGAGAACAGCGGCTGGATCTTCGCCGGGGTGACGCCGGACTTCGCCGCCGAGATCTACGAGATCCGCGAGATGTTCGAGCTCCGCTCGGCCCGTCGCTTCGTCGAACTGGCGCCGGACGCCCCGGCCTGGGCCGAGCTCGACGCCATCGCGGGCGAGCACCGTGCGCTGCTGGCCGAGATCGACGGTCGCTACCGCGACTTCTCGCGCCTCGACGAGCGCCTGCACCGGCTGATCCACGACGCGTCGCGCAACCGGTTCATCCGCGACTTCTACGACGTGATCTCGATCATCTTCCACTACCACTACCAGTGGGACAAGTCGGACGAGAAGGAGCGCAACCGCGTCGCCCTGCTCGAGCACCTCGACTACATCGACGCGCTGCGCTCCCGCGACCTGCGCCTGATCGACCAGACCTGCCGGGCGCACCTGCGCACCGCCCGGGCGACGCTGCTGCGCTCGATCGCGGTCGGACCGCTCGGCGGTGTGCCGGCGCCGGTGGGCGAGCCGGAGGCGGAGGCCGACGAGGCGCATCCCTTCGCCGCGGAGTTGTCCGGCGAAAGGAATAGCGCCGGATTTTCTCCTCTCCCCGCGGGCGGGGAGAGGGGAGAGCCCGCGCATTGTCCTTCCCCGGACAGCCCTGCAGACGCCGGATGACACGCCACGAGCGCAGATGGTGGCGAGTTCTTTGGCTATCGACCGATTTTTCACGAAAATTACTTGCAATCATCATTCTCTTTTAGATGCATATGGCATCGTTACATTCAAATCGGGGGCGGGCCGTACCGGCGAATTCATTGTTTTCGTCCTTCGCAGCTGCAGCCCGTAAGTCTTGGCACTTGGGGGTAAGGCTTCATTTACCTTGTTGCGCCAAGAAGAAATCAAACTCGCGAAGGACGGTCGCCGAGCCTGGTTCCCGGTTCCACTCATTGTCGGAGATCAGATGCCGGTGCGGCGCGCGAGGGTTGAGAGGCTGGCTTGCATCCTCGCGATCCTGGCGGGCATGGCCGGTCCGGCCGGCGCGCAGAGCCTGGAGGAGGCCTCCGCCGCCGCGCTCGAATCGAGCTTCGTGCTGCGGGCCGAGCGCGCCCGCCAGGACGGGGCCGAGGAACGCCTGCGCGGCGCCATCGACGCCTTCATGCCGAGCGTGGCCTTCACCGCCGACCGCCCGCTGCGCAGCCGCATCACCTACGCGCCCGACGCCGCCCCGCCGGTGGTCGGGCTCGACGCGACGCCCCGGCGTGCGCCGAGCGTCGTCGGCATCTCCGCGAGCCTGCTGCTCTTCGACGGATTCCGGCGCTGGCACGGCTTCCAGTCGGCCCGCACGCTGGCCGAATCGGGCCGGATGCTGCTGATCGGCCGGCGCCAGCAGGTGCTGCTCGACACCGCGCTGGCCTATATCGCGGTCCTGCGCGACACCCGCATCCTCGCCGCCCGCGAGGCGCAGCTCGCCGCGATCCAGCGCATCGCCGCCTTCACCGACAAGCAGTTCGAGCTCAACGACGCCACCCGCACCGACACGGCGCTCGCCCGCTCGCGGGTGCAGGAGGCCGAGGCCCTGCGCCTGCGCGCCCAGGCCGACCTCACCGCCTCGCGGCTGGAGTTCACCCGCCTGACCCGGATGGCGCCGGAGCGGATGCGCCCGCCGCGCCTGCCTGACGGGCTGCCGCGCAGCGCCGACGCCTTTGCCGATCTGGTGCGCCGGGCCAATCCCGACATCGCGGCGTTCCAGCTCGAGGCCGAGGCCGCCGGCTATCAGGCCAAGGCGGCGGTCGCCGACCTCCTGCCCAAGGTCAACCTGCAATTCTCCAAGATCGGGCAGCTCGGCTACAGCCCGGTCCTCGACCGGATCACCGACACCACGACCCGGATCGTGGCGACCGTGCCGATCTACGAGCCCGGCACCCTGCCCCGCATCGGCGAGGCCTCGGCCTTCGCGCGCCAGCGCGGCTACGAGGCACAGGACAAGGAACTCGCGACCCTGACCTCGGCCCGCATCGCCTTCGCGCGCCGCCAGGCCACCGCCGAGCAGTACACGCAGCTCGTCGCCCGCATCCGCGAGCTGCGCGAGACGATGCGGGGCTTTTCGATCGAGCGGACGGCGGGGTTCCGCACGGTGCTCGACGAACTGAACATCCGGGGCGAGCTCGCCAATGCCGAGGTGGCGGCCGAGATCGTCCTGAACGAGCGCGACGGCCAGTCGCTGCAACTCGCCGCGGCCGCCGCCCTCCTCGACGCCGCGCCGGGCGGACCGGGCGGGCGGTTCGAGTCCCTCGCCTCTCCGCCGCCGCCGGCCCTGCGCCGCTCGCTCGCGGCGGTGCCGGTGGAGACAGCCCCGGCCCTGCGCGGTCGCGCAGGGCTGGTTTCGAAGCCGCAGCCAGCTCTGGTGCTACGGGTGTCGCGGGCGGAAGAGGATGGTCGTTGATGGGTTCGAGCCAAAAACCGATAATCTTGACCGCATGACGGGCGGCCATGGGCGAAAGACCGCTCGGGGTGCGACGCTGCCTTCTGATATAGGAGAAGCGGCAGATGCAGGGGTCGGGGCGTGGGGTTCGCGATTTCAATGCGGAGCGACCATCCGAGCGCAGGCATCGTTCGTGCGCTGTGGGATGTTGTGCAGCAGTTCGAGGATCGCCCCTCGATGTCTCTCCTCGGCTACCCGCCCCACGTTACCCTCGCCATCTACGATGGTGAGGTGGTGGAAGAAAACGAGGTTCGGAGGGCACTCGATGAAGCCAGCAGAGACATCGGCGCGCTCACGCTAACCTTTGACGCCATTCGCAGCTTTGACGGGCCGCCGATGGTTCTATGGGCTTCGCCCCGTCCTAACGTGGTCCTGCGGAAGGTCCACGAAGCGATTCACGCCACCATCGATCCTATGTCTTGTCGGCCGCATTATCGTCCTGGGACGTGGAAACCTCACTGCACGCTCAGTACGCAGGTGAGGAGTGATCGGCATGAGGATGCGCTGGCTTATGCCCGCAACGCCAGCAGCGCATTCGATGTAACATTCGACGCCATCGAATGCATTTATTTTCCGCCTATCAAGTCTTTCGATCTGCGAAAGCTTTCTTGAGTGCTGAAGTTCGGCATGTTGATAACTGTCCGAAGGCCGATCTGCATAGGGATGGGCTTAACAAATTTTGTCAGTTGGCTGCTGGGCTTTTATTTGTCCGGAGCAAATCTCGCAGACCGGCAAACTTGCCGCTCTTGCCTTGCATTGCTGGCGGTTCCGGATTCGGCCTCCGCTTCCGCGGCTCCGAAATAGCATTAGGTTTCGATGCTGGTGAGGGCGGTTAGAAAACCATGCCTCGAGCCGCCAGTCCCTCACGCCGCCTCCGTCACCGGCCCGGGCTTCGCCGGTGGGCGCGGGTCCTCGGTCAGGCGCCCGTTCTCGATGCGAAACACCCGGTCGACCTGGTCGAGCAGCCGCTCGGAGTGGGTGATGAACACCTTGGCGGCCTTCACGCCCTTCAGGCTCTCGACGAGCGCCGTCTCGGTGGCCGGATCGAGGTTCGCCGTCACCTCGTCGAGGAGCAGCAGCCGCGGCCGGCGGCAGAGGGCGCGGGCGAGCAGCAGGCGCCGGCGCTGGCCGGTGGAGAGAACGCTGCCCTCCTCCGAGACGTGGGTGGCGTAGCCCTGCGGCAGCCGCTCGACCTCGTCGCGTAAGCTGACCCGGACCAGGGCCGCCTCCATCTCGGCATGGGATACGGCGGGGTCGAACAGCGACAGGTTGTCGGCGACGGTGCCGGCAAACAGCCCGTCATCGGCGAAGACGACGCCGAGATTGGCCCGGTACTCGCGCTTGCCGAACTGGCCGAGCGCGACGCCGTCCACCGTGACCGAGCCAGAGGCCGGCTCGGTCAGGCTCGCCAGGACCCGCATCAGCGAGGACTTGCCCGAGCCCGAGGCGCCGACGATCGCGATGGTCTCGCAGCGGCCGACATCGATGGCGAGCGAAGCGCCGGTCAGGATCGGTTCGTCGCCGCGGCCGAACTGGATCGTCACGTCCTCGATCCGGATCTCCTTGCGGATCGCCCGGTGGAAGGTCGCCTCGTGCAAGCCCTCCTCGGGCGCCTGCCCGATCACGTCGTCGAGGCGGGCGACATGGACCTTGAGGGCGGCGAGCTGCAGCAGGCTCGAGGTCAGGTGGTTGACCCGGTCGAAGAAGTCGGTGCGCAGCGCGATGAAGGCGTAGAGCGTGCCGATCGTCAGGGTGTTCTTGATGACCCCGGTGATGCCGAGATAGAGCGTCGTCACGGTGCTGACCGCGATGACGGCGTGCATCAGGAACTCGGCGTCGAGCCCCGCCTTCTTCGCCCGGAAGTCGAGGTTGGCGAAGCGCGCGAAGCTCTCGAACCAGTTCATGGTGAAGAGCTCGGTGCTGTTGTGCGCCTTCAGGCTGCCGATGCGCTGCAGGCCGTCGATCAGGCTCGCCTGCTCCTGCGAGCGCGCCTCGAGCGAGCCCGCGGTGGCGCGGTCGAGCGTCGGGAAGGTGACGAAGCGCATCGCCAGCACGGCGGCGAGCGTCGCCAGCGTGATCGCCGCCATCGGGGCCGAGTAGTAGAACATCAGCCCGACGAGCAGGAACGACGTGCCGATATCGGCAAACGACGTCACGAGTCCGCCGACCAGGAAGTTGCGCACCGTGTCGATCGACTGGATCCGGGTGACGAAGTCGCCCGGATGGCGCAGCTCGAAGTAGCTCAGGGGCAGCCTGAGCGCGTGGCCGACGACGTTGCGGGTGAACTGGAGCTGCAGCAGCGTCGAGGCGCGCAGCGCGATGTAGCCGCGCAGCCACTGCCCGAACGCCTCGAACAGCATCATCAGGATCAGGCCGGCGGCCAGCATCTGCATCAGGTCGAGGTCGACCTGCGGGATCACCACGTCGAGCGCGATCTGGAGCAGCACCGGGGTGGTGAGGCCCAGGAGCGAGATCGCCACCGAGACCAGCGTGATCTGCCACACCGTGCCGCCGAGGCCCCGGGTGGTGCGCAGGATGTCGAGCAGCTTGAGCCGGTCGCCGGCCTTGATGGCGCGGAAGTCCATCCGAGGCGCGAATTCGAGCACGATCCCGGCGAAGAACCGCTCCATGTCGGCCCGCTCGTAGATCCGCAGGCCGAATTCGGGGTCGTGGACGTGGTAGCGTCCGCGAGAAATCTTCTCCAGGACCACGAAGTGGTTGCCGCGCCAGTGCAGGATCGCCGGCAGGGCCACCTGCTCCAGCTCGGCCACCCCGTCGAGGGCGTAGCCGCTGGCGTCGAGGTCGAGGCTGTCGGCGAGCGTGACGATGCTGGCGAGCGTCATGCCGCGGCGCGAGAGCGGGAAGAGCGCGCGCAGGTAGGCGAGGTCGATGTCGTGGCGGTGGTAGTTCGCCACCATCGCGAGCGCCGCGAGCCCGCACTCGTTGGCCTCGTTCTGGAGGATCGAGCGCACCCGCCGGCGCGGGCTGAGCACGCGCTTGAGCCAGTCGGTCATCGGATCATCCTCTCGCGCTCACCCACGCCCGCGCATCGCCCGGATCGGATCGAGCATCCAGTCGATCAGCCGGCGGCGCTCGACCACGATGTCGGCCGACAGCGTCGAGCCGATGCGGATCGGCTCGTCGGTCCCGTAGGCCCGCATGGTGCGCGACTCGGGCCGCACCTCGACCCGGTAGACCGATTGGCGCGCCGCGGCGGCTGCCGCGTCGCCGGTGCCGTCGTCGGCGGAGGCCAGCATCGGGTTGCGCAGAGGCGTGCCGGAGATCACCGCGATCGCCCCCTTGGCGATGCCGAAGGTCTTGAACGGGAAGGCGTCGTATTTCAGCACCACCTCCTGGCCGACCTTGGCGAGCCCGATGGCGCGGGCCGGCACCTCCAGCACGACCAGCGGATCGGCCCGGGTGTCGCCGAGGATCGCCACCACCTGGTCGGCGGTGACCGAATCGCCGGGCTGGACGTAGAGGCCCGCGACCTCCCCGTCGGTGGGGGCCACCACGTCGATGCGCGACTGGGCGCCGAGCGCGGTGATCTGCGCCTCGATGGCGCTCAATTCGTTGCGGGTGGTGGCGAGCTGGGCCGCCTTCTCGGTGTCGCCGGTGCGTTGCGCGCGCAGGCGCTCGGAGGTGCTCTGGCGCAGCTCGGCCCGGCGGGCGCGCAGTTCGGCGATCTGGCGGGCGTAGTCGAGGGCGGCGCGGCGCTGGCCGTTGAGGGTCTCGCGGGTGGCGTAGCCCTGGCGGAGGTAGGCCTCGACGCGCGAGACCATCTCCTCCTGCTGGGCCAGGCCTTCCTTGAGCGTGCGCTCCTGCTCGTCCAGGGCGCGCAGCACCGCCGTGACGTTGCGCTCGGTCTCGGCGCGGTCGCCGCGGGTCGAATCGAGGTAGACCAAGAGGCGCGCCTCCTCGGCGGCGAGGCTGGTCCGGCGCTCCTGCAGGCTGCGCAGCGTCGCCCCGACGGTCGAGACGCCCCCGGTCGTCTGCTCGCGCAGCTGGATCTGCATCAGGCGCGCGCCGCGCTTGACGGTGTCGCCCTGCTTGACGGCGATCTCGCGGACGATGCCGGCGGCCTGGGCGTCGAGGCGGGTGAGGCCCGACGCCGCCGAAACGTAGCCCCGCACCGCCTCCGACCGGGCGAGCCGGCCGAGGAAGAGGCTCGCCACGATCACCACGATGATGGCGCCGAAGAACCACGCCATCCAGACGGCGCCGCGGTCGTGCTGGAGGTGGACGGTGCCGTTGATCCGCCGGCGCTGGAACGTGGCCTCCGCGGGGGGAGGCGCCGCGGGTTCGCTCATCGATCGTCCGCTCGCGAGGCTCTACGCCGCGAGGGTCTGCGGCGCCCCTCCGTCCTCCGGAAGGTTGTCCTGCACCGTCTCAGAAGATGGTAAATAATCGGCGAGCATCGGCCAGAGGTGCCACTGTTCCGGCCGGGCCGCGATTGCGGCCTGGAGGTGCCGGCGCATGATGTCGGCCACGACTGCCCGCTCCTCTGGGGCGCTGCCGCGCACCTCGAAAGGCCGCCCGATGCCGACGGTGTCGCCGTCGTCGTCCATGGTTGTGGCGAGCGGCACCACGGTGGCGCCGGTGAGGCGCGCCAGGGTGTCGGTGCCGAAGGCGAAGCGGAAGGGACGGCCGAACATCGGCATCTGGGCCGGCGCGCCGTAGGACGGGTCGAGGTCGCAGAACACCACGATCACCGCGCCCTTCTGGGCGAAGCGGATCGCCGAGAGGAAGTCGCCCCGCTCGGTCACGTTCAGGAAGCGCACGTCGACGTCGATCTCGCGCAGGCGCTCGATGACCTGCGTCTCCATCACCATGTCGTCGCGCTGGCGCAGCACCAGCATCGGGCGGCCGGGGAAGTAGCGCACCATCAGGGCGGCGAGCCCCAGCACGTAGGCGCCCATGTGCAGGGGCGCGAGGATCACCGGCCGGCCGGAGGCGGCGACGCGCTCCATCACGGCGGGCTCGGCGACCGAGACGCGGGCGACGTCGCGCAGGATCGCGGCGACCGGGCGGCGGTGCAGGGCGCACCACTCGATCTCGGAGGCGACGTCGTGCCGGGCGGCCTCGCGCGAGAGGCGCAGGGCCTCGCGCCGCGGCAGGCGCAGGACGCTCTCGAAGGTGGCGGCGAAGCCGGCCTCGTCGGTCCGGCCCCGCAGGCGGGCGGCGAGGCCGCGCACCGCCAGGACCGATCTCAGCACCCGCCGGCGCCACGCCAGCGGCAGGCCGGCGAGGCGGGCGTAGGTCCAGGGGATGTGCGGGGCGGTGGTCATCGGATCCGTGTCTCCTCCTGCCGCCGCGCCCGCCCATCCCGGTCCGGGGCTGCCTTCAGCAGCCCTTCTTGGACTTGGTGCTGCCGCAGGTCGGAGCCGGCGGGCAGGCCGGGGCGCAGCCGACCGAGACGCCGACGCCGACGCAGATGCCGAGGGTGCCGCCGGCGACGGTGCCGAGGGTCTTGAGGTCGAGCTTCTTCATGATGTCTCTTCTGGTGGTATCGTGGTTGTGGAAAACCGCGTCGCCGGGGCGGTGGTCCGCTTCCCGGCGCGTCGGCGCGGGCTCAGCAGCCCTTCTTGGACTTGGTGCTGCCGCAGGTCGGGGCCGGCGGGCAGGCCGGGGCGCAGCCGACCGAGACGCCGACGCCGACCGAGATGCCGAGGGTGCCGCCGGCGACGGTGCCGAGGGTCTTGAGGTCGAGCTTCTTCATGGTGTTCCTCCGAGGATCGTCGAACGCTGTCGTTGGAGCGGGGCCGGGCGGCGAGGCCGCTTTCGTCCCCCTGCGTGGGCGCGGGCTCAGCAGCCCTTCTTGGACTTGGTGCTGCCGCAGCTCGGGGGCGGGCAGACCGGGGCCGGCGGCGGGCAGGCCGGGGCGCAGACGGGGGCGCAGATCGTGCCGCCGGTGACGGTGCCGAGGGTCTTCAGGTCGAGCGTCTTCATCGATGCCATCCTCAGGTCCGGGATTGCTGTCGCGTCCCGTTCGCAGTCTTGGGATGCCAGATGTGCCGAAACGTGTCGATAGACACGACTGGATACTTGTGAAGTCGTTTACCAAACCGGTTTCGGAAAGTGGATCGACTCCAAGGCCTTACGTCCATTCGTGCGGGACTGCGTAGGTAATCGCGCCGGGGAAGGCCTGTGCATGGCGGGCCGGCGCGGCACTGGTGGAGGACGGATCTGCTCTTGGAGACCGCCTGCGGAGGCGCGTTCACTACAAGGCCCGGACTTCGCGATACTGCCCTGCTGCGTGGCGGGTCAGGGGTTGCCGGCCGCGCCCGAGACGTTGGCGCGCGACCGGCCGGCAGGCCATGGCCCGCGAGCCGCCCGACGGACAGTCGAGGACAGTATTCGCCGCTCCGCGCGCCGGCGGCTTCAGGCCGCGAGGCGCGGCGGGCCCGCCCGCATCAGCATGCCGAACAGGTCGCGCGGGTCGTCCGGATCGGCCAGGAGGTCGAGGTTGTCGTAGAACGGCCGCTCGGCTAGCATGTCGCGCACGGTGCGCAGGGCGGAAAAATCCTCGATCGCGAAGCCGACCGAGTCGAACACCGTGACCTGGCGCGCGTCCCTGCGCCCGGGCACCTCCCCGGACAGGACCCGCCACAGTTCGGTCACCGGGTGGTCCGCGGCGAGCTGCTGGATCTCGCCCTCGATCCGGGTCTGGGGCTCGTACTCGACGAAGATCCCGGCCCGGCGCAGGATCTCCGGCGCCAGCTCGGTCTTGCCCGGGCAGTCCCCGCCGACGGCGTTGACGTGCACCCCCTCCCCGACGAGGTTGTCGCCGAGGATCACGGCGTTGCGCTTGTCCGCCGTCACCGTGGTGACGATGTCGGCGCCGTGCACCGCCTCCGCCGTGCTGGCGCAGGCCGTGAGGTGGAAGCCGAACCGCGCGAGGTTGCGCCGGCACTTCTCGGTCGCCGCCGGGTCGATGTCGTGGAGGCGCAGCGTGTCGATCCCCATGAGCGCCCGGAAGGCCAGGGCCTGGAACTCGGCCTGGGCGCCGTTGCCGACCAGCGCCATGGTGCGCGAACCCGGCCGGGCGAGGTGCCGCGCGGCGAGCGCCGAGGTCGCGGCGGTGCGTAGGGCCGTGAGCAGCGTCATCTCGGTGACGAGTACCGGATAGCCGCTGCCGACATCGGCCAGGACCCCGAAGGCGGTGACGGTCTGGCGCCCGCCGGCGGCGTTCTTGGGGTGGCCGTTGACGTACTTGAAGCCGTAGGTCGTGCCGTCGCTCGTCGGCATCAGCTCGATAACGCCCTCGGCGCTGTGGGCGGCGACCCGCGGGGTCTTCTGGAACACGTCCCACCGCGAAAAGTCCTCGGCGATCGCCGCGGCGAGGCGGACCAGCATCGCCTCGATGCCGACCGCGTGGACGAGCCGCATCATGTTGTCGACGCTGACGAAGGGGACGACGTTGAGCGCAGCCATCTAGAAGCTCCGGGTCGGGCGGTCGAGGATGCGCCGGCCGAACAGGCTGGCGGCGAGGTCGGCCATCAGCAGGGCGGTGCGGCCGCGCTCGTCGAGGAAGGGGTTGAGCTCCACGAGGTCGAGGCTGCGCACCAGCCCGGAATCGTGCAGCAGCTCCATGATCAGGTGGGCCTCCCGGAAGGTGGCCCCGCCCGGCACCGTCGTGCCGACCCCCGGCGCGATGCCGGGATCGAGGAAGTCGACATCGAGGCTGACGTGGAGGAGACCCTCCGCCGCCGCGACGTCGCCCAGGAAGTCGCGCAACGGGGCGACGATCCCGGTCTCGTCGATGTCGCGCATGTCGTGCACCCGGGCGCCGCTGCCCGTCAGGGCGGCGCGTTCCGCCGGATCGACGCTGCGCAGGCCGACCATGCAGATTCGGGCCGGATCGAGGGCGGCCGCGAGGGGCGGGAAGTAGCCGGCAAAGCCCGGCCGCCCGGTGAGGTAGGCCAGCGGCACGCCATGCAGGTTGCCGCTCGTCGTGGTCTCGAGGGTATGCAGGTCGGCATGCGCGTCGAGCCAGAGCAGGAAGAGCGGGCGTCCCTCGGCCTGCGCCCTCAGCGCCATGCCCGCCACGGTGCCGGCCGAGAGGCTGTGGTCGCCGCCCAGGAAGATCGGCCGTGCCGCCTCGCTCGCCCGGAAGGCGGCCTCGGTCAGGGCCAGCGTCCAGCCCGCGGTCTCGGCGAGGTGGTGGATCGCCCGGTTCGGATGCGCCGGTGCGTCGAAGGGCTTCGGGACGACGGTCCCGGCATCCTCGACCGGGAGGCCGAGATCGCGCAGCGCCCCCGGCAGGCCCGCCGCCCGGTAGGCGCTCGGCCCCATGTCGCAACCGAGCCGGTCCGTCCCCGACTGCACCGGCGCCCCGACGAGGACGCACCGTTCCGGATGTCCCGCACCCACTGTCCCGCCTCCGTCTCGGACCATCGAACGACCTCGACGGTACCAAGGGGATGCGTCACTCCGAACACGGGAAACCGGTCGATTTTCCGGGCCGGTCGCGCATTCTGGCAAGGCACCCTGCGCAGAGTGGCGGAATGGACGATCTCGATCAGGCCCTCGTCACCCTGCTGCGGCACGATTGCCGGCGGCCGGTCTCGGAACTGGCGGTGCTGCTGAAGGTCTCGCGCGCCACCGTGCGGGCGCGGATCGACCGGCTCGAGCGCGCGGGCGAGATCATCGGCTACACGGTGGTCCTGCGGGCGGATGCCCAGCCTGCGGCGGTGCGGGCGATCACCCTGGTCGCCGTCGAGGGGCGCCGGGCCGGCGACGTGATCGACGCCCTCAAGGGATTCGCCGAGATCACCTCGGTCCACACCACGGTCGGCCGCTGGGACATCATCGTGGAGGTGTCGGCCGGCAGCCTGCCGGAGCTCGACGAGATGCTGCGCCGGGTGCGCCTGGTCCCGGGCGTGACCACCTCGGAGACGCACCTGCTGCTCGCCACGCCGCGCAGCGCGCGGGCGCGGCTGTAGTCGCCCGGGTTCGGGTCACCCGACGGGCCGGATGCGGAATCCGTCATCCCGGGCTCCGCTATCGCGGCCCCGGGATGACGCGATGGGAATCAATCGACGATCGCCGTCGTCCCGCTCAGACCGGACGCTGCAGCTTGCAGGCGTCGATGGCGTTGAGCGCCTTGGCGCGGGCCGAATCGTTGAAGTAGCCGGTGGCCCGGTAGGCCTCGATCTCGGAGGCGTCGAGCGAGCGCAGGGTGGTCTTGGCGTAGCAGCCGCAGGGGCGCTCGAAGCCGGTCTCGGCGGTGTTCTGCAGCCGGGCCTGGACGACCGCGCAGGCGCGGCGCACCCGGCTCTCGAGGTCCGCCTTGGGCGCGGTGCGCAGGGCCGGATCGGGCTGGTAGGCCTCGAGCTGCGACGAGGACGCGCCGGCGAGGGCGGCGGTGGCACCGAGCGCGAGGAAGCCGGCGGCGAGGAGGGTGCGGAGACGCATGGGAGGGAAGGTCCGTTGGGCTGCTTGTCGTCAAGCTGGACCGTTGGACGCCGAAACTCCCCGCCCGCACAAGGGCGGGCGGGCCACACCGGGGCGCGAAAAGCCGAGCGCGCGCTACTGCGGCAGGGGCGCGATCGCGACGTGGTTGTCGTGGAAGGCGGCGCCGCCGAAGGGGGCGGCCGCGTCGGCTCCCGTCAGGGTGTTGATGCCGCGCCCATCCGGGTAGGCGTCGTTCGGCCAGATCGATTCGGCGATCAGCACGCCGCGGCGCAGGCCGGCAAACAGCGTCGCCCGCAGGGTGACGGCGCCGCGCTCGTTGGAGAGCCGCACCCAGGTCCCCTCCCCGATCCCGAGCGGGCCGGCATCCTCCGGATGGATCATCACCGTCGGGTGGCGCTCCTTGGCGAGAGAGGTCGGGGTCTCGGTGAAGCTCGAATTGAGGAAGTTGCGCGCCGGGCTGGTGGCGAGGCGGAACGGGTGGTCGGGCGTGGCGGCCATCAGGGGCGCCTCCCAATGGTCGGGGAGCGGCGGCATCGCCGGCCCGCGCGGGCCGTCCTTGGCCACCGGCACGGAGCCCCAGTCCGGCTTGAAGCGGAAGCGCCGGTCGGGATAGGCGAAGCCGTCGAGGAAGTGGGCACGCTCGTAAGCGGGCTGCACGTCGAGGAAGCCGTCTCCCTCCATCTCTGCCAGGCTGCCGCGGCGCGAGGCCTTCAGCGTCGCGTCGATCAGCTCGCGCGGGCTCATGGAAAAGCCCGGATGCGCGGCGCCGAGCCGTTCGGCCAAGCCCACGATCACCTCGTGGTTCGAGCGGCACAGGGCCGGCGGGTCGATGCGCTTCAGGCCGAGCTGGATGTGCTGCTGGCCGCCGCCGGTATAGAGGTCGTCGTGCTCCAGGAACATCGTGGCGGGCAGGACGAGATCGGCCATCCGGGCGGTCTCGGTCATGAACTGCTCGTGGACGCAGACGAACAGGTCCTCGCGCGAGAAGCCCCGCTTCACCAGCTCCTGCTCGGGGGCGACCGAGACCGGGTTGGTGTTCTGGATCAGCATCGCGGTCACCGGCGGGCCGTGGCGCAGGGCTTGCCCGTCGCCGGTGAGCACGCGGCCGATCTGCGACTGGTCGAGCATGCGGGTGCCGGGCCGGATCGCGTCGAGCCCCTCGATCAGGCGCTTGTCGAGGCCGAACACGCCGCTGTTCGAATGGAAGGCGCCGCCGCCGCGATGCTGCCAGGCGCCCGTCACCGCCGGGATGCAGAGCGCGGCGTGCATGTTGGCGGCACCGTTGCGGCTGCGGGCGAATCCGTAGCCGAGGCGGAAGAACGTGTTCTTCGTCTCCCCCACGAGGTGGGCGAAACGCTCGATCTCCTCGACCGTGAGGCCGGTGATCGCGGCGGCCCATGCGGGGTCGCGGGTCGCGAGGTGCGCCTCCAGCACGTCCGGGCAGTCGGTGTAGCGGGCCATGTAGTCGCGGTCGGCCAGGCCGTCGCGAAACAGCACGTGCATCACCGCGCAGGCGAGCGCCCCGTCGGTGCCCGGGCGCAGCAGCAGCGCGAGGTCGGCCTGCTTCATGGTCGGGTTGTCGTAGATGTCGACGACCACGACCTTTGCGCCGCGGTTCTTGCGGGCGGCCTGGACGTGGGTCATCAGGTTGACCTGGGTGTGCACCGGGTTTGTGCCCCAGATCACCACGCAGTCGCTCTCGGCGATCTCGCGCGGGTCGACCCCGCCGAGGCGGCCGGTGCCGGCGATGTAGCCCGACCAGGCGAGCGTGGTGCAGATGGTCGAGAACTGGCCCGAATAGCCCTTGGCGTGGCGAAGGCGGTTGATGCCGTCGCGCATCACCAGCCCCATCGTGCCGGCATAGTAGTAGGGCCAGACGGCCTCCGGCCCGTGCGCCGCCTCGGCCCTGCGGAATTCCTCCGCGACGCGGTCGAGCGCCTCGTCCCAGCCGATCGGCGCGAACGCGCCCGAGCCCTTCGGCCCGGTGCGGATCAGCGGCTGGGTCAGCCGGTCGGGATGGTGGATGCGCTCGGCGTAGCGGGCGACCTTGGCGCAGACGACGCCGGCCGTGTAGCTGTGGCGCGGGTTGCCGCGCACCCGGCCGATGGTCGAGCCGTCGATCACCTCGACCTCGAGGGCGCAGACCGACGGGCAGTCGTGCGGGCAGGTGGAGGTCGTCCGCTCGATCCGTGGCTGCGCCGTCACCGTGTCGCTCCCCCATGAAAAAAGCCCCCGCCGCTTGGCGGCAGGGGCTCTGAACCTATCGGCGTTTTCCGGTCAGGGAAACCTTAGCCGACGATGTCCTTGTCGTCGAAGAACTGCTTGATCTCGATGCCGGCGTTCTCGAGGCTGTCGGAGCCGTGGACGGTGTTCTCGCCGACCGACTTCGCGAACTTCTGGCGGATGGTGCCCTCGGCGGCCTGGGCCGGGTTGGTGGCGCCCATCACCTCACGGTACTTGGCGACGGCGTTCTCGCCCTCGAGCACCTGGACCACGACCGGGCCCGAGGTCATGAACTCGACGAGCTCGCCGTAGAACGGACGCTCGGCGTGGACCTCGTAGAACTTCTTGGCCTGGGCGTCCGACATGCGGATGCGGCGCTGGGCGACGATGCGCAGGCCCGCCTCCTCGATCACGGCGTTGACCGCGCCGGTGAGGTTCCGGGCGGTGGCGTCGGGCTTCAGGATGGAGAAGGTGCGCTCGGTGGCCATGGGACGGTCCGTTCAGAAGAAAAGCGGTGGCGGGGGCGGTGGGAGGCCGCGCGGCACCGGACCCTGACGGTCCGGCGTGAGCCGGGCGCGAGCGCCCGCGCGCCGGGGCCATGCGGACGCCCGGCGCCGGGCTTATAGCCGCGGGCCCGGCGCCCCTCAAGCACGGAAGGTGACGCGGCGGCGCGCCGAGCCATCCATTGCGACCTTGCCGCAACGCGGCCGAAAAATCGCCCCAAAGCTCGTGCTTCCTGGCTTCGACGTGACCTTTCGGCCACGCTGCCCGGCTCGCCCGCGGCGGCGTCCCTCGCCCCTTCCGCCCCGCGCAGGCCCGTCAGGGCTGCCGTGGCGGACAGCCAGGAGCTTCCTGCATGCGCTCGATCCTGATCCCGACCCTCGCCGCTTCCCTGCTCTCGGCCGGCGTCACCGCCGCGGCCGCCGCCGGCGATCCGTCGGGCACCTGGCTCACCGAGGACGGCCGGGCCAAGATCAAGATCGAGAAGTGCGGCCCGGGTGCCGCCCATGCCTGCGGCAAGGTGGTGTGGCTGAAGACGCCGCTCAACGAGCAGGGCCAGCCGCGCACCGACATCAAGAATCCCGACCCGAAGAAGCGCAGCCGCCCGGTGATCGGCCTCACACTGATGGACGGGCTGAAGCCCGAGGACGGCGGCTACAAGGGCCAGATCTACAATGCCGAGGAAGGCAAGATCTACGACGTCTCGGTCAGCCGCGAGAGCGCCAGCGAGCTCGCGATCTCGGGCTGCATGCTGAAGATCCTGTGCGGCTCGCAGACCTGGACCAAGGCGCCGGAGGAATTCGCCCAGGTCGCCCCGGCGCCCGCCAAGGCGAAGCCGGCCCCAAAGCCGGCCGAGTGATCAGCCCGCCGAGGGACGGGCCCGCGGTTCAGCCGCGGGGTCCGGTCCCCGGCGGCTCGTCGGCGTCCGGCTTGAGCCGGAACCCGCGCTGGACCGCCGGGCGGGCCTTCAGCCGCTCGATCCAGGCGGCGACGTTCGGAAACCCGGCGATGTCCTGGCCCTGGCGCTCCCACATCTTGGCCCAGGGCAGGATCGCGATGTCGGCGATGCTGTACGCCTCGCCGGCGACGTGGGCGTGGCGGCCGAGCTGGGCGTCGAGGGCGGCGTAGAGCTTCGTCGTCGCGGCCGTGAAGCGCTCGATCGCGTACGGGATCTTGTCGGAAGCGTAGATGCGGAAATGATGGGTCTGGCCCAGGGTCGGCCCGAAATTCGCCGCCTGCCAGGACAGCCAGATGTCGACCGCGATGCGGGCCCGCTCCTCAGAGGGGTAGAGGAGCCCGGTCTTGCGGCCGAGATATTGCAGGATCGCGTTCGATTCGAACACCGTGATCGGCGCGCCCCCGGGCCCGTCCGGATCCACGATGACCGGGATCTTGCCGAGCGGGGCCACCGCCAGGAATTCGGGGGCCGTCTGGGCGCCCTTGCCGATGTTGACCGGGATCATCCGGTACGGCAGGCCGCATTCCTCGAGCATGATCGAGGCTTTCCAGCCGTTCGGCGTCGTCCAGTAGTAGAGGTCGATCGGCGGCGTCGTCACGGCCGACATGCGGCTGGTCCTTCTCGCACGGCGGGGACGGGTCGCGTCCGTCGCGCATCGGGCTTCCCCGGCAGATAAACAGGGCCGGGCCTGCGCTGTACAGGGTGAAGGTTGTCTCAACCGGCGGTCATGCAGGGCTGTTTTTCCCCGAAGCCCGATCGTCCGGCCGGGCCGGCTTCGGTGCGCGCGGCGGGCGGGCGCAACCGCCCTGCCCTCTTGCCCTTACGTCAGGTTGTGGCAGTCTCGGCTGCGCGGCGCGTCGATCCGCGGCCCGTACCGCCTGTCCTTCCCGCGAGCCCTGACATGATCTCCGCTGTGAGCCCCGCCCGAATCCGCCCTGCCCTTCTCCGTGCCGCCCTGGCGGTCCTGGTCGTCGCCGCGCCCGCTTCCGCCCTCGGCCAGGCCGGTCCGGGCATCGAAGCGGCGCCCCGCCGCGAGCCCGGCATCCGCGCCCTCGCCGCCCGCGAGCGCCAGCGCAAGTGCGGCGCCGAGTGGCGCGCCCTCGCGCCGTCCGAGAAGGCGGTGCAAGGCCCGCGTTGGCCGCAATATTACAGCAAGTGCGTCCGCCGCCTGAAGGAGCAGAAGGCCTGAGGGCCCGCGCGTCCGCCGAGGCGCGGCGACGGGGCCTGATCGGGCGGGGTGCGGCCGGTCTCGCGTCCTGGAGCGCCGCCGTCAGCGCCGCCGTCTCACCCGGAGCCCCACCGTTCCCGAGGAAACTTGCCGGCGCTCGACCCGGCGGCAATTTTTATTTGCGCCGTCGAGAAAATGATCTTTCGATAGTTGAAACGACCCGATCGTCCTGTTATAAGTTGATCATCCTGAGTTTCGAGACCCAGGGAACCTGCAAGGCGCACTCCCCGAGTGCGCCTTTTTTCTTGCTCGGTTTCCCAAAACGAAAAAGGGGCCCCGGCTCGCGCCGGGACCCCCTGATATCGACTAAGACTGATCTTAGAAGTCGCGCTGGACGCGCATGCGGATGTTGAAGGTGTCGGCCGACTTGGCGGTCGGCAGAACCAGGCCGGCCGCGTTGATCGGCAGGCCGGCGGCGTTGATGCCGGCGGCGCTGGCGCCCGGGGCCTTGTTCTGGTCGATCACGGCGCCGCCCTTCAGGTCGACGCGGTTGTAGAGACCCTCGACGCCGATATCGAGATCCTTGACCGGCGACCAGATCAGGTTGGCACCGACGACGATCTGGCTCGTGTCGCGCAGGGCCGCGCTGTAGAGGAAGGCGCCGGGGCTGTTGACCGGGTTGCCCAGGCCGTTGAAGTTCAGGCCGCCGAGCAGGTTGCGGCTGGTCTTGCCGAAGCTCATCTCGCCGTAGCTGCCGATGACGGCCGACCGCCACTCGGGTGCCCAGTAGTGCAGGTACGAACCGACGACGGTCCAGCTGGTCGACAGCTCCATCTTGCCGCTCAGCGGGTTCACCGCGGCGTCGGCGAAGAAGGTGGCGAACGGCGCGCCCTGGGTGTTGCCGGAGCTGACGGTGTAGGAGCCGATGTACGAGGAGTAGCCGGTGTAGAGCTGCGCGCCCTCGCCGTACGAACCCTGCAGGTACAGCGCATCGCCGGCGGCGATGAACGGCATGTTGATCTTCAGGCCACCCTGCACGGCCCAGCCGTACTCGGAGTTGACCCGCGGCGCGGAGGCGCCGGTGATGCCGCCGCCGGCGAAGTTCAGGACGGCGGCAGCGTTGCCGGCGTTCAGCTCATGCACGGCGGCCGAGAGCTGGGCCGAGCCCCAGGCAGCGTCGTAGCGCAGGGCGCCGACGAAGTCGGGCATGCGCGAGGTCTGGCGCAGGTCGTAGAACGCCTCGCCGACCGGCACGCCGGCCGCGTTGGTGGCGATGACCGGGGTCAGGTTGGCGGTCGCGGCGGTGTAGACCGCGAAGGCGCTCGCCGCGTTGCCGGCGGTGGCGGTGCCGAACAGCGGGGTCTTGCGGAAGATCGGGTCTTCGACCGACAGCGTCGCCGAGAAGCCGTTCCCGAAGGTCGCGGTGTAGGCGAGCAGGTTGGTCGAGGCGACGTCCGAGCCCAGCGAGGTGCCGATGATCTCGAAGTCGTGGGCGTAGAAGTCGTAGAACGAGGCCGCGCGACCGGCGGTGAGGCCGGCGAACTGGATGAAGGCCTTGTCGACGTTCACGTATTGCTGCGAGCGGCTGAACGTGTCGACGCCGATGCCGAAGAAGCCGTTGGCGGCGCGGTTCTGGGTGCCCGAGGTGAGGTAGGCGCCGGTCCGCGAGGCGAGCTCGAAGCGCACGAAGGCGCGGAGCGTGCCGTAGGCGGTCTGGGTGCGGGCGTCGAGGTTGAGGCGGCCGAGGCCGCGGTAGCCCATCAGGTCGCCGTTGTTGCCGCCGCGGGTGTAGCCCTGCGAGTAGCCGGCTTCGAAGCGGGCGCGGCCGGAGACGCGCAGGCAGGTGTCGGTACCCGGGATGAAGAAGAAGCCGGCGCCGTAGGCCGAGCAGACGCGCACGTACTCGACGGGCGCAGCCTTCTTGATCGGCAGATCGGCAGCGTGCGCACCGGCAACGACGGTCAGGCCAGCGGCCGAACCGAGCAGAAGGCTCTTAACGAGCTTCATGGAGACCTCCAAGATTTCGGACCCGATTGGGGTGAACGACTCTGTTCCGAAGACCTTTTCGGCCTCGAGACCATGTCCCTCTTATGCCCCCGAAGATTCGGCTGCCGCACAGACAGTGCCGAACCACACCTGACTTCGTTCGGTGCGATCGGAACAATCTTTCATACGGCCGAGTTGATCAATCGTCCTCAAGTTCTAACAAGGCTCGGCTGTGCCCTTGCTGCCGGAATGTGGCAGAATCATCACATTTCTGCCGTCGAGACCGGGACGATCTACTTATGAACTAACAAAAATAACGTTGGTATAATCTTGGATGATGTCGGTGCCAGCGCGTAAGAGTCAGGCACTAACAAAACATAACTATCGCTTCGATCCGCCTTTATATCTGGCTTCCCGTCCTGATCGGCATGGTCTCGACCCAGGAATAGACGCCATTCGAAGTCGTGAAGCGGATCGGCGTGCCGTCGCGATCGCTTTCGACGCAACCGAGGGGGTGGATATTCGGCGCGTCGCGACGGGCGTTGGCGAACCCTTGTCCCCGTCCGGAGCCGGTCCGGCGAGCCCGCGACGGGATGTGCGGCGGCTGCGCCGGCGAACGCGCCGTGGCGGCGACCGGCGTCGAGGCGAATCGGCGTGCCGACGGCCGTTCCCGCCCGCGTCCTCGTGCCGTGTCCCGGCACCGACATGTCTTGGCGATGGGCCCGCTCGACTCTCCTCCCCCGGTGCCGCCCGGGCGGTCCGGGTCGCCGCCGGTCGGCCGCGCCAGCCGTGTCCGGATCGAAGCCTTGGATCCGCGGAGACGATCAGGGCGCTCCTTGGGGCGCGTCGGGGCCGTGCCCCTGCCCCGCCGCCGCAGCCCGCCCCGCACGCCGCCCGAATGCGGGAGCGCCCCTTGCCATCAGTTTTTAGTTGTTCTAATTAGCAACTGAACGGGCCGGAGGCGGCCCACGACCGGGAGACACCATCATGGCGACCACCCAGGGCGCGGCCTGCAACAGCTGCCGCTACTTCGACGACCACAAGCTCAACGGCGCCGCCGCCTCGGCCGATGCCGGCCTGTGCCGCTTCAACCCGCCGGTCAGCCAGCCCGACCCGCAGGGCCACGGCCTGTGGCCGGTCGTCGCCGGCCAGGATTGGTGCGGACATTTCACCGCCGAGCAGACCGCGGCGGAGTAATCCGCGCGGCCGCCCCGGTCCGCCGACGGACACGACCCCCGCCCGATCGCCGAGCGGGGGTTTTTGGCGTACGGGGCGCTGCGGTCACGGTGCCGCCGGCCGGGTGCCGTAGGCCTCCGCCATGGCGTCGATCGCCGCGAGCTTGGCGTGGTAGGCCGACCAGTCGTCGCCCTCCGCGATCGGCGCCCACAGGGCCTCGACCTCGTCGATCAGCATCGTGCACGGCGTGGCCTGCGCGAAGTACGGGTGGTCGAGCCTGGCCGCCGGATCGGGCGAGAGGGCGCCGAGCGCTTGGCGCACCCGCGAAAAACCCTCGCCGGCGTAGTGCGCGGCGGCCGGGCTGCGGGCGGCGCGGTCCTGGCTCGCCAGGCCGCCGTACCAGTCGAAGAAGACCTGCTCGAATGGCGCCCGGCTCGTCTGCAGGAAGGCCCAGAACGCGCCCACGAGGGTGTGCGTCGCCGTCTCGTCCGCCGGCGTCGCGAGGCCGAGCCGGCGCAGGATCGCCTCCGCGAAGGCCTCCTGCAGCGCCGGGCCGTAGACGTCCATGGCCGCGCCCAGCCTGGCCTCGTCGGAGAGCGGCAGCAGGCACTCGGCGAGTCGTGCGAGGTTCCAGCCCAGGGCCTCCGGCTGGCGCCCGAAGGCGTAGAGGCCGTACTCGTCGAAATAGGCGGCGGTGAAGGCCGGGTCGTTGACCGGCGCGAAGCGCCACGGGCCGTAATCGAAGCTCTCGCCGGTCACGTTGATGTTGTCGGTGTTGAGCACCCCGTGCACGAACCCCGCCGCCATCCACTGCGCGCCCATCCGGGCGACGCGCCGGCAGACGTCGGCGAGGAAGGCCGCCGCCCGGTCGGCCGGGTCGTCGCGCCACGCTTCCGGCCGGTAGGTCGCGACCGCGTGGTCGAGCAGGCGCAGCAGGTTCTCCCGGTCGTCGTAGGCGCGGAAGCGCTGGAAGGTGCCGATGCGGATATGGGAGTGGCTGAGCCGCACCAGCACCGACGAGCGCGTCGGCGACGGCTCGTCGCCGCGCACCAGCGCCTCCCCGGTCTCGATCAGGCTGAACGACTTCGAGGTCTCGACGCCGAGCGCCTCCAGCATCGTCGTGGCCAGCACCTCGCGCACCCCGCCCTTGAGGGTCAGTCGGCCGTCGGCGGTGCGCGACCAGGGGGTGCGCCCGCTGCCCTTGGTGGCGAGGTCGAGCAGGCGTCCGTCGGCGAGATCGTGGAGTTGCGCGAACAGGAAGCCGCGGCCGTCGCCGATCTCGGGATTGTAGCTGCGGAACTGGTGGCCGTGGTAGCGCAGGGCCAGCGGCTCGGGAAAGCTGCCGGGCAGCGGCGCGAAGCGGCCGAAATGCGCGACCCACTCTTCGTCGGTGAGCGATTCCAGCCCCACCCGCGCCGCCCAGGGCCGGTTGCGGTGGCGCAGGATGTGGGCCGGGAAGCGGGCGGCCGCCACCACGTCGTAGAAGTCGGGCCCGAGATCGGCGTGGCGGCGCGAGGGACGGAACGGTGTGGCCGGCATCGGGACCTCGACGAAGGAGCGGGGTGGCCGGGCCGATCGACGGGAGGCGAATCGGTCGGGCGGGGTCGGTGGCGCAACGCGCCGCCCGCGATCCCGGGTCCCGGGTGCCCCGGGGGCACCCGTTCCGGCATCGCCGCGGCGGGTGCATGCATGTCACAGTGATGCGTGAACGACACGCGGAAAAGCGTGCGAATCGGGCTGTCAATCCGCTTCGCGACGTGAGAAAGTGTCCCTCGTCATCGCCACACGTGGCAGATCCGCCTTGCGGGACGGTCTGAGTTGCGTCAGGAGTGTGGCGGTCATCTTGGTCACCGCAACCGGGAATGGAACGATCTCGAGGCGTCCGCTGTCAGGTACAGAACGCACCGGGGTACAAGGGTGGTCGGCGGTTTTTACGTTTTGGCGAGCTTCTAATGGGACGTGGTCGTGATTTCAGGGAGCCGCGCCGTCGCGGCTTCGACGAGGGTGGTGGCGAGCCGCGGTGGCCTGACCAGGCCCCGCAGGGCAGCAGCTACGGCGGTGGCTATGGCGGCGGCGGTGGTGGCGGCGGCTACGGTGGCGGCGGCGGTGGTGGTTACGGCGGCGGCGGCTTCGGCGGCGGCGGCGGTGGCTTTGACCGCGGCGGCCCGCGCAGCGCTGCCCCCTCGGGGCCGGAGCGCGACGCGACGGTCAAGTGGTTCAACAAGGAGAAAGGCTTCGGCTTCGTCGAGCTCGGCGACGGCTCGGGCGACGCCTTCCTCCACATTCGCGCCGTCGAGGCGGCCGGCCACGCCGATCTGATGCCGGGCACCCGCCTGAGCGTGCAGACCGCGCAGGGCCAGAAGGGCCCGCAGGTGACCAACATCACCAGCGTGGACACCAGCACGGCCGAGGCCCCGGTCCGTCGCGATCCCCGTCCGCCGCGCAGCGGTGGCTTCGGCGGCGGCGGTTTCGGTGGTGGTGGCTACGGCGACCGTCCCGAGCGTGGCGCCGGCGGCGGTGGCCGCTTCGCCTCCGGTCCCTCGACCGAGATGACCGGCACCGTGAAGTGGTACGATCCCGCCAAGGGCTTCGGCTTCGTGTCGGTGAACGACGGCGGCAAGGATGTCTTCATCCACCGCTCGGCGCTCGCCCGCGCCGGCCTCGAGTCCCTCGCCGAGGGCCAGCCCGTCACCATGGGCGTGGTCGAGGGCATGAAGGGCCGCGAGGCTCAGAGCATCAGCGTCGACTGATCCTCGGTGCATTCCAGCACGGATGATCGACTGATACGGACGGAGCGGTGGCCCATGGCCACCGCTCCTTTCCGTTTGCGCGTCGTCCTGACAAAACTCGCGCTGCTCGGATTCCTGGCGGTCCTGGCCCTGCCGGGCCCTGCCGCGGCCGAGGACTTCACCGGCTTCTACGCCGGCATCAATGCCGGCTACGGATGGCAGGCCAAGCGGCCCGATATCCGGTCCGGGTCCCCCCTGCCCGCCTGGGGCAGGACGCCGGAGGCCGACGCCCTGCCGCCGAGCGCAACCCGCGCCGCGGACCGCAACCCGTTCCTGACCGGCAAGGGAGCCGGCAAGGGAACCGGGCGCTGAGGCGGCGGCCGTCTTCGGGCATGACACCGAAACAGCGGGGACAGCCCTAGCGCGGCCTCCCGGTACGACCAGGGTCGGACGTGCGAAACGGCAGCGCTTGTGGCATGGTGGCGCTCGAACCCAACCGGGCTCGGGACCCCTTCACGATGACCACCGTTCACGACGTCACCCCGGACCAGCTGCGCGGGCTGGAAGCCGCCGGCGAGGCCGCGCTCAATGCCGCGCTCGGCCGCCTCCCGGCCCACGAGCGCGAGGCCTACTGGGCCTCGGTGCGCCGGGCCTACAACGCGCCCTACAACGATGCGGTGAAGAAGCCGCGCGCCGCGCAGGCGCGGGCGGTCTGAGGACGATTCCGCGACCGGGGACGTGATCCGCGCCGGTCGGTATGCAGGAACACTCCCCCCGCGGAGGAGGGAGGGTTCGCGTGGCGGCCCCCCAGGGGGCGAGGCGGGCGCGGTCGGCGCCCGCGCCGGCGTCACGCCTTCTTGGCGCGCTCGATGCCCTCGAGGATCAGGCGCTGCGCCTCGGCCTTGTCGCCCCAGCGCACGATCTTCACCCACTTGCCGGGCTCGAGATCCTTGTAGTGCTCGAAGAAGTGCTGGATCTGGTGGATCGTGATGTCGGGCAGGTCGGTGTAGTTCTCGATCCGGTCGTAGCGCTTGGTCAGGTTGCGCGACGGGACGGCGATGATCTTTTCGTCCTCGCCGGCATTGTCCTCCATCACCAGCACGCCGACCGGGCGCACGCTCATCACGGCGCCGGGGACGATCGCCCGGGTGTTGGCGACGAGCACGTCGCACGGGTCGCCGTCGCCCGACAGGGTGTGGGGAATGAAGCCGTAGTTCCCCGGGTAGTGCATCGCGGTGTAGAGGAACCGGTCGACGATCAGCGTCCCGGCATCCTTGTCCATCTCGTACTTGATCGGCTCGCCGCCGACCGGGACCTCGATGACGACGTTGACGTCTTCGGGCGGGTTCTTGCCGATGGAGATGGCGTCGAGGCGCATGAGCGAACTCCCTGCAAGGGCGGACGCGCCCCTGAATGGCGCGGTCCTTAGAGGGCCGCAGGCGCCGGCACAAGCGCCTGCGCGCAACGGTGGCCATGACAGTCGAGGACAAGGTCCCGTCCGGCCACGCTTCGCGCGAAAACCGGCGCGGACGGTCCGTTTGCTGCCGATGAGCACGCGTTGAGCAGATGACGGCGCGCCGGCGACCAAACGGGAGGCAGGATGCCTCCCGCCCCGGCCCTCAACCGAACAGGTAGGCGACCTTGGGCAGGTCGGCGCCGGCGATCCGGTCGCAGGCCTCGGCGACGACGCGCCCGCCCATCCGCTCGTAGAAGTCCCGCGCCCGGTCGTTCTCGGCGAGCGACCAGACGGCGATCCGGCGCACGTCCCGGTCGGCGAGGTCGTTGCGCACCGCCCGGAACAGGCGGGTGCCGTAGCCGAGGCCCTGGTAGTTTGGCGCCAGGTAGATCTCGTCGATCTCGCCCTCGGCCTTGAGGGCCCGGTCGCGGCAACGCCCGTAGGACACGTAGCCGATCACGCTCTCGCCGATCTCCAGCACCACCAGCGGCCGGCTGCGCCCGATGGTGGAGCGCCACCAGCGCGGCCCGCGCCGGGCGAGCATCCGGTCGAGGGCGACGCCCGGGATGATGCCCTGGTAGGCCTCGCGCCACGCGGCGTCGAAGATCTCCGACAGCATCCCGGCATCCTGCTCCCGGGCCCTGCGCATGCTGACGACCTGAGTGCTCACGGTCTACCCCCTCGATTGTTAGCCGACGGATCGCGTCCCCACGATGCGGGGGAGACTTCGCAAGCGCAATGCCACGCTCTTGCGCCGGCTCATCGAACGGCCGGTCGTTGCGGCCGGGTCACGCGGCTGGTAGAGCGGCCTACTGTTCCTCCGCGCGAATCGCGTTCTCCCGTCCCAGCCAGGCGCCCGTCCCTTCGTGCTCAACCGCTTCCTCCCGCCCGAGACCCGCTACGCCCGCCGCATGGCCCGGATCGCCCGCTGGGAGCAGCCGATCGCCGGGCCGGGCGGGCGCCTGCGCGCCTGGGCGAACATGCTGCTCGTCGATCACGGCGTGTTTCGCCTGGCCTATCTCAACCGCCACCGGATCGGCCGCGGGATGGTCTGGCGCTCGGCCCAGCCGGGCCCGCACGACCTCGCCTGGTTCCGGCGCCAGGGCGTGCGCACCATCATCTCGCTGCGCGGCGGGCGCGAGCACGGCTCCTGGCAGCTCCAGCGCGAGGCCTGCGAGCGCGAGGGGCTGGCGCTGGTCGAGTTCGTGATGCGCTCGCGCGAGGCGCCCGACAAGGCGACGCTGCTGGCCGCGAGGGACTTCTTCGCCGGCCTCGCCTATCCGGCGGTGCTGCACTGCAAGTCCGGCGCCGACCGGGCGGGGCTGGCCGCCGCCCTCTACCTGATCCTGCACGAGGGTCGGCCGGTGCGCGAGGCGGCGCGCCAGCTCTCGGCGAAGTTCGGCCATTTCCGCTTCGCCAAGACCGGCATCCTCGACGCGTTCTTCGAGCGCTACCTCACCGAGGGCGAGCCGAAGGGCCTGAGCTTCCTCGACTGGGTCGAGCACCACTACGATCCCGAGGCGCTCAAGCGCGACTTCCGCACCGGGGTGTGGTCGGACCTGCTGGTGGACCGTCTGCTGCGGCGGGAGTGAGGCTACCCCCGCGTCGTCAGCAGTACGCCCGCGCCGATCGCCAGGATGGCGCCGACATGGAGCGGGTCCGGCACCTCCCCGAGCACCGGTATCGCCAGGATGGTCGCGATCACCGGCACGAGTGCCGTGAAGGCCGGGGTGCGCCGGCCGATCAGCCCGAGCGAGCGGTTGAAGGCGACGAGCGCCACCACGCTCACCAGGACCCCTTGGTAGAGGGCCTGGAGCGCGACCTCGGCGGGTGCCGCCTCCAGGAGGCGCGACAGGCCCGAGGCGAGGTAGACCGGGATGTAGGTGACGAGTGAGCCGACGCAGATGAGCGCGGTGGCCTCCAGGGCCGTGAGACGCGAACGCCGCATCCGCACCGTGCCGGCGGCCCACAGGAAGGCGGCGGTGAGGAGCAGGCCGTAGCCGAAGAGTTCGTCCGCATCGCGAAAGCCCCCCGCCAGGGTGAGCGCCCCGGCGGCGATCAGCCCGAGGCCGGCGAGCGCCAGGCGCCCCGGCCGGTCGCCCAGCACCAGGGCGCCTAGCAGCGCGGCGAAGAGCGGCATCGTGCCGGGGGTGAGCGCCGCGCCGTGGCCGGCCGGCGCGTAGCGGAGCGCAATCGAGATCAGGAGCGCGAAGGGCGCGCCCTGCGCCACGTACAGGACCGCGCCGTCGAGGTACGCCCGCCGGTCGAGGCCGCGCAGGCGCAAGGCCAGCACCGGCAGCAGCAGCAGCCCGCCGATGCCGAAGCGGAGCGCCACGAGGTCGGCGGGCCCGAGCACGCCCCCCGCCCCCACCGCGCGGCGGGTGATAACGAACCAGCCGCCCCACAGGCTGACGGCGAGGAGCGCGAAGGCGACCCCCTCGGCGAGGCGGCGTCCGGACGGCGCCTCGGCGGTCGCTCTCCCGTCCTCCGGCCTCACGACGCCTGCGCCGCCGATGCGGGCTCCCGGTCGTCGGCGAGCTGGAGCCGGTGCAGGCGCGCATAGGTGCCGCCCCGGGCGATCAGGGCGGCGTGGCTGCCGGTCTCGGCGACCCGGCCGGCCTCCATCGCGACGATCAGGTCGGCGTCGCGCACCGTCGAGAGGCGGTGGGCGATGACGAGCGTGGTGCGGCCCCGCATCAGCCGGGTCAGCGCCGCCTGGACGAGCTGCTCGGATTCGGCGTCGAGCGCCGAGGTCGCCTCGTCGAGGAGCAGGATCGGCGCGTCGCGCAGGAAGGCGCGGGCGAGCGCGATGCGCTGGCGCTCGCCGCCCGACAGCCGGCTGCCGGCCGGCCCGACGCGGAACTCGTAGCCCTCGGACCGGGCGGCGATGAAGTCGTGCGCGGCGGCGTTGCGCGCGGCTGCCTCGATCTCGGCCCGGCTCGCGCCCTCGCGGCCGAAGGCGATGTTTCGCGCGATGGTGTCGTCGAACAGGACGACCTCCTGCGACACCACCGCGACGGCCCGGCGCAGCGAATCCAGCGTCACGTCGCGCACGTCCTGCCCGTCGATGACGACCCGGCCCTCGGTGACGTCGTAGAGCCGCGGCACCAGGGAGAGCAGCGTCGACTTGCCCGACCCCGAGCGCCCGACGAGCGCGGTGGTGCGTCCGGCCGGGACGGTGAGATCGATGCCCTCCAGCGCCGGGGCGTCGTCGCGGTAGCGGAAGCGCACCCCCTCGAACCGGACCTCGCCGCCGGCGACGACGAGCGCCGGCGCCCCGGGCTTCTCGCGGATCGTCGGCGCCTCGTCCATCAGCGCGAAGGTGCGCGAGAGCGCAGCCAGCGCCTCCTGCAGGATGGCGTTCAGGTTGCCGAGTGCGCGGGCCGGCTGGGCGGCGAGCAGCAGCGCCGCGACGTAGCCGGTGAAGTCGCCGACGGTCTTCTCGCCCGACAGGATGCGGTGGCCGATGAAGGCCAGCACCCCGGCGACCGCGAGGCCGCCGCCGATCTCGAGCAGCGGGTCGAGCCGGCCGCGGGCATTGGCGGCCTTCATCTTGAGCCGGCGCACCTCGTCGAGGGCGTCGCGGGTGCGGCCCTTGAGGTAGCCCTCGAGACCGTAGGTCTTGGCGACCCGGGCGCCGGCCAGGCTCTCGCTGATCAGGCTCGCGGTGAGGCCGACCTGTTCCTGGGTCGAGGTCGAGACCCGGCGCAGCTTCTTGCCGATCCGGGCGATCGGCCCGGCGACGAACGGCACGGTGACCCCGGCGACGAGGGTCAGCCACGGGTCCATCCACACCATGGCGCAGACGAGCGCCACCAGCATCGCCACGTCGCGCAGGAGCACGGTGGAGATGCGCGTCAGCGCCTCCTTGATGAAGGCGAAGTCGGTGGTGAAGCGTTGCGTGAGGCTCGCCGGGCTCTCGCGGCCGAGCTGGGCGAGGTCCTGGTCGATCATGTGGCCGTAGAGCGCCGCCTGCATGTCGGCCTCGACCCGGGTGACGACCCGGTTGGTCAGCACCGTCTGGCCGAGCAGCGCGAAGCCCCGGACCGCCGTCACCGCGATCACCAGGACGGGACCGTAGGCCAGCGCCCCGGCATCCTTGGCGTCGAAGGCGTCGAAGGCGGCCTTGATCAGGGTCGGGTAGAAGCCGGTGGCGGCGCCGATCACCGCGATCAGCACCAGCACGACCGCGAGCGTCCCGGCATGCGGCCGCAGCCAGTCGCGCCAGAGCCGGGTGAGCAACGGCAGCATGTCGCCGGAGAGGAGGGGGCGCCGCGCCATTGATGCTTCGCTTCGTCCGTGGGGTGTGGACGGTGGCGCTAGCACGCGGGTCGGGCGGGCGGCAATTCGGGGCGGCGCGGGGCTGGGCTGCGGGCAGTCTCGCCACAGGCCGGCGCGAGGTGACCCGACGGTTTCGTGCGATTGAACAATTGCCATCTGCATGTCAATTTCGTGTCAAAACCTGGGCGTGCATGATGCGCCGCGACACGAGAGGCTTCCCGCTCATGGCCCGGCATTGCGCCCACCTGACCGTCCTTGCCGTCGGTCTCGCGCTCGCGGGCCCGGCCCCCGCCCTAGCCCAGGCGCCGGCGGGCTACGGCGAGGCGGAATCGCGCTTCGCCTTCATGGAGACCGAGCGCCGGGTCCGGCTGCAGACGCTCCTCACCGCCGCCGGATACTGGACCGGCATGCCGAACGTCACCTTCGGCCGCCGGCTGTTCGAGGCGATCGCGCAATTCCAGGGCGAGAACGGCTTCCGGCCGACCGGCTGGCTCGACGGCGCGCAGCTCGCCCGGCTGCGGATGCTGGCCGCGCCGAACCTCTCGCAATGGGGCCTGCGCACGATCGCGCACCCGTTCCGCCCGGTCTCGATCTGGGCGCCGATGGGGCTCGGCCTCACTGCCGAGCGCACCGCCCGCGGGCTCGACCTCAAGGACCCGACGCGCCGGCTCACCCTCGCGTACAACGCCCTGCCGAACGTCGCGGTGGCGGATGCCTTCGGCTACACGGTCGAGAAGTTCCAGCGCGAGGGCGCCACGCTCCACTACAAGGTGCTGCGATCGGACTTCTTCGCCATCTCGGCGTCGCAGAACGGCACAGACATCTACATGCGCTATCACCAGGACGGGCCGGGCGCCCTCGGCTTCGTCCTGCGCTGGGACACGCGCGCGACCGATCTCTCCGCCGAGCGCATCGCCGTCCTGCTCTCGGCCTCGCTATGGTCGGCGATGACGCCGGACGCCCCGTTCATCCCGCTTCCCGAGGCCACGGCGCCGGACGCGCGCACGGTCACCCTCCCGCCCGTCCTGGCGCCGCCGCCGGCCGCCCAAGCCCCGTCGGCGGTCGCGGCCGTCCCGCCCGCCTCCCCGTCGGCTGCCAAGCCGCGGGAGAGCTCGGGCACCGGGTTCTTCGTCGGCATTGGTGGCGAGGTGCTGACCAACTCGCACGTCGTCGAGGAATGCGGGCAGGTCGAGGTGCGCGGCGCCGTCGGGACGGTGCCCGCGCGCCTCGTCGCCCGCGACGCCGCCAACGATCTGGCGATCCTGCGCACCACGCTGACGCCCCCGAAGGTCGCGGGACTGCGGCTGGGCATCCGCCTCGGCGAGCCGGTGGCGGCCTTTGGCTATCCCCTCGCCGGCATGCTCTCGACCTCGGGCAACTTCACCCTCGGCAACGTCACGGCACTGACAGGGCTGGGCGACAACACCAGCTACCTGCAGGTCTCCGCGCCGGTGCAGCCGGGCAATTCCGGCGGTCCGCTCCTCGACGGCAACGGCAACCTCGTCGGGGTCGTCACCGCGAAGCTCAACGCCCTCAAGGTGATGGTGGCGACGAACGGCGACATCCCGCAGAACGTCAATTTCGCCCTCAAGGGCGCGGTCGCGGCGACCTTCCTGGAGAGCAACGGCGTCGCGTTCACGGCCGGGACGACGGCGACCGCGATGGCGCCGGCCGATCTCGCCGACCACGCCAAGGCGATGAGCGTCTTCGTCACCTGCCGGTGACGCGGCCGATGCCTACCGCATCAGCGCCAGCACCGCATGGATCAGCGTCGCGCCGCCGATCGGCGCCATGAACCACAGCAGCACGTTGACGAGAATGATCCAGACCAGCGTGCGCTCCTGGCGCCCAGTGAGCCGGGGCTGCGGCGGGCGCGGCGGCGGCTCCCAGGACGGACGCCATCCTCCCTCGACGAACATCGGAGCCTCCCCGTGCCGGCCTGAAGGCCAAGGGAGCTAGGAGGCCGCGGCGGCGGCGACAGTGCGGCGTGTCGTACCGGCGCGCCGTGCCGGGCTCAGCCCTTGTCGCGCATCAGCCGCGCCTTGTCGCGCTGCCAGTCGCGCTCCTTGGCGGTCTCGCGCTTGTCGTGGAGCTTCTTGCCGCGGCCCAGACCCAGCTCGACCTTCGCCCGGCCGCGCTCGTTGAAGTAGATCTTCAAGGGCACCACGGTGTAGCCCTCGCGCTGGGTCGCGCCGATGAACTTGTCGATCTGGCGCCGGTGCAGCAGCAGGCGGCGAGGCCGCTTGGTGTCGTGGTTGAAGCGGTTCGCCTCGAGGTATTCGGGGATGTAGGCGTTGAACAGCAGCAGGTCGTTGCCCGACGGCCCGGCGAACGCCTCGCCGATCGTCGCCTTGCCGCCGCGCAGGGACTTCACCTCGGTGCCCGTGAGCGCGATGCCCGCCTCGACCGTGTCGGTGATCTCGTAGTTGAAGCGGGCCTTCCGGTTGTCGGCGACGACGCGGTTCTTCGGCTCGGGTTTCTTGGCCATCGGGCGGCGGAGGTCCTGGGAAGCGGGCGACGGGAGCCCCGGGGGCTCCCGTCGTATGTAGGGTGCGGCTCAGCCGTTGGTGAGGCCGGCGTGGCGCAGCGCGCCGTCGACGAGGGCGCGGGTGCCCTCCCCGACCGGCACCATCGGCAGCCGCACCTCGTCGCCCATCAGGCCGAGGCGGGCGAGCGCGTACTTCGTCGGCGACGGGTTGGTCTCGGCGAAGAGGTGGGTGTGGAGCGGCATCAGCCGGTCCTGGAGGGCGAGCGCGGTGCGGAAGTCGCCGGACAGGCAGGCCTCCTGGAAGTCGGCGCACAGGCGCGGCGCGACGTTGGAGGAGACCGAGATGGTGCCGTGGCCGCCATGCGCCATGAAGCCCAGCGCCGTCGCATCCTCGCCCGACAGCTGGATGAAGTCCTCGCCCATCGCCTGGCGCTGCAGGCTGACCCGGGCGACGTTGGCGGTGGCGTCCTTCACCCCGGCGATGTTCGGCAGCTCGTAGAGCCGGGCCATGGTGTCGACGCTCATGTCGATCACCGACCGGCCGGGAATGTTGTAGATCAGGATCGGAATGCCGACCGCGTCGTTCACCGCCTTGAAGTGCTGGTACAGCCCCTCCTGCGTCGGCTTGTTGTAGTAGGGCGTGACGATGAGCAGGGCGTCCGCCCCGGCCTTCTCGGCGTGACGCGAGCGCTCGACCGCCTCGGTGGTGGAGTTGGAGCCGGCGCCGGCCACCACCGGCACCTTGCCGGCGGCCTCGTCGATGCAGGCCTCGACCACCCGGTCGTGCTCGGCGTGGCTCAGCGTCGGGCTCTCGCCGGTGGTGCCGACCGGCACCAGGCCGTGGGTGCCGTTCTCGATCTGCCAGGCCACGAAGGCCCGGAAGGCGTGCTCGTCGAAGGCGCCGTCGCGGAACGGCGTCACCAGGGCGGTGAGCGAGCCCCTCAGGCGCTGCGAGATCTGCGTCGACGTCATGCTGGCGTTCCTCGCCCGGTCGGGGCGGCGCCCCCGGGATGTCTGGTTGGGAGGCCGGCCCGCAAGCGGACCGCCACCGGGTCCGATGCGGGAAGCAGCAGGGTGGACACCTCGGCCGTCCGGCGTTCGACACATATGCCCTCGCCGGGCCGCGCGCAAACGCTCCGATGCCCCCCGGCGTTCCGGCCCGATCGGGCGCCAGGGTTAAGCGCTTCTTAACGTGGCGCTTCCACCATGGGGCGTCCGGTCGTTCGGGCTCCGATCGACCGAGCTATCGGCCGAACTCTTGGGACCTCGCCCGATCGCTCCGCCGTCGAACGGGGCCAACAGGTCTTCTGTTTGCCGCATTTTCTCAGTCGAACCAGTCTCCACTCCGCCGGACACTGCTCAAGGGGAACGGGATCCATGCTGCTCTCGCCTCGTCGGCGCCGCCTCGCGGTCCTCGCCCTCACGGTGTCGGGCGCCGCCCTCACCGCCCTCGGCGGCACCGCCCTCGGCGGTTCGACGCTCACGCCCGCGCCCGTGGATGCGGCGGTCCCCTCCCGCGCGGTCGAGCGGGCGGCCGAGGAGGGCTTCGTCCAGGGCGACGGCCTGCCCCAGGCGGAGGGCTTCGCGCCGGCCGACGGCCTGCGCCGGGGCGCCGCCGCCGAGGGCGGGAGC
>NZ_JACWCT010000119.1 GCF_016613415.1 Methylobacterium ajmalii | reverse complement strand
GCGCCGGCCTCGCCGCCCGGCAGGGCCGCGGCGGCGCCCGCCGCCTCGAGGGCGGCCATCTCCGCCTGGGCCGCCTCCGGCACCGCCAGGATGGCGCGCAGCGCCGGGCGCAGGCCGAACCAGATCAGCAGGCCGGCGACGATCAGGATGGTGGCCGCGTTGATGAGGGTCGCGGATTGCCGCATCATCACGTCGGCGAGGCTGAGCGGCGGCACCGGCTCCAGGGCCTGGCCGTCGTTGATGAAGCCGACCGCCGCCACCTTCACGGTGTCGCCGCGCTCCTTGCTGGCGCCGGCCGCCGAGGCGACGATCTGCTCGATCTCGGCGATCTGCTTCTCGACGGCGGCGGCCACGACGGAATCCGCGGGCGGCTGGCCGTTCGGGGTCGCGCCCTGCGCGGCGAGGCGCGAGCGGTTGACCAGCACCGCCACCGAGAGGTGCTTGACCGCGTAGCCGTCGCTGACCGTCTGGATGCTCTTCTGGCCGATCTCGTAGTTGGTCAGGTCCTCCTTCTTGGAGGTCTCGTTGCTGGCGGTGTCGTTGCCGTCCGAGCGGGTGCGCTGGTCGGGCAGGTTCTGCTGCGCGCTGGTCGGGCGCTGGGCGCTGCGGTTCTGGCTGTTCTCGTTCTCGCGCACCGAGCGGACCGAGCGGGCGACCTGCTGGTCGGGGTTGTAGATCGTCTCGCTGGTCGAGGTCTTGTCGGTGTTGAGCTGGGCCGCGACGCTGACCTCGAAGTTGCCAAGCCCGAGATAGGGGGTGAGCGCCCGGCGGATGCGGTCCTGGACCTCGCGGCTGACGTCCTTCTCCAGGCTCGCCATCTTGCCGGTCGGGGCCTGGGCGCCGTCGTCGCCCGACAGGAGCAGGGTGCCGTCGGCGCCGATCACCGTGACCCGGTCGGGCTTCATGCCGGGGATCGCCGAGGCGACGAGCTGGCGGATCGCCTGGGCGCCGCTGCGGTCGTCGGCGGGCTCGGTGCGCACCACCACGGAGGCCGAGGGCGGCTGCTGGTCGCGCCGGAACGAGCCGCGCTCGGGCAGCACGATGTGGACGCGCGCGGCGCGCACGCCCTTCATGCCCTGGATCGTGCGGGCGATCTCGCCCTCGAGCGCCCGGACCCGGGTCACCTCCTGCATGAACGAGGTCATGCCGAGGGAGCCGAGGTCGTTGAACAGCTCGTAGCCGGACTTCGAGCTCTGCGGCAGGCCCTTCTCGGCGAGCAGCATCCGGGCCTGCGCGGTATTGCCGTAGGGCACCAGCACGGCGGCGCCGTCGGCGCTGACGTCGAAGCGGATGCCGGCATCCTTGAGCACGCCGCCGATGCGGGCGACGTCCTCGCGCGAGAGCCCGGTATAGAGCGTCTCCTGCGCCGGCCGGCTCAGGTAGTAGGCGCCCAGGCCCACCGCCAGGAACACCACGAGGCCGATCAGCCCGAGCGCCGCGAGGCGGCGGGCCCCCAGCTCGACGATGTTGCTCCACAGCCTCTCGGCTTGCTCGCGACCGGACATCTCTTCCGCCAATCCCGTCCCAGCGCAGGCGACCTTGCCTGATCGCTCTGTGACGCCCCTGCCTTGTGCGGAGGTTGCGGCCCGGCGTGCGCCGGCGCACGCGGCGGCGGGCCGCCAGATTGACGGCTTCGATGATGATCGTCATCAATACATACATGACGGCAATCATGATAAAGCCGCCGATCAGGAGCCCTCCCATGAGCGACCACACGCCCGCCGCCCTCGTCACCGGTGCCTCGTCGGGCATCGGCGCCACCTATGCCGACCGCCTCGCCCGGCGCGGCCATCCCCTGGTGCTGGTGGCGCGCGACGCCGCCCGCCTGGAGGCGCTGGCGTCGCGCCTGCGGGCCGAGACCGGCGTCGCGGTCGACGTGCTGCCGGCCGACCTCACCGACCCGGCCGGCCTCGCGGCGGTCGAGGCGCGCCTGCGCGACGACGACCGGATCGGCCTTCTCGTGAACAATGCCGGCGCGGCGGCGCCGGCTGGTTTTTCCGCCGACGACCTGACACCGCAATACCGCCTCGTCGACCTCAACGTGGTGGCACTGACGCGGCTGGCCGGAGCCGCCGCGCACGGGTTCCTGGCCCGGGGCGGCGGGAGCATCGTCAATATCGGCTCGGTGGTGGCGCTGGCGCCCGAATGGCTGCCCGGCGTCTACGGGGCGACCAAGGCCTACGTGCTGACCCTGTCGCAGGCGCTCCAGTCCGAGCTCGGGCCCCGCGGCCTCTACGTCCAGGCGGTGCTGCCGGCCGCGACGCGCACCGAGATCTGGGAGCGCTCGGGGCGCGCGGTGGAGAGCCTGCAGGGCGTGATGGCGGTCGACGAGATGGTCGACGCCGCGCTCAAGGGCTTCGACCGGCGCGAGGCGGTGACCATCCCGTCCCTGCCGGACGAGGGCCAGTGGGAAGCGTTCGAGGCGGCGCGCCGGGCGATGATACCGAACTTCGCGCAGGAGCACGCGGCGGCGCGCTATCGCGGATGAGAGGTTCGGGCGGCCGTCGGGCCCCCTCCCGGGGTGGAGGTCGCGGCGGCCTCCGCCGCCCCCTCCCCCGTCCCGGGGCGACCGACGACGATTCACCGGGCAGAACCGCCACCGGGCAGAACCACCGAGGCCGCGGGCCACGCCCCGGACCGGCCGGGCAGCGGATGCTCGTCAGAACCGCTCGACCCACGGCCGCAGATCGACCTCGAACGACCACGCATCGCGCGGCTGGCGCAGCAGGTCGAGATAGGCGCGGGCCACGCCCTCCGGCGTGAGGGTGCTGTCGGGCTTGTCCGCCGGGTCGGGCCGGCGGGCGTTGCGTACCGCGCCGTCGACGACGACATGGGCGACGTGGATGCCCTTGGGCCCGAGCTCGCGCGCCGCGCTCTGGGCGAGGCCGCGCAGGGCGAACTTGCCCATCGCGAAGGCGGCCGAGAGCGGAAATCCCTTCACGCCCGCCGTGGCGCCGGTGAACAGGAGCGCGCCGTGGCCCCGCTTCTCCATGCGCCGCGCCGCTGCCTGAGCGACCAGGAAGGCGCCGAAGGCGGTGACCTCCACGGCCCGCCGCACGGCCTCCGGATCGAGGGTGGCGAGCGGGCCGGGGACCCGGGCGCTGGCATTGTAGATCACCGCGTCGGGCTCGCCGATGCGGGCATCGGCCTGCGCGAACAGCCGCTCGACCGCCTGCGGATCGGCGGCATCGGCCGCGAAGGTCTCGGCCCCGGTCTCGCCGGCAAGGGCGGCGAGCTTGTCCGTGTCGCGCGCGGCGAGGCCGACCCGGACTCCCTCGGCGGCGAGTTGCCGGGCGAGCGCGGCGCTGATGCCAGCGCCGGCGCCGACGATGAGGGCGGTGCGATAGGGCAGGCTCACGGGCGCTCCTCCCGGGAAGGGGGCAGGTCGAACACAAGGCAGGTGGTGCTGGCGGTGGCGCAGAGCCGGCCGGCTTCGTCGGCGAGGCTCGCCTCGGCCACGGCCTGGCGGCGCCCGGCATGGACCACCCGGCCGATCGCCGTGACCGAGCCGGAGCCCTCGGTCACCGCCCGCAGGTAGTTCACCTTGATCTCCAGCGTGGTGTAGCCGCGCCCGGCCGGCAGGGTGCTGTGGACCGCGCAGCCCATCACGCTGTCGAGTAGCGTCGCCAGCGCGCCGCCATGGACGCTGCCGATCGGGTTGTAGAGGTATTCGCCCGCCGGCATCCGCATCGTCACCCGGCCCGGCTCCGCCTCGGCGAGCGCGATGCCCATCAGGGTCACGATCGGCGGCGGCGGTATGTCACCGGCGATCAGCGCCCGCAGGAAGTCGAGCCCGGCCATGCCGTGGCCGGCCCGGGCGGTCGCCCGCGGATCGGCCCAGGCGACCCGGCGCTCCCGCACCGGTCCGTCCTCCTGCGACGAGGTGGCGTCCATCACTTTCCCTCCGGCCTTCTTTGATGACGCGCGTCATGTTATTATATTGATGATCGCCGTCCTCAATCATGTCAACGGCAGGGAGCCGACCGTCGGATGCGGGTGAGTCGCGAGCAGTTCCAGGAGAACCGGCGCCGGATCCTCGAGGCGGCGGGCCGCCTCTTCCGGGAGAAGGGCTTCTCCGCCGTGACGGTGGCGGAGGTGATGGAGGCCGCGGGCCTGACCCATGGCGGCTTCTACGGTCACTTCACGTCGAAGGAGGACCTGGCCGCTCAGGCACTCGCCCAGGCGCTGGCGCCCGCGCCGCGGGAGCCCGGGGCGGCACCGGACCTCGCCGGCTTCGTCGCCGCCTATCTGTCGGCGGCCCACCGCGACCGACCGGGCGGCGGCTGCGCGCTCGCGGCCCTGAGCGGCGAGGCGGCGCGCCAGCCCGCCCCCGTGCGGCGCGCCTTCACGGACGGATTCGAGGCGCGGCTCGCCCGGATGCAGGAGGCCCTGCCGGAGGGCGACCGGGCGGCGGCGCTCGCCGCCGTCGCGAGCCTCGTCGGGGCCCTGGTGCTGGCCCGGGCGGTGGACGACCCCGCCCTCTCCGACGAGATCCTGGCGGCGACCCGGGGGGCGCTCGCCCCCACCCGCCCTTGAGTCAGGTCGGCAGGCTTTTGGTAACCCTCGCGTGACCAAGCTGGGGGCGTCCCTGTCCGAGGCCCGCGATGGTATTGCGTGTTGCGTTTCCGTACCTGACGTCGGCGGCGGCCGTGGCCTGGATGCTCGGCACCGGCCTCGCGGCCGCCGTCGAGCCCACGGCCCCGGTACCGCCCGCCCCGGTGCCGGGCACCGCCGCGCAAGGACTTACAGCACAGGGCCCGTCCGCGCAGGCCGCCCCGGTCCCGCCGGCCGCGGTCGAGCCCGCGCGGCGCGAGGCGACGACCGCACTCGAACCCCTGCCCGGCGATGCGCCGCCGCTGCCGGTCGGCCCGATCAAGCCCGGCGCCGCCCCGAGGACGGGTGACGCAAGACCTGCGGACCCGAGGCTCTCCGAGCCGCGCCCCGCCGAGGGCAAGCAAGCTCTCAAAAAGGTCTCGCGCGAATTGCCGCCCCTCGTCGTGGCGCGGATGTCGCAGGACACCACCCCGACGCTCACCCCGGCGACCTTCCTCGACACCCTGCGGGCGGCGGAGCGCTACCAGGGCCTGGTCGAGGCCGGCGGCTGGCCGTCCCTGCCGGCCGACCTCACGGTGAAGCCCGGCGAGCGCAACCCGGCGATCCCGGCCCTGCGCCGCCACCTCGTGATGACCGAGGACCTCGCGCCCGGCGGCCCGGAGGGCGACCAGCTCGATCCCGGCCTCGTCGCGGCGCTCAAGCGCTACCAGGCGCGGCACAACCTGCCCGAGACCGGGCTCCTCGGCCGCCAGACGCTGGCCGCCCTCAACGTGCCGGCGAGCGTGCGCCAGCGCCAGCTCGCGGCCTCGGCCAACCGGCTGATCGGGTCGAGCTTCCCGTTCGGGGACCGCTACGTCGCGGTCAACATCCCGTCGGCGGCCGTCGAGGCTGTGGACCACGGCAGCGTCGCGCGCCGCTACGTCGCGGTGGTGGGCAAGCCCGAGCGCGCCTCGCCGATGGTCGAGACGAAGATCACCAACATCAACTTCAACCCGACCTGGACCGTGCCGGTGTCCCTCATCAAGAAGGACATCATCCCGCACATGCGCAAGGACCCGGGCTACCTCGCCAAGATGCACATCCGCATGCTCGACGGGCAGGGCCAGGAGGTGCAGCCGACCGCCGTCGACTGGTCGACCGAGCGGGCGGTGAACTACACGCTGCGCCAGGATCCGGGCTTCGACAACTCGCTCGGACAGGTGCGGATCGACATGCCGAACCGGCACGCGGTCTACATGCACGACACGCCCTCGAAGGGGCTATTCTCCCGCGACGTGCGCTTCCACTCCTCGGGCTGCGTGCGGGTCGCCGACGTGAAGGCGCTGGTCGGCTGGCTGCTCGAGGGCACGCCGGGCCCGAACGGCCCCGGCTCGACCTGGGGCCCGATGGAGATCGAGACCGGCATCGCCACGGGCGAGCGGCGCGACATCAAGCTCGCCAAGCCGATCCCCGTGACCTTCGTCTACCTCACCGGCTACGCCACCCCGGACGGCCGGGTGCATTTCCGCGACGACGTCTACGGCCTCGATACCGGCAAGCCGGTGGAGCCGGCGGTGACGGGTGCGATCGCCAAGCCGGCTCCCGGCAAGGCGGTCCCGGGCCCGGTCGGGTCCGGCAAGGCGGTGCCGGCCAAGCCCACCGCGACCAAACCGTCTGCCGCCAAGCCATCCGCAATCAAGCCGGCCGATGCGAAGCCGGCATCGGATGCCGCGCAGGCCGCACCGAAGCCCGCCGCCAAGGCGGTGCCGAGCCGGGCGGTACCGGCCCCCAAGGCCGGGCCGGACGCCGAGCGCCGGCCCGCGATACCGGCGACCTGATCCACCGGAGGCCACGGCGGCATCATCGGAATGCCGGGCCTGCCGCCCCCAGCATATTGATGCCCGGGATGGGTATCTTTCATCGTTCGTTATGATCTGTCGCGCCCAAGCTAACATGTTAGCTTCCAGGCACCGCCGCAGGCATGGCCCCGACCCGACGACCCGCTTCCTGCCCGGCGGCGATCCGCCGATGACACCGCGCCCCGGCAAGGGCCCGGCGCGTGGCCCGCACCCGCTCGCGCGCTTCGCCCGGGACCGCAGCGGCGCCTTCCTGATCGCCTTCGCGGTCGCCCTGCCGGTCCTGCTCGGGGCGGTGAGCGCCGCCGTCGAGTACAGCCGCCTCCTCTACCGCAAGGCGCAGCTGCAGAGCGCCGCCGATTCCGGGGTGCTGGCCGGCGCCAACATGCTCAAGCTCGCCAACGCCGACGACACGGCGGTGACGAGCATCACCCGGCAGGCGATCGAGGCGCAGGCGCGCACGCCGGCCGACCGCCGGAGCCTGATCGGCGCGGAGGTCGGCGACGGGCGCCGCTCGGTCTCGACGGTGGTCGAGGAGACGGTGCCGTCGCTCATGGGCAAGCTGCTCAGCCTGCCCTCGACCACGATCGTGGTCCGGGCGACCGCCCAGCTCGTCGGCTCGTTCCGGCTCTGCCTGCTCGCGCTCGACAATTCGGCCAAGGGCGCCCTCGACCTCGAGAAGCGGGCGCAGGTCACCGCCGAGGGCTGCACGCTCTACTCGAACTCCAGGAGCGCGAGCGGCATCCAGGGCAAGGACAGCGCCACCGCCCGCGCGCTCTCGATCTGCTCGGCCGGCGGCTTCGACGGATCGAAGGCCCTGTTCACGCCGGCGCCGATCACCGATTGCACGCCGATCGACGACCCCCTGAAGGACCGGCCGCTGCCGACGCCCGACTACGACTGCGTGATCCTGAGCCCGTCGGCCAATCCCGGCAGGAAGATGCCGCCGCCCGGCCCGATCGACATGGTGACGGGCGTCGTCACCCTCGATCCCGGCACCTATTGCGGCGGCCTTCGCATCACCGAGAGCGCGATCGTCACCCTGCGCCCCGGCACCTACGTGATGAAGGACGGGCCGCTGATCGTCGACAAGAAGGCGAGCCTGTCGGGCCAGGGGGTGGCGTTCTACTTCACCGGCAGCAAGGGCGGGATGCTGTTCGACAAGGACACCGCGGTGAGCCTCACGGCGCCGACGAGCGGGCTGATGGCGGGACTGCTGATCGCCGAGAGCCGCACGGTCTTCGATCCGGTCCCGGTGCCGATCGACACCTACATCACGCCCCCGCCCCCGCCCCCCCCGGGCGGCGCCAAGCCGATGCGCGAGTACCGCATCCTCAGCGACAACACCCGCACGATGCTGGGGACGATCTACCTGCCGGCGGGCCGACTGATCGTCGACAGCAGCCGCCCGGTGGCCGACCAGTCGGCCTACACGGTGATCGTCGCCCGGCAGATCAACCTCTACGAGGGCCCGAACCTCCACCTCAACGCCAATTACGGCGCGACCTCGGTGCCGGTCCCCGAGGGGGTCGGGCCGCGCCCGGGGGCGGCGACCCTGCGCAACTGATGCCCGGCCCGGCTCAGAGCCTGCTCGACCGATGCCATGGTCTTCGGGAGGGCCTTTGACCCCATCGGCAACCTCAGCCTGAGGTGTCGGCCCATCGATGATGGGACTGACGCCTCGGGATGAGGTCGAGAATGGGACGAGGGCTTCACGCAGCCCGAGCAGGCGCTCAGGAGATCCCGAGCCCCCGCACCAGCGTGATGCTGACGAGAAGCAGCACGGCGAGCGAGGCGACGACCGCCAGCGTCACCCGGCCGCCGACCCGGGCCACCACCCGCACGTCGACCCCGAGCCCGAGGGCCGCCATGGCGATCACCGTCAGGATGCCGGCGGTCCGGGTGAGCGGCGCGAGCGCGGCATCGGGCACGAGGCCCAGCGAGCGGGCGGCGGCGAGGCCGAGGAAGCCGAGGATGAACCACGGCACCAGCTTGAAGAAGCCGAGCTTCTTCCTCGCCCCGGCCGGCGCGCCGGGCTCGTCGCGCAGGTGCGGGGCGACGAGGGACAGGCCGAGCACCACCGGCCCGAGCATCAGCACCCGCACGAGCTTGACCAGCGTGCCGACCTGGGTGCTGACGAGGCTCACCGGCACGGTGGCGGCGAGCACCTGGGGCACCGCGTAGACCGTGAGGCCGGCGAGCACGCCGTACTCGGTCGGGTTGGTGCCCAGCAGCGGGATCAGGAGCGGCAGGCCCAGCACGACGAGGACGCCGAGGATCGCCGTGAAGGCGATCGAGGAGGCGACGTCGTCGCCGCTCGCCCCGATCACCGGGGCAACCGCCGCGATGGCCGAGTTGCCGCAGATCGCGTTGCCGCAGGCGATCAGGATCGACATCCGGGCCGGCAGGCCGAGCAGCCGGCCGATGACGTAGCTGGCGACGAGCGCGATCACCACGGTGGCGACGATGCCGGTGAGCAGGGCCGGCCCCGAGGCGACGAGCGCCTTGAGGCTGATCGAGGCGCCGAGCAGCATCACGGCGACCTCCAGCAGCTGCTTGGCGCTGAAGGCGATGCCGATGCGCCAGCGCGGCCCCGGCTCCCACAGCGAGCGGATCGCGATGCCGGCGAGGATCGCGATCACCAGCGCCTCGACGTAGGGGTGGTGGACGAGGTGCTCCTCCGCCGCCTGGACCAGGCTCGCCGCCGCCGTGACGGCGACGCAGAGGGAGAGGCCGGGCAGGACCGCGATCGCGGTACGCCCCATCGTGTCAGGCCGCATCGCCGGGCAAGCTCGCGCAGGAAGGTCTCTGGAGGGACGGTCGTGGGGGAAGGGGTCGGCCCGCGGTCACGGGCGGAAACCCGTGCCGATGCCGGCCCGCGGCGGCTGGCCGAGCCAGAGCAGGACCAAGCCGAGGACCAGGGCGACCGGTGCGGCCGGCGACAGGGTGAAGGGCAGGCCCAGGAGCTTCCACAGGGCCGGCTGCCCGCCCTCGGCCATGGCCTGGAGGCTGGCGGCCCGGTCCTTCATCAGCGCGGAGGCGAAATCGCTGACCGAGGTGACCAGGACGGCGTTGTTGGCGATCGAGCGGGCGCCGTCGTAGACGATCCCGACGAAGCCGGCGGCGAGAAGCAAGAGGCCGAGGCAACGGCACAGGAAGCGGATCATCCAGGGCTCCGGACCGCGCCCCCCGGGACGCGCGGCACCTTGAGTAGTGAGAGGCCCTTGCCGGCGCAAGGATTTGCGGGGGGCGGCGCAAGCGTGAGCGCGGCACCGTGGCGGGTTGATCCCACACGACCCGGCGTGCCAGGGCCCCGGCGGACCGACGGCCAGGGGAACGGCATGAGGGCAACAGCATGAGGGGAGCGGCATGAGCGGCAGGACGGGCGGGCGACCGGAACTGGTGATCTTCGATTGCGACGGCGTGCTGATCGACAGCGAGCCGATCAGCCTCGCGCGCCTGACCGAGAACCTGCAGCGCATCGGCGTGCCGATCGACCTCGCCACGGTGGCGCGGCGCTTCACCGGGACCAGCATGACCTCGATCATGGCCCACATCGCCACCGATTACGGCGTGCCGACGCCGGAGGGCTTCGTCGACGCGGTGCGGGCCGACACCCTGCGGGCCTTCGACGCCGAGCTCCAGGCCATCGCGGGCGTCGCCGCGGTGCTGGAGACGATGCCGGACCGGCGCTGCGTCGCCTCGAGCAGCGATCCGCAGCGCCTGCGCCACGCGCTGACGCTCACCGGCCTCCTGCGGCACTTCGACGGGCACGTCTTCAGCGCCACCATGGTGTCGCGGGGCAAGCCGTTCCCGGACCTCTTCCTCTATGCCGCCGCGCAGATGGGGGTGGCGCCGGAGGCCTGCGTGGTGATCGAGGACAGCGTGCCGGGCGTCGCCGCGGCGCGGGCCGCCGGGATCCCGGCGCTCGGCTTCTGCGGCGGCGGCCACTGGTCGCACGACCGGGCCGGGGCGGATCTTCTGGCCGCCGGCGCCGTCCGGGTCTTCGACGAATTCGCCGACCTGCCCCATCTACTCGGGACGTGGGACCGCGTGTCCCGTTAAGGGACGGGGAGCCCTGGCACCGGTTTCGCATTGACCTCGCGCGCGCTCCCGGCACAGTCCGGGGCCGCCGCGACCGGTCCCGCGATCCGTTCCGGGAACCCGTCCTCGTCAACCGGAGCCCGCCGTGAGACCAGCCCGCATCGTCGCCTTCTCGGGCAACGTCCGCCGCCCGTCCCGGACCCGCGCGCTGGTGGAGGCGGTCACGGCCGAGCTCGGCCGGCAGCGCCCCATCGACCTCAAGGTCTACGACCTAGCCGAGATCGGCACGGGCCTCGGCGCCACCACGCGGCAGGCCCTGCCGCTGCCGATCGCCCACATGATCGAGGCGATGGAGGGCGCCGACGGGCTCGTCGTCGGCTCGCCGGTGCACAACGGCGCCTATTCGGGCCTGTTCAAGCACGTCATCGACTTCCTCGATCCCGCCGCCATCGCGGGCAAGCCGGTGGTGCTGACCGCGACCGGCGGCGGGCCGCGCCACGCCCTGATGGTCGAGCACGCCTTGCGCCCGCTCTTCGGCTTCTTCACCGCCCACGTCGCGCCGACGGCGGTCTATGCCGGCGAGGCCGAGATCGAGGACGGGATCGTCACCGACGCCCGGGTCGCCGAGCGGGTGGCCGCGGCCGCGGCCGAGCTCGGCCACCTCCTCGACGTGGCCGAGGCCGCCCGCCGGGCCGGATCGGGACGGGCGGCGGCGGGTCTCTAACCCTCCCCGCCCGACCGCGCTTGGAGCCGGCGGAAGGTCCGGCCGTAGGCCGCGTAGCTCGCCACCGTCCGGGCCATCATGGCGCGGCGCTCCGAATCGAGGCGCGCGAGCTTCCGGGCCGGGCGCCCGCCCCAGAGCCAGCCGGAATCCAGCACCTGCCCGGGATCGGTGGCGCTGCCGGCAGCGACGAGCACGTCGGCCTCCACCACCGTGCCGGGGCCGAGGCGCGCCCCCATGCCGACCAGGCAGTGCGGGCCGATGCGGCCGTCGCCGGCGCGCACGTTGTGGCCGAGCGTCGTGTCGTGCCCGATCACCAGGCCGTCGGCGCGGGTGTGGAGGGCGCAATTGTCCTGCACGTTGACGTTCGACCCGATCACGATCGGCCCGAGCCCGGCCTCCAGCCGGCAGGAGAAGAACACGCTCGCCCCCGCCGCCAGGGCGACCCGGCCGTGCAGCCGGGCCGTGCGGGCGACGAAGACGGCGGGATCGGCCGCGAAGGCCTCGCCCGGGCCCGGGGCCGGCTCGGCGGCGGCGGCCTCGCGCAGGCGCTCGGCCCGCTCCGC
>NZ_JACWCT010000118.1 GCF_016613415.1 Methylobacterium ajmalii | reverse complement strand
CATCCATCGGTGAAAACAGGACCAGCACCTGACCAAGGTCAGGCTTGCCGGCCCGGACTGTCTCGAAGATGGCTCAGCGCCCGGGCCGCTGTCGCGGCCGGCGCCGATGGGTGGTCGTATAGGCTCCGCGTTTCGGCCCGTCAACACCCTTTCTCCGGCTCAGCTTCCGGAACTCCCCTCCCCGCTCCACCGTCGCAGAGCCTCGGCGAGGGTGACCGGCGCGGGCACCGACCGGATTGCGGAAGGCGTCGCCGAGAACCGGGGCGCCGGGGCGGGCTGGACCGTGCCGTCATGGGTGACGAAGCTCCGGCGCGCGGCGAGATGGGGATGGTGTGGCGCCTCGCCCAGGGTGAGGACCGGCGCGACGCAGGAATCCGTTCCTTCGAGAAGCCGGCACCACTCGTCCCGCGTCCGACCGGCGAACAGGATCTCGAGCTTGCGCCGCAGGACCGGCCACATCGCCGGATCGTCGCGCCGGTCGAAATCGGGGTCGGCGTCGAGGCCCGTCAGGCGGCGAAAGAGGGCGTAGAACTGCGGCTCGAGCGGCCCGAGGGCGACGTGGTGTCCGTCGCTGCAGGCATAGGTGCGGTACCAGGGCGCGCCGCCATCGAGGAGGTTGGCTTCGCGCCGGTCGCTCCAGCGACCCTGCGAGGCGAGCTCGGAGAACATCGCCATCAGGGACGCGGCCCCGTCGCAGATCGCGGCGTCGACCACCTGGCCCCGCCCGGTCCGCCCGGCCGAGAGCAGGCCGGCGAGAATCCCGGCGACGAGATAGAGCGCGCCGCCGCCGTAATCGCCGACGAGATTGAGCGGCGGCACCGGCCGTTCCTCGGGACCGATCGCCGCCAGCGCACCGGTCACCGCCAGATAGGTGATGTCGTGCCCCGCCGCCTTGGCGAGGGGGCCGTCCTGGCCCCAGCCGGTCATGCGGCCGTAGACGAGGCGCGGGTTGCGGGCGAGGACCGCGTCGGGCCCGAGACCGAGCCGCTCCATCACGCCGGGGCGAAACCCCTCGATCAGGGCGTCGGCCCGGGAGAGTAGCGCCAGGGTGCCGGCGAGGTCGTCCGGGTCCTTGATATCCACCGTCACGGTCGGGCGGCCCCGCGCCACCACGTTCCTGGAATAGGGGTCGGCGCCGCCGGGCCGATCGAGCCGGACGATGTCGGCGCCCATGTCGGCGAGCAGCATCGCCGCGAAGGGTCCTGGACCGATCCCGGCGAACTCGACGATGCGCAGGCCCGCGAGCGGTCCGCCCTGACCGGCCTCGTGCGACGACGGGTCCATGCGCTGCCCTCCCCCCGAATGGTTGTCGTCCGGCGCTTGTCGTCGCCTGATCCGGGGCGCCTTGACGATGGCAGGTCCGCCCCATAGCGATGGGGCCAACGATACGATCGCGTAGCAGACCGGTCCGCCCTTCGCCACGGGCGGGAGCACGGGCCGCACGCGACGGGGCTCACCCACCGGACGAGTGGGGCTTCGATCACGGGAGGATGAGGCATGAACGTCAACGGCTTAGCCGCGATCGTGACGGGCGGCGGGTCGGGCCTCGGGGCGGCGACCGGCCGGGCGCTGGCCGCGGCGGGCGCACGGGTCGCGCTCCTCGACCTCAACGAGGGCGCCGCGGCGGAGGTCGCCGCCGAGATCGGTGGGCTCGCCCTCCCCTGCGACGTCGCCGATGCGGCGAGCGCCGAGGCGGCGGTCGCCCGGGCGGCCGAGGCGCATGGCCCGGCCCGCATCCTGGTCAATTGCGCGGGCGTCGCGACCGCCGGCCGGATCGTCGGGCGCAACGGCCCCCTCGAACTCCAGGCTTACGCCAAGGTGATCCAGGTCAACCTGATCGGCAGCTTCAACCTGATGCGGCTGGTGGCGGCCGGCGCGCTCGCCCTCGACCCGCTGGAGGGGGGCGAGCGCGGCGTCATCATCTCCACCGCCTCAATCGCGGCCTACGAGGGCCAGGTGGGCCAGGCGGCCTACGCCTCCTCGAAGGCCGGTATCGTCGGGCTGACCCTGCCGGCGGCGCGGGAATTCGCGCCCTCCGGCATCCGGGTCTGCGCCATCGCGCCCGGCATCTTCGAGACGCCGATGCTGCGCGGCCTGCCGCAGGAGGTCCAGGATTCGCTCGGCGCCGCGGTGCCGTTCCCCTCCCGCCTCGGCAGGCCGGAGGAATATGCCCGGCTCGCGATGGCGATCATCGACAACCCGATGCTCAACGGCGAGGTCATCCGCCTCGACGGGGCCTTGCGCATGCAGCCCAAGTGAGGATTCCCCGCGCGGCCGAACGGACCCGTTCGACCGCGCCGGGCAAGCCCGAACGGGCGCCGGCGCCCGTGCGCCGAACGTGTTCGCATCGACGTGCCGATGCGAACACCCCCAGGAGAGAGCCGGATGCTGAGCGACGACCAGATCCTGATCCGCGACACCGCCCGCAGCTTCGCGCGCGAGCGGCTGAAGCCGTTCTCGGCCGAATGGGACCGGGAGGCGCGTTTTCCCCGCGAGGCGATCGCCGAGATGGGGGGGCTCGGCTTCATGGGCATGCTGGTGCCCGAAGAGCATGGCGGGGCCGCCGCCGACCACGTCGCCTACGCGCTCGCCATCGAGGAGGTGGCGGCCGGCGACGGCGCGGTCTCGACGGTGATGAGCGTGCACAACTCGGTCGGCTGCATGCCGATCCTGAAGTTCGGCAGCGACGAGCAGAAGGCGCGGTTCCTCGGCCCCCTCGCCCGCGGCGAGCAGCTCGGCGCCTTCTGCCTCACCGAGCCCGGCGCCGGCTCGGACGCCGCCGCGCTCAAGACCCGGGCGCGGCGCTCGGGCAATGCCTGGGTCTTGTCGGGCACCAAGCAGTTCATCACCTCGGGGGCGAATGCGGATCTGGCCATCGTGTTCGCGGTGACCGATCCGGAGGCCGGCAAGCGCGGCATCTCGGCCTTCATCGTGCCGACGAAGACCCCCGGCTACAAGGTAGCGCGCATCGAGCACAAGCTCGGGCAGCGCGCCTCGGACACCGCCCAGATCGTGTTCGAAGACATGGAGCTCACCCCGGACCTGATGCTCGGCCAGGAAGGCGAGGGGCTGAGAATCGCGCTCGCCAACCTCGAGGGCGGGCGCATCGGCATCGCCGCCCAGGCGGTCGGCATGGCCCGCGCGGCGTTCGAGGCGGCGCTCGCCTACGCGGGCGAGCGCGAGACTTTCGGCCAGAAGCTGATGGGGCACCAGGCGGTGGCCTTCCGGCTCGCCGACATGGCGACACGGATCGAGGCCGCGCGCCTCCTGGTACTGAACGCGGCGCGGCTGCGCGATGCCGGGCAGCCCTGCCTGAAGGAAGCGGCGATGGCCAAGCTCTTCGCCTCCGAGATGGCGGAGGCGGTGTGCTCCGACGCGATCCAGATCCACGGCGGCTACGGCTACCTGGCGGATTATCCGGTCGAGCAGATCTATCGCGACGTGCGGGTGTGCCAGATCTACGAGGGGACGAGCGACGTCCAACGGATCGTGATCAGCCGGGCGCTGACGGCCTGACGGGCGGTCGCGCCGCCTGCGCGGGGCGGCGGGCGGCGCGCCCCCGGCAGCCGGTGCTGCCACCCTGGTTAACGCGTCCTTAGGGTTTTCGACATTCCTGGTCTGCCCCAACGATCGCATCCCGGTGCCGGGCCGGAGAGGAGCGTCGCGATGCATCTCGTTCCGCCGCGGGAGGCCGACCGCCTTTCCAGCCTGCGCGCCCTCGGCATCCTCGATACGCCGCCGGAGGCGCATTTCGACGCGGTCTGCCGGCTCGCCCGCACGCTGTTTTCCGTTCCGCATGCCTGGATCTCGCTGGTCGACGCCGACCGGCTGTGGTGCAAGGCGGCCTCCGGCATCGCCTTCGGCCCGACCCCTCGCGGCGCGGCGTTCTGCGATCACGCCGTCATGAGCGAGGCCCCGCTGGTGGTCGAGGACGCCGCGGCCGATCCGCGGTTCCGCGACCGGGCGATCGTCACCGGGCCGTTCGCGGTGCGGTTCTACGTCGGCATCCCGCTCTCGCTCGCTACGGGCCTGCCGCTCGGAACCCTCTGCATCGCCGACACGGTGCCGCGGCGGATGCCGGATGCCGAGGTGGAGCGCCTGCGCGACCTCGGCGAGGTGGTGGTGGCCCAGCTGCGCCACTACGAGGCCCGCGTCGCCAGCGAGACCGAGGCCGCTCGCCGGCGGGCGAGCGAGGCGGCCCTGTCGGAGGCCAACCGCTACCTGACGCTCGCCGAGCAGATGGCCCATATCGGCCATTGGCGCGTCGATCTCGCCTCCGGCGTCATGACCTGGTCGGACGAGGTCTGCCGCATGCACGGGCTGGCGCCGGGCGCCCCCCCTGCCGGCGTCCAGGAGGCCCTGTCCTACTATCACCCAGACGACCGGGCGCGGGTCGCGGACCTCGTGGCCGCGGCGCGCGAGAACCGGACGGATTTCCACTTCAAGGCCCGGCTCGTGCGGCGCGACGGCGAGGAGCGGGTCGTCGTCTCGCACGGCATCTGCAACGAGGACGCGGTCGGCACCGCGACCGCCCTGTTCGGCACCGTGCAGGACGTGACCGAGATCGACCGGGCCGAGACCGAGCTGCGCGCCAGCACCGCCCTCCTCGACGCCACCCTGGCGCATATGGATCAGGGCCTCCTGATGATCGACGAGGCCGGGGCGGTACGGGTGTGCAACGAGCGCGCCCTCGCGCTCCTCGACCTGCCGCGGGAGATGATGCGGGCCGCCCCGAGCTTCGATGCGGTGCGCCGCCACCAGCTGGCGCAGGACGACTTCGCCCGGTGCGACGGCACGCTGCGCGAGGTCCTGATGCACGCCCCCCTGGCGATCCAGCCCCGCACCTACGAGCACGAGCGCGCGAACGGCACCGTGCTGGAGATCCGCACCGTGCCGCTGCCCACCGGCGGGGCGGTGCGCACCTACACCGACATCACCGCCCGCAAGGCGGCCGAGGCGCAGGTGACCCACATGGCCCGGCACGACGCCCTGACCGGGCTGCCGAACCGGGCGCTCTTCCGCGACAGCCTCGACCAGCGCCTCGCCGCCCTGCGGCGCCACGGCGGGAGCTGCGGCCTGCTCTGCCTCGACCTCGACGCCTTCAAGGCGGTCAACGACACGCTCGGCCATCTCGCCGGCGATACCCTGCTGCGCGAGGTGGCGGGGCGCATCCGCGCCTGCCTGCGCCGCGAGGACCTGCCGGCGCGCCTCGGCGGCGACGAGTTCGCGATCCTGCTCGGCGGCGAGGCGGACGATCGTTCCGCCGCCGCCACCGCGGAGCGGCTGGTCGCGGCCCTGCGCCGGCCGGTCGATCTCGGCGGGCAGGAGGCGGTGATCGGCGTCAGCATCGGCATCGCCTTCGCGCCCGAGCACGGCCTCGACGCCGACACCCTGCTCAAGCGCGGCGACCTCGCGCTCTACCGGGCGAAGTCCGAGGGCCGGAACACCTTCCGGCACTTCGCCGCCGCCATGGACCGGGCGGCGGAGGAGCGCCGGCGCAACGAATCCGATCTGCGCGAGGGCCTGCACCGCGGCGCGTTCTCCCTGCACTACCAGCCGGTCTTCGACCTCGCGAGCGTGCGGGTGACCGCGCTCGAGGCGCTGGCGCGGTGGCACCACCCGACCCGCGGCACCCTGGCGCCGGCCGCCTTCCTGCCGCTCGCCGAGGAGACCGGTCTGATCGCGCCGCTCGGCGAGTGGGTCCTGCGCACCGCGCTCGCCGAGACGCGCGAAATGCCGCCGGAGATCCGCCTGGTGGTGAACGTCGCGGGTGGGCAGCTGCGCCAGGCGGGCTTCGTGGCTGCGATCCGGGACGCGCTCCAGGCGACGGGCCAGGCCCCCGAGCGCATCGAACTCGACGTCGCCGAGGCGGCCATCGCGGCGGAGAGCGGACGGCTGAAGGACCTCGCCGCCCTCGGGATCGGGATCGCCTTCGACGCCTTCGGCGCCGGCGCATCCTCCCTCGGCGCCCTGCGGCGCCTGCCCTTCGGCCAGGTCAAGCTCGACCGGGCGCTGGCCGCCTCGATGGCGACGCCGGAGACCGCGGATTTCGTGCGGGCGGTGGTCGCCCTCGCGGGCGCGCTGGGCATGCGGGCGACCGCCAAGGGCGTCGAGACCGAAGCCCAGCTCGCCGCCCTGCGGGAGGCGGGCTGCGTCGCGGCGCAGGGATTCCTGTTCGGCCGGCCCGTGCCCTTCGGCGAGCTCGCCCCCCTGCTCTGCGGCGGGGTCAGATGCCCCGGAACACCGCGTAGCCGAAGCGCGTGAACTTCAGCGGCAGGTGGTGGTGCTCATGCGCCGCCACCACCGTGAAGCGGAACGGCACACGGTCGAGGAAGTGCGGGCCCGGCCGTCCTTGCGCGGTGAAGTAGTCGCCGAGGTGGAAGACCGCCTCGTAGGTGCCGGGCCCGATCCCGACGCCGCGCACCACCGGGTGGTCGAAGCTGCCGTCCGGCCCGATCACGCCCTCGGCGACCAGGCGCGGGCCCGCCGCCTCGATCACCGCCAGGGTGACCGCGAGGCCGAGCGCCGGGCGGCCCTCCGCCACGTCGACCGCGTGGACCGAGATGCCGCCGCTCATCGGGAGACCTCCCCGGGCAGGACCGGCCAGCGATCCGCGAAGGGCCGGCGGCTCTCCAGCGCCTCGGCCACGTCGAGGAGAAGGTCGTCGCGGCCGAACCCGGCCACGAGGTGGAGGCCGATCGGCATTCCGTCCGGCGCGGGATCGACCGGCAGGCTCACGGCCGGCAGCGCCGCGGCGTTCACCCAGCCCGAATAGACCGCATGGCCGCGCGGACCGACCGGCTGCCCGTCGATCACCTCGGGGTAGACCGCGTCCGCCGCCCAGGGCATCGCCGCGGCCGACGGCGTGACGAGGAGATCGATCTCCGCGAAGGCCACGCTCGCCGCGTTGCGCAGGGCCTGGACCCGTTCGACGATGTCGCAGAGCAGCGTCGCGGGCGCCCGCGCGCCCTCCTCCGCCATCGCCCGGTAGGGCGCGCTCGCCCGTGCCGCCAGCGCCGGATCGGCCGCGAACAGCCGGGCGATGCCGATCTTGCCGATCTCCGGCCACAGGCCGTTGAGCCCGGTGATGTCGACCGGCAGCGGGCCCTCCTCGACCGCGACCCCGATCGCCCGAAGCTCGCCGAGCGCCCGCCGGCACGACGCGGCGACGACCGGATCGAGGGGGGCCTCGCCGATGCGCTCGACGTAGCGGGCGCGCAGGGGCCGGGCGCTGCGTGGCGCGACCGCGAAGCCCGACCACAGCACCCGCGGATCGGCCCCCTGCATCAGGCGCAGCACCGCCCGGGTGTCGGCGACGGTGCGGGTGAGTGCGCCCGCGACCTCGAAATCGAGGAGCGGCGAGGGCAGACCGCCGAGCCGGGGTACCCGGCCGAGGCTGCTCTTGAGGCCGACGAGGCCGGTATGCGCCGCGGGCCGGCGCAGCGAGCCGCCGCCATCGGTGCCGAGCGCGATCGGCGCGTAGCCGGCGGCCGTCGCGGCGGCGCCCCCGCCGGTCGAGCCGCCGGGGGTGAGGGCCGGGTTCCAGGGGTTGCGGGTGACGCCGAAACGGGCAGATGCCGTAAAACCCTGCACGGCGAATTCCGGCATCGTGGTCTTGGCGAGCGTCACGAGCCCGGCCTGCCGCATGCGGGCGACCGGCAGCTCGTCCTGCGCCGCCGACGGCGCCTCGCCCGGCTCGGCATAGGTCGAGGGCATGCCCTCGGTGACCAGGAATTCCTTCACGGTCATCGGCACGCCGTCGAGGGGCGAGAGGGCCGCGCCCGCCCGCCAGCGGGCGGCGCTCGCCTCGGCCTCAGATCGAGCGCGGGGATTGTCGCGCGAGAGCGCGTTCAGGTGCGGCTCCCAAGCGGCGGCCCGGGCCTGTGCGGCCTCCAGGGCATCGACCGGCGAGGCACGTCCATCGGCGAAGAGCCGGCCGAGCTCGATGGCCGGGAGACGCCACAGCTCCGTGCTCATGCGAGACCTCGATTATGCAAGTGGTGGCTGGGCATGGGCTTTCCCGAAAATGGCATACGATTTGCGATGACCTCGGCAGCAAGATCGATGCCGCAGGAAGGCCCCACCGTGACAGCAACCGGACGACGCAGCCAGGGTCAGGCGGAGGGCCGGTCCGTCGTGCTCGACGGCATCACCCACCGGTACGGCGGCGCGGTCGCCGTGGAAAACATCAACCTCGACATCCGCGGCGGCGAGCTGATCTCGCTCTTGGGGCCCTCGGGCTGCGGCAAGACCACCTTGCTGCGCATCGTCGCCGGCTTCCTGCGCCAGACCGAGGGGCGGGTGATCGTCGCCGACGAGGTGATCGACGCCCTGCCGCCGAGCCGGCGCGCCGTCGGCATCGTCTTCCAGAACTACGCCCTCTTCCCGCACCTGACGGTGGCCGAGAACGTCGCCTACGGCCTCGCGGCCCGGGGCGCCCCGCGAGCGGAGCAGGCGGCGGAGGCCAGGCGCCTGCTCGACCTCGTGCAGCTCGGCCATGCCGGGGCGCGCACCCCGCGCCAGCTTTCCGGCGGCCAGCAGCAGCGGGTGGCGCTCGCCCGCGCGCTCGCCATCCGGCCGGCGGTGCTGCTCCTCGACGAGCCCTTCGCGGCCCTCGACAAGAACCTGCGCCTCGACATGCAGATCGAGGTGAAGCGGCTCCAGCGCGTCGCCGGGGTGACGACGCTCCTCGTCACCCACGACCAGGAGGAGGCCCTGTCGCTTTCCGACCGGGTGGCGGTGCTCTCGAACGGGCGGCTCGAGCAGTTCGCCGCCCCGACCACCGTTTACGACGCGCCGGACTCGCTGTTCGTCAACACCTTCGTGGGCTCGGCCAATGCCGTGCCGGGGGTGCTCGTCGGGCAGGACGCACGGGGCCCGCGCATCGCCCTCGATGCCGGCGGCGAGGTGGTGGCGCGCCCGCTCGCCCGCCCGATGGCGCCGGGAACGCGGGTGACCCTGTGCCTGCGGCCCGAGCACCTGCGCCTCACCGAGGGCGAGGACGGCATCGCGGGCGTCGTCGAGATGGCGCTGCCCCTCGGCCCCACCGTCGTCCACGAGGTCCGGGTGGGGGCGGGCCGCCCGCTCAAGATCGCCGAGCCGCGCCTCGGCGGCGGCACCTTGCGCGCGCCCGGCACGCCGGTGCGCATCGCCGTCGCCCCCGGCCTCGCCTCCGCCTTCCCGGCCGCCGCCTGATTTTTGCCGACCAAGGAGCCCTGTCGATGCTCGATCGCCGTACCCTCCTCACCACCGCCCTGTCGCTCGGCGCCATGGAGCTGTTTCCCGGCCTGTCCTTCGCGCAGGCGCGGCCCCTCGTCTTCGCCACCTTCACGGGGAGCTGGGAGGAGGCGCACAAGGCCGTGCTGGTGCCGGCCTTCCGAAAGGAGACGAGCAACGCGCCGATCGTCCTCGACCCGATGCTGTCGGTCGACCAGATCGCCAAGGTCTCGGCCGCCAGGGCCAACCCGCCGATCGACGTGATGCTGCACGATCCCGGCCCGGCGCTCACCGCGCTGGCCCAGGATCTGGTCGAGCCCTTCCCGGTCGAGCGCAGCGCCGCCTTCAAGGACCTGATCCCCGACGCGCAGGATCCGCACGGACCCGCGGCCTTCTTCCAGGTCGTCGGCCTGACCTACAACCCCGACACGGTGAAGACCCCGCCGACCTCCTGGGCCGACCTGTGGCGTCCCGAATACAAGGGCCGGGTCGGCATCACCAACATGAACTCGACGCTCGGCACCGGCTTCATGGTCGAGATCGCCAAGATGCATGGCGGCTCGGAAGCGAACATCGATCCCGCCTTCAAGGCGATGGAGGCGCTCAAGCCCAACCTCTCGGCGGTGGCGGCCAATCCCGGCGCGCTCGCCACCCTCTTTCAGCAGGGCCAGGTCGACATCTCGCCCGGCAACTTCAACGCGATCCAGATCCTGAAGGCCAAGGGCGTGCCGGTGGAGTTCGTGGCGCCCAAGGAGGGCGCCATCGCCTTCAAGACCGCGATCCAGATCGTCAGGAACTCGCCCAACCGCGAGCTCGCCTTCAAGCTGATCGAGGCGGCGATTTCCGAGCCGGTCCAGACCCGGCTGATGCAGGCGCCCTACCTGATCGTGCCGACCAACGCCAAGGTGAAGATGACCGGCGAGATCGCCAAGGTTCTGGCGAAGGACACCGACGACCTGAAGAAGAAGTTCGTGTTCCAGGACTGGAAGACCATCAACGCTCAGCGCCCGGCCTGGATCGAGCGGTTCAACCGCGAGATCAAGCTCTAGAGGATCTTTGCCGTGGCTCTGCCGGACGTCACCACCTACCCGCTGCGGCTGGCGAGCCCGCTCGCACTGTTCTTCGCGGCATTCTTCGCCGCGCCCCTGGTCGCGCTCCTCGGGCTGTCGCTCAAGGGCGCGGACGGGGGGATCGGCCTGTCGCAATATGCGGCCTTTCTCGGCGACGGGTTCAGCCTCGGCGTGCTCCTCGGCACGCTGTGGCTCGGGCTCAAGGTCACGGCGGCCTGCCTGGTGCTGGGCCTGCCGCTGGCGCTCGTCGCCACCCGGGCCGGGGGCTGGGTGCGCGGCCTGATCATCCTGGCGGTGCTGACGCCGCTCCTCACCAGCGTCGTCATCCGCACCTTCGCGTGGATCGTGATCCTGGGACGCCAGGGGGTGCTCAACAGCCTGCTCTCGTCCCTCGGGCTGATCGACACGCCCCTGCGGCTCCTCTACGCCGAGGGCGGCCTCGTGGCGGCGCTGGCGCAGGTCCAGATGCCCCTGATGGTGCTGCCGCTGATGACGGCGCTCTCGCGCATCGACCCGAGCCTGTGGGACGCCTCGGAGGCGCTCGGCGCCGGGCGCTGGCGCACCTTCCTCCGCGTGACCCTGCCGCTCTGCCTGCCGGGCCTCATCGCCGGCGCGGTGCTCACCTTCGCGGCGGCGATCTCGGGCTTCATCACCCAGTCGCTGATCGGCGGCGGGCAGATGCTGTTCATGCCGGGCTACATCTACCAGCAGGCCATCGCCCTGCAGAACTGGCCCTTCGCGGCGGCGATGTCGGTGATCTTCCTCGTCGCGGTGCTGGCCGTGGTGCTGTCCTTCAACGCGCTCGGGCGGCTCGCCCGCGGCTACGCCCAGGCCTGAGGTTGCTCGCGATGTCCCGTCTCTTTGCCGCCCTCGACCGCCTCAGCTTCGAGATCCTCCTGCACCTGATGGCGCTCCTCGCCGTGGTGCTGCTGCTCGCCCCCACGGTGATCGTGCTGGTGGTGTCCTTCACCGACGGGCTGTCCCTGCGCTTCCCGCCGCCGGGCTACTCCCTCCGCTGGTACGGCGAGCTGATGGAGGCCTGGCAGCTCCACTACGCGCTCAAGAACAGCCTGACGGTGGCGGTGCTGGCCACCCTCATGGCCATCGGGCTCGGGGTGCTGGCGGCGCTGGCGGTGGCGCGCTCGCCGCGCCTCTCGGCCCGCCTCCTCGACAGCTTCTTCCTCTCGCCGCTGATCCTGCCGGCGCTCGCCTTCGGCCTGTCGAGCCTGATGTTCTTCTCGCTGGTCGGCTGGCCGGTCTCGGTCTTCACGCTGGTTCTGGGTCACACGGTGGTCTGCGTGCCCTACGTGGTGCGCAACACCGTGGCGGCCCTGACCCAGCTGCAGCCCAGCCTGCTCGAGGGCTCGGCGAGCCTCGGGGCCTCGCGGTTCTACACCTTCCGCCGCATCACCCTGCCGCTGATCCGCCCCGGCATCCTGTCGGGCGGCTTCCTCGCCTTCATGGCCTCGTTCGACAACATCCCGGTGTCGCTCTTCCTGCGCGACGCCGCCACCGACATGCTGCCGATCCGGATGTGGCAGGACCTGGAGGGCCGCCTCGACGTGACCATCGCGGCGCTGTCGGGCGTGCTGATCGTCGCGACGATCGGGGGCATCGCCGTGATGGAGCGGCTGACCGGCCTGTCGCGGCGGCTGGTGTAGCGATCGTCGAAGGGCCTGATTGCAAGAGAGTGTCCCAGCAAGAGAGTGTCTTGGCTGCCCCCCGTCCCGCCTCCCCCGACGACGCGCCGCCTCGCCCGCAGCGCCCCGAGCCCTCCCTGACCGAGCAGGCCGCGGCCGCGTTGCGCCGGCTGATCCTGCTCAACCTGCTTGGCCCCGGCGAGGTGCTGAACGAGCCCGACCTCGTGGCGCGCCTCGGCGTGTCGCGCACGCCGGTGCGCGAGGCGCTGAAGCTGCTGGCCGGCGAGGGGCTGGTGACGCTCAGGCGCAACCGGGCCGCCCTGGTGACGCCGCTCGACCCCGCCGACCTCGTGCCGCTGTTCGAGCTGGAAGTGGCGCTGGAGAGCTTCTGCGCAGGCCTTGCCGCCGAGCGGATCACCGCCGCGGAACTCGACCGCCTCGCGCGGATCCAGGACGCCCTGGAGGCGGCCCACGACGACCGCGACGCCTATACGCGCCTCAACCGCCAGGCCCACCGGCTGATCGTGACCGCAGCCCGCAGCCCGGCCATCGCCGAGGCGCACGGCCGGGCCTTCCCGCGCCTCGAACGGGCCCGCAACTTCGCGCTGGCGGCCGACGGCCGCGTCGCCGAATCCCTGGCCGAGCATCGGGCGATCCTCGACGCCCTGCGGGCCCGCGAAGGCGACCGCGCCCGCGCCGTGATGCAGGCCCACGTCGCCCGCACCCAAGCCCTGATGGTGGCCCGGCTGACCGAAGGACCCGTGCGATGACCTCCCCGCTGCTCCCGGCCCTCGGGGTGATCCTGCCCTCCTCCAACCGGGTGGTCGAGCGGGCGACGGAGGCCCGCCTCGCCGGTCGCGCCGACGCCTGCTACGCCCGGGTGCCCTACCGCTCGATGCTCAAGGGCGCGGGCTACGACGAGGCCGTGTTCCTCGCCGCCGCCGACCTCCTGGCCGAGGCGGGCGTCGCCGCCCTGTGCTGGAACGCGACCCGGGGCGCCGCCCTCGGCTTCACCCCGGACGAGGACCTATGCCGGGCGGTCAAAGCCCGCACCGGCCTGCCGATGGTGACGACGGCGCTCGCCGCCCGGGACCGGATGCGCCGCGACGGGTTTCGCCGCGTCGGCCTCGTGGTCCAGGGCGATGCCGAGGAGGCCGACCTGGTGGCCGGCCGGTTCGGGGAGGCGGGGATCGGAATCGGCGCGACCGCCCATCTCGGCATCGCCGAGAACCGCGACGCCGCCACGGTCGCGCCGGCCCGCCTCGCCGCGGCGGCCTGGGAGGTGGGCGAAGGCGCCGACGCGGTGCTGATCTGGAGCACCAACCTGCCGGGCTGGCGCCTGCCGGCCGCCCTCGACGGGGTGCCGCTGCTCGACTCGACGAGCCTCGGGACGCAGGCCCTGCTGGAGGCGGCGGGCCTGGCCTAGCGCCTGACGCGGATCGGCGCGGCCGGCCTCTTGCCGCACGGCGCACCCGAGGCCCGAGCAGGCTTGCATCGGCAAACCAACGCTTCACCGGCTCGGGTTCTTGTTTCGTCGCAGATTTTTGTCGAAAAACCGGCTGCCACTTTCGCGAAATCTGCTTAGGCTCGCGGCCAACGCCCGGACGAGAGGCGCGCGGGAGGAGCGGATCGGGAGCCTTCGCGGCGCCCTCCGGTCGCTCGCGTGCGGCGAGCCGGGACCGGTCCCGACAGGCAGCCCCCCATGAGCCTCATCACCTACCTTACCCGGATCCAGTTCGAGCGCGGCGCCGTCCGGCTGCTCGGCGAGGAACTGGAGCTCCTCGGGGCGCGCCGGCCGCTGATCGTCACCGATCGCGGCGTCGTCGCGGCGGGGCTGATCGCCCGGGTGATCGAGGCCGCCGGCCTGCCGGCGGCGACTCCGGTCTTCGACGGCACGCCCGAGAACCCGACCGAGGAGGCGACGATCGAGGCCCGCGACCGCTTCAAGGCGGAGGGCTGCGACGCGGTGATCGCGGTCGGCGGCGGCTCCCCCCTCGACCTCGCCAAGGGCGTGGCGCTGCTCGCCACCCACGAGGAACCGCTGGCCACCTACGCGGCGATCCTCGGCGGCATCCCGCGTATCCGGGCCGACCGGCCTCCGGTCGTCGCGGTGCCGACCACCGCCGGCACCGGCAGCGAGGTCGGCCGCGCGGCGCTGATCACGCTCGCCGACGGGCGCAAGCTCGGCTTCATCTCGCCCCACCTGATCCCGAACGTGGCGATCTGCGATCCCGAGCTGACGCTCGGCCTGCCGGCGGGCCTCACCGCCGCCACCGGCATGGACGCGCTCACCCACTGCATCGAGACGTACCTGAGCCCGCGCCACAACCCGCCGGCCGAGGCGATCGCCCTCGACGGCCTGGGCCGCGCCGTCCGCTCGCTCGCTCGCGCGGTCCGGGACGGCGCCGACATCGAGGCCCGCGAGGACATGATGATGGCCGCGCTCGAGGGCGGGATGACCTTCCAGAAGGGGCTCGGCGCCGTCCACTCGATGTCGCATGCGCTCGGCGGGCTGAAGGCGAAGCGCCTCCATCACGGCACCCTCAACGCCGTGATCCTGCCGCACGTCCTGCGCTTCAACGCACCGGCCTGCGAGCGCAAATACGCGGTGTTGCGCCGGGCGATGGGCCTGCCCGAGGGCGCCGACCTCGCCGCCGCGATCGAAGCGCTCAACCGCGACCTCGGCCTGCCGGCCGATCTCGCCGCCATGGGGGTGACGCAGGCCGAGTGCGAGGCGCTGGTGCCGCGGGCGGTCGAGGACCACTCGACGGCGACCAACGGCCGTCCGGTCGGGGCGGAGGAGTTCCGGGAGCTGTTCCGGGTGTCGCTGCACGGGGCGGCGTAGCCCGCTGCCCCGGGACGAGCGACCGGGAGGGACGCCCCCTCCCGGTACGTCTCACTCCTGCGGCTCGAAGCCCATCGCGGCGCCGTTCATGCAGTAGCGCAGGCCGGTCGGGGCCGGGCCGTCCTCGAAGACGTGGCCGAGATGGCCTTTGCAGCGGGCACAATGCACCTCGGTGCGGGTCATGAAGAACGAGCGGTCGGTCTGCGTCTCCACCGCGCCCTCCATCGGCGCGAAGAAGCTCGGCCAGCCGGAGCCAGACTCGTACTTGGTGGCGGATTCGAACAGCGGCTGGCCGCAGCCGGCGCACACGAAGGTGCCGGCGCGCTTCTCATTGTTGAGCGGGCTGGTGCCGGCCCGCTCGGTGCCGTGCTCGCGCAGCACGCGGTACTGCTCGGGCGTCAGCTCCTGGCGCCACTCGGCCTCGGTGCGGGTCTCGGCGGTGTCGGTCATGTCGCGATGGGTCGTCTCTTGGCTGGCCACGGGCCGCTCCTCGGGGATTGCCTGATTCTCCTGATCCCCAAGATGGTGGCGCGCACTGCATCTGGCGAGGGGCTGCGGCGCCGGGAGGCCATGCGGGACCGGCGCCCGCGCCGGTTACGCCGGCGCCCCGACGGTGTCGGCCATCCGGGCGCGGCGGGTGCCCATCGGCTCCTCGGGGCCGACGGTGGTGTCGCGCGCGGTCTGGTGCTCGAGCTCGGCGTTGATTTCGCCGCCGAGCAGCACGATGGTCGATGAGATCCAGATCCAGGTCATGAAGCCGATCGCGGCGCCGAGCGAGCCGTAGGTCTCGTTGTAGCTGCCGAAATGCCCGACGTACCAGGAGAAGCCGATCGAGGCGACGAGCCAGACCACCCCGGCGGTGAGGCTGCCGGGCGTGACCCAGCGCCAGCGCGGCAGGTCGCGGCTGGGGCCGTAGCGGTAGAGCAGCGCCAGCCCGAACAGCAGCACCGCCAGCAGGGCCGGCCAGCGCAGGAGCGCCACGTACCAGGCGGTCGGGCTGATCCGGATGCCGAAATCGCCCAGGAAGTTCAGCGCCACCGGCAGCACCACGATGCCGCCGAGCGCCGCGATGACGAAGACCAGCGCCCCGAAGGTGAAGGCGAGCGAGCGCAGGTTGAGCTGGATGAAGCTGCGCTTCTCGCGCTCCTCGTAGACGATGTTGAGCGCGTCGAACATCGCCTTCATGCTGGCGTTGGCGCTCCACAGCGAGATCGCGAGGCTGGTGAAGAAGGTGATGCCGAGGGTGGTGCTGCCCTTGGCGGTGATGCGCTTGACCTGATCGCCGATGATCTCGAGCGCGCCGGAGGGCAGCACGCCCTGGAGCAGCGAGAGGTGGTCGTTGATGGTGCTCGGATCGGTGAACAGCCCGTAGAGCGAGACCAACGCCGCCACCGCCGGGAAGATGGCGAGCAGGGTGTAGAAGGTGACGCCGGCCGCCACCGACAGCACCCGGTCCTTCTGGAATTCGAGGTAGACGCGGGTGAGCACGTCCTTCCAGCCCTTGGCCGGGATGTCGGTCGGCGTGTCGGCCTTGCGGCCGCGATCGCCCTCGGTATCGGCGACCCACTGGGCCGGGCGTCCCGAATACGACTTGGCGCCGCGGCCGAGATGGCTGGTCGGGTCCGGCTCGACCTCGGCGACGCCCGCCGGCCGCCGCGCGGTGACGAGGCGCACCAGGGCGACGCCCAGGAGGGCGGTCCACAGGATCGAGGTCGCGCCGGAGGCGGCGGGACCGGGGCGGGGTTCGGACGGCATCGCGACACCGGGCTGGGGCAGGATCTCGGCAGCCCACAAGCGTGAGCGCACGAGTTCTCAACGTCGCGCCCCACGGGTCGTTCCGGTTCCGATAAAATGCCGTCGGGTCAAAGGGTTGACCTCGCGCAGGATCACGCCGCGGCGCTGCCGTCCGCCAAGTTGCGGATCAGCTCGGCGAAGCGGTCGCCCTGGACCAGGACGTGGGCGCGCAGCCGCTCGCCGGCCGCCGCCTCGTCCCCGGCCAGGATCGCCGCGACCACGCCCTCGTGCTCGGCGAGCGACTGGCGCAGCCGATGGCGGACGCGCAGCTGGATGCGCCGGAACGGCGCCAGCCGCCGGCTCAGGGTCAGCGCCTGCTCGCACAGGAAGCCGTTGCCGGACGCCCGGTAGATCACCGCGTGGAAGACCGCGTTCTCGGCGTAGTAGGCCTCGGTACCCTCCCCGGCGGCGACGCGGCAGGCGTCGAGCGCCGCCACCAGGGCGCTCTGATGCGCCTCCGTCAGGCGCCGGGCGGCGAGGCGCCCGCAGGCCGCCTCCAGCTCCGCCATGGTCTCGAACATCTCGAACAGGCGGGCCGGCTCGGGGGTGCTCACCAGCGCGCCGCGGCGCGGCTTGACCTCGATCAGGCCGGTCACCGCGAGCTGGAGCAGCGCCTCCCGGATCGGCGTGCGCGAGACGCCGAACCGAGCCGCGAGCTGGCACTCGTCGAGCCGGTCGCCGGGGCGCAGGACCCCGTCCACGATCTCGTCCTCGATGGTCTGACGCAGCCTCTGGGCGTGGTTCACGCGGGCCCGGTCCGTGCGGGTCTCGTTCATCCGGGCTTCGCTCATGGCCGGTCCCGCCTTCCCTTGCGGCGATATTATGCACCGGCGTTGACAAAATATACAAGATCGGTGTCACCTGCGTACACGAGGTGGCGGGCACACGACCGGTCCGACGCCGACAGCGCGAGACGCGAAAAAGAATCCGCGCTCCGACCGGAGGAAACGCCATGGCTCTCACCCGCCGCACCCTCGTGGCCGCCGGCCTCGCCGCGCCCGCGCTGATCGGTCTCGGCCGCGCCGCGCAGGCCGCCACGACGCTCAAGATCTCGCACCAGTTCCCCAGCGGCACGATCGACGAGGGCGACTTTCGCGATCGGATGTGCCGCAAGTTCGCCGCCGCCGTGAAGGAGCGCTCGAAGGGGGCGATCGAGGTCCAGGTCTATCCCGGCTCCTCGTTGATGAAGACGAACGCCCAGTTCAGCGCGATGCGCAAGGGCGCGCTCGACATGAGCCTCTATCCCCTGCCCTATGCCGGCGGCGAGGTGCCGGAGACCAATATCGGGCTGATGCCGGCGCTCGTGACCTCCTACCCGCAGGCGATGGCCTGGAAGTCGGCGCCGGTCGGCCGCAAGCTCACCGAGATCCTGCTCGCCAAGAACATCGTGCTGGTCTCCTGGGTCTGGCAGGCGGGCGGCGTCGCGAGCCGCGAGCGGCCTCTGGTGCGTCCCGAGGACGCCAAGGGCCTGAAGGTCCGCGGCGGCTCGCGCGAGATGGACCTGATGATGAAGGCCGCCGGCGCCGCGACGCTCAGCCTGCCCTCGAACGAATCCTACGCGGCGATGCAGACCGGCGCCTGCGACGCGGTCATCACCTCCTCGACCAGCCTGATCTCGTTCCGGCTGGAGGAGCTGTCGAAGTCCCTCACCTCGGGGCGGGGCCGCTCGTACTGGTTCATGCTCGAGCCGATCATGATGTCGAAGACCGTGTTCGACGCCCTGCCGAAGGACCAGCAGGAGCTGATCATGGCGGTCGGCGCCGAGCTCGAATCCTTCGGCCAGGAGGGGGCGCAGGCCGACGACACCCGGGTCGAGCAGATCTTCGGGAAGGCCGGCGCCAAGGTCGAGACCCTGGACGAGGCGACCCTGGGCAAGTGGCGCGACATCGCCCGCGACTCCGCCTGGAAGGACTACGCGGCGAAGTCGTCCTCCTGCGCCGAGATGCTCAAGCTCGCGGAGGCGGTCGCGTGAGCCACGCCTTCGACGCGGCCTCCGCCGCCGCGGAGCCTGAACACCGTGCCGCGCGGGCCCGGCTGCCCGGGCCGCTCGCCGCGATCGAGTCCGCGATGGGCGGCCTCAACCGGGCGATCCTGCTCCTGGGCGGCATCGCCCTCGTCGCCGCCTGCCTGGTGCTGAGCTACAGCGTCGTCGTCCGCTACCTGCTCAAGGTCCCGACGGAGTGGCAGGACGAGACCGCGGTTTTTCTGATCGTCGGCGCCACCTTCCTGTCGGCGGCGGGAGTCCAGGCCCGGCGCGGCCACGTCGCCATCGAGGCGCTGACCGGCCTCCTCTCGCCGCGGGCGAACCGCATCCGGCTCATCGTCGCCGACGTCGTCAGCCTCGGATTCGTGGCGTTCTTCGCCTGGAAGAGCTGGACGCTGCTGCACGAGGCCTGGGTCGACGGCCAGATCTCGCAATCGACCTGGGGGCCGCCGCTCTGGATCCCCTATTCGCTGATGGCGCTCGGCATGACGCTCCTGGCGCTGCAGTTCCTGCTCCAGATCGCCGAAGCCCTCGCCCGCGGGCCGGCGGCCGCCGGCTTCGCCGATCCGAAGGTCGGCCTCGGGCCCGACCTCGTCCGGGCGAAGAAGCAAGACACGAAGGATTCCGCCCGATGAGCACCGCGATCATCGGCACGCTCTACGCGGGTGCCACCCTCGGCGCGATGCTCGCCGGCATCCCGATCGCCTTCGCGCTCGGCGCGGTGGCCCTCGTCTTCATGCTGGCCTTCATGCCCGGCGCCTCCCTCGATACGGTGGCGCAGAACGTCTACGAGGAGATGGCCTCGATCACGCTGCTGTCGATCCCGCTCTTCATCCTGAAGGGCGCGGCGATCGGCCGGTCGAAGGCGGGCCAGGACCTCTACTCGGCGATGCACGCCTGGATGCACAAGATCCCCGGGGGGCTCGGCATCGCCAACGTGTTCGCCTGCGCGCTGTTCGCCGCCATGGCGGGGTCGAGCCCGGCGACCTGCTCGGCGATCGGCTCGGCCGGCATCCCGGAGATGCGCCGGCGCGGCTATTCCGGGGGGTTTGCCGCCGGCATCATCGCGGCGGGGGGCACGCTCGGCATCCTCCTGCCGCCCTCGATCACCATGATCCTCTACGCGGTGGCGGCCGAGCAGTCGCTCGGGCGGCTCTTCCTCGCCGGCATCGGCCCGGGCCTGCTGCTGGTGCTGCTCTTCGCCGGCTATTCCGCCTGGCGCTTCCGGCGCGAATTCGCCGCCGCGCGGGCGGCCTACGAGACCGGCGGGACCGCGCATCCGATCCTGGCCGAGGACCGCTACTCGATGGCGGAGCGCTTCTCGACCTTGCCGCGGGTGCTGCCCTTCGTGGTACTGCTGACCGGCGTGATGGTGGCGCTCTACGGCGGCTACGCCACGCCCTCCGAGACGGCGGGCCTCGGCGGCCTCCTGGCGCTCGCGCTCATCGCGGCGATCTACGGCGTGTGGCGGGCCGGCGACGTGAGCCCGATCCTGACGGCGACGCTGCGCGAATCCACCATGCTGATGCTGATCATCGGCATGTCGCTGCTCTACGCCTACGTGATGAGCTACCTTCACATCTCGCAGGCCGCCGCCGCCGCGATCGTGGCGATGCAGCTCTCGCCCTGGCTGCTGCTGCTGACCATCCTGCTTCTGGTGGTGGGCCTCGGCTTCTTCCTGCCGCCGGTCTCGATCATCCTGATGACCGCGCCGATCATCCTGCCGCCGCTCAAGGCCGCCGGGTTCGATCTCGTCTGGTTCGGCGTCGTGATGACGATCACCATGGAGATGGGGCTGATCCACCCGCCGGTCGGCCTCAACATCTTCGTCATCAAGAACATCGCCCCCGACATCCCGCTCTCGGACATCATCTGGGGCACCCTGCCCTTCGTGATCCTGATGGCGGTGGCAATCCTCCTGCTCTGCCTGATGCCCGGTATCGCCCTCTGGCTGCCGGATCTGCTCTTGCCCTCGACCAAGTAGGGGCGCCACCATGCAGGGACCGCCGCCGGAGCCCGTCCGCGACACCCGGCGGCGCTCCGTCCTCCCCTCCGCTGACGCAGCGGAGCCCTATCTAACGCCGGGCGGTGCGCGGGTTGCGCGCGGCCGTCCCCGGCAACCCGATGGTGAGCAAGGCTCCATGGCGGCGATCTCGTTCCTCGGCGACCTCCTCCAGAGCATCTCGGACCGGGGCCGCGGGCTGATCGCCTTCGGCCGCGACGACCCCGCCAAGGCGAGCGTCGCCGAGGTGGTGAAGCTCTGCGAGGACCTGATCTCGCGACGCGGCGAGGCCTCCGGGGTCGCGCTCGCCCGCATCATCCTCGACCGCTACGACAGCTTCGGCCGATCCGACCGGCACGACTTCCTGCGCCGGATCGCCCTCGAGTTCGGGGCCGACCACGACGCGGTCGGCAGCGCCATCGCGGCCTACGAGAAGGCGCCGTCCCGCGCCACGCTGGGCCGGCTGCACGAGGCGGCCGAGCCGCGCTCGCAGGAGCTGATCCGCCGGCTCAACCTCGCCCGCGACGGCACCATCGCGTTGGTGCGGATGCGCGAGGACCTGTTTTTGCTGCGCGACGCCGCCCGCAAGGCCGACAAGCCGGATGCGGCGCTGGCGGAGGCCGTCGACAGCCTCGATTCCGACTTCGAGCACCTGTTCGCCTCGTGGTTCAACCGCGGCTTCCTGGTGCTGCGCCGGATCGACTGGACCACCCCGGCCCACATCCTGGAAAAGATCATCCGCTACGAGGCGGTGCACGCGATCTCGGGCTGGGACGACCTGCGCCGGCGCATCGAGCCGCCGGACCGGCGCTGCTTCGCCTTCTTCCACCCGGCGCTCCTCGACGAGCCGCTGATCTTCGTCGAGGTGGCGCTCACCACCGCCATCGCGGCGGCGATCGACCCGATCCTCGCCCACGAACGCCGGCACACCGACACCCGCGAGGCGACGACCGCGATCTTCTACTCGATCTCGAACTGCCAGAAGGGGCTGGCCGGCATCACCTTCGGCAACTTCCTGATCAAGCAGGTGGTCGAGGACCTCTGCCGCGAGATGCCGGCGCTCAAGACCTTCGTGACGCTCTCGCCGGTGCCGGGCTTCCGCGCCTGGCTCGACCGCGAGCGCCGGGCCGACGCGCCGCAGGGGCTGACCCGCGAGGATGTCGAGATCCTGCGCGCCCTCGACCAGCCCGACTGGCACACCGACAAGGCCAAGGCCGACGCGGTGAAGAAGGCCCTGCTGCCGGCCGCCGCCTACTACTTCCTGCGCGCCAAGACCCCGCGCGGCAAGCCGGTCGACCCGGTGGCCCGCTTCCACCTCGGCAACGGCGCCCGGCTGGAGCGGCTGAACTTCCTGGGCGACGTCTCGCCCAAGGGCCTGTCGCAAGGCCACGGCCTGATGGTGAACTACCTCTACGACCTCGCGGCGATCGAGAAGAACCACGAGACCTACGCCAATCTCGGCACGGTCTCGGCCTCCCTCACCGTCAACCGCGAATTGCGCCAGAACCTGCCGCCGGCCCGGTCGGTGGCGCTGGCGGAAGCGTAGAGAGCATTCCCCTCTCCCGACAGATCCCTGGCGTGCCCGGGATCTGCAAACAAGCAACGAAGTCGGGCGGGCCCGACTTCGTTGCAGGGAGAGGAGACACCCCCCGTTCTTCGAGTGGACGGCGTGGCCGCCATCTCGCCGACGATTGAAGAGTCCTCCCATGTCCAACCACTTCTTCGACATCGTCCGCTCCCGTCTCCCCGCCGATCCGGCTGGAAAAACGTTCCTCGAGACACCCGAGGGCCTGCGCTGGAGCTACGCGGATCTCGTCGCCGAATCCGGCCGCTACGCCGCGGCGCTGGTCGGCCTCGGCGTCGCGCCCGGGGACCGGGTGGCGGTACAGGTCGAGAAGAGCCCGGCGGTGATCGCGCTCTATCTCGGCTGCGTGCGGGCCGGCGCGGTCTTCCTGCCGCTCAACACCGGCTACACCCCGGCCGAGATCGCCTATTTCCTCGGCGACGCCGAGCCGGCCCTGTTCGTCTGCGATCCGGGCAAGCTCGACGCGCTGAAACCCGTGGCGGAGCAGGCCGGCGTCAAGCAGGTGGGCACCCTCGACGCCGAGGGCGAGGGCACGATCGCGGCCGAGGCCGCCGGCCAGACCGGCGACTTCGCCGACGTGGCTCGCAGCCCCGACGATCTCGCGGCGATCCTCTACACGTCGGGCACCACCGGGCGCTCGAAGGGCGCGATGCTGACCCACGACAACCTGTCGTCGAACGCGCTCACGCTGGTCGAGTACTGGCGCTTCACGCCGGACGACGTGCTGATCCACGCGCTTCCGGTGTTCCACACCCACGGCCTGTTCGTCGCCACCAACACGGTGCTGATGTCGGGTGCGGCGATGATCTTTTTGCCCAAGCTCGATCCGCCGCGGATCCTGTCGCTGATGGGCCGCGCAACCGCGCTGATGGGCGTGCCGACCTTCTACACCCGCCTGCTGAAGGAACCGGGCCTGACCCGCGAGGCGGCCGCCGGCATGCGCCTGTTCGTCTCCGGCTCGGCGCCGCTGCTCGCCGAGACCCATCGCGAGTGGCAGGAGAAGACCGGCCACGCGATCCTCGAGCGCTACGGCATGACCGAGACCAACATGAGCACGTCGAACCCCTATGACGGCGACCGGGTCGCCGGCACGGTCGGGTTCCCGCTGCCGGGCGTCTCGCTGCGGGTGGTCGACCCGGAGACCGGCCGGGCGATGGAAGCCGACCAGGTCGGGATGATCGAGGTGCGCGGCCCCAACGTGTTCAAGGGCTACTGGCGCATGCCGGAGAAGACCGCCGCCGAGTTCAAGGCCGACGGGTTCTTCATCACCGGCGACCTCGGCAAGGTCGATCCGCGCGGCTACGTCCACATCGTCGGGCGCGGCAAGGACCTGATCATCACCGGCGGCTTCAACGTCTACCCGAAGGAGGTCGAGACCGAGATCGACGGGCTGCCCGGCGTGCTCGAATCGGCGGTGATCGGCGTGCCCCATCCGGATTTCGGCGAGGGCGTCACGGCGGTGGTGGTGCCGCGCGGGGCGGAAGCCCCGAGCGAGGCGGCCATCCTCTCGGCCCTCGAGAGCCGGCTCGCCAAGTTCAAGTTGCCCAAGCGCGTCATCGTTGCCGAAGAACTGCCGCGTAACACAATGGGCAAGGTGCAAAAGAACTTGCTGCGCGAGACGCACAAGGGGTTGTACGAGGGTTGATACCGGCGACCGCATCCCGAGATGTTGACGATCGGAGATCGGCTGACCCTGAAGGAGGTTCAGGGTGTGAGAGAGCGAGAGAATCGGGCAAACCGATCCGCGGCGGCACCAGCCGCCGCCCGGAGGCCCGATCCATGACCGCCCGCTTCGCCCTGATCGATGTCTTTCACGACGACGCCTTCACCGGCAACCCGCTCGCCGTGGTGAGCGGGGTCGAGCCCGACACCGCGACGATGCAGGCGATGACCCGGTGGTTCAACCTGTCGGAGACGGTCTTCCTGCTGCCGCCGACCGATCCGGGGGCCGATTACCGGGCACGCATCTTCACCCTCGCGCACGAATTGCCGTTCGCCGGCCATCCGACGCTGGGCGCCTGCCACGCCTGGCTGGCGTCCGGCGGCGTGCCGCGCCGGGATGGGCGGATCGTCCAGGAATGCGGGACCGGCCTCGTGCCGATCCGGCAGGAGGCCGGCCGCCTGGCCTTCGCGGCGCCGAAGCTCTTGCGCGAGGGGCCCGTGGACGATGCCCTGATGCGGGAGATCCTGGCGGTGCTGCGCATCGCGCCCGAGCGGGTCGTCGAGGCGCGCTGGTGCGACAACGGCCCGGGCTGGGTCGGGGTGATGCTGGCCTCGGCCGAGGAGGTGCTGGCGGTCGAGCCGGTCCGACGGATCGAGGGCCGGATCGATGTCGGCCTCGTCGGTGCCCACGCTCCGGGCGCAGACGTGGCCTGGGAGATCCGCACCCTGTTCGACGGCGGCGCCGGCGCGCTGGTCGAGGATCCGGTGACCGGCAGCTTCAACGCGGCGGTGGCGGGCTGGCTGCGCGAGACCGGCCGCGCCGCGGGGCCCTACGTCGCCGCGCAAGGTACCAAGCTCGGCCGCCGCGGCCGGATCTTCGTCGATTACGACGGCGCCGACTGGATCGGCGGCCGCACCCTCACGGTGGCGGAAGGGGTCCTCCCCCTCGACCTCAATTCGCGTAGGTGAACACGCCGTCGCGCCAGACGTAGAGCACGTAGCCGGGTGCCGTGACGTCGCCCTTCTGGTCGAAGCCGACATTGCCGAGCACCAGGGTGAAGCGCTCGGAATGGAGCGTCTCGGCAATGGCCTTCGGGTCGGTCGACTTGGCGAAGTTGCCGGCCTCGACAAGCGCCTGGAGCGCGGCGTAGCCGTAGAGGGTGAAACCGGCGGGATCGATCCCGTCGGCCTGCAGCGCCTTCACGGCGGCGGCCGCCTCGGGCTTGCGGCGCAGGTCCGGATTGAAGGTCATCAGCACGCCGTCGCTCGCCGGGCCGGCGAGCGCGCCGAACTCCTTGGTGGCGATGCCCGAGGTGCCGAACCATTGCGGGCGGAAGCCCGCTTCCGCGGCCTTGCGCACCAGCTTGCCCATCTCCTGGTAGTGGCCGCCGTAATAGACCACCTCGATCCCCGCGCCCTGCAGGCGCTTGATCAGCGCCGCGTCGTCGGTCTGCCCGGGCACGATCGCGGCGAACAGGGTCTCGTTCTGACCGATCTTGTTGAGGTTGCCCTTGGTCGACTCGGCGAGGTTCCGCGACAGCGGCGTGTCGTCGTAGAGGATCGCGATCTTCTTGTCGCGGAAGCGCTCGGCCAGGACCGTGGCCGAGAGCCGGCCCTGGTCGTCCTCCCGCCCCGAGACCCGGAAGATGGTCGGCAGGCCGCGGTCGGTCAGGCGCGCGGCGTTGGAGGCCGGGCTGATCATCACGGCGCCGGCCGCCGCGTAGACGTCGGAGGCGGCGAGCGAGGCGCTCGAGCAGACGTGCCCGATCACCAGCCGCACGCCGGCGCGCACGAAGCGCTCCGCCACCGCCATCGCCTGGCCCGGGTCGCAGGCATCGTCCTGCACGTCGAGCACGATCGGCTCGCCGCTGATGCCCCCGCGGGCGTTGGCGTCGCGCACGGCGGCCTGCACGCCCTGGAGCACCTGCTCGCCGATCCCCGCGACCGCGCCGGTGCGCGGAACCGCGACCCCGACGGTCACGTCGGCCCGGGCCGGTCCCGCCCCGGTCACGAGCGCCCCGATCGCCAGCCACAGGGCGGCGACGGCCCTGGTGCGCGTCATCCCCGGCGCTCCCGCATGCAACGACCCACTCCGACCTCCGGCTCGGCTTCCTCGGCGTCTCGCCGGCCGCTTAGCACGACCGCAGCCCCCTTGTCCGGCGAGACCGACGGGCTTGGCCGACCGCCCGCTCTATCGGGCGCGAGCCCGCGGGGGCGCAAGGGGGCCGCGACGCGTCAGGGTGCGGCGAGAAGCATAGCACGGACGGCGCGGCTGGAATGCCCGCCGGCGCCGGGATAGGGACGGATCAACAGGAGGACGCGCGCGATGACACACTCTCACGGCATCCGGGTCGCGGTGCTCGACGATTACCAGGGCGTGGCGGCGGGGCTCGCCGACTGGGCCGGCCTCGGTCCCGACGTGGCGGTGGATTTCTTTCACGAGCCGGTGCCGGCGGCGGAGGCCGCCGCGCGGCTCGCCCCCTACGACGTGCTCTGCCTGATGCGCGAGCGCATGCCGCTCGACGCGGGCCTGGCCGCCGCCCTCCCCGCCTTGAAGCTCGTGGTGTTCACCGGCGGGCGCAACCCCTCGGTCGATACCGCGGCGCTCCAGGCCCGCGGCGTCACCGTCTGCAACACACGCAACGGCGAGGGCGGGATCGCCACCGCCGAATTGACGGTCGCCCTGATGCTGGCCTGCGCCCGCGCCCTGCCGCGGGAATTCGCCAACATGGCGCAGGGGCGCTGGCAGGAGACGCTGGGCGAGGGACTGGAGGGGCGTACCCTCGGCCTCGTCGGGCTCGGGCGGATCGGCGCCCGGGTCGCGGCGGTGGGCCGCGCGCTCGGCATGCGGGTAACGGCCTGGAGCCCGAACCTGACGCCCGAGCGGGCGGAGGCCGGCGGCGCGGCGCTGGCCACCCGCGACGCTTTGTTCGCGGAGAGCGACGTGATCAGCCTGCACATGGTGCTGGCGCCCTCGACCCGCGGGATCGTCGGGCCGACTGAGATCGCCCGGATGCGCCCGGGCGCGATCCTGGTCAACACCTCGCGCGGACCGCTGATCGACGAGGCGGCGCTGGTGGCGGCCTTGGCGCAAGGCCGGATCCGGGCCGGGCTCGACGTGTTCGACCGCGAGCCGCTGCCTGCGGACCATCCGCTGCGGAGCCTGCCGAACGCGGTGCTGACCCCGCATCTCGGCTACGTCACCGACAGCACGTTCCGGATGTTCTACGAGGACACCGTCGAGGCGATCGCGGCCTGGCGGCGGGGCACGCCGGTGCGGGTCGCGACGGCCTGAACGCGAAGGGCGGGCGCCGGGCGCCCGCCCGATCGCCCTTACCGGACGCCGGCGTAGACCGAGGCGCCGGCCGAGACCGGCGCCGTGATCGTCGAGAACACGCCGAGCACCTTCTGGACTTCCGTGAAGGGGGCGTTCGAGACGTAGACGAGGTCGCGGTTGCGCATCCGGAACGCCTGGCTGACGAACAGGCTGTTGGGGTCGCGCATGTTGATCCGGTAGACCACCGGCACGAAGTTCGAGGAGAGCAGCGGGCTGTTCGGGCGCATGCGACGCACCACCGAGGCCGGCTCGAACCGGAACAGGAACACGCCGGCCGGATCGGCCTGCAGGTCCGAGAGGCCGCGGGCCTTGGCCAGCGCCTGGGCGAGCGTGATGCCCTCGGCCGAGAACGGGATCTCGGATTGCGCGCCGAGCGCACCCACCGCCAGGAAGGTCTGGGGATCGCGCACCAGGGTGAGGGTGTCGCCCGGCCGCAGGAAGATGTTCTCGCGCGGGTTGGAGACGACGGCGGTCAGCGGCACCGTCGCGGTGGTGCCGCCGCGCGACAGCCGCACGAAGGTCTCGGAGACGGCCGCGCGCACGCCGCCCGCACCCGCCACCACGTCGAGCAGGCGGTCGCCCTTGGTGGAGAGCGGCACGCGGGCGCCCGCCGTCACCTCGCCGGTCACCGTCACGGCGGTGCTGGTCGGCTGGACGACGGTGACGATGACCTGCGGCTCGATCGCCTTGCCGGCGAGCTCCTGCTCGATCTGGGTCTGGACGTCCTGGACGCGCTTGCCCGCCACCTGGATGCGGCCGGCATACGGCACCGTGATGGCGCCGTCGCGGGTCACGGTCTGGGGCGGGATGGTGGCCGATTTCGAGCCGGAGGAGAACCGGTCGATCGACAGTGAGCCGGAGAACAGGCCGCCGGTGCTGGCCTCGTAGATCGTCACCGCCACGGTGTCGCCGACGCCGATGACCGGCTCGACGGAGGGACGCCGGTCGCCGAAGGACGCGAGCAGGCTGTCGAGGGGACGGCCGCGCAGGGCCTCGACCGTCGCGGCGTTGACGTCGACGATCTCGTAGCGGGCGAGCAGGCCCTGGTCGGTCGCCACGTCGGCGCCCGTCTCCACCGCGCTCGCCGTGGGGCCGGCCGCTGGCAGGAAGTTGGAGCAGCCCGACACCGCGAGCGCGGTGCACAGGGCGATCGGGATTGCGCGCATCAGGGAGATTGCTCGTCCTTCGCTTGAGAGTGGTCCCTAGCCGAGTCGAGGACCGCTGTCCGTGGCCGGCGTGTCACAGTGGCTTCGGGAGCCCTCCCCTAGGGCCGTCTTCCCCGCTAGACACAGGGCGGCGACGGGCCGGGGCGTGTCCTTCGTCCTGTCGTCCAACCACGACACTGGTTACCAAATCACGGCTTTAGGACGGCGCGGGCACCGGCCACGGGTCAGGACGGGGCCGAGCACGAGCGGATGGCGGGACAGAGATGACCACACAGATCGGCTTCACGCCGCCGGACCTGGCGCCGCAGGCCCCCGGGCCGGTGCGGCGGCGCCACGTCGTCTACCTGCCGGGCTACGATCCCGAGGCGGGCAAGCGCTACCGTGCGCTGTTCGCCCGCGAGTTCACCCGCTACGCCAAGCGCTTCGACCTCGCGAAGCGCAGCATCACCCGGGCCGAGACCCGCCCCGACGGCCTGGTCCAGACCTGGACCGTGGAGACCGGGCGGGCCGGCACCGAGACCCACACCACCTACGAGGTCCTGCTCTGGGACGACCTCGTGCGGGCGGATTTCCGCCGGCCCTTGATCGCCTCGATGGCGCTCCTCACCGCCGGCATCCTGCACGGCGTGGCGACCGGCAAGCTCTTCCGGCTCTACGGGCTGAACTGGAAGTACGGCAACGTCATCCTCTACCCGTTCGGCATGACGCTGATCCTCGCCGCCCTCGCCGCCGTGCTGGGCCAGGGCGTCGCCCATCTCGCCGCCGGCTGGCTGCCGGGCCTCGCCGCGGGACTCGTCGGGGCGCTCGCCGGCATCGGCCTCGTGCTGGCGGCGACCCCGCTCCTCGACCGGATCTTCCTGCGCCAGCTCATCAACGACTGGGTGTTCAACTGGCAGCACAGCAACGGCTGGCGCCGGGACTACGAGGACCGCCTCGCGCTGTTTGCCGCCCACGTCGCCGGGATCCACAAGGCCGGTGCGGTCGACGAGATCCTGATCGTCGGCCATTCCTCCGGCGGGCTCACCGCCGCCGAGGTCGCCGCCCGGGTCCTGCCCGCGACCGCCGGGAGCGCGCCGGGCCCGCGCCTGTCGCTCCTCACCCTCGGGGCCGGGCTGCCCCTCGTGGCCATCAACCCGCGGGCCCGCGGCGTGCGGGCCGAACTGATGAGCCTCGTCACCACCGACCGAATGGTCTGGGCCGATTACCAGGCGCCGCAGGACTGGATGAACTTCCCGGGCTTCAACCCCGCCCGCGACCTCGGCGAGACCCCGGCCGGCCCGGTCCGCAACCCGGTGATCCGCTCGACGCAGTTTCGCGACATCATCGTGACGGAGGTCTACCGCCGGATCTCGTTCCGGCCGTTCCGCATGCATTTCCAGTTCCTGATGGCCAACGACCTGCCCGGCGAGTACGACTTCTTCGCCCTGACGCTCGGTCCGCAGGCCCTGCGCGAGCGGGTGCTCACCCCCGCCATCGTCCCGCTGCGGCCCGAGACGCCGCCCGAGCCGGTGCCGGTCCACCGGGAAATCTGAGCAGGCCCCCGCATGACGAACGCCCCCTCGCCGATCCGCCTCGTCGTCACCGACGTCGACGGCACGCTCGTCACCGGCGACAAGCGGCTGACGCCCCGTGCCATGCGGGCGATCGCCGCTCTGCGCGAGCGCGGCATCGCCTTCACGGTGGCCTCGAGCCGGCCGCCGATCGGCCTGCGCGCGCTGGTCGAGCCCCTGGGGCTCACCCTGCCGATGGGCGCCTTCAACGGCTCGACGGTGGTGCGGCCCGACCTCTCGCTCGTCGACGAGGTGCTCATCCCCGAGGCGGCGGCCCGCAAGGCCGCGGCGCGGTTCTCCGCCGAGGGCGTCGACCTCTGGGTGTTTTCCGAGGGAGCCTGGCTCCTGACCGATCCCGCCGGGGCCTACACCGATCTCGAGCGCCGCACCCTCCAGGCCGAACCGCGTGTGGTGGACGACCTCGCGCCCCATCTCGCCCGCGCCGCCAAGCTCGTCGGGGTCTCGCGCGACCACGCGGCGCTCGCCGCCCTCGAACCGCGCCTTGCGAAAGAGATCGGCGAAGGCGCCGCGGTCCACCGCTCGCAGGCCTACTATCTCGACGTCACCCCGCCCCACGTCGACAAGGGCCATTTCGTCGCCCGCCTCGCCGGGGAGCTGGACATCCCGCTGGCCCAGGTGGCGGTGCTCGGCGACATGGCGAACGACACGGCGATGTTCGCCCGCGCCGGCCTGTCGATCGCGATGGGGAACGCCAGCGAGGCGGTGCAGCGGGCGGCGACCCGCGTGACGGCGACGAACGAGGCGGAAGGGTTCGCGGAGGCGATCGAGCGGTACGTGCTCGGTTGACGGGTCCCGCGCCGCTGATGCCGGGCGATCGGCGATAGCCGTGTCCCGGGGCATTCCCCTGTCGCCGCTCGCCTTGGGACAGGCGGGAGCGGCCGCGCGTTCGGGCCGCCGTCGCTCTGGCAGCGAACCCGGAATGCTTGGACCCGATCGGCTGCCGGTCAGTGCAGCGCGACGTGGTAGTTCACCCGCCTGGCATCGCCGAGGGAATCCACGATCTCGATGGTGAACCGGTCGTCGTCCGCCGGACCGGGCGGCACGCTGTAGATCAGGCGGGTGGCCGAAGTCTTCCGCTTGTTGCAGGCCGATCGCGGGTTGCCGGGCGGGAAGCTCGAGAATTCCGGCCCCTGCTCGACCAGGATCCGACCTTTCTCGGGCGGCTCGATCAGGTTGACGGTCATCGGACCCAGCGAGCGGCATGTCGGATCGACGGAGATGAACCAGCCGATCTTCAAAGTCGTCCCGGGCCTCACGACCTTTTCAACGGTGGGAACGGGCCTCTGCCATGCGAATGCGCTTGTCGGCAGCATAGACAGGAGGCCGGCCGCCAAGAAGATGGGTCGAGCTCGCATCGAATGTATCTCGCGTGTTGCTGGGATTCGCGATCGACCAGCTGCGAGAGTCTTACCGACCGACAATAGGTGACGCAAGGACGATACAAGATATGACAGTCGAAGTATCAGAGCCTGTTTGATTGCGAGAGTGGATCCAAGGCCCTCCATCGTCATCCTGGGGCCCGGCGTAGCCGGGAACCCGGGATCCATAACCGCTGGCGAAGCAGGAAGAGACGGAACGCTGATCGCCTGATCCTCCACCGTCAGCGGTTATGGATCCCGGGTTCCGCTGCGCGGCCCCAGGATGACGAGGTGAAGCGGCAATGTCGGCGCCTGATCGACTCGAGCAGCCAATCAAACACGCTCTCAGCCTGGACGATCCGGGCTGATATTCCGTCTCGCACCCCGATGCGGGCCGACCTTCGGTGTGGGGCCGGTCAGGCCAGGGCCGCATCCACCTCCCGCCCGCGCCCCAGGCCCCGCATCAGCTCGACGAGGTTCGGGCGGATCCGCAGCTGCTCGGCGTGCAGTCGGCGCACCGCTTCGTTCAACGTGCCGTCGTAGCCCAGCGCCTCGTCCGCGAAGGCGATCATGCGGGCGTTGGGCCAGGATTTTTCGCGCAGCGCATGGACCTTTGCCACCACGGCGGCGGCGTCGAGGTCCGGATGGGCCTGGCCCAGCAGCATCGTCATCGCGGCGGTGGAGCGCGAGATGCCGGCGTGGCAATGGATGAGCAGGTGCGTCTTGCGCCGCGCGGTCTCGGCCGTCAGCTCCTCGCCGAAGCGCAGGATCGCCTCGACGTCGCGGCGCTCGGGCAGGATCTGCCCGTCCGTCGGCTCGATGATGTCGTGGAAGCGCAGGGTGATGCGGTGATGCGCGTCGTAGGTGCCGAAGGCCTCGGGCTCGGGCCAGGCCGGGTCGAGGATCGACAGGACGTGGGTGACGCCGCGGGCCGAATGGTGGCCCAGCTCCTCGAGGCCGCAGACCGTGTGCAGGGAGATCGGTTCGGGCTTCACGGTCGGGTCGCTCCGGCAGGGCCGATTAGATGCCCCGGGGCGACGAGCCCGCGGGATCGGACCCGGGAGGTAGCATAGGCCACCCGCCCGGACGAGGTCTTTCCCGGGACGGCCGGGACCCGCCCAAGGCTCCACCCCCTGCCTCCACCCCCTGCCTCCGTACCCGGCCTCGGCAGCCCCCGGTGCGCTTTCGCGCCGGATGCCCTACCTCTCGACCGGCGGGCCCGGAGCGGCCCGTCACGGGATCGATCCTCCGATGGGGAGAGCATGAAGCGTCGCGACATCCTGACGGCCGGGCTGGGCCTTGCCGGCGGCACCGCCCTCGCGGCACCGGCGGTCGCGCAGAGCGCCCCCGAGCTGCGCTGGCGCCTGCACTCCGCCTTTCCGCGCAACCTCGACGCGCTCTACGGCGCCCCCGAGCTCTTCGCCCGCCTCGTCGCCGAAGCGACCGACAACCGCTTCCAGATCGAGGTGTCGGCGGCGCCGGCGGGCGGATCGTCCGCTCTCCTTGAGGCGGTCGGCTCCGGCACCGTCGAGGCGGCGTATTCCGCCGCCGCCTATGAGGTCGGTCGCGACCCGACCTACGCGCTCGCCACCGCGGCACCGTTCGGCCTCAACGCGCGCCAGCAGAACGCCTGGATGCTCCAGGGCGGGGCGCTCGACCTGTTCAACGAGATCTTTGCGAAGAGCAAGCTCTACGCCCTGCCCGGCGGCAACACCGGCACCCAGATGGGCGGCTGGTTCCGGCGCGAGGTGAAGAGCCTCGCCGACCTCCAGGGCCTGCGCTTCCGCATCGCCGGCCTCGGCGCCCAGGTGATGGGGAAGCTCGGCGTCGCGACCCAGACCCTGCCGGGCGCCGATCTCTACGCGGCGCTGGAGGGCAAGACCCTCGATGCCGCCGAGTGGATCGGTCCCTACGACGACGAGAAGCTCGGCCTCAACAAGGTGGCGCCGTTCTACTACTATCCGGGCTTCTGGGAGGGCGGCTCCATGCTGCACTTCTGGTTCAACGCCCAGAAATGGGCCGAGCTGCCCAAGGGCTACCGGGCGATCGCGCAGGGCGCGGCGGCGACCGTCAACGGCGACCTCCAGGCCAAGTACGACGCCCGCAACCCCGCGGCCCTGCGCCGGCTCGTCGGCGGCGGCGCCCAGCTCCGGCCCTTCCCGCAGGAGGTGATGGAGGCCGCCCTCAAGGCGGCGAACGACATCTATGCCGAGATCGGCGCCAAGAACCCGGACTTCAAGCGCGTCTACGACGCGCTGAAGACGTTCCGCAACGAAGAGTACCTGTGGTTCCAGGTCGCGGAATATACCTACGACAACTTCATGATCCGGGCCCGAGCCAGGGGCTGAGCTCGGCGGGGGCCGCCTACTCGGCGGCCTCCTCGCCCGGCAGGGTGCCGCGGCCCTCCTCGCGCATCAGCGCGCGGACCACGCTCGGCACCGCCTCCAGCGCGCCGGCCAGGGTCTCGTCGGCCACGAACAGGCTCTTGATCTCCGGGCTGGTGATGCAGACCAAGCCTTCGCCGCTCTCCTCGACCCGCAACGTGAATTGCCGCATCGTTCGACCGCTCCCCTGACGCCCGGCTCCGATCCTCCCGCGATGCACGGGACGGGCCATTGCCGGAGGGGCAACGCGGAGCGCGGCCATAAGCTCCACCGCACAGCAATCGAGATCCGGTCCGCAGGCACCAGTACAAGAAAAAAGGCCACTCTCGCGAGTGGCCCGAAGTCTAGGGAGGAAACGCCCAAAGAGAGGGCTGCGGGAGCGCGACGCCATCGCGTTCCCGCACTGCAAAAAATAGAGATGCCCCGCCAGAAGGCAAGGCGACATTGGTGGCAGCGCTGCCGCTTTTCCGGGCAGCGGCGCAGCGCCGCCCTGGACCGCGCCTCGCCACGGCCTAGTTCCGCCGGTCTGGCAAGCATCGGGATCCGGGCGACGACATGGCGATTCAGGCGGGGCGGATCCGGATTCTGAAGGACGTCGAGCCGCGGGACGGCGCCTACCTGCTCTACCTGATGCAGCAGGGGATGCGCAGCCGCGACAACCCGGCCCTCGAATACGCCGTCGAGGAAGCCAACCGCCTCGGGCTGCCGGTCGTGGCGGGGTTCGGCCTCCTCGACGGCGGCGCGCATTTCCCCGAGGCCAATGCCCGGCACTACGCTTTCCTGCTGCAGGGCCTCGCCGACGCCAAGGCGGGCCTGGAGCGCCGGGGCATCGCCTTCGTGCTGCGCCGCGCCACCCCGGCGAAGGCTGCCCTGACTTTAGGCAAGAAAGCCGCGATGCTGGTCCTCGACCGCGGCTACCTGACGATCCAGAAGCAGTGGTACACCGAGATCGAGGCCGGGTTCGACGGCCGCCTGGTCCAGGTCGAGGGCGACGTGGTGGTGCCGCTCGAGGTCGCCTCGGGCAAGCACGAATTCGCCGCCCGCACCCTTCGGCCGAAGCTGCACCGGACCTGGGAACCTTATCTCGCGTCCCTGCGGGCCCGCACCGTCAAGCACTCGGCCGAAGACCTGTCCCTGAAGAGCGACATCGACGTCTCCGATCCCGACGCCGCGCTCGCCGCGATGACGCTCGATCGCGACGTGCCGCCGGTGCGGCGCTTCCGCGGCGGCGAGGTCGAGGCGCATCGCCGCCTCGCTTCCTACCTCGCCGGGCCGTTCGGCGAGTACGGCACGGTGCGCAACAAGCCCGAGGCGGGCGCGGCCTCGCACATGAGCCCCTACCTGCATTTCGGCCAGATCTCCCCGGTGGCGATCGCCCTCAAGGTGCAGGCGGCCAAGACCGGCGGCCCGGAGGACCGGGCGGCCTATCTCGAGGAGCTGATCGTCCGGCGCGAGCTGGCAATGAACCACGTCCACACCAATCCGGGCTACGCGGCCTACGATACGGCCCTGCCGGACTGGTCGCGCAAGACGCTGGCCGAGCATGCCGACGATCCCCGCCCCCACCTCTACGACGAGGACGCGCTGGCCGAGGGGCGCACCCACGACGAATACTGGAACGCCGCGATGCGCGAGATGCGCGTCACCGGCTACATGCACAACCACCTGCGCATGTACTGGGGCAAGAAGATCCTCGAATGGTCGCCCTCGCCGGAGGAAGCGTTCGCGGTGGCGCTCCGTCTCAACAACCGCTACTTCCTCGACGGGCGCGACGCGAACTCCTTCACCAACGTCGCCTGGCTGTTCGGCCTGCACGACCGGCCCTGGGGACGGCGCAAGGTTTTCGGCACCGTCCGCTACCTTGGACCGAACACCCTGAAGAAGTTCGACGCCAAGGCCTACCTGAAGACCGTCGACGAGTTGTGCCGGATCGAGGAGGCGTGAGGATGGAGCCGGGCCGGTTGACCGTCCCGCCCCTCCGGCGCCATCAACCCGCATGACCTGCGACGCCTCCCCCGCCGCGCCCTGGCGCGCCACGATCCTCACGCTCTACCCCGAGATGTTCCCCGGCCATCTCGGCCTGTCGCTCGCCGGCGACGCGCTGGCGCGGGGGGCCTGGAGCCTGGAGGCGCGCAACATCCGCGACCACGGGATCGGCCGGCACCGGGCGGTGGACGACACGCCCGCCGGCGGCGGCGCCGGGATGGTGCTGCGCTGCGACGTGCTCGCCGCGGCGATCGACGTCACCTGCGCGCCCGACGATCCCCGCCCGCGCCTGCTGATGAGCCCCCGCGGCCGCCCGCTCACGCAAGCCCGCGTCCGGGCGCTCAGCGAGGGGCCGGGCGTCGTCGTGGTCTGCGGCCGGTTCGAGGGCGTCGACGAGCGGGTGATCGCCGGGCGCGGCCTCGAGGAGGTCTCGATCGGCGACTACATCCTGTCGGGCGGCGAGCCCGCGGCGCTGGTAGTGCTCGACGCCTGCGTGCGCCTCCTGCCCGGCACGATGGGCAAGCACGCCTCCGGCGTCGAGGAGAGTTTCGAGAGCGGCGGCCTCGAATATCCGCACTACACCCGCCCGCGCGAGTGGGAGGGGCGCGAGATCCCCGAGGTGCTCACCGGCGGCAACCACGCGGCCATCGCCCGCTGGCGGGCGGCGGAGTCCGCCCGGCTCACCCGCGAGCGGCGCCCGGACCTGATCAGCTGAATCGCACGGGCCGTCCACCGGACTCTGTTCAGAACACAACGCAGGTGAATGCCGCCGCGGCCGAGGCTCCCTAGAGCCCGGATCGATCGGCGCTGTCCTTCCCGGGCGCCGCCCCTCGCGACGCACGCCGGACCCCACCGCCGCCATGCCCGATTCCGCCCGCTACATGATGCACCGGCCCGAGATCCTGGGGGCCCTGCGTCGCGGCGAGGTGGCGCTCGACCGGGTGATGGCCGGGTCCGGCCGGATCTACCCGGCCGGCCGCCTGCTGGTGGAGGCCGGCAGCCCGAACGACACGATCTTCCGCCTGCGCAAGGGCTGGGTCGGGCGCCTGCGCACCCTGGAGGACGGGCGCAGCCAGTTCATCCTCATCTTCCTGCCCGGCGACCTGTTCGCGGTCAAAAGCCTGTTTGCCACCCACAGCCCCGACGCCGTGCAGGCCCTGTCCGAGGTGATGGTCGAGCAGGTCGACCACCGGACCCTGCGCGAGGCCTACGAGCGCGACCCCGACCTCGCCACCCGCTGCATGTGGCAGGTGATCGAGGAGGAGCGCCGGCTGCACAACTGGGTCGTCGGCCTCGGCCGCGGCAGCGCCGACGAGCGCCTGGCGATGCTGCTGGTCGATTTCCGGGGCCGCCTGATCCTCTCGGGCACCATCGCCCCCGACGCGCAGGCCTACGACCTGCCGATGACCCAGGAGCAGATCGGCGACCATCTCGGCATCTCCAACGTCCACGTGAACCGGGTCCTGCGCTCGTTCCGGGAGAACGGCGTCGTCGCGATGCGCGGGCGCCGGGTGACGATCGGCGACCTCGACGCGCTCGTGCGGATCGCCGGGCCGCTCCTCGACATCTCGGAGCGCGGCCGGCCGGAATTCGTCGGCGTGCGGGAAGCCGGCGGCGGCGAGCGGACGAGCGGCGGCGATGTCGGAGCCTGAACCCGACGGGAAGCCGACCGGGATGGACCGGGTCTACGCCGCCGAGGCCCAGGCCGCCCTGATGCTGGTCGAGAGCCTGATGCTGGTCCTCGTCGAGCACGGGACGGTCCCGGCGGCGGAGCTCGTCGAGGCGGTCGAGACCGTGATCGAGACCAAGCGCCGGCTGGCGGCGGAGGGGCAGGAACCGGAGGTCGCCACCCAGGCCGCCGCCCTGCTGACGACGATCGCCAACAGCCTCGCGGCGGCAGCGGCACCCGCGAAGAGGTGATCCCCCGGCCGCGAATCGCCCTGGCGCCGCGGCCGGCCCGCGGGCTATCGCTGGCCGATACCGCCACCGGAGACCCGCCCTTGAGCCTGCCGATCTCGCGCCGCCTCGCGCTCGCCGCGCTTCTCGCCCTCGCCCCCGTCCTGCCCGCCGCCGCGCAGGAGCGGGCGATCACGCTCGCCTCCACCACCTCGACCGAGCAGTCGGGCCTGTTCGGCCACCTCCTGCCGATCTTCCAGCGCGAGACCGGCATCGCGGTGCGGGTCGTCGCGGTCGGCACCGGCCAGGCGCTCGCCATCGGCGCCAAGGGCGACGCCGACGCGCTCCTCGTCCACGACCGGGCCGGCGAGGACAAGTTCGTGACCGAGGGCCACGGCCTCGACCGCCGCGACGTGATGGCGAACGACTTCGTGATCGTCGGGCCGGCCGCCGACCCGGCCGGCATCAAGGGCGGGCGCGACGCGACCGAGGCGCTCGCCCGCATCGCCAAGGCCAAGGCACCGTTCGCCAGCCGCGGCGACGACAGCGGCACCCACCGCACCGAGCTGCGCCTGTGGAAGAAGGCCGGCATCGAGGCCCGCGGATTGGGCGCGAGCTACCGCGAGCTCGGCCAGGGCATGGGCCCGACGCTGAACGCCGCGGCCGCCATGGACGCCTACACCCTCACCGACCGGGCGACCTGGGCCAACTTCAAGAACCGCCAGAACCTCGCGATCCTGGTCCAGGGCGATACCTCGCTGTTCAACCCCTACGGCTCGATCCTGGTGAACCCGGCGAAGAACCCGCAGATCCACGCGGCCGACGCCCGGATCTGGCACGAGTGGCTGACCTCCGAGCGCGGCCGTGCGGCCATCGCCTCGTTCAAGGTCGGCGGCGAGCAGCTGTTCTTTCCGACCGGCACGATGCCGACGCAGTGATCACCCGCGAGGCGCCGCCGCCACCCGGTTGATGCCGAAGGCGGCGGCGCTGACCACCAGGGTCAGGCTGACGAGGACGAGCCCGAGGCCGAGCGCCAGCGCGAGGTCGCCGCGGCTCGTCTCGAGCGCGATGCTGGTCGTCATGGTGCGGGTGTAGCCGCGGATGTTGCCCCCCACCATCAGGATGGCGCCGACCTCCGCGATCGCCCGCCCGAACGCCGCCAGGAAGGCGGTGACGAGGGGCGCGGGCGCCATGGCGAGGAGGATCCGCGCCGCGTGCCCGGGACCGACCCCGTCGACCCGCAGCGCGTCGCCGTATTCCGCCCACAGAGCCTCGCAGGTGCGATGCGAGAGCGCCGCGACGATCGGCAGGGCGAGCGCCCCTTGCGCGATCACCATGGCGCCGGGCGTGAACAGCAGGCCGAGGCTCCCCAGCGGCCCCGAGCGCGAGACCAGCAGGTACAGCACCAGGCCCACCACCACCGGCGGCAGGCCGAGGAGCGCGTTGACGAGCACCAGCACCGCGCCGCGGCCGGGAAACCGCGTGGTGGCGAGGAGCGCGCCGAGCGGCGCGCCGAGGACGAAGCCGAGGGCCGCCGCCGTCAGGCTGACCCGCAGCGACAGGCCGACGATGGCGACGAGGTCGGCATCCCCGCGCAGGATCATCGCCACCGCCAGCCCCAGCGCGCGCCCGAACTCGTCCATGTCACCCCCGTCTCACCGGGTCTCCTCGTATCCGGGCGGACACCGGCCGGCCAGGGTGCGCCGACGGCAGGCTTGACGCGGGGGCCGGCGCGGCGCATCCCCGGCGGCGGGACACCTCTCCCCACCGAGAGGCGCCCATCTGGAAGGATGGACACAGCATGACGACGACCCGCCTCCCCGAGGCGCGCCCGCGCGCGCCCTTCTTCTCGTCCGGCCCCTGCGCCAAGCGCCCCGGCTGGACCCCTGACGCCCTCTCCGACGCGGCGCTCGGCCGCTCGCACCGGGCCAAGCTCGGCAAGGCCAAGCTCAAGCAGGCGATCGACCTGACCCGCAGCGTGCTGCAGGTGCCGGACGACTATCGCATCGGCATCGTGCCGGCCTCCGACACCGGCGCCGTCGAGATGGCGATGTGGTCGCTGCTCGGCGCCCGCCCGGTCGACATGCTGGCCTGGGAATCCTTCGGCGAGACCTGGGTCACCGACGCGATCAAGCAGCTCAAGCTCGACGCCCGCGTGATCAAGGCGCCCTATGGCCGCCTGCCCGACCTCTCGACCGTCGATACCCGCACCCGCGACGTGGTGTTCACCTGGAACGGCACCACCTCGGGCGTGCGCGTGCCGAACGCCGACTGGATCGCGGCCGACCGCGAGGGGCTGACGATCTGCGACGCCACCTCGGCGGCCTTCGCGCAGGACCTCGACTGGCCAAAGCTCGATGTCGTGACCTTCTCCTGGCAGAAGGTGCTCGGCGGCGAGGCGGCCCACGGCATGCTGATCCTCTCGCCCCGCGCCGTCGCCCGGCTGGAGAGCCACGTCCCGGCCTGGCCGATGCCGAAGATCTTTCGCATGACCAAGGGCGGCAAGCTGATCGAGGGCATCTTCCAGGGCGAGACCATCAACACGCCCTCGATGCTGGCGGTCGAGGACTACATCGACGCTCTGCTCTGGGCCGAAAAGCTCGGCGGCCTGGCCGCCCTGCGCGTCCGCGCCGACCGCAACGCCGGCGTGATCGCCGACTGGGTCGCCCGCACGCCCTGGATCGCCAACCTCGCCGAGGATCCGGCGACCGCCTCGAACACCAGCGTCTGCCTGGTGGTCGGCGATCCCGACGTGGTCGGACGCGGCCCCGAAGCGGTGGCGGCGGTGGCCAAGGGCATCACCACGGCGCTCGAGCGCGAGGGCGTCGCCCTCGACATCGGCTCCTACCGCGACGCGCCTCCGGGCCTGCGGATCTGGTGCGGCGCCACCGTCGAGGCCTCGGATCTCGAAGCCCTGACGCCGTGGCTCGACTGGGCCTTCGCCCAGGAGAAGACCCGCCTGACGAAGGCGGCCTGATCCCCGAGCCCATCATCGCCAAAAATTCGGCGCCGGAGCCCCGCGCGAGCGGGAGCCGGTGTCGGCCGAACAAGGCTGACGACAATCATACATCGCCTAATGAAGCGCGGGTTTCTCCCCTCCCCGCGGGCGGGGAGAGGGTCGCGGCCCCCCTGTCGGGGCCGTGACGAGCGCAGGCGAAAGCCGGAGCGAGGGTGAGGAAGTGTCTCCGGATGAGACTCCTCCGGCATCACCCCCTCACCCTCGGCTGCCGCCTCGCTGCGTTCCCTGAACGGGAACGCAGCCCTCTCCCCGCCCGCGGGGAGAGGAGACATGCGCGCGACCCGGTGTGACGACAGCCCCCGACCGACCCGCTCCCTTAGCGGGGCGATGGCGCGACCCCATTCGAGGCCGCCATGCCCACCCCCATCAAAAAAGTCCTGATCTCCGACACCCTCTCTCCCGCGGCGATCGCGATCTTCCGCGAGCGCGGGATCCAGGCCGATCTCCGCCCCGAGCTCGGCAAGGACAAGGAAGCCCTCGCCGCGGCGATCGGCGAGTATGACGGCCTCGCCGTCCGCTCGACCACGAAGGTCACCGCCGCGCTCCTGGAGCGCGCCAGCAACCTCACCGTGATCGGCCGGGCCGGCATCGGCGTCGACACCATCGACGTGCCGGCCGCCACCGCCCGCGGCGTGATCGTGATGAACACGCCGCACGGCAACGCCGTGACCACCGCCGAGCACGCCATCGCGCTGATGCTCTCGCTTGCCCGCCAGATCCCGCAGGCCGACGCCTCGACGCAAGCCGGCCGCTGGGAGAAGAACCGCTTCCTCGGCATCGAGCTGACCGCCAAGACGTTGGGCGTGATCGGCTGCGGCAATATCGGCGCGATCGTGGCCGATCGCGGCATCGGCCTCCGGATGCGGGTCGTCGCCTACGACCCGTTCCTCACCCCCGAGCGCGCGGTGGCGCTCGGCGTCGAGAAGGTCGAGCTCGACGAGCTGCTGCGCCGGGCCGACGTCATCACCCTGCACGTCCCGCTGACGGACAAGACACGCAACATCCTGTCGGCCGAGGCGCTGGCGCGCACGAAGCCCGGGGTGCGGATCGTCAACTGCGCCCGCGGCGGCCTCGTCGACGAGGTGGCGTTGCGCGCCGCTCTCGAATCCGGCCACGTCGCGGGCGCGGCCTTCGACGTGTTCACCGAGGAGCCGGCCAAGGACAACGTGCTGTTCGGCCACCCGAACATGGTCTGCACGCCGCATCTCGGCGCCTCGACCACCGAGGCGCAGGAGAACGTGGCGCTCCAGGTCGCCGAGCAGATGAGCGACTACCTGCTCAACGGGGCGATCCGCAACGCGGTCAACTTCCCGTCGATCTCCGCCGAGGAGGCGCCGCGGCTGCGGCCCTACGTGACGCTCGCCGAGCAGCTCGGCTCGTTTCTCGGCCAGCTCACCGAGGCGCCGATCCGCGGCATCCGCATCGTCTACGAGGGCGAGGCGGCCGGCTTGAACACCAAGGCGCTCACCGCCGCCGCGGTGACCGGCGCGCTGCGGCCGTTCCTGGAGGGCGTCAACATGGTCTCGGCGATCGAGGTGGCGCGGGCCCGCGGCATCCAGGTCGAGACCGCGACCCGCACCGCCGTCGAGGGGCCCTACGCCTCGCGCCTCCACCTCACGGTCGAGGCCGAGGACATGCCCCGCGACGCCGCCGGCACGGTGTTCGGCGACGGCCGCCCGCGCTTCGTCGAGATCCGCGGCATCGCGCTCGAGGCCGCGGTGGCGCCGCACATGCTCTACATCCGCAACGCCGACCAGCCCGGCTTCATCGGCCGCTTCGGCACGCTGATGGGCGAGGCCGGGGTCAACGTCGCCACCTTCCATCTCGGACGCGACCGGCCGGGCGGCGACGCGATCTGCTTTGCCGCCGTCGACGAGCCGGTCTCGGGCGACCTGCTGAAGGCGATCGAGGCGATCCCGCAGGTGAAGCGGGCGCGGGCGGTGAGGTTCTGAAGCGGTCGGGGGCGGGACGCGTTGCAGCGATCCCGTCCCCCCGACGCGGTCGCGCGGCGCACCGAGCTCGTGCTAAACCCTGTCCATGAAGATCGACGGCCGCCACTACCGCACCATCTTCCCCGCGCCCGACGGCGAGGGGATCTGCGTGATCGACCAGACCCGCCTCCCCTTCGCCTTCGAGACGAAGACGCTGAGGAGCGAAGCGGAGGCCGCGGTCGCGATCCGCACCATGATCGTGCGCGGCGCTCCCCTCATCGGCGCCACCGCCGCCTACGGCCTGGCGCTGGCGATGCGGGAGGACCCGTCCGACCGCAACCTCGACGGGGCGCGAACGCGGCTCGCGGCGACCCGGCCGACGGCGATCAACCTGGCTTGGGCCCTCGACCGGGTGGCAGGGATGCTGCAGCCGCTGTCGCCGGGCGAGCGCGAGGCCGCCTCCTTCGCGGAGGCCGCCCGGATCGCCGACGAGGACGTGGCGAGCTGCCGGGCGATCGGCGAGCACGGGGCGGCGCTGATCGCTGCGATCGCGCGTAAGAAATCCGGGCCGGTCAATGTGCTGACCCATTGCAATGCCGGCTGGCTCGCCACCGTCGACTGGGGTACCGCGCTGGCGCCGATCTACGTCGCCCACGATGCCGGCGTGGCGGTCCATGTCTTCGTCGACGAGACCCGCCCGCGCAACCAGGGCGCGGCGCTGACCGCCTTCGAGCTCAACGCCCACGGCGTGCCCCACACGGTCATCGCCGACAATGCCGGCGGGCACCTGATGCAGCACGGAGAGGTCGATCTCTGCATCGTCGGCTCGGACCGCACGACCTCGACCGGCGACGTCTGCAACAAGATCGGCACCTACCTGAAGGCGCTCGCCGCCCGCGATTGCGGCGTGCCGTTCTACGCCGCGCTGCCGTTCTCGACCATCGACTGGACGCTCACCGACGGCGTCGCCGGCATTCCGATCGAGGAGCGCGACGCCCGCGAGGTGACCCACCTCACCGGCCGCACCGACGACGGCGCCTTCGCGACGGTGGCGGTGGTCTCGCCGGGCAGCCCGGTGGCGAACCCGGCCTTCGACGTGACGCCGGCCCGCCTCGTCACCGGCATCATCACCGAGCGCGGCGTGGCCGAGGCGACGCCGGAGGGCCTGCTTGGACTGTATCCGGAGCGGCGAGCGGCGACGTGATGCGCGGCCGTGGATTTTTATAGAAACCTCGTTGAAAGATATGATTTGAAGACCGGAACAAGCGAAAGGATTATCAGTAAGCAGGAAATCTCACTTAGATCTGCCGTCAGAACAGGCTGTATTGCCCGCCCACCCGCACCGGCACCCGGAACAGGTCGGTTCGCAACCGCAGCCGCTCCGGCGGATAGCCGAGCCGGGCCATCGCTACGCGCATCCGCTGGTCCAGGAGATCGGCATACGGGCCCGTCCCGGTGAAGCGCCGCCCGTAGGTCGCGTCGTAGACCTTGCCGCCGCGCGCCTGCGCGAGGAGCGAGAAGGTCCGGCCGGCCCGGTCGGGATAGTGCTCGGCGAACCAGTCGCGCATCAGGTCGGCGAGCTCGTGCGGCAGGCGAAGCAATGCGCCGCCGGCCTCGCTCGCCCCGGCCTCCCGGGCGCGGGCCAGCACCGTTTCGATCTCGTGATCGTTGAGGCCCGGGATCAGCGGCGCCACCAGGACCATCGCGGGGATACCCGCTTCGGCCAGCGTCCGGATCGCCGCGAGGCGTTTTTCGGGATGCGGGGCACGGGGCTCCATCCGGCGGGCCAGGGCGGGATCGAGGGTGGTGACCGAGAGCGCCACCTTGACCAGCCCGTCCTTCGCCAAGTCGCCCAGGATGTCGAGGTCGCGCAGCACGAGGTCGGACTTGGTGACGAGGCCGACGGGGTGGCGGAAGCGCGCCAGCACCTCGAGCACCTGGCGCGTCAGGTGGTAGCGCCGCTCGATCGGCTGGTACGGGTCGGTCGCGGTGCCGAGCGCGATGGTGCGGGGCGCGTAGCCCCGGGCCGAGAGTTCCGTTTCCAGGAGCGCCGCCGCGTCCGGCTTGGCGAAGAGCTTGGTCTCGAAGTCGAGGCCCGGCGAGAGGCCGGCATAGGCGTGGTTCGGCCGGGCGAAGCAGTAGACGCAGCCATGCTCGCAGCCGCGATACGGGTTGATCGACCGGTCGAAGCCGATATCGGGCGACGTGTTGCGGGTGATGATGCTGCGCGCCCGCTCCAGGGTCACCTCGGTGCGCAGGGGCGGCAGGTCCTCGTCGATGTCCCAGCCATCCGCGAAGGCCTCCCGGTCCGCGGGCTCGAAGCGGCCGCTCGGATTGGCGGTCGCACCGCGTCCGCGGCGGGCATGCGCCGCCGGGGTCGATCCGGCGAGACGGCGCGCCTCCCCTCCGCATTCCGCTTCCATTCGAACCTCCGCCGCAACCGCGACGGAAAATCGAACATAACAAGAACAAACGCAAGGGCCGGTAAGAATGCCGTCGATCGAGGCAGGACGCGCCGTCCGCCATCCGCTATGGCGCGATCATGTTCACGGCAGCCATCCATCTCCCCGGCGCGATCGATCCCGAGCGCATCGACGTCCTCGCCGATACCCTCGCGGCCCTGGTGGCCGGGGTCGCGGCGGGGGTGGTGGGGGATGCGGTGATCGCGGCGGCGCATCCCGAGGACCCGGAGGTCGCCACCATGGCGGAGAGCACGGGAGCGGCGCTGGTGGCGCGGGGACGCAGCCCCTGGGTGGCGGCGGCCGGCCTGGCGCGCCGGCCCTGGATGCTGTGCCTGGAGGCAGGCGACGTGCCGGCGGAGGGCTGGATCCGGGTGCTCGACCGGTTCGGCGCGACGACGACGCCAGAGGCGGTCGGCCGCCTGCGGCGCCCGCATGCGCCGCTCCTCGAGCGGATCGCCGGCCGGCGCGAGGCGCTGACCGGAACCCGGCAGGTCCGGGCCGGCGACCTCGTGCGGGTCGAGGCGCTGCGGGCCGGCCTGCCGCTCCGGGCCCGCCTGCCCGTCAGGCCCCTGCGGGGGGCGCTGCTGCGGGGCTGACGCCCGCCCCGCGCTTCAGGTGCTCGTCGAGGCGCGGCATGATCTCGACGAAGTTGCACGGCCGGTGCCGGTAGTCGAGCTGGGCCGCCAGGATCCCGTCCCAGGCGTCGCGGCAGGCCCCGGGCGAGCCCGGCAGCACGAACACGTAGGTGGCGCTCACGACCCCGGCGGTCGCCCGCGACTGCAGGGTCGAGGTGCCGATCTTGTCGTAGGAGATGCGGTGGAAGATCGCCGAGAAGCCGTCCATCCGCTTCTCGAACAACGGCTCGAGCGCCTCGGGCGTCACGTCGCGCCCGGTGAAGCCGGTGCCGCCGGTGGTGATCACCACGTCCACCGCCGGATCGGCCGCCCAGGCCCGGACCCGGGCGCGGATCGCCTCGACCTCGTCCGGCACGATCCCCCGGTCGGCGAGCCGGTGGCCCGCCGCGGTCAGCCGCTCCGCCAGCGTGTCGCCGGAGCGGTCGTCGGCGGGCGTGCGGGTGTCCGAGACGGTCAGCACCGCGATGCCGAGCGGCACGAAGTCCCGGGATTGGTCGAGGCGACCTTGGTCGAGGCGACCTTGGTCGAGGCGGCCCTGGTCGGAACTTGCCATCAGAGCTGCGAGGCCCGGAAGGTGTCGCAGGACTGGGTCTGGCCGCTGCGGTAGCCGGTCTGGAACCAGCGCATGCGCTGGGCCGAGGAGCCGTGGGTGAAGGAATCGGGCACCACGTAGCCCTGGCTCTGCTTCTGCAGCTTGTCGTCGCCGATGGCGCTCGCCGCCTGCATCGCCTCCTCGATGTCGCCGGGCTCCAGCGCGTTGAAGCGGTCGTTCGAGTTCTTGGCCCAGACGCCGGCGAGGCAGTCGGCCATCAGCTCGACGCGCACCGACAGGGCGTTCGACTCGCGCTCGCCGACCTGCTGCTGCTTCTGCTGCACCTTGGGCAGGATGCCGAGCACGTCCTGGACGTGGTGGCCGACCTCGTGCGCGATCACGTAGGCGTAGGCGAAATCGCCCTTGACGTGGAACTTCTGCTCCATCTCCTTGAAGAAGGAGGTATCGAGATAGACCTTCTTGTCGAGCGGGCAGTAGAACGGGCCCATGGCGGCCCGCGCCTGGCCGCAGCCGCTGCGGGTGCCGCCGGTATACAGCACCATCGTGGTCGGGGTGTACTGGCGGCCGGTCTGGTTCGGCAGCACCGTCTTCCACACGTCCTCGGTGTTGCCGAGAATGGCGGCGGCGAACTTGCCGGTCTGGTCGCTCGGCGCGCCGGTGCGCCGGTCGGGCTGCGGCTGGCCCTGCTGCTCCTGCGGGGCGCGCTGGCGCGTCACGGTCTCGGCGCCGCCGATCAGGATCGCCGGGTTGATGCCGGTGACCCAGCCGATGATGCACAGGATCACGATGGTGCCGATGCCCAGCCCCCCGGCGCCGCCCCCGGGGAATCCGAATCCGCCACCGCCGCCGCCACCCTCGCCGCGGCGGTCTTCGACGTTGTCGGAGGTGCGAAAATCTTCCCAGCGCATGTCAGCGTCCCGTCGGCCCGTGAACCTTGGCCGCGACGGCTACGCGGCGCAGGCCTGAGGCTCAAGAGTAATCAACGGGAGCCGGCACGGTTCCGCTTTGGGCGGCCGCGCCGCACGCGCCTACTGCCCGCTCTCGTCGAGGGCGGCCCGCAGGGCCCGGAAGTCGCGCCAGGCGAGGCGCTTCTGGAGCGGCTGGCGCAGCAGGTAGGCGGGATGCAGGGTGGCGAGCAGCCGGATCTCACGCTTGGCGGTCCGGTACGGGAACCAGCGCCCGCGGGATTTCAGGATGCCGTCCTTGGTGCCGGCGAGCGCCTGGGTGGCGACGCCGCCGAGGCAGACCAGGATGTCGGGATCGGCGAGCGCGATCTGGCGCTCGACGAACGGCTTGCAGGTCGCGAGTTCCTGCGGGGTCGGGTTGCGGTTGCCGGGCGGGCGCCAAGGCACGACGTTGCCGACATAGGCGTTGGTGCGGTCGAGCCCGACCGCCGCCATCATCCGGTCGAGGAGCTGGCCCGAGCGGCCCATGAACGGCTTGCCGATCCGGTCCTCGTCGGCGCCGGGCGCCTCGCCGACGAACATCACCCGTGCCTGCGGGTTGCCGTCGGCGAAGACGAGGTTCTTGGCGGTGAAGCGCAGGGCGCAGCTCTCGAACCGGGCGAGCAGCCCTTCGAGCTCCTCCAGGCTCGCCGCGGTGGCGGCGAGTTCCCGGGCATCGCCCGCCGCCTCGCCCGGGGCGGCGGCGGCGGAACGGCCGTAGGTGGTCTGCGGTTCGGCACGCGGAACATCCGGCCGGGCCGGCGGCGGACGGACCGGCTCGTGCCGGAAGGTCTCCTGGCGAAACGTCTCCGGCCGAAATGCTTCCTGACGAGCGGCTTCCTGGCGAGCGGCTTCCTGGCCCTGCGCCCCGTGGCGCTCCATCTCGCGCGGCGGCGCGGTCTCGGCGGACGGCGCGTCGTCGGCGGCCGCCATCCGGACGGCCCGGCGCGGGGCCTCCGGCTCGGCGAAGCGGTCGTGCGGCGTCTCGTCCAGCGCGACGTCGACGCCGGCCTCGACGTGGAAGTCGAGGAAGGAGAGCAGGTCGCGGCTGTCGGGAGCGTCGGGCGTCATGGGATGAGATGTGGCGTGTCGCCCGGCTGTGGACAACCGGCGCGACAGGACGCGCACAGGCAATCTCGTGCCCCGCCCCGGACCCGGGCGCTTGCACCGGGGGACATGCCGTCGCACGGTCCCGCCGACGGAACCGCTTGAGGCGGTCCACGATAGTTTATATGTGAACTAATACGAGACAGAGGGAGAGACGGGATGGAGCTGCCGGAACGCGAGGCGATGGACTTCGACGTGGTGATCGTCGGAGCGGGCCCGGCCGGGCTGGCTGCCGCCATCCAGCTGAAGCAGCTCGCCGCGGAAGCCGGCACCGAGGTGTCGGTGGTGGTGGTCGAGAAGGGCAGCGAGGTCGGCGCGCACATCCTGTCGGGCGCGGTGATCGACCCGAGCGGGCTCGATAGCCTGGCGCCCGGCTGGCGCGAGGACCCGGACCGCCCCCTCAAGACCGAGGTGGTGAAGGACGAGTTCCTGTTCCTCGGGCCGGCGGGCGGCCTCTCGCTGCCTAACATCGCCTTCCCCAAGCTGATGAGCAACCACGGCAACTTCGTCGGCTCGCTCTCCAACGTGACCAAGTTCCTCGGCCGCAAGGCGGAAGAGCTCGGCGTCGAGATCTACCCGGGCTTCCCGGCCGCCGAGATTCTCTATGACGAGGCGGGCGCGGTCGTGGGCATCGCCACCGGCGACCTCGGCATCGCCCGCTCGGGCGACGCGCGGGACGACTTCACCCGCGGCATGGAGCTGCGCGCCAAGTACACGGTGTTCGGCGAGGGCGCCCGCGGCTCGCTGACCAAGAAGCTGATCGACCGCTACCGCCTCAACCAGCATTCCGACCACCAGAAATACGGGCTCGGCGTGAAGGAGCTGTGGCAGGTCAAGCCCGAGAAATTCCAGCCGGGGCTGGTGCGGCACTCGATGGGCTGGCCGCTGCCGAACAAGGCCGGCGGCGGCTCCTGGCTCTACCACTTCGACGACCACCTGGTCTCGGTCGGGTTCGTCACGCACCTGAACTACGAGAACCCGACCCTGTCGCCGTTCGAGGAGTTCCAGCGCTTCAAGACCCACCCGATGATCCGGGACGTGTTCGAGGGCGCCAAGCGCATCGGCTACGGCGCCCGGGCGATCATGGAGGGCGGCTGGCAGTCGGTGCCCAAGCTCGTCTTCCCGGGCGGCTGCCTCGTCGGCGACTCGGCCGGCTTCGTCAACGTGCCGCGCATCAAGGGCTCGCACAACGCGGTGCTGTCGGGCATGCAGGCCGCCGGGGCGATCCACGAGGCGCTCGCCGCCGGCCGCGCCCAGGACGAGCTGACCTCCTACGAGGAGGGCTGGCGCTCGAGCCCGATCGGTCACGACCTGAAGCGGGTGCGCAACGTCAAGCCGCTGTGGTCGAAGTACGGCACGATGGTCGGCGTGGGCTTGGGCGGCCTCGACATGTGGCTCAACGAGCTCGCCGGCGTGTCGCTGTTCGGCACGCTCAAGCATGGCAAGCCGGACTACGCCTGCACCAAGCCGCTCAAGGACGTGACGCCGATCAAGTACCCCAAGCCCGATGGGGTGCTGACCTTCGACCGGCTCTCCTCGGTCTACCTGTCGAACACCAACCACGAGGAGGACCAGCCGGTCCACCTCCAGGTGAAGGACATGGGGCTGCAGAAATCCTCCGAGCACGACGTGTTCGGCGGGCCGTCCGGCCGCTACTGCCCGGCCGGCGTCTACGAGTGGGTCGAGGAGGGCGGTGCGCCGCGCTACCAGATCAACGCGCAGAACTGCGTCCACTGCAAGACTTGCGACATCAAGGACCCGAACCAGAACATCAACTGGGTCACCCCGGAAGGCCCGGGCGGTCCGAACTACGTGAACATGTAGACCCTGTTCTCCGCTACCCGCGCTTCCGACCGAAGCGCACCTCCCCTCTCCCGTACGGGAGAGGGGAGCCCGCGACTTCTCTCTCGCGGCGAGCGCCTGATCGTCACGCCGCCCTGACCGTCGCGAGGAACCGGCCGACCTCGCCGCGCAGGTGCTCGGACTGGCGCGCCAGCTCGCTGGCGGCCGAGAGGACCTGGCTCGCCGCAGCGCCGGTCTCGTCGGCGGCGCCCGCGACCTGGACGACTCCGCCCGTCACCTCGCCGGTGCCCTTGGCCGCCTCGCCGATGTTGCGCACGATCTCCTGGGTCGCGGCGCCCTGCTCCTCCACCGCCGCCGCGACGGCGGTCGAGGCGTCGCTGATCTCGCCGATGCGCCCGGCGATGCCGCCGATCGCCGCCACGGCCTTCTCGGTCGAGCCCTGGATGCGGGTCACCTGCTCGGCGATCTCGGCGGTGGCGCGCCCGGTCTGCCCGGCGAGCGCCTTCACCTCGGCGGCCACCACCGCGAAGCCCCGTCCGGCCGCGCCGGCCCGTGCCGCCTCGATGGTGGCGTTCAGCGCCAGGAGGTTGGTCTGGTCGGCGATCGACGAGATCAGCCCGAGCACGTCGCCGATCCTGGCCGCGCCCTGCTGCAGGTCGTGGACGAGGCGGGCCGTCTCCCCGGCGGCCTCGGAGGCGGTGCGGGCCATCTCGGCCGAGGCGCCGATCCGGCGGCCGATCTCGTCCACCGAGGCGCCGAGCTGGCCGGCCGCCGCCGCCACGGTGGCGACGTTGGACGAGGCCTCCTCGGCGGCCGCCGCGACCGTGGTGCTCTGCCCGGCGGTGCGCCCGGCGATCTCGGTCATGCCGCGCGCCGTGGCCTCCATCTCCGAGGAGGCCGCAGTCACCGCGATGAGGACGCCGCCGACCGCGCCCTCGAACCGGTCGGCGAGGTCGCGCAGGGCCGCGCGGCGCTGGGCCTCCGCGCCCGCCCGGGCCAGGGCCGCCTCCTGCTCCAGGCCGGCGGCGCGGGCGAGGCCGTCGCGCAGCTGCGCCATCGCGCTCGCCATGGCGCCGATCTCGCTGCGGGACGAGGCGGACGGGATCGCGACGGCGAGGTCGCCGGCGGTGAGGCGGCGCATCGCCTCGATCATCCGGGCGAGCGGGCCGGTGACGCCCCGCACCAGCAGCAGGGCGCCGCCGGCAACCGTGGCGACGGCGAGGGCGAGGATCGCCAGGGCCGAGACGAGCCAGCCCTCGCTCGCCCGGATCTCCTCGGCCACGACGGCGCCGAGCGCCGCGGTGGCGGCGGCCCGGGCCTGGCCGAAACCCGAGATCACCTCGGTCGCTTGGCGGAACCACTCCTCGGCGGTCACCGGATAGGGCTCGCGGGCGGCACCGGCGCGGAACACGGCGGCACGGGTCGCCTCGAACGCCTCGGCCCGGCGGGAGGCGGCGGACAGCGCGTCCCGGACGCCGTCGCCGAGCACGTCCCCGGAGGCGCGGGCGGCGGCGAGCGCGCCCTCGATGCGCCCGGCGAAGGCGGACAGGCCGCGGATCTGGTCGACGGCGAGAGGCTGGCGCCCGGAGATCGCGCCGTTGAGGCGCCCGCGCTCGCGCCCGGCATATTCGCCGGCCTCCCACAGCGCCCGCTTCACGTCGAGGCCGTGATGGATCGGGCCCGGCACCGCGCCGGCGATCCCGGCCCGCACCGCGTCGAACAGGGCGAGCTCGCGGGTGATCACGCCCGTGGCGGCGGGGAACCAGGCGGCGGCGAGGTCGGCATCCGGCGTGCCGGACAGGACCCGGTCGACCCGCCGGCGCAGGGCGTCGAGGTCGCGGCGCGCCTCGTCGAGGGCGGCCGCGGCCCGGGTCACGGCCGCGTCCCGGCGCAGGCCATCGAGGGCGCCTGCGAGCTGGCGGTCCCCCTCCTCCCGCAATCGGGCGAGCGCCGGGTGCTCCGAGGCGGCCGGAGGCTTGGCGAGCCAGCCGTTCGTCAACCCGCGCTCGGCCGCGAGCGCGGCGGCGGCGGCGGAGAATCCGTCGGTCGCGCGGTTGGCGTCGGCCGCCCGCCGCATGACGTCGGCCTGCCGCCACGCCTCGGCGACCTGATAACCGGAGAGCCAGACCAGAAGGCAGCCGACCGAACCCAAGATGACGAAAATTTGTGCACGCAACGACATGCCCGGCGGCTCCGAAGAGGCACCCTCGATTGATGCCGTGTCGTGTTATGGCTTCGAATGCTTAAAATCGATCTTACAGGTTGCACTGCAACCGAGATCACGGTTAGCCGCGGCGGCGCCCGCCGGGCGGGCAAGCCGCCGCCCACCCCGACACATCGCCGCCGCCCTTTGGTCTTGCCGCTGCCCCGCGCAGGGTCCAATGTCGCGCCGATTTCGCGTGCCGGCGCCGCGGCCGGCGCGACCACGGAGCCACGAGTTTGGTGCTCAAGACCCGAATCCCCGCCCCCCGCCGCGGACATGCGCTCGCCGCGCTGGCCCTGCTCCTCGCCGCCTCGACGGCGCCGGCCAACGCCGCGCGGCTTCCGATGCGGGAGGTGGCGGCGCCGCAATCCTACGAGCCGGCCGATTCGCTGGAGGGCAACTTCCTCGCCGCCTACATCGCCGGCGCCTCCCGCGACACGGCCGCCGCCGCCACCTACTACCGCGAGGCGGTGAAGGGCGATCCGCGCAACGCGGAACTCCTGGAGCGCTCCTTCGTGGCGCTGCTCGCCGACGGCTCGCTGCCGGAGGCGTTCCGCGCCGCCGAGAAGCTGACGCAGCGCGACGGGGCCAACGGCCTCGCCCAGCTCGCGCTCGGCGTGCAGAAGATCAAGGCCAAGCAATTCGCCGCGGCGCGCCAGAACCTGCAGCGCGGCGGCAAGGGCGCGGCCGCCGACCTGACCTCGACGCTGCTCACCGCCTGGTCCTATGCCGGGACCGGCGAGGGCAAGAAGGCGCAGGAGACGATCAACAAGCTCAAGGGCGAGCGCTACTACAACGTCTTCCGCGACTACCACGCGGGCCTGATCGCCGCGCTCGTCGGCGACAAGGTCGAGGCGGAGCGCCGGTTGAAATCGGCCTACGATTCCGATCGCAACACCCTGCGCATCGTCGACGCCTACGGGCGCTTCGAGGCCGAGTCGGGCCGGCCCGACCTCGCGGTGGCGGCCTACCAGGAATTCGACAACGTCCTGCCGCGCCACCCGATCGTGCGCGACGCCCTCGACAAGCTGAAGGCCGGAAAGCCGCTCACCCCCCTGATCAACTCGGCCCAGGAGGGCGCCGCCGAGGTGCTCTACGGTCTCGGCTCGGCCGGGACCTCGCAGGGCGACGAGCTGCCGGCGGTGGTGTACCTGCGCCTCGCCCTCTACCTCGCGCCCGAGCATTCCCTGGCGCTGCTGACGCTGGCCGACACGCTGGAGCGGATGAAGGCGCCCGACCGGGCGAACGAGGTCTTCGCCCGCATGCCGGCGAGCTCGCCGCTCAAGCTCAACGCCGACATCCAGATCGGGCTCAACCTCGAGCAGATGGGCAAGGGCGAGGAGGCGCTCGCCCATCTCGACCAGGTCGCCAAGACCTACCCGAACGACATCGACGTGATCTCGGCGCTCGGCAACGTGCAGCGCTCGCGCAAGAAGTACATCGAGTCGACCCAGACCTACACCAAGGCGATCGACCTGATCGGCGACCAGCCGGCACGCAACTACTGGACCCTGTACTACTTCCGCGGTACGTCCTACGAGCGGGCCAAGGATTGGCCGAAGGCCGAGGCCGACCTGAAGAAGGCGCTGGAGCTGGTGCCGGCGACGCAGCCGAACGGCCGCGCCCAGGTGCTGAACTACCTGGCCTATTCCTGGGTCGACCAGAACATGAACATCGACGAGGCCTTCCGCATGCTGAAGCAGGCGGTCGACCTCCAACCGCGCGACGGCATGATCATCGACAGCCTGGGCTGGGCCTATTACCGCCTCGGCCGCTGGGACGACGCGGTGCGCGAGCTCGAGAAGGCGATCGAGCTGAAGCCGGGCGATCCCACGATCAACGATCACCTCGGGGACGCCTACTGGCGCTCCGGCCGGCGGCTCGAGGGCAAGTTCCAGTGGCAGCACGCCAAGGACCTGAACCCCGAGCCGGAGGACCTGGCGAAGATCGAGGCGAAGCTCAAGGACGGGCTGCCGGAGCTGGAAAAACCGGCCGCCACCGCCGAGAGCCAGCCCGCCCCGGCGCCCCAGCCCGAGATGCCGAAGGGCGCCCCGGCGCCGACCGAGCCGCCGGCGATGGGCACCGAGACGAAGAGCGGGGGCTGAGGCCCCTCCTCTCCTCCATCGGAATTACGACCGCGGGCGCGGTGCCGGACAGGCACCGCGCCCCTTCGCCGTTGAAGACCTGCCGTTCGAGAGACGTCGCCGTGCTCCCCCTCGCCACCCGCGCGCCCGCCAAGATCAACCTGACCCTGCACGTCCTCGGCCGGCGCCCCGGCGACGGCTACCACGCCCTGGAGAGCCTGGTGGTCTTCGCCGGCTCCTCCGCGGGCGACCTCCTGAGCCTGGAGCCGGGACCGGCGCTCGATCTCGCGGTCACCGGTCCGACCGCGGGTCCGGCCGGTCCGCTCGACGACAACCTCGTGGTGCGGGCGGCCCGCCACCTCGCCGCCGAAGTGCCGGGCCTGACGGTCGGACGCTTCCACCTCGTCAAGCGGCTGCCGGTGGCGGCGGGGATCGGCGGCGGCTCGTCGGATGCGGCGGCGGCGCTGCGGCTGCTGGGCCGCCTCAACGGCCTCTCGCCCGACCACCCGGCCCTGATGGCGGCGGCGCGCCGCACCGGCGCCGACGTGCCGGTCTGCCTCGATCCGCGGGCCCGGATGATGCGGGGCGCCGGCGAGGCGGTGGGCCCCGCCCTCCCCCTGCCGCCGATGCCGGCGGTGCTGATCAATCCGGGCGTCCCGGTCGAGACGGCGCCGGTCTTCCGCGCCCTCGGGCTCAAGGTCGGCGAGGCGCATCCCCTGGCCGCCGAGACCCATCCGGCGGTCGACGGGCTGTCCGGTCTCGACGCCGTGATCGCCCGCATCGCGCCGGCCCGCAACGACCTCGAAGCCCCGGCCCTGACGGTCGCCCCGGTGATCGGCGACACGCTCGCGGCCCTGCGCGACCAGGCGGATTGCCGGCTCGCCCGGATGTCGGGCTCGGGGGCGACGGTGTTCGGGTTGTTCGGCCACCGCTCGGCGGCGGTCCGGGCGGCGCGCACCATCACGGCGGCGCAGCCGGGCTGGTGGGTGCGGGCGACGCTGCTGCGGTAGGATCCGAATTCGCGCGCCGCCGGCGGAGCGCGCGGACCGGGACGGCAGGCGGCGAGCCTCGCCGTTCCGGCTTGCGCCGCGTCCCAGGTCGTTCCGAGCGACGAGCGGGCGGCTACCGCGCCCGAGCGATGCAGAAATCCACGGCTTCGAGCAGGGCCCGCCTCATCGGCGAATCCGGGAAGATCGCCAGCGCGTCCTTGGCCATGGCGCCGTAATGCCGGGCGCGCTCGATCGTGTCCTCCAGGGCGCGGTGGCGGCGCATAATCGCGAGCGCCTCGTCGAGGTCGCGGGGCTCCTCGATCTCCTGGCGCTCCAGGGTGCGGCGCCAGAACGCCCGCTCCTCGTCGCTGCCGCGGCGGAACGACAGCACCACCGGCAGGGTGATCTTGCCCTCGCGGAAATCGTCGCCGACGTTCTTGCCGAGGTCGGCGCTGGTGCCGCCGTAATCGAGGGCGTCGTCGACGAGCTGGAAGGCGATGCCGAGATTCATGCCGTAGCTGCGGCAGGCGGCCATCTCGGCCTTCGGGCGCTCGGCGATGACCGGGCCGACCTCGCAGGCGGCGGCGAACAGCTCGGCGGTCTTCGCCCGGATGACCGCGAGGTACTCGTCCTCGGTGGTCTCGGTCGAGCGGGCGGCGGTGAGCTGCATCACCTCGCCCTCGGCGATCACCGAGGCGGCGGAGGACAGGATGTCGAGGGCGCGCAGCGAGCCGACCTCGACCATCATCTTGAAGGCCTGGCCAAGCAGGAAGTCGCCGACGAGGACGCTGGCCTCGTTGCCCCACTTGATCCGGGCCGCGACCTTGCCGCGGCGCATGTCGCTCTCGTCGACCACGTCGTCGTGCAGGAGCGTCGCGGTGTGCATGAACTCGACGCTGGCGGCGAGCTTGACGTCGCCGTCGCGCGCCGGGTCGTACCCGGTGAGCGCGGCGGTCGCGAGGGTCAGGATCGGACGCAGCCGCTTGCCGCCGGAGGAGATCAGATGGTTGGCGACCTCCGGGATCATCGTCACGTCGGAGCCGGTGCGCGACAGGATCATCGCGTTGACGCGCTCCATCCCGCCCGCCACGAGCCCCACCAGGGCCTCGAGGCCGGCCTCCGGATCGGAGGGTCTCTCGTGAAGGGGAAGTACGACGCCCACGCCCGCGCGATCTCCTGAGAGCCGCCCCGGATACCGGGGCACCTCGGTCCATTCACGCCCCCTTTGGCACGCGAGCGCCCCCGGCGGCAACACGCAAGCTGCCGCAAGGCCTGCAACCGGCCCGGCGCGCTGGGGATGCGGAGCAACCGGACGGGAGGTGTGGTATGGCCGCCGCGATCCGAGACAGGACCCCGCACGTCACCATGATCGAGCTCATCCGCACCAACGACCTCGTCCTGATCGGCTTCGCGGAATCGCTCCTGGCCGGGGCCGACATCCCGGTTCTCGTCGCCGACAACCACATCAGCGTGATGGAGGGGATGATCGGCGCCTTCCCGCGCCGGCTGCTGGTGCCGGAAGACCATGCCCGCCAGGCGAGGCGCCTCCTGGTCGATGCCGGCCTCGCCCACGAGCTGCGCGATGAACCCCGCCCCTGAGCCGGATTCCCGGCCGGATCACTGGCTCGGCGGCCGGCTCGTCCTGCGCCAGCCGGCGCGCGGCGGCCACCGGGCCGGCACCGACGCGGTGCTGCTCGCCGCGACCGCCGGCGCGCGGGCCGGCGAGACCGTGTGCGAC
>NZ_JACWCT010000013.1 GCF_016613415.1 Methylobacterium ajmalii | reverse complement strand
AGGCCGCCCGCGAGGCCGAGCGCCAGGCGGCGGTCGCCCGCGCCGCCGCGGCCCGGGAGGCGTTCGAGGCGCGCATCACCGCCCGGGCCAACCGGGCGATCGCCTCGGTCTGCACCGGCTGCCTCGGCCCGGTGCCGCCCTCCGTGGCACTGGCACCGCCGGACGCCGTTGCCGCCCCGCCGCGGCTGGTTCCGGCGTCGGTCGCCATGACGGACCCCTGAGGGCTTGCCCGGGCCTGGAGCGCTTCACGATCGCGCTGCAATCGCGAAGCGCTCCAGGTTTCTGATTCTGCCGCATTTTCTTCGACGAACCGGCATCCACTTCGTCGGAAAATGCTCTAGCTGGCCCCGCGGACCGGTGTGGCGGTCCGAACCCGCGCCCGCTACCGATGCGGATGCGCGACGGCGCGGCCGTCCGCTCCGATCGCAGGCTGCAGGGAGACCCTCGGCATGGAAGGCCGCATCGACCTCGTCCTGTTCGACCTCGACGACGTCCTCTACCACTACAGCCGCCGCCGGCGCGCCGAGCGCCTATCGGAGATCACCGGCATCGCCCCGGAGGTCATCCGGGCGGCGATCTGGGACAGCGGCCTGGAGGCGGCGGGCGATCGCGGGGCGCTCGGGCGGGAGGCCTATCTCCAGGCCTTCGGCGAGCGGATCGGGCGTCCCGTCTCCCTGGCGGAGTGGGTCGATGCGCGCCGCGCCGCGGTCGCGCCGAACGGCCCGATGCTGGCGCTTGCCGCGCGGCTGCGCGCCGCGACGGGCATCGCCGTCCTGACCAACAACCCGGAACTCCTGACCGACCACGTCGACGTCATCTGCCCCGAACTCCGGCCGCTCTTCGGCGAGCGGATCTTCGCCTCGGCGTCGTTCGGCGCGGCCAAGCCCGATGCGGTGTGCTTCGAGCGCTGCCTAGCCGGCCTCGCGGTCGCGCCGTCCGCCGCGCTGTTCGTGGACGACCTCGCCGAGAACGTCGCGGGCGCCCGCGCGGCCGGGCTCCACGCCCATCATTTCACGTCGGTCGAGGCGTTTCGCCGGGATCTCGTGGCGCGGGGCCTGGAAACGTAGGGGGCCGGCGGTGTCGTGACCCGCGCGTCCGGGCAGGCCGGGGCGGATCGGCGATATCCATTCGGGACTTGCGGATGGTGCTTTCGGAGCCTGTTTGACCGATCGACATACTCTATCCCACCCGCAACCTCATCCTGAGGTGCGAACGCAGTGAGCCTCGAAGGAAGGCTTCAGAAATCTCCGAGATCGCTGGATCCCTCCTTCGAAGCTCGGCGATCTTCGATCGCCCGCGATCTATGATCGCCAGCACCTCAGGATGAGGTGGAGTGTAGGATGGAAAATCCCCTCGCGATCGTGTCGTCGCAAGTCGAACAGGATCTCAGGAGGTTTTCAAATCGAGTGCGGGTTTCCATCCCGTTCGACGCCTCGGAGTGAGAAGGTGATTGGGATCGAGAACCGATCTCGAAGATCATTCTCTGGACCTCCCGCGCCGCATCGGGCAGGGCAGGGGCCTTCCGGCCCGCTGCCTCCGAGAGCGACGTGATCCGCCCAGCCTTCCCGCTCCTCACCGTCCTCATCGTCCCGCTCCTCTCCCTCGCCACCCCCGCCCGGGCGGTGGTCGGTGGGCTCGACGCGCCCGACGCGGCGCTGGCGCGTTCCAGCGTGATGGTGCTGTCGTCGCGCGGCGGGGTCTGCACCGGCATCGTGCTCGCCCGCGACGTGGTGCTCACCGCCGCGCATTGCGCCGCGCCCGGGGTCGAGCACCGGGTGCACTTTCGCGACGAGGCCGGGGCGCCGGTGCTGCTCGCGGTCGCCGCCCGGGCGGTGCATCCGGGCTACGACGCTGGCGCCATCGCCGGGCGGCGGCGCTCGATCGATCTCGCGCTCCTGCGCACCGAGACGGCGCTGCCGGCCCGCTTCGTCCCCGCCGCCCTCGCCGAGGCGCCGGCGGCCGCCGGCACGCCGCTGACGCTCGGCGGCTACGGCGTGGCGCGGCCCGGCGACCACCGCAGCACCGGCACCTTCCGGACCGCGACCCTGCCGGTGGTCGAGCCCTACGGCCCGAGCCGGATCCTGGTCTGGCTCAAGGGAGCGACGGCGTCGGGCGCCTGCGAGGGCGATTCGGGCGGGCCGGTCGCCGGGGCGGGCGGCGGCGTGCTCGCAGTGACGACCTGGGCGAGCGGCGCCGGCAAGGCGCCCTGCGGCGGCGTCTCGCAGGGCGTGCTGGTCGGGCCGCAGCGGGCCTGGATCGACCGCACGACCGCCGCCTGGGGCACCCCGGCGCGCTGGGAGTGAGGTCGTGACGGCCTTCGCCCGGCCCCGCTCGCGGTTTCGTTCACGCTGCGCCGCCGTGCCGGTGCGGAACCGCACCCGGTGCGCGAGACTTCCCTTGTCGAGCGTGGCCGCGCGCTCGTAGGTTGGGTTCCATGCGCGCTCTCCCGTCCCGCCTCCGTCCCGCCCTGGCCGCCCTCGCGGTGGCCGCGCCCCTCGGCCTGTGGAGCGGGGCCGCCGGCGCCGTGGTCCGGGGCGAGGTGACCCGCGATCCCGACGGCCTGCGCGGCTCGGTGGTGCGGATCGAGAGCACCACCGGCGAGATGTGCTCGGGCTCGCTCATCGCCCCCGACCTCGTGCTGACGGCGGCCCATTGCGTGATGCGCAAGGCCGGCTACTGGGTCGTGGCCGTCGACCGCAATTTCCGCCAGCGCCGCCTGCGGGCGATCGCCGCCTCGATGCACCCGGATTTCGTGCCCGGCACCACCCCCGAGACCCAGCCCGGCACCGACCTCGCCATCCTCAAGATCGGCGAGCGGCTCGGCCCCGACTTCCGTCCCCTCGACGCGCGCTCCGCCGGCGACATCGCGCAGGGCGACACGGTCGCCATCGCCGGCTACGGCGTGGTGGCGGAGAACCGCCGCGGCTCCGCCCGGGTGCTGCGCCAGGCCCGCCTCGTGTCGCTCGGCGAGCTGCAGGTCGCCAACACCGTGACGGTGGTGGCCGACCGCACCACCCTCGCCGAGACCGCCGGCGCCGGCGCGTGCCTGGGCGATTCCGGCGGGCCGATCCTGCGCGGCGGTCCGGGCGGCTACCAGCTCGTCGGCGTGGTGAGCTGGTCGAGCGGCGCCGCCCAGCAGGGCCGGGTCCGCACCGCCTGCGGCGGCTTCACCGCCGTGACCCCGGTCGGCCAGCATGCCGGGTGGATCAACGCGCGGGCCGCCGAGCTCGCCCGCTTCGAGCCCGGCGAGGCGATGCCGGCCGGGAGCCGGCCCCATCCGGCCGACTGGACCGGGGGCCGCTGACGACAGCTTGACTGTTTGGCGGCCAGGTCCTCCAACGGGCTCCGTCAGACCCCGGAGTTCCCGATGAGCCAAGCCGTGTTCAGTGTCGCCCGCATTCTCGTCGTCGTGCTGTTCTGCGTCTCCGGCGCCCAGAAGCTGATGAACCCGGCCGGCGTCGTGGCGGCGGTCTCGGGCAAGGGCCTGCCCTACCCGCAGGTGCTGGCCTACCTCACCATCGCGGCCGAGCTGGGCCTCGGCCTCCTGATCGCCCTCGGCTTCTACGCCCGCGCCGCCTCGGTGCTGCTCGCGGTCTTCACCCTGACGACGATCGTGTTCTTCCACAATTTCTGGTCGATGACCGGCGACGCCTTCCGGACGAACCAGATCCAGGCGATGAAGAATCTCTCGATCATCGGCGGCCTCCTGATGATCGCCGCCGCCGGCCCCGGCCGCTTCGCCCTCAACCGGCGCTGATCCTTCGTATTTTCGTCCTGACCGCTTGCGCCGGAACGGCGCCGGGTCCGGCACGTTGACCGGCCCTGAAGGAGTGATCGGCGTCAGGATACGGGTGGAACCATGGCCGCGCAGACAACGACGTCGGACGGGGCGGACGCGGCCTTCCGCACCTTCGCCGAGGGGGCCGGGCTGATGATCTGGCGTGCCGACCGGCAGGCACGCCTCATCTACGTCAACCCGGCCTGGATGGCCTTCCGCGGCCGCGCGGCGCAGGACGAGCTCGGCCAGGGCTGGAAGGACGGGCTGCATCCCGAGGACCGGGCCGGCCACGAGGCCGCCCTGGCGGAGGCCTATGCGCGGCGGACGCCCCACAGCGCCGAGTACCGCCTGCGCCGCCACGACGGCGCCTTCCGGTGGGTGCACGGCCACGCCTACCCGCTGCACGAGGGCGAGACCTTCACGGGCTTCGCCGGCTCCTGCTTCGACATCACGGAGCGCAAGGAATCCGAGGAGCATGCAGCCCGGGCGCTCTCCGAGCAGGAGGCCCTGCTCGCCGAGGTTTATCACCGGGTGCGCAACAACCTGCAGGTCACTGTCAGCCTGATCGGACTCTACGGCCGCGCCGCGCCGGCGCCCTGCCGCCCGGCCTTCGAGGCGCTGGGCCAGCGGGTGCGGGCGATCGCGCTCGTCCAGCAGCACCTGCACGAGGCGCCGCAGATCGCCAGCGTCGACCTCGCCGACTACTTGACCCGCCTCGCCGAAGGCCTGGGGCAGCTGCGCCGGGCCGGGCGGATCGCCGTCACGGTCGAGGCGAGCCGCACGGTCCTGCTCGAGCCGCGCATCGTCAACGCGCTGGGGATGATCCTGGCCGAGATCGTCGCCGAATGCCTCGACGGCACCGGGGAGGGCACGGCCTGCGTCACCCGGGTCGAGGTGCCGGCAGGCCCGGCCACCGAGCCGGTGCGGGTACGCATCGCGTCCGGCGGGGTCGCCGGTGTGCCGCCCGACGGCGTGCCGCGGCTCGGGCCCCGGCTGATCGCGGCCTATGCCGGCCAGGCCGGGATCGCGGTCTCGGGCGGGGGCACCCCGGAATCCCCGCTCGACCTGACGCTGCCGGGCTGAACGCGCGCCCTGCGGAAGGACCCCCGGTGGCGGGCGGGCTTCCGCCCGCCTATATCCCGAGTATTCCCTTTCCCAGCACGCCGTCAGGTCCCATGCTGCCGCCCATCGACGAGATCGTCTCCAACTTCGAGTTCCTGGACGAGTGGGACGACCGCCACCAGTACCTGATGGAACTCGGCCGCAAGCTGCCGCCCCTGCCGGACGAGGCCCATAGCGAGGCCAACCGGGTGCGCGGCTGCGTCAGCCAGGTCTGGCTCGAGACGCATGTCGACCGCTCCGGTCCCGAGCCGCGGCTGCACTTCCTCGGCGACAGCGACGCCCACATCACCAAGGGCGTGGTCGCGGTCCTGATCGCGTTCTTCGACGGCCGCACCGCCGCGGACGCCGCCCGGGCCGACGCCCTCGGCCTGTTCCAGAAGCTCGGCCTGTCCGAGCACCTGACGGCGCAGCGCTCGAACGGCGCCCGGGCGATGATGGACCGCATCCGGGCGGACGCTCAAGGAGCGGCGGCGGCGGCGTAAGCGCCGCGCGCCCTTGCGGCGGCGCCCCCGGGACGGCACATCCGTGCCAGACGCCACTTCCCGGGGAGCCGCATGACCCTTCGCCTGAGCCCGCCCGCCGCCGCACCGGTGGCGCCCGTCCGGCCCGTCATCGTCACGGTCCACGGCCGCGCGGTGACCGACCCCTATGCCTGGCTCAAGGCGGAGAACTGGAAGGACGTGCTCAAGGACCCCTCCGCTCTGCCGGCGGAGATCCGGGACCTGCTCGTCGCCGAGAACGCCTACGCGGACGCCGCGCTTTCCGGCACGACGGCCCTGCGCGAGACGCTGGTCGCCGAGATGCGCGGGCGCATCCGCGAGGACGACGGCAGCGTGCCGGACCTCGACGGTCCCTTCGCCTACTACACCCGCTACCGCGAGGGCGGGCAGCACCCGCTGGTCTGCCGCCGCCCGGCCGCCGCGGTGGCCCCCGGCCTCGTCGGCGACCTCGGGGGCGAGGGCGAGGAGATCCTGATCGACGGCGACCGGGAAGGGGAGGGGCACGCCTTCTTCAGCCTGGAGGATGCCAGCCATTCCGACGACCACCGGCTGGTCGCCTGGAGCGCCGACACCAAGGGCTCCGAGCTCTACACCATCCGGGTCCGCGACCTCGCGACGGGCCGGGACCTGGAGGACCGGGTGCTCGCCACCACCGGCGACGTGGTGTGGAGCGGCGACGGCCGTGCCTTCTGGTACGTGGCGGTCGACGAGAACCACCGCCCCGCGACCGTGCGGCTGCACCGCCTCGGCACGCCGCAGGGCGACGACGAGACGGTCTACGAGGAGAGCGATCCGGGCTTCTTCGTCGGCATCGGCGAGACCCAGTCCGGCACCTACCTGGTGGTGACGGCAAACGACCACGAGACCGCGGAGGTCCACCTCGCCGAGCGTGCCACGCCCTTCGCCCCCTTGCGGGTCGTGGCGAAGCGCGAGCACAAGCTGATCTACTCGGTCGAGCATCGCGGCGACGAATTGTTCGTGCTCACCAACGCCGACGGCGCCGAGGACTTCAAGATCGTGGTGGCGCCGCTCGACGCCCCGGCGAAGGCCAACTGGCGCGACCTGATCCCGCACCGCGCCGGGGTGATGATCCGCTTCCAGCACGTGCTGGCCCGCCACCTCGTGCGGCTCGAACTCGAGAATGCCCGGCCGCGCCTGATCGTGCGCGACGCAGAGAGCGGCGCCGAGCATACCGTGGCGTTTGCCGAGGAGGCCTACTCTCTCGGCCTGTCGCCGGGCCACGCCTTCGACACCGACATCATCCGCTTCACCTACTCGTCGATGACGACGCCGGCGGAGACCTACGACTACCACGCGACGACCCGCGAGCGCGCCTTACGCAAGCGCCAGGACGTGCCGAGCGGCCACGATCCGGCGGCCTACGTCACGCGCCGCCTGTTCGCGACCGCGCCGGACGGCGAGCAGGTTCCGGTCTCGCTGCTGCACCGACGCGACACCCCGCTCGACGGGACCGCGCCGCTGCTGCTCTACGGCTACGGCTCGTACGGCTCGCTGATGTCGGCGGCCTTCCGCACCAACCCGCTCTCGCTGGTCGATCGCGGCTTCGTCTACGCCATCGCGCATGTCCGCGGCGGGACCGAGAAGGGCTGGCGCTGGTACCTTGACGGCAAGCGCGAGAAGAAGCCCAACACCTTCACGGACTTCGTCGCCTGCGCCCGTGCGCTGATCGAGGCGCGCTACACCGGGCCCGGCCGCATCGTGGCGCATGGCGGCAGCGCCGGCGGCATGCTGATGGGGGCGGTGGCCAACCTCGCGCCGGAGCTGTTTGCCGGCATCGTCGCCGACGTGCCGTTCGTCGACGTGCTCAACACCATGCTCGACGGCGACTTGCCGCTGACCCCGCCGGAATGGCCCGAATGGGGCAACCCGGGCGCCGACCTCCAGGCCTTCGAGACGATCCTGTCCTACTCGCCCTACGACAACGTGGCGGCCAAGGCCTATCCGGCGATCCTGGCGCTCGGCGGCCTCACCGATCCGCGGGTGACCTACTGGGAGCCGGCGAAATGGGTCGCGCGCCTGCGCGCCACGATGACGGGAGGCGGCCCGGTGCTCCTGCGCACCAACATGGAGGCCGGCCACGGCGGCGCCGCGGGCCGCTTCGACCGGCTGGAGGAGGTGGCGCTGATCTACGCCTTCGCGCTGGCGGCGGCGGGGGCGGAGGCCGCCGTCTGAGTTCCGGCATCCTAACGGAGAAACCCTCCCCGGGCGGAAGGGTCGGGTTTTTCGTGAAAATAGAAAGTGCGGGCTTCCTCCTCTCCGCCCAGGGGAGGGGAGGAAGCCCGCGCCTCGGGTTCGGGCGATGCGTCACCCAGCCCGTACGGTCCCGCCCGGCGTGCCCGTCCCGATGAATCGGCTCCTCAGCCGGAAGGCCAGGATCAGCATGAACACCCCGAAGGCGATGGCGTAGCCGCCCATCCAGTAGGTCAGGACGAGGAGCGACAGGACCGGGCTGGCGATCAGCACGATCGCGAACAGCACCGACAGCGCGCCGCCGATCGCCAGGAACCAGCGTCCGTGATCGAGGTGGAGCCGGAAGGCGGCGGCGATCATCAGGCCGCCGGTCACCAGGGCCCAGGCGGCGATGAGGTAGATGAAGGCGACGAGGGTGCTGCCCGGCATCAGGAAGGCCAGCACGCCGACCACGATGTTGAGGAGGCCGGCGGCCAGGAGGTAGCCCCAGCGCTCGTGCCGCTCGGCCGCCCGCACCGCGGCGACGATCTCGGCGATGCCGTCGACCAGCATGTAGGCCGAGAACAGGATCACCAGGGTGAGCAGCGTCGCGCCCGGGGCGATCAGGGCGACGATCCCGAACAGGATCGCGAAGGCGCCCCGCAGCGCGATCAGCCACCAGTTGCGGGCGAGCGCCGCGCTCATCGCGCTCAGGCGCGCCAGCGGATCGGGGCCCGCGCCGTAGGAGGACGGGCCGCCCGGCATGGTATTGGGCATCGGCGTACCAGTACTCATCCGAGTATCCCCCAGAAGGATGCGGGCCAGCGCCGAGCAGCGGCGGCCGGCTTTTGACCAGTCAACGTCGAGCGAGCGTGGCCGTTCCCGGGATGCGACCGGTCGAAAGGTCACGTACGGCCCGCCTCTGCGTTTCATCCCGGGACGGCGAGGGCTTTTTTGCCGCGCTGCGGAACCGGCCCGCGCATCCGGGCGTCTGTCCAGCGAGGCGGGCACCTTGCGGATCCGGTCGGGCATCCGGCCGCCGCGCGGAATTCACGACATGCTGGACGATCAGGCGCGGGCGCAGGTTCCGGCGGCACGGGACGACGAGGCGGCGCGCCGGGACGCGCGCGACGACAACACTGCGGCCCTGCGCGAGAACACCCGCGCGCTGCGCGAGCACGTCCCCCAGGAAGAGCAGGAAGACGAGCGGCAGGGCGACGACGAGGTCGACGGGAAAGCCGACGGCGAGACGGCTGACGGCAAGGACGGCGAGCAGGGCGAGGGCAAGAAGCCGAGCCTGATCCGGCGCCACCCGCTCTGGTTCGTCCTCGGCGCGGTGCTGCTCCTCCTCGCGGCGGCCGGCGGCTACTGGTACTGGCTCGTCGCGATCCACCCCTTCGAGAGCACCGACGACGCCTTTGTCGATGCGCGCCAGTTCGCGGTCTCGCCCAAGGTCGCCGGCTACGTCACCGCCGTGCCGGTGACCGACAACCAGCACGTCGAGGCCGGCGCGGTCCTGTTCCAGATCGACCGGCGCGACTACGAGGTGGCGCTCCAGCAGGCGCGGGCGCAGGTTCAGTCGGCGCAGGCCCAGATCCAGGGCTTCGACGCCCAGATCCAGGCGCAGCAGGGCAGCATCCAGGAGGCCAAGGCCCAGGTCGAGCAGGCCAAGGCCGCCCTGCAATTCGCCAAGCAGGACGCCGCCCGCTACCAGGACCTCGCCCAGCGCGGCGCCGGCTCGGTGCAGCAATCGCAGCAATCGACCTCGAACCTGCAGCAGCAGCAGGCCAACGTCGACCGCGCCAACGCCTCGGTGACCGTGGCGCAGCGCCAGATCGGATCGCTCCAGGCGCAGCGGGCCGGGGCCGAGGCGAGCCTCGCCCAGGCCCGGGCCCAGGAGGCGCAGGCCCGGCTCAACCTCGACTACACGACCGTGACGACGGCTCAAGGCGGCCGGGTGGTGCGCCTCACCGGGGCGGTCGGGCAGTTCGCGCAGGCCGGACAGGCGCTGAGCATGTTCGTGCCCGACGACATCTGGGTCACGGCGAACTTCAAGGAGACCCAGATCACCGACATGCGCCCGGGCCAGCCGGTCGATGTCGAGATCGACGCCTATCCCGACCACAAGATCACCGGCACGGTCACCTCGGTGCAGCCCGGCTCGGGCACCGCCTTCAGCCTGCTGCCGGCCGAGAACGCCACCGGCAACTACGTCAAGGTGGTGCAGCGCGTGCCGGTGAAGATCACGGTCGACAACTGGCCGACCGACGTCTCGATCGGTCCCGGCATGTCGATCGTACCGACCGTGCGGGTGCGCTGACCGGCGATGGGCGCGACCGCGAACCCCGCCGACAGCGCCGCGGGCGACCACAACCCGTGGATCATCGCCGTCGTGGTGGCGATCGCCACGTTCATGGAGGTGCTCGACACCACCATCGCCAACGTCGCGCTCCGCTACATCTCGGGCGGGCTCGCGGTCGGCCCCGACGAGGCGGCCTGGGTGGTGACGAGCTACCTCGTCGCCAACGCGATCGTGCTCACCGCCTCGAGCTTCCTTGCCAAGCGCTACGGGCGAAAAGCCTTCTTCATGGCGGCGATCACGCTGTTCACGGTGTCGTCGATCCTGTGCGGCTTCGCCTGGAGCCTCGAATCGCTCCTGTTCTTCCGGGTGCTGCAGGGGCTCGGCGGCGGCGGCATGGCGCCGCTCGCCCAGTCGATCCTCGCCGATTCCTTCCCGCCCGAGAAGCGCGGCCAGGCCTTCGCGCTCTACGGCATCGCCATCGTGGTCGCCCCGGTGATCGGGCCGACGCTCGGCGGCTGGCTCTCCGACCAGTATTCCTGGCACTGGTGCTTCCTCATCAACGCCCCGGTCGGCGCGGTCGCCCTGTTCCTGATCTGGTGGCTGGTGCAGGACCCGAAATCGGCGGTCGAGGAGAGGAAGCGCCTGCGCCGCGAGGGCGTGCGCTTCGACATCGTCGGCTTCATCCTGGTGGCGACCTTCCTGGGCTCGCTCGAGGTCGTCCTCGACGAGGGCCAGCGCAAGGACTGGTTCGGCTCGAACCTGATCGTGGTCTTCGCCTGCCTGACGGTCCTGTCCTTCGTGGCGATGATCCCGTGGGAGCTGAACCACAAGAATCCGGTCGTCGACCTGCGCCTCCTGGCCAAGCGACAGTTCGGCTCGTGCTTCCTCGTGATGCTCGCCACCGGCGCCATCCTGATCGCCACGACGCAGTTCCTGCCCCAGCTCCTGCAGGATTACTTCGGCTACACGGCGACCTGGGCCGGCCTGGCGCTGTCGCCCGGCGGCCTCGTCACCTGCGTGATGATGTTCGTGATCGGCCGCGTCTCGGGCTACGTCCAGCCCAAGTACCTGATCGCCACCGGCGCCACCATCATCGCCTTCGCGATGTACGAGCTGACGAACCTCTACGGCGACCTCAACTTCGGCTTCTTCGTCTGGTCGCGGGTCTATATCGGCCTCGGCCTGCCGATGATCTTCCTGTCGATCACTGCGGCCTCGTACGAGGGGATCACCAAGGACCAGACCGACCAGGCCTCGGCCCTGATCAACGTCGCCCGCAACGTCGGCGGCTCGATGGGCGTGTCGCTCGCCCAGAACATCCTGGCCTACCGCCAGCAATTCCACACCAGCCGCCTCGTCGAGCACGTCGTACCCTCCGAGCCCGCCTACCAGGAGAGCCTGCGGACGGCGACGCAGTTCTTCGCGACCCGCGGCGCCAGCACGGTGGACGCCCAGAACCAGGCGATCGCCTGGATCGGCCGGCAGGTCCAGACCCAGTCGGCGTTCCTCGCCTATATCGACGTGTTCTGGGCGCTCGCGATCGTGTCGGCCTGCGCGGTGCCGCTGGCGATGATCCTCAAGAACGTGAAGCGCGGCGGCGAGGCCCCGGTCGGGGGGCATTGACGGCGTGGCACCCAGCGGATCGAAGCTCGTCGTCTACGCTGCGCTGGCCGGCAACCTCGCCATCGCGGTCACCAAGCTCGCGGCGGCGTTCTATACCGGCTCCGGGGCGATGTTCACGGAGGCCGTGCACTCCTTCGTCGATACCGGCAACCAGGGCCTCCTGCTCTACGGGATGCGCCGCGCCGCCCGCCCCGCCGACGACAGCCACAATTTCGGCCACGGGCTCGAGCTGTATTTCTGGTCCTTCGTCGTCGCGCTGCTGATCTTCACGCTGGGCGGCGCCTACGCGGTCTACGAGGGCGTGGAGAAGCTGCGCCATCCCGAAGACATGACGGCTCCGTGGGTCAATGTCGGGGTGATCGTGCTCTCGGGCGTGTTCGAGGGCCTGTCGTTCCGCACCGCCCGGCGGGAGATGCGGGCCCGCTTCGCCCGCGAATCGCTCTGGACGGCGGTGACCCGCAGCAAGGACCCGAGCACCTTCGCGATCATCCTGGAGGACGGGGCGGCGCTGATCGGCCTCGGCCTGGCGCTTCTCGGCGTGGTCGCGAGCGGCTTCTTCGGCTGGCCGCACGGCGACGGGGCCGCCTCGGTGGCGATCGGGCTGCTTCTGATCGCCACGGCCGGCGTGCTGTTTCGCGAGACCCGCAGCCTGCTCACCGGCGAGAGCGCCTCGCCGCGGGTGATCGAGCAGGCGCGGGCGATCCTCTCGGCCGATCCAAGGGTGGTGGGCATCGAGCGGATGCGCAGCCTGCAGCTCGGTCCCGGCGCGGTGCTGCTCGCGGTCAGCCTCGACCTCGCCCCCGGCCTCACCGGCGACGGCTTGCGCAGCGCCACCGCCGACCTGCGCGCCGCGATCCGCCATGGCCTGCCCGGCGTCGCGCACCTGTATTTCCAGCTGCCGGTGCGGGAGCACGAGGACCCGCGGGCTCGGTCGTCGCCACCGGTTAAAAAATCCTGAAGCAGGGCGGAACCGGCACCCGCCTCCCTCGTTGTCGCAGTGTCCCGACGCGCGGGCCGTCCTTCCCTTGCGTCGCTCCCGTGGCCGCTTCGCTCACATAGAGGCCGTGGGACGGTTTGGATTTACGGAAGCTGGCTCAGCGCCGCCGGCGGAGCTTCGTTCGGGCGGCGCAGATCGATCTGTTCCGCGATCGCGGCGACCGGCTGGTACAGGTCGAGGCGCTGGTCGATCATGCCGTCGAGGCGATCATAGACCTCGGCGACCGTCAGGCTGCGCGTCTTCCTGCCCTCGCGGCGAAAGAAAAGACTGCGATTCGCCTTGGCGGCGGCCCGGAACGAGGCCTGCGCCGGCTGATGCGGCTTCTCCGCCGTCAACTCCATGAACTTGCCGGCGCTCGCCGCGCCCAGGAAGTGCGCGAAGTAGCATTCCGTCGGCTTCAGGTCGCGGCCGAGGCGCTGCTCCACGCGGTTGCGGTCGCGCTTCATCATCTCGCCGGCCATCAGGCTCGCCACGTAGGGGTCGCGCCGCAGGGCCAGCACCCGGCGCCGGTCGGCGTCCTTCAGCACCACCAGGGTGCCGCCGCGCTTCTCGATCAGCTCGGCCTCGGCCGCGTAGCCGTGCTTGGCGCCGAACGTCCGCAGCAATTCGAGCCAGGTGCCGGTGAGGAACTGGAACAGGCCCTCGGCCGTCGAGGTCGCGGCCCGCACCTCCGGCTGGAACGTCGATTCCTTGTCGGCGAGCGCCATCAGGTAGACGGGATCGACCTCGGTCTCGCGCGCCGCCCGCACGATGGTCTCGACCAGCGCCCGCGGCACCTTCTTGTCGCCGAAGACCACCCGCCCGTCCGCCGTCTCCTCGGGCAGGGCGGTCACCTCCGCGAGGGAGATCTCCTCGGGCAAGGACGCATCCTCGGCCGGGGGAGCCTGGGGCAGCGAGGCCTCGGGCAGGGCGGCCTGGAGCGGGGGCGCCTCCGGGGACAGGACGGCCTGCGACGGCGTCGGGGCCTGCGGAGCCGCCGCGGGATCGGCGATCGCCGCGTCCTGCGTCCCGGGCTCCCGCATCGTCCGGCCCAGGCGCTCGAGGTCGTCGCGGATCAGCGCCGTGGTGCTGGGTGTCTCCTCGGCGAGGGCCGGGCCGGGCCAGTCCGGCATCACGCCGTGGAAGGCGGTCGCCGTGCGGGCGGCAGAAAAGTCGATCCGGTCGTGGGCTTCCGCCGCCGGGGCGAGGGCGTCCTGCGGCAGGCAGGCCGCGAAGGCGACGCCGACCGCCAGCGCGGCCGCGGCCTTGCGGCTCAGCGAGGTGACCAACGCGGTGGCGCGCACGTGGCGCCGGCGGCCCTGCGGTCTCGAATGGTGGCCGTCGCGGGCGGTCAGCCAGCGGATGGTGTCCGCGCTCGTCTCGGACACGACTCGGCCGGCGTCGTCGGCGCAGGGCGCCGGCTCCGGGTAAACCCCCATCTCCAACCTTTTGTCCGTGGCGCGGAACCGGTCCTGACGGGGCCGCGCCGTTGCTTCGCTCGCCGGCACCTCTGGCGGGCCGGTGTGTCCATAATGGGACGAGCCCGGGGCAGGGCCTCGGCCCATTTCGCGGCGCACCGTCCGGCGGCGGTCGTCAGGCGCTGACACTCCGATCGGCCGCCCCGGCGGATTTCGACAGCGGGGACGCGAAAAAATCGGTTCTTCGTCATTCGGGGTTGATAGGGGCTCACAGTAGCCCCGCCTCCAAATCGGCCTCCAGGGTTGATAGCGGCATCCCGTAGTACCGCCAGGGGCCGTAGATCGG
>NZ_JACWCT010000117.1 GCF_016613415.1 Methylobacterium ajmalii | reverse complement strand
CGCCGCGGCGGCGGACGAGGCCGGCCGCCTCGTCGCGGAGCGCACCGACGCCACCGGGGCGACCCTGCGCGCCGCTGTCGAGCACCTGACGCGCCAGGCCGAGGACGTGTCGGCGGCGCTGGCGCTCGCCGCCGAGAGCGCGGCGGGCGACCTCGACACCCGCCTCGCCGAGGTCGGTGCGGCCTTCGACGGCCACAGCCGCGCGCTGACCGACATGATCGACCTGCACGCCGACGAGGCGCAGACCCGCCTGACCGCGGCCGGCCGCGACATCGTCGTGGCGGTGGCGAGCCAGGGCGCGCGCGTCAACGAGGCGCTGGAGACGACCGGTACCGCGCTGGCGAGCGCCGCCGAGACCGGCGGCCGCGCCGTCGACGAGGTGCTGACGAACCGCCTCGCGGCGCTCCAGGACGCGATCGCCCGCGGCGACATCCTGGCCGACCGCATCTCCCGCGACACCCACGACCTCACGCAGAGCGTCGCCGGGCGGCTGGAGGAGATGGACCGCCTCATCACGGTCCAGGGCCGCGCCGTCGCCGAGACCATCGCGGAGCGTACCCGCGAGGCCCGGGAGGCCGTCGAGGCCCAACTCGGCGCGCTCGAGGACCGCTCGGCCAAGCGCACCGCCGAGATCGGCGCGACCTTCAGCACCATGGTGGCGCATGTCGACCAGCATATCGGCGCCCGCGCGACGGCGCTGAACGAGGCCCTGATCGTGCGGGCCGGCGAGATGGCGCGGGTGATGGCCGAGGGCGGCCGCGAGGTCGCCCAGGCGCTTGACGGCCGCGCCGACGAACTGGCGCGCGCCATCACGGCCCGCAGCCAGGCGATGAGCGACGCCCTGACCGCCCGCGTCGACGAGATCGGCGACGAGCTCGGCCGCCGCACCGAGGAGCTGACCCGCTCGCTCGATGCCGGCGCCGCCCGCTTCGACGACCGCGTCATCGCCCGCCTCGAGGGCCTGGCCCAGACCCTCGACGAGCGCGGCCGGATCGTCGACGAGACCTTCGGCGTGAAGGCCGAGGAGGCCCTGCGGTTGATCGAGGCCCGCACCCGCGGCCTCGATCAGGAACTCGGCGCCCGCACCCGCGAGCTCGTCACCTTCGTGGAAAGCCACAGCGGCGAGGCGAGCCGCGACCTCGCGACCCAGGCCGACGCGATCCGCGCCGCCTTCGACGGCCGCACCGAGACCCTGGCGGCCCTCGTCGACGAGCGCATCGCCGCGATGTCCCAGGAGATCGACGAGCGCGGCCGGGCGATGTTCGGCACGCTGGCCAACCGCATGACCGAGCTGGCGCGGCTGTTCGACCGCGGCGGCCTCGCCCTCTCCGACCTCATCGGCAAGCGCGGCGAGACCGTGCTGGCCGCCCTGCAGGGCACCGTGGAGGAGGCCGACCGGGTGCTCGCGGAGGGCTCCGGCCGCCTCGAGACGGCGCTCGGCGACCGCTCGACCGCGCTGGCGACACTCCTCGACGAGCGCGAGGCCGTGGTCGATCGCCTGTTCGGCGAGCGGCTGCGGGCGCTCGGCCACCTCATCGACGAGCAGGCCGCGACGATGCGCAGCCTGCTGGACGGCGGCTCCGAGGCGCTGCAGGCCGGGCTCGACGACCGGATCCGCGCCTTGCACGACGCGCTCGAGGAGCGGGCCGTCGCCGTGCGCGGCCTGCTCGACGACCGGGTCGGCACCCTGCGCGGCGTGCTCGCTGAGGGGGGCGACAGCCTGGCCTCGACCCTCGAGGAGCGGGTCGGCCGGGCGGTCGGCACCCTCGATTCCCGCACCCATGCCCTCTCCAGCCTGTTCGACGACCGCCTCGCCGCCCTCGACCACCTGGTCGAGAGCCGCGGCGCGGCCTTCGCCGAGGCGGTGGAGGCCCGGGCCCAGGCGCTGGCCGGGCTCATCGACGCCCGCACCCACGCCTTCGCGGCGGCGGCCGAGGCCGGCGGCACCCACCTCTCGGGGCGGGTCGACGCGGCACTCGCCGACCTCGACGCGCTGATCGAGATGCGCGCCCAGGCCGTCGAGACCAGCCTGGAGCGCCGCGGCGAGACCCTGGCCGGCACGATCGCCGCCCGGGGCGAGGAGGTCGCCGGCCTCCTCGACTCCCGCGTCGAGACTCTGGAGGACGCCGTGTCCCGCGGCACCCGGGCCGTCGCCGGCCTGCTGGCCGAGCGCGAGGCCAGCCTCGGCGACGCCCTCGACGGGCACCGCGACGCCTTCGCCCGGACGCTCGGCGAGCGCGTCGAAGCCCTGGCGGCCCTGCTCTCCGAGCGCGAGGCGGCGATCGCCGGCACGATCGAGCAGGGCGGCGGCAACCTCGTGCGCCTGATCGACGGGCGCCAGCGGGCGCTCGCCGAGTTGACCGGTGCCGGCGACGTGCTGGCCCGGCGGGTCCAGGAGCGCATCGACGTGCTCGCCTCCACGATCCGCAGCGGCGGCGACGCGCTGGCCGGCCTGCTGGATTCCCGCAACGCCGACCTCGCCGAGACCTTCGATGGCCGCGGCGCGGCGCTCACCGCCCTGCTCGACGACCGGGTGGCGGAGCTGTCCTCCGCCCTCGAGCGCAGCCGCGCCGCCCTCGACGCGGTGCTCGGCGGGCAGGTCGAGGCCCTCTCCCGCCAGCTCGAGGCCGGCGGCGAGGCGGTGTCCGACCGCCTGCAGAACGGGCTCGCGCTCCTCGGCGGTACCGTCGACGAGCGGGCGCACGCCTTCGGCGCCCTGGTCGACGCCAAGGCGGCGGAGCTCGCCGCCCTGATGCAGGCCCGCACCGAGGCCCTGTCGGGCAGCGTCGACGAGCGCTCGGCCGCCTTCACGGCCCGCATCGACGGCCGGATGCGCGCCTTCGCGGCCCTGGTGGCGTCCCGCGGCGAGGCGCTCGCCGACGCCTTCGACGACCGCAGCGACGCCTACGCGGCCCTGGTCGACGCCCGCACGGCGGCCCTCACCGCCGCCCTCGACGAGCGGGTCGCGAACCTGCACGGCGTCATGGACGAGCGCTCCGCGGCCCTCGCGGCGGCCGTGCAGGAGCGCGCCGCGGCCCTCGCGGCGGCGATGGACGAGCGCAGCGCCCAGCTCGGCTCGGGCTTCGACCGCCGCGCCGCGGCCTTCGCGACGCTGATCGACCAGCGCGGCACCACCCTCACCCGGGCGCTCGCCGAGACCGCCAAGGAGCTGTCCGAAGCGATCGACGGCCGCGGCGGCGAGCTCAACCGCGACCTCGCCGAGCGGGTCGAGGCCCTGCGCCAGATCGTCGACGAGCGCGGCGGCGCGCTCGGCCAGCGCCTCGAGGCGACCACCGCCTCGCTGCACCGGACCATCGACCAGCGCGGCAACGCCCTGGTGGCGGCGCTGGCGGCGAGCGGCGAGACGGTCGACGGGCTCGACCGCCAGGTGGCGCAGCTGCGCGGCCTGGTCGAGGGCCCCGGCAGCGAGCTGGTCTCGGTCCTGGCCGAGCGCAGCGAGGCGCTGGAGCGGGCGGTGACCGAGGGGATGGGCGGTGCGGCCGTGCTCCTCGCCGAGCGGGCCGAGGCCCTGGCGGCCCTCTCCCGCGAGGCGGCCGAGACCCTGCGCCGGTCGGCCGACGAGGGCGCGGCCCGGGCGGTCGAGGCCCTCAACCGGGTCAACCAGCGGCTGGGCGGCGAGCTCGGCGGTCTGGTCGGCCGCATCGAGGCGGCCAGCGGCGCGCTGCAGGAGCTGATCGGCCGTTCGGACGAGAGCTTCTCGGCGATCGAGGGCGGGCTGTCGGGCCGGGTGCAGGAGATCCAGGCGGCGCTCTCCGAGATCGCGGCCGAGACGGCCAAGGCCTCGGACCGGGTCGCCGAGCAGGTCGGCGCGCTCCAGGGCGCGGCGACCGGGGCCCTGCGCCAGGCCGCGGGCCTCGCCGCGACGCTGGACGCCCGCGGCAAGGCCCTGACCGAGACCGCCCGCCAGCATATCGGCGACCTCACCGCCGCCACCGGCGCCCTGGAAGGCGCCGAGGGCCGGGTGAGCGCCGCGCTCGGCGAGCGCCGGGCCGAGATCGACACCCTGCTGGGCAGCATCGACGCCCGCTCGGCAGCCCTCGCGGCCGCCACCGAGGGCGTCGGCGCCCGGGTCGAGGCGACCCTGAAGACGATCGAGGCCCGCACCCAGGCGCTCGGCCGCGAGATCGAGACCGGCGCCCGCCAGGCCGGCAGCGCGGTGACGGAGGCGTTCGAGCGCCTGCGCGCCGGCACCGGCCAGGAGGGCGAGCGGGCGGCCGAGACGGTCCGCCAGGCCGTGGCGGGCGCCTCGGGCGAGATGCGGACCGCCTTCGGCGATGCCGCCGAGCGCTTCCAGGGCACGGTCGAGTCGATGCGCGCCATGGCGGGCGAGATCCGCCAGACCCTGGAGGAGATCCGCGGCGACCTGCAGCGCGGCGTGACCTCCATCCCCCAGGAGGCCCAGGACGCCACCGGCGAGATGCGCCGGGTGGTGGCCGAGCAGATCAAGGCGCTGAACGAGCTCTCGGCCCTGGTCCAGCGCTCGCCGCGTTCGGTCGACGTGACGCAGCCCCGCGTCGCCGAGGCCGGCCGCTCCGCCTCGGCCGCCGCCCCGGCGGTGTCGGCACCGAAGCCCGCGGCTCCGGTCGCAGCGGCCCCGCGGCCGCAGCCGACCGTCGCCAAGGCGCCGGTGCAGGCCGCGACGCCCGCGGCCGAAGCTTCGGCCCAAGCTCCGGCGCAGGCTCCCAAGCCGGCGGCTCCGCCGGCCAAGGCCCAGGCGCCCGCCGTCAAGCCGCCGGTCGCGACGGCCCGGTCGTCGGCCGACGCCGGCAAGGCCCCGGCGGGGCAGAACCGTCCGGCCGCGCCGCAGGCTGCGGCCCGCACCGGCGGCGACGCTCAAGGCCGCAACGGCTCCGGCGGCTGGCTCTCCGACCTCCTCTCGCGCGCCTCCCTGGACGACGACGAGGACGTGCCGCCGCTCGCCAGGAGCGGGGACAAGGCCGGCGAGAAGGGCAAGGGATCGGCGATCGGATCGGCCGCGACGGCCAAGGCCGGTGGGTCCGCCGACGACGCGGGCGCCGCGGCGATCGACTCGATCTCGAGCAACATCGCCCGGATGATCGAGCACCCGGCCGCGGTCGACCTGTGGGAGCGCTACCGGCGCGGCGAGACCAACCTGTTCACCCGCCGCCTCTACACGGCGGAGGGCCAGCGGACCTTCGACGAGATCCATCGCCGCTATCGCGCCGAGCCGGATTTCCGCCGGACCGTCGACCACTACGTGCGGGAGTTCGAACGCCTGCTCGGCGAGGTCTCCCGCACCGACCAGGACCCGCGCCGGGCCAACGCCTACCTCACCTCGGAGAGCGGCAAGGTCTACACGATGCTCGCCCATGCCAGCGGACGGTTCGAGGGCGCCTGACGCGCCCCCTCCCGTTCCGATGCGAACAGACCCCTCCGGCCCTTACCCGGGTCGGAGGGGTCTTTTTCGTCGGGATTCGGTCCTTGGGATTCGCGCTAGCCGGCGATGTGGCCTCGGGGAAAATCGATCGTGGCGTTCGCCGACACTGCGGCCGCCGATGGCTCCGTGCCCGCCCGCGAGACGGCCGGACACCGCCGCGGGTGCGGTCGGCGCCGGTGGGGCTTCGACGGCGCGGGCCTCGCGTCGCGCCGACGATCCGTCGGGAGGCGCGACGCTGGCCGTGCTTCGGATCGAATCTCGCGGTGAAGGCCCTGCCCGATCGGACCGGCGGGGCCGGGATCGATGACGTGCGTCCACGGCCGTCGGCGTTTCGTCAGAGCAGCCCGAGCGAGGCCAGTTCCCGCCGCATCGATTCCGGCATCGCCGCGAGGTCGCCGGCGGCGCTCCGGGAAATGTCGCGCGGGGCGTCGGCGGGGGCGAGGTAGCGCCAGCCCTGGAACGGGCGGCACGGCCGGGGCTCGACCGGTGTCACCGCCGGGTCGAGGACGAGGCGGCAGCGGCCGACGCCCTCGGCGTCGGTGAACGGGCGGATCGCCAGCACCGGCTGGCGGCAGGCGATGAGACCGCGGATCACCCAGTAGAGCGAGCCGGTGCCGACGATCTCGTCGCCGCGCTTGGGCACCATGCGGGTGATGTGGGCCTGCTCGGGCGGGCGGCCCTGGCGCAGGGCCTCGGCCCGGCGCGCGGCGATCCACTCCTCGAGATCGGCGATGGACTCGCAGCCGACGCAGAGCTTGAGGAGATGCAGGGACATCGCGGCCTGGGATGGGGAGCGGGGGCGCGGGCTCCCTGCGCGGCGATCGTGGCGCCGCGAGGGCAGCGCACCCGCCGCGAGAGGCGGGCTCTCGCCGAGAGGCTGACGGCCGCGTGTCGAGAGGGTGCGGCGCCGTCGCTCAGGTGAAGCGGGCGAGCTTCTCGTTGACCGCGAGGTCGTCGATCTCGGCAAAGGCGTCCGCGAGGTCGACCGTCTCGTCGACAGGGGCCGCCTCCTCGCGCACCGGCACGAAGGCGATGTCGTCGTCGGCGAGCGCGGGCTCGACGAGGCGCAGCCGCGGCGCGGGCTCGGCCTCCTCCGCGTCGGCCTCCCGTCCCCTGCCCCGCCCGGTCGCGACGATCTCGTCGACGTCGTCCTGGTCGAGGGCGGTCTCGGGCATCTCGGCGCGCTGCCCGGCCTGGGCCGGCGGATCGTCCTCGCTGGCCCAGATCTCGATCATCGCGATCAGGCGCTGCTCGAGGTAGCGCAGGGTGTTGACGATGCGGCTGGTGCGCTGCGCCGTCAGGTCCTGGAACGAGCAGGCGGTGTAGATCTGCGTCGCGTTGTGGTCGAGGCGGTCGCAGACGGCGCTCTCGGCGCCGGTCTCGCGCAGGGTCCAGGCGACCTCCTGGACCTCCTCGGCGGCCTGCAGGATGTCGGAGGTGGCGCGCTCGGTGGTGCGCACGATGCCGTCGAGGGCCTCGGAGGCGGCGCCGAGCTGGCTCTGGTCGTGGTCGGGCGTATGGATCGCCGCGATCTCGGACTTGGTGCGGCTGATCGCCTTCGCCATCTCGATCAGGTCGAAGCGCAGGCGCTCCATCCCGGGCGGGCCGCGCTCGGCCGTGACGACGGTCTCGATCCGGCCGATCGCCTGGAGCAGCACGTCGGTATCGGCGTGGCGGTTGCGCCGCGCGAACTCGCCGAGGAACCAGCGCCCGCGCGCGGTCTCCAGCATCGCGCCCTCGATGACGTCGTACTCTTCCCGCGGCATGGGGAGCGAAGGAGTCCCGGCCATCTCACCTGCCCTGTCAATCGCCCGCCGGATCGGCCGGCATGGCGTCGCCCGATCAGGCGTGTCGTCGTTAAGGCTTGACATCCCGGCGTTAACGGCGGCTTACGCCAGGCCCGCCCCGGGGCGGCTGATTCGGTCCCGCCGCCCAAAGGTTTCCGTGACGGTCCCCCCGCCCTCCCCCCGCGACGGCCTGCGCCTCGCCCTGCTCTACGCGGCGGTCTTCGCCGGAATCGGCGTGGCGATGCCGTTCCTGCCGCTCTGGCTCGCCGGCCTCGGGCTCGGGCCCGAGCTGATCGGGGCCCTCGTCGCCCTGCCGATCCTGGTGCGGATCGTCGCGACCGCGCCGCTCGTCGGCTTGATCGACCGGGGCGTGCCGCCCCGCACCCTGATGGTGGCCGGCAGCCTCGGCCTCGCCGCGACCTGGGCCCTGATGCCGCTCGCGGCCTCCCTGTCCTGGCTTGCGCTCGCCGGGGTGATCGTCCTCAACGCCGTCGCCGGCGCGTCGCTCGTGCCCTGCCTCGACTACCAGAGCCTCGCCGCGGTGCGGCGCCGGCCGGGGCTCGACTATGCCCGGATCCGGCTCGGCGGCTCGCTCGGCTTCCTGGCCGCGACGCTCCTCGGCGGCTGGCTCCTCGGCCTCGTCGGCACGGGCGGCATCCCGGGCTTCCTCGCGGCCCTCGAGCTCGTCTCCGCCTGCGGCGCCGTGCTGCTGCTGCGCCGCGAGACCGCGTCCGCTCCGGCCCGCCGTGCCGCCGGCCGGGTGCGCCTGCCCGCCGCCCTGTGGCTCGCCATCGCGGCCGGCGCGGCGATCCAGGCGAGCCACGCCGCCGTCTACGCCTTCGGCTCGATCCACTGGGTCGGCCTCGGCCTGTCGCCGGCCGAGACCGGGATCGCCTGGGGCGTCGGCGTCGTCGCCGAGATCGGGTTCTTCGCGGTCGCCGGACGCGTCCCGTACTTGCGCGACGCGCCGTTCCGTCTGCTCGCCCTGGGGGCGCTCGCCGCGCTCCTGCGCTGGGGCGGGCTCCTCGCTGCCGCCGGCCTGCCGGCCCTGGTCCTTCCGCTCCAGGCCCTGCACGCCCTCACCTTCGGGGCGACGCAGCTCGGCGTCATGGCGGCCCTGTCGCGCCTCGCCCCCGAGGGCGGCCGCGGCGCCGCGCAAGGGGCCTACGCCGCCTGCGCCGCCCTCGCCTCGGCCTCCGCCACGCTCGCGAGCGGCGCGGCCTACCGGGCCGGCGGCGGGACGCTCGCTTTCGGGCTGATGCTGCCGGTGGCGGGCCTCGGCCTCGTCTTCACGCTCGCGGCAGCGCGGGCGGCGCGGCGGTGAGCCCGCCGGCTCCGATGGTTTGCGAATTGTTAGCAGGCCGGGGTATAGGACCGGCCCGAGGGGATCTGTGGCGAACGAGGGAGGCCGGCCCGTGCCGACCGAACCGATGACGCGGGGGGCCGAACCGGCCCACGCCGCGCTCGAGCGCGTCCGCGACGGCCTCGCCGCGCGCCTCACCGGCCGCTGGACCGCCGACCAGGCGCCCGCCGTCGAGGGCGCCGCCGCCGCGATGCTGGCCGGCGCCGCCGGCGCACCCCTGATCATCGATCTCTCCGGCCTGTCGCGCCTCGACACGCTCGGCGCCTGGGTGCTGGAGCGCACCCGCGCGGCCCTGCCCAACGGCACGGCCTATGCGGGGGCCTCGCCCGAGCACCTGATCCTGCTGCGCGAGGTCGCCTACCGGGAGGCCGCGCCGTCGGCGCGCGCCCGGCGCTTCCACCCCCTCGATCCGGTGGCGAACCTGGGCTCGGGCGTGCGCAGCCTCGGCCATCAGGGGCTCGCCGGCCTCGCCTTTCTGGGCGAGGTGGTGGCGGGCTGCCTGCGGGTGCTCGCCCGGCCGCGCAGCTTCCGCGGCCCGGCGCTCATCAACCAGGTCGAGCAGATCGCGCTCCGCGGCGCGCCGATCATCATGCTGATCGCCTTCCTGGTCGGCTGCATCGTCACCCAGCAGGGCATCATCCAGCTCCAGCGCTTCGGTGCCCAGAGCTACGTCGTCAACATGATCGGCATCCTGTCGCTGCGCGAGCTCGGGGTGCTGCTGACCTCGATCATGGTGGCGGGGCGCTCCGGCTCGGCCTTCACGGCCGAGATCGGCTCGATGCGGATGCGCGAGGAGGTCGATGCCCTGCGCGTCATGGGCCTCGACCCGATCGAGATCCTGATCGTCCCGCGGATCATCGCCCTGATGGTGGCGCTGCCGATGCTGGCCTTCCTGGCGGACCTCGCGGCGCTCGCAGGCGGCGCGCTGACCTCCTGGCTCTATGGCGGGCTCTCCCTCGAGGCCTTCGCGTTCCGGCTCCAGAACGCGATCGGGCTGCGCCACGTCCTGATCGGCCTGATCAAGGCGCCGTTCATGGCGCTGATCATCGGCATCATCGCCTCGGTGGAGGGATTCCTGGTCGAGGGTTCGGCCGAATCGCTCGGCCGCCACGTCACTGCCTCAGTCGTCAAGTCTATCTTCATGGTCATCGTCCTCGATGGACTCTTCGCGGTGTTCTTCGCGGCCATCGATTTCTGAGCGAGGCGAGCCTTTCCCTTGCACCATCCCTCCACAGCCCCGTCGGCCGCTCCCGGCCGCCTGCCCGGCGCGCACGATCCGCTGATCCGCGTGCGCGACCTCGTGGTCGCGTTCGGCGAGCGGACCGTGCTGAAGGGGCTCGACCTCGACATCCGTCGCGGCGAGATCCTCGGCTTCGTCGGGCCCTCCGGCCAGGGCAAGTCGGTTCTCACCCGCACCCTGCTGGGTCTCGTGCCGAAGCGCTCGGGCACGATCGAGGTCTTCGGCGAGGACGTCGACCGCCTGACCCTCGCCCAGCGCCGGGTGATCGAGCGGCGTTGGGGCGTGCTGTTCCAGCAGGGCGCGCTGTTCTCGGCGCTCACCGTCAAGCAGAACATCCAGGTGCCGATGCGCGAGCACCTGAGGCTCTCCGAGCGCCTGCTCGACGAGTTCGCCCGGCTCAAGATCGAGATGGTGGGCCTAAAGCCCGACGCCGCGGACAAGCTGCCCTCCGAGCTGTCGGGCGGCATGATCAAGCGCGCGGCGCTGGCCCGGGCGCTCGCCCTCGACCCCGAGGTGCTCTTCCTCGACGAGCCGACCTCCGGCCTCGACCCGATCGGGGCGGGCGAGTTCGACGAGCTGGTGGCGACGCTGCAACGCACGCTGGGGCTCACCGTGTTCATGGTGACCCACGACCTCGACAGCCTCTACACCGCCTGCGACCGCATCGCCGCGCTCGGCGACGGCCAGATCATCGCCGAGGGGCCGATCGACGCGATGCTCGCCTCCGACCATCCCTGGCTGCGCTCCTACTTCCACGGCAAGCGCGCCCGCTCGATCGTGGTGCCGGAGGCGCCGTCATCCCGCGGAATCGTGGAGGGCGTCGCCTGATGTGCGATGCCGCACCCGCCCGCCGCCCGGGCCCGCTTAAGCTTCTCACGTCAGGCTGCGCCGCGATGCCCGCTCGGGAGCATCCGGCTCGCGGGCTCCTCGCCCCGTCCCTGCCGGCCCCCGCCTTTACCCCGCACGCGCATGGAAACCGTTAAGGCATGGAAACCCGCGCCAACAACGTCCTGATCGGCGCCTTCACGCTGGCGGTGATCGCGCTCGGCTTCGCCTTCGCGTTCTGGCTGCGCGGGTCCTCGTCGAACCAGGCCCGGATGCCGGTGCGCATAGTGTTCTCGGGCGGCGTCGGGGGCCTGGCCAAGGGGGCGGTCGTCACCTTCAACGGCATCCGGGTCGGCGAGGCGACCGACGTGCGGCTCTTGCCGCAGGACCCGCGCCGGGTGACGGCGATCGTCGAGGTCAACCGGGGCACGCCCCTGCGCGTCGACACCCGCGCGCGCCTCGACATGACCATGCTGACCGGCGTGGCGTCGATCGCCCTCGTCGGGGGCAGCGCCGACGCGCCGCAGCTGGCGCCGACCAAGGACGACCCGGTCCCGACGATCTATGCCGACGCCTCCGACATCCAGGACCTGATGGCGGCCGCCCGCACCATCGCGCAGCGCGCCGACGACATGCTCCAGCGCCTCGACCGGGTGGTCGCCGGCAACGAGGGCGCGATCAACCGGACGCTCGCCAACGTCGAGCGGTTCTCGAAGACGCTGGGCGACAGCGCGCCGGCCCTCGACGCCCTGACCAAGGCGGTGGACGGGCGCAAGCTCGCCAGCCTCATCGACAACGTCGACCGGTTCTCGACCGCGCTCGCCGCCGCCTCGCCGGACGTGCAGGCCGGGGTGCACGATGCCCGCACGCTCGCCGGCAAGCTCAACGCCTCCGCCGATCGGCTCGACGCCGTGCTGAAGGGCGCCGAGGGCTTCCTCGGCTCGGCCTCGGGGGATGCCGGCAAGAGCACCTTTGCCGAGGTCCGCGACGCCGCGGTCTCGATCCGCGATGCCGGCCGCGCCTTCCGCACCATGTCGGAGAACCTCGACAAGCGCACCGCCACCCTGACCCAGAGCGTCACCCGCCTCAGCGGCGCCGGGCGGCGCGAGGTGCAATCGCTCTCGACCGACGGCCAGCGCACCCTCAACACCCTCAACAACGCCGTGCGCAACATCGAGCGCGACCCGTCCCAGGTGATCTTCGGCGGCAAGCCGACGTTGCCGGAATACAACGGTCGCTGACCATGTTGCCATGCAGCATCGCGGGCATTGCACCCGCGCGCGGGCCCGCGCGTTGTCCGGGCATGTTCGGTCACGCTTCCGGGCCGGTTCCGGCCCACCCCGTCCTCGGTCCCCTCGCCGCCATGACGATCACGGCCTCCCCGGTCTCCCGCCGCGCCCGCCGGTCCGGCCCGGTCCTCGCCGCCCTCCTGGCGCTCGCCGTCGGGGCCTGCGGCAGCGGTGCGGTGCCGACGACCTTCGACCTCACCGCCCTCCCGGGCGCGGCCCGCGGCGGCGCGGCGCGACGCTCCATCGTGGTGGCGGAGCCGGTCGGGCTCCAGCCCTTCGAGGCCGACCGCATCATCGTGCGCGAGGCCGGCGGCTCGCTGTCGTTCCTCGGCGGCGGCCAGTGGGCCGATCGCCTGCCTCGCCTGATGCAGGCCCGCCTGGTCCAGAGCCTGGAGAATACCGGCCGCCTGCGCTCGGTGAGCCGGCCCGGCGACAAGGTCGTGGCCGACACGATCCTGGTGACCGAGATCCGCGCCTTCGACATCGCGGCAGGCTCGCGCGAGGCGGTGGTCGACATCTCGGCCAAGCTCGTCGCCGACGCCACCGGCAAGGTGGTGGCCGCCCGGATCTTCCAGGCCCGCGTGCCCGTCGCCGAGGTCAATGCCGGCGTCGCGGCGAACGGGCTCGACCGGGCGCTCTCGACCGTGCTCGCCGACATCGTGCGGTGGGTTGGCACGGCGGCCTGACGACGCCGTCCGGCGCTCGGGGCGATGAAGGCGGTGCCGCCCGCCTCGGGCGGGAGGCGAGGCCGGCGATATTCGACCGGAAATTCATCCGCGGGCGGAAGTCGGTGGCGGCGAGCACGGGCGGCTCGGAAGTTCGCCCGCGCCGTCCAGGTCTTCCCGCCGATCCGGTGGCGTTCCGCGAATATCCGCCGGCAGAATCGACCGACGGTTCGCGCGGTCACTCCATCACGGCCGCCTTCATGATGACCACCATCACGGCGCGCCCGGTCGTCTCGCTGACGCAGCGCACGGTGTGGGGACGGTCACAGCGGTAGCGCAGGGTCTCGCCGGCCCTCGCGCGCTGCACCGCGCCGGCCACGTCGACCTCGAACTCGCCCTCGAGGACCGAGAGGGATTCCACCGAACCCCGCTGGTGCGCATCCGAATCGAGCACGCCGCCCGGATCGGCCGAGAGGTCGTACCATTGCAGCCACTCGACGGTCTTGATCCAGCCGACGATCGCGAGCCGCATCCGGCCGTCGTCGGAGACGAGGATCGGCGTATCGGCCCGGGAGGACTTCTCGATGAAGGGCTCCTCGTCGCCGGTGGCGAGCACCCGCTCGATAGAGACGTCGAGGGCCTGGCTCAGGCGCCAGATCGTCGCCAGCGTCGGGTTGGTCTCGTTGCGCTCGATCTGGCTGATGATCGACTTCGCGACGCCGGACTGCTCGGCGAGTTCCGACAGCGACAGGTTGTAGGCCTTGCGCAGCCGCTGGATGGTTTTTCCGAGCTGACCCGACAGCACCTGCGCCCCGGTCAACAGGTCCTTGGTGCGCTCCCGCCCCCGCTCGACGCCCATCGCCTGCCCCCGAACCCCGCTGGATCACCGCCGGGCGTTCCGCATACCGAACGCCCGTACGCTCCATCAAACGCAATCGCCGGGAGCACGCAAGGGTCCATCGGGCCGCGCAGGGTGTTTCTTACGGGACGGGCGTCAGTTCCACCACGCATGGAAGTGGTGGACCGGGCCATTGCCGTGGCCGATCCGCAGCTGGCTGGACGCCGCGAGCGCCGCGCTCAAATACGCCTTGGCGGCGCGGGCGGCCTCCGGCAGCGGCAGGCCGCGGGCGAGCCCGGCGGCGAGCGCCGCCGACAGGGTGCAGCCGGTGCCGTGGGTGTTGCGGGTCTCGATCCTGGGTCCGGCGAGCCGCAGCACCGCCTCGCCCGGTCCGACCAGGAGATCGACGCTCTCGGCGCCGGTGCCGTGGCCGCCCTTCATCAGCACGGCGCGCGGCCCGAGCGCCAGGAGGCGCCGCCCCTGGTCCAGCATCGCGGCCTCCGTCTCCGCGATCCCCTCCCCCAGGAGCACGGCGGCCTCGGGCAGGTTCGGGGTCAGCACCGCGGCGTGGGGCACGAGCTTGGCCCGCAACGCCGAGACGGCGTCATCGGCGAGGAGCCGGTCGCCGCTCGTGGCCACCATCACGGGGTCGAGCACCAGGGGCAGGCCGGCGGCGTGGCGGGCGAGCCCCTCGGCCACCGCCGCGATCGTCGGGCTGCGCGACAGCATGCCGATCTTCAGCGCCTTCACGTCGAGGTCGGTGAAGACGCTCTCGATCTGGCGCGCCACGAATTCCGGCTCGACGTCGTGGATCGCCTGGACGCCGCGGGTGTTCTGGGCGGTGAGCGCGGTGATCACGCTGGCGCCGTAGACGCCGAGAGCCGAGAAGGTCTTGAGGTCGGCCTGGATGCCGGCGCCGCCGCCGGAATCCGAGCCCGCGATCGTGACGGCGATCATGCTTTCTCTCCAATCGTGCCGAAGATCGACCAAAGTCCGATCATGCCGCCCCCCGGGCCGCCAGAGCGCCGTCGACGACCGCCCGCAGGTCGCGGGCCCGCGCCTCGACGTCCTGCCCGGTGCCGAACAGGGCCGAGATCAGCGCGATCCCGTCGGCGCCCGCCCCGATCGTCGCGGCGGCGTTGCTGCGGTCGATGCCCGCGATCGCCCCGACCGGAAGGGTGGCGCCGCGGGCGAGCCGTGCCCGGAAGACGATGCGGTTGAGCCCGTCGAGCCCGACCGGCGGGTCTGGATTGTCCTTGCTGGTGGTGGAGAAGACGCCGCCGATGCAGGCGTAGTCGACCGGCAGGCGATAGAGCTCGTCGGCCTGGGCCGCGTTCTTGACCGTGAGACCGACGATCGCGCCGCGCGGCAGGAGGCGCTTGGCGTCGGCCGGGTGCATGTCCTCCTGGCCGAGATGCACGCCCTCGGCGCCCGCGGCGAGCGCCAGGTCGACCCGGTCGTTGACGAGGAGCGGCACGCCGGTGCCCTCGAGCGCCGCGTGGATCCGGCGCAGCCGCTCCACCGTCTCGCGCGCGTTGGCGATGGTTTTTTCGCGGTATTGCAGCAGGGTGCAGCCCCCGGCCGCCGCCTCGGCCGCCATGCGGGCGAGGTGCCTGGCGTCGCCGCCGCAGACCCCGACATCGAGCAGGCCGTAGAGCCGCAGGTCCACCGGCACGGTGGCGGCCGGGACGGATGCCGGGCCGGCGCTCACGGGCGATTTTCCGCGCGGGGCGTGGGGCGGCGTGCGGACATGGCGGGCATTCCTATCGGGCGAGAGCCGTCGTGGCGTTTCTCCCGGAGTAAGGGCGGGCGAGCGCGGGCGTCAACGGGCACCCGGCCCGCCGGGTCCTCAGCCCGCCCGGGCCCCGCCAGCCGCGGCCTCGCGGGCCCGCTCGACCACCAGGCGCCGCTCGCGCCAGACCACGAACACGCCGGCCGCCGCCACGATGCCGCCGCCGAGCGCGATCGAGGCGGTGGGCAGCTGGCCGAACACGAACCAGCCGATCAGCACCGACCACAGCATCGTGGTGTACTCGAAGGGCGCGACCAGCGAAGCGTCGCCGTGCCGGTAGCTCTCGGTGAGCAGGATCTGGCCGATGCCGCCGAGCACGCCGACGACGACGAACAGCGCGAGGTCGGTCCAGCCCGGCATCTTCCAGCCGAGCACGACCGTCGAGAGGCCGAGCAGCGAGGTGAACAGGAAGAAGTACAGCACGATGGCGCCGGTGCGCTCGGTGCCGGTGAGCTTGCGCACCTGGATGGTGGCCGCCGCCGAGCAGGCCGCCGCCAGGATCGCGAACAGCGCGCCGGTGGTGCCGCCCCCGCCCGCGCCGCCGAATTCGAGATGCGGGGCGAGCGTGATCAGGACGCCGAGGAAGCCGACGCTGACGCCGGCCCAGCGATAGGCCTGGACCTTCTCACGCAGCACGATGGCCGCGAGCACCACGACGAGGAGCGGCGAGGCGTAGCCGATCGCCACCGCGTCGGAGAGCGGCAGGAAGGACAGGCCGGCAAAGCCCGCGAACATGCCGCAGGCGCCGATGATGCTGCGCAGCATGTGCCCCTTGAGGTTCTGCGTGCGCACCGCCTCGATCACGCCGCCCTGCCAGCGCAGCCACACCAGCAGCGGCGCGATGGCGATGAAGGAGCGGAAGAACACGATCTCGCCGGTCGGGAACCGGTCAGCCAAGGTCTTCACGCCGGCGGACATCAGCGTGAAGGCGAGCGCCGAGAGGACCTTGAGACCGATGCCGAGATAGGGCCGGGCGGCACCGCGCCCCGACGCGCCAGCTCCGGTGACCGACCGGCCGGGGACGACGAGGGGGGCTGCCATGGGCGGGGCGCTTTTTCTTGGCGGAGCGGGGAAGGCACGGTCGCGTCGATCGCGGCGTCCTGTCAGAACCACGAATCGGCACGGCCGAGGTAGAGGCCTCCCCGAGCGGCTGACCTGCGCGATCCGCATGGTCGCCTTTAAGTCTCCGCAAACGAATCTCGGCCTGCATCCCCGGCCGAGGTTCGACGCTCTGCCCGCGCGTCATCAAAGTGATACGCGAATGGGGTTTGGCTGGCGCGAGACGCCGCCAAGGAGATTGCACGTGGCCGAGGATGCCGACGCGCTTCGCGTGCGAACCCTGTTCCTCTCGGACCTCCATCTGGGCACCAAGGGCTGCCAGGCCGAGCTACTGCTCGACTTCATGCGGGAAGTGGACGCCGACGAAATCTACCTGGTCGGCGACATCGTCGATGGCTGGAAGCTGCGCTCCGGCTGGTACTGGCCGCAATCGCACAACGACGTCGTGCAGAAGCTGCTGCGGAAGGTGCGAAAAGGGTCTCGCCTCGTCTACGTGCCGGGCAACCACGACGAGTTCCTGCGCGACTTCCTCGACATGCATTTCGGCGGCATCGAGATCCAGGACCAGGTCCTGCACGAGGCGGCGGACGGCAAGCGCTACCTCGTCATCCACGGCGACCAGTTCGATCTCGTGGTGCGCCACGCCCGCTGGCTTGCCCTGCTGGGCGACGGCGCCTACACGGCGGCGCTCTTCGTCAACACCCACCTCAACTGGGTGCGCCGGCGCCTCGGCCTGACCTACTGGTCGCTGTCGGCCTGGGCCAAGCTGAAGGTGAAGAACGCCGTCAACTTCATCGGCCGGTTCGAGGAGTTCCTGATCGCCGAGGCCCGCCGGGCCGACGCGAACGGGGTGATCTGCGGCCACATCCACCACGCGGCGAGCCGCATGGTCGGCGACATGCACTACCTCAACACCGGCGATTGGGTGGAATCCTGCACGGCGGTGGTCGAGCACTACGACGGCACCATGGAGGTGATCCGCTTCGCCGACTGGAAGCGCGCCAGCGCCGAGGCGCCGGTGCCGCTGACCTCCCGCAGCCGCCCGCTCGCCCCGGTCGAGGAACTGGCGCCCGCCGCCCGCTCCATGCCGGAGCATCCGATCGTGAACACCCGGGCCGTCGCGTGAGGCTCCTCGTCGCGACCGATGCCTGGCATCCCCAGGTCAACGGCGTCGTCCGCTCCCTCGAGCACATGGTCGCGGCGGGTCGCCGGCGCGGCCACGACCCGGTGATGCTGACACCGCTCGACTTCGCCAGCGTGCCGCTGCCGGGCTATTCCGAGATCCGGCTGTCGCTGGTGACCGCCCGCGGCGTCGCGCGGCGGTTCCCGGCGCTGGCGCCCAGCCACGTCCACATCGCCACCGAGGGGCCGATCGGGCTCGCGACCCGCCGGGTCTGCCTGGCGCAGGGCCGGCCCTTCACCACGAGCTACCACACCCGCTTTCCCGAATACCTCGCCGCCCGCCTGCCGGTGCCGGAGCGCTGGAGCTACGCCTGGCTGCGCCGCTTCCACGGCGCGGCAAGCGGCACCATGGTGAGCACGCCCTCGCTCGAGCGCGATTTGTCGGGGCGCGGCTTCACCCGGCTGATGCGCTGGACCCGCGGCGTCGACACCGAGCTGTTCCGCCCCCGCGACGGCGAGGCGGCGCCAGACGCGCTCGTCGGCCTGCCCCGCCCGTTCTTCCTGTTCGTCGGTCGGCTCGCGGTGGAGAAGAACGTCGAGGCGTTCCTGCGCCTCGATCTGCCCGGCACCAAGCTCATCGTCGGCGACGGACCCGACCGGGCCCGGCTCTCCGCCGTCGATCCCACCGCCCGGTTCCTCGGCACGCTCACCGGCGAGGCCCTGGCCCGGGTCTACGCGGCCTGCGACGTCTTCGTCTTCCCGAGCCTGACCGACACCTTCGGCATCGTGCTGCTGGAAGCCCTGGCGAGCGGCCTGCCGGTCGCCGCCTATCCCGTCACCGGCCCCCTCGACGTGATCGGCGGCACGAGCGTCGGGGTCCTCGACCACGACCTTGGTGCAGCCGCCCGGGCGGCCTTGGCGATCCCCCGCGAGGCCTGCCGGACGGAGGCCCTGCGCTACACCTGGGAGGCGAGCGCCGACCAGTTCTACGGCAACATCGAGGCCGCCCACGCCGAGGGCGCGACGAAGCGGCGACGCCGGCGCATCGGATTGCCACTGCCGGGCGAGGCGCCCGCTTCCCTGCCGCGGGTCGGCGAGGGCTGACCAAGCCGTTTCCGAAGCGATCGGACCCGGCCGCCTCACGCGAACAGATCGACCACCTCGAAACCCCTCCCCGCCAGCCGCTCGCTCAGGACCCGCCGGTGGCAACGCTCCGGGTCGCGCTCGAAGCACAGCAGGCATGTCGGCCCGGCCTCGGCCAAGGCCGCCAGCTCGTCGAGGGCGGCCTGGCCGGTGCCGGTCTCCAGCACCTCCTCGCAGTAGATCCGGCGCATCAGCGCGGCGTCGTGGGCGCGGGCGGCCTCGCGGCCGGCCTTCGGCGTGCCGAGGCTGCGCAGGTGCCGGTAGCCGATCCCGGCCTCGGTGAGGCCGGCGGCGAGCGCGCTCTTCGAGAAGCCGCGCTTGCGCGAGGCCGCCACCGCCCGCACGTCGGCGAGCGTCGCCACCCCGGCATCGCGCAGGGCCGCGGCGAAACGCTCGGTATCGGCGCCTTCGTACCCGATGGTAAACAGAACCTTGTCCATGCGGCGTCTCGACAAATCCCAGTCCCTGCCGGGGCTTATGCCCGACGGTGAAGGCCGCGACGAGCCGCGGCCTAGGCCTATGTGGCGCTGGCGCCACGGGTTTCGAAATTCCGTCCCAATTCCGTCAAGCTTCCATTAACCGGCCCTACCGCATCGAATATCCATAGTGTTCAGCGTGAAGTCAGGCCGCGCCCCGATGCCGATGGAGTCGACGATCCCCTCCGCCCCGTGGTCCTCCGTCCTGTCGCGCGGCGTCCTGTGGGGCAGGCGCGCGCTCGCGGCGGCGAGCCTCGCGACGCTGGCGGCCTGCGCCGGCGGCGGAGCCGATTTCTACCCGACCAAGGGCGACGCGAAGCCCCATCCGGGCGTCGCCAAGGCGAAGCTTCACCCGATCCAGGGCATCGACGTCTCGAAGTGGCAGGGCCCGATCGACTGGACCTCGGTGAAGGGCGCCGGCACCCAGTTCGCCTACATCAAGGCGACCGAGGGCGGCGACCACGTCGACGACCGGTTCCGCGAGAACTGGGACGGGGCCGGCCGGGCCGGCGTGCCGCGGGGCGCCTACCACTTCGTGTTCTGGTGCCGCTCGGCCAAGGACCAGATGGACTGGTTCAAGCGCAACGTCCCCAACGACCCGACCGCCCTCCCCCCGGTCCTCGACGTCGAGTGGAACGGCCATTCGCAGCTCTGCCCCAAGAAGCTGCCCAAGGCCCAGGCGCTCGCCATGACCGAGTACATGCTGCGGGAGATGGAAGCCTATACCGGCAAGCGGCCGATCATCTACACCGACATCACCTTCCACAAGGACGTGCTGGAGGGCGAGCTGCCGGATTACCCGCACTGGGTGCGCTCCACCGCGGCCGAGCCGGAGCAGCGCTACGTCAACCGCGACTGGATGCTGTGGCAGTTCACCTCGACCGGCCGGGTGCCGGGCGTGCGCGGCGACGTCGACCGCAACGCCTTCTACGGCACCAAGGCCGAATGGGCCTCGTTCCTGGCCACCGACTGCGACCCGCGCAACCACCGCCGGCTCTCGGCCGCGGGGCTGTGCACCGACAAGTGACGCTGGACCGAGTATTGGCAACGAGGAAGCCCGGTCCGCGACGAGCGACCGGGCTTCTTCATTGGAGCCGATGAGTTCTCGCAAGCCCACTGAAGCCCTCGATGTCATCCCGGGGCTCGGCGCAGCCGGGAACCCGGGATCCATGACCGCCGAGGCTGGAGGACGAGGCGGATTGCGTCCCGCTTCATCTTGAACCGTCAGCGTTTGTGGATCCCGGGTTCCGCTGCGCGGCCCCGGGATGACGCGGAGGTGGGCAGGTCCGGGGTTTGTTCGACGAGCGAGACGATGTCGAACAAACCCTCGCCGCCTCACCCGTTGCGGAACGTGTAGCTGTAGCCGTTCAGCGCCGGTGCGCCGCCGAGATGGGCGTAGAGCACCTTCGAGCCCTTGGGGAAGAAGCCCTTCTGCACGAGGTCGATCATGCCCTGCATCGACTTGCCCTCGTAGACCGGGTCGGTGATCATCGCCTCGAGCCGGGCGGCGAGGCGGATCGCCTCGACGGTCTCCTTCGAGGGCACGCCGTAGACCGGATAGGCGTAGTCCTCCTTGATCACCACGTCGTCGGCGACGATCTCGCCGGCCCCGACCAGAGCCGCGGTGTTGCGGGCGATCTCCAGCACCTGCGCCCGGGTCTGGGCCGGCGTGCAGGAAGCGTCGATGCCGATGACGTTGCGGGCGCGGCCGTCCGCCGAGAAGCCGACCAGCATGCCGGCGTGGGTCGAGCCGGTGACGGTGCAGACCACGATGTAGTCGAAGTGGAGGCCCATCTCGGCCTCCTGCCGGCGCACCTCCTCGGCGAAGCCGACATAGCCGAGGCCGCCGAACTTGTGCACCGAGGCGCCGGCGGGAATCGCGTAGGGCTTGCCGCCCTTGGCCTTCACGTCCTCGATCGCCTGCTTCCAGCTGTCGCGGATGCCGATGTCGAAGCCGTCATCCACGAGCTGAGACTCGGCGCCCATGATCCGCGTCAGCATGATGTTGCCGACCCGGTCGTAGACCGCGTCCTCGTGCGGCACCCAGGCTTCCTGGATTACCCGGCACTTCATGCCGATCTTGGCCGCCACCGCCGCCACCATGCGGGTGTGGTTCGACTGCACGCCGCCGATCGACACCAGCGTGTCGGCGCCCGAGGCGATCGCGTCCGGCACGATGTATTCGAGCTTGCGCAGCTTGTTGCCGCCATAGGCGAGGCCCGAGTTGCAGTCGTCGCGCTTGGCGTAGATCTGCACGTCGCCGCCCAGATGCGCGGTCAAGCGCGGCAGGTGCTCGATCGGGGTCGGCCCGAAGGTCAGGGGGTAGCGCTCGAACTGCGACAGCATCGAAGGAATCATCGCCGGGGGTCCTGTGTGGAAGCCGCCTTCATCCTAGCCGCGATCGGGTGAAAGGTGCTCTCGAACTTGCCGGCCCTGCTGCAACGACGAGGGGTAAATTCCTCGCTTCGTGCTAGAGACGTTCACGCAGAAGCGACGAAACGGAAGGATCTTCCATGGCGGACGGCCTCGACCGCATCGACCTGAAAATTCTCCGGCTCCTGCAAGAGGATGGCCGCATCGGCAACGCCGAGCTCGCCAAGCGCGTGAACACCAGCCCGGCGACCTGCCACCGCCGCACCCAACGCCTGTTCGACGACGGCTACCTGCGCGGCGTTCGCGCCGTGGTGGCGCCCGAGAAGGTCGGGCGCGGCTCGCTGGTCCTCGTCGGCGTGGTGCTCGACAGGTCCACCCCGGAGAGCTTCTCGGCCTTCGAGGCGGCGGCGCTCGCCATGCCGACGGTGCTCGACTGCCACCTCGTCGCCGGCGACTTCGACTACTTCCTCAAGATCCGCGTCTCCGACATGGCCGACTTCAACCGGCTGCACAGCGAGACGCTGATCGCCCTGCCCGGCGTGCGCCAGACCCGGACCTTCTTCGTCATGAAGGAGGTGGTCGACAACGCGCCGCTCAGCCTGTGAGATCGCGGCGGTTGCCGCTGTACGCAGTTTGTTCTAATCGTAAACGAAGACTTGTCCGGCGCCCCGCCCCGGGAGCCCCATCTGGTTATCCGTCAGGGCGGCCCCATCTGGTCACCATCACGGTCGACAGGGTTCTCGTCCCCGCGGGCTCCCGGCCGGTCCCCGGTCCCATCAAGCCTGGCCGCGCCCCGTCGCTGGCGGCCCGGAGCCTTCCCGCATGGCCTCTCTCGACAAGCTCTTCGACCGTTCCGCGGAGACCCGCGTGATCTCGGTGAGGGGCGCCCGCGAGCACAACCTCAAGAACGTCGACCTGACGATCCCCCGCGACAGGCTGGTGGTGTTCACCGGCCTGTCCGGCTCGGGCAAGTCGTCGCTCGCCTTCGACACCATCTATGCCGAGGGGCAGCGCCGCTACGTCGAATCGCTCTCGGCCTATGCGCGCCAGTTCCTCGAGATGATGTCGAAGCCCGACGTCGACCAGATCGACGGGCTGTCGCCGGCGATCTCGATCGAGCAGAAGACCACCTCGAAGAACCCGCGCTCGACGGTCGGCACCGTCACGGAGATCTACGACTACATGCGCCTCCTGTGGGCGCGGGTCGGCATCCCGTACTCCCCGGCCACCGGCCTGCCGATCGAGAGCCAGACCGTCAGCCAGATGGTCGACCGGGTGCTGGCGCTGCCCGAGAAGACCCGGCTCTACCTGCTGGCCCCGGTGGTGCGCGGCCGCAAGGGCGAGTACCGCAAGGAGATCGCCGAGTTCCAGAAGAAGGGTTTTCAGCGCCTGCGCATCGACGGCGAGTACTACGCCATCGACGACGTGCCGAAGCTCGACAAGAAGCTCAAGCACGACATCGACGTGGTGGTCGACCGGATCGTGGTGCGGGCCGACATGGCCTCGCGGCTCGCCGATTCGTTCGAGACCGCGCTGGAGCTCGCCGACGGCATCGCGGTCGTGTCGTTCGCGGATGCGCCCGAGGACGGCGCGTCCCCCGAGCCGATCACCTTCTCGTCGCGCTTCGCCTGCCCGGTCTCCGGCTTCACGATTCCCGAGATTGAGCCCCGACTCTTTTCCTTCAACAACCCTTTCGGTGCCTGCCCGACCTGCGGCGGCATCGGCCACGAGATGCGGATCGACCCGACGCTGGTCATCGCCGACGAGGCCCTGAGCCTGTCGCGCGGCGCCGTCGCGCCCTGGGCGAAATCGACCTCGCCCTATTACGGCCAGACCCTGGAGGCCTTGGCGCGTCATTACCGCTTCCGCACCGACACGCCATGGTCGAAGCTCACCGCGGCTGCCCGCCAGGTCGTGCTCTACGGCTCGGACGGCGACGAGGTGCGCTTCGCCTACAACGACGGGCTTCGCGCCTACGAGGTCTCTAAGCCGTTCGAGGGCGTGATCCCGAACCTGGAGCGGCGCTACAAGGAGACCGACAGCGACGCGGCCCGCGAGGACATCGGCCGGTTCATGGCCGAGACGCCGTGCTCGGCCTGCGGCGGCAAGCGGCTGAAGCCCGAGGCCCTGGCGGTGAAGATCGCCGGCTCCGACATCGGCGACGCCACGGTGCTGTCGGTGCGGGACGCCCATCGCTGGTTCGGCGAATTGCCCGGGCACCTGAGCGCGAAGCACAACGAGATCGCGGCCCGCATCCTGAAGGAGATCCGCGACCGGCTGACCTTCCTGGTCGATGTCGGGCTCGAATACCTGACGCTCGCGCGCGGCTCCGGCTCGCTGTCGGGCGGCGAGAGCCAGCGCATCCGGCTCGCCTCGCAGATCGGCTCGGGGCTGACCGGCGTCCTCTACGTCCTCGACGAGCCCTCGATCGGCCTGCACCAGCGCGACAACGAGCGGCTGCTCGGCACGCTCAAGCGCCTGCGCGACCTCGGCAACTCGGTGATCGTCGTCGAGCACGACGAGGACGCGATCCTGCAGGCCGACTACGTCGTCGATGTCGGCCCCGGCGCCGGCATCCATGGCGGGCAGATCGTGGCGCAGGGCACGCCGGCCGAGCTGCTCGCCGACCCGAACTCGCTGACGGCGAAGTACCTCACCGGTGCCCTGTCGGTGCGGGTGCCGAAGATGCGCCGCAAGGCCAAGCGGAATCCGGCCGCCAAGGCCGGCGAGCCCGAGCCGCAGATGCTCCGCCTCGTCGGCGCGCGCGGCAACAACCTGAAGGACGTGACCGCGGCGATCCCGCTCGGCACCTTCACGTGCATCACCGGGGTGTCGGGCGGCGGCAAGTCGACGCTCGTCGTCGACACGCTCTACAAGGCGGTGGCGCGCAAGCTGAACGGCGCGATGGAGCACCCGGCGCCGCACGACCGGATCGAGGGGCTGGAGCATCTCGACAAGGTCATCGACATCGACCAGTCGCCGATCGGCCGCACCCCGCGGTCGAACCCCGCGACCTATATCGGCGCCTTCACGCCGATCCGCGACTGGTTCGCCGGCCTGCCCGAGGCCAAGGCCCGCGGCTACCAGCCCGGCCGGTTCTCGTTCAACGTCAAGGGCGGGCGCTGCGAGGCCTGCTCGGGCGACGGCGTCATCAAGATCGAGATGCACTTCCTGCCCGACGTCTACGTCACCTGCGACGTCTGCAAGGGCAAGCGCTACGACCGCGAGACCCTGGAGGTGAAGTACCGCGAGCGCTCGATCGCCGACGTGCTCGACATGACGGTGGAGGAGGCGGCCGAGCTGTTCAAGGCGGTGCCGGCGATCCGCGAGAAGCTCGAGACCCTGGCCCGGGTCGGCCTCGGCTACGTCCGGGTCGGCCAGCAGGCCACCACGCTGTCGGGCGGCGAGGCGCAGCGGGTGAAGCTCTCCAAGGAGCTGTCGAAGCGCGCCACCGGCCGCACCCTCTACATCCTCGACGAGCCGACCACCGGCCTGCACTTCCACGACGTGGCCAAGCTGATGGAGGTGCTCCACGAGCTGGTCGACCAGGGCAACAGCGTCGTCGTCATCGAGCACAACCTCGAGGTCATCAAGACCGCCGACTGGGTGATCGACATGGGCCCCGAGGGGGGCGACGGCGGCGGCACCATCGTGGCGGAAGGGACTCCCGAGGCCATCGCCGAATCGGCGGCGAGCCATACCGGCCGGTTCCTGCGCGAGGTCCTGGCCCGCCGCCCGGCGGCGTCGCCGCGCAAAGCCGTCGCCGACAAGGCCGCTCCCGGCAAGCGGGCCAACCGGAAGGCGCCCGGCAAGCAAGCCGCTGAGTAGCTTCAGGCGGCCCGTTCTCCGGCAAAACACCCATGAACCTGCGCCGCCAAGGCCGCGAAGCGGCTTGTGCGGCGCAGCAAGCGGATGTTTTTTCCGAAAATACGCCGCAGTAATCGTGCGGCTCCACCGTCCCCGTCTGTGTCGGAAATGCGTCATTTGCGCAACGGCCAGGCAACCTCTGCAACCCGCCTGGGCAAAGGGCTGGCGTTCGGAGCGTGGCTGTTGGAAGATTATCCCGTTCAGACTGCGCAACACGGCGGGGGCCGCACGGAGCGAGGTGTCGATTCACGTGCGCACTTCATAGCGCGCGACGTCGATGCATGAGCGGCGGTCCCTTCCCGAGAGTAGCTGGGAAGGAAATCTCATGGTCAAGTATTGGCTCGCCGCGGGGGCGGCTGCCCTGTCCCTCAGCATGTCGGCGACGGCATCCTACGCGCAGACGACGACGGTGCCCGGCGAGCAGGTCGGCCTCGCGATCGGCGCGCCGCTGCCCGAGGGCGTGTACGCGATCAACACGTTCACCTATCGCAGCCCGGACGGCCCGAACCTCACCTCGACCGACACCGCGGTCAACATCCCGGTCCTGGTCTGGTCGACCCCCTGGAAGGTGTTCGGCGCCCGCGTCGAGCTCGCCGTCGCTCCGCCGACCGTATTCACCTTCTCCCGCGCTCCGGGCGGGCGGGACACCAGCATCAACGTCGGCACCTTCGTCGGCGGCATCTTCGCCTGGGATCTCGGCAACAACATCGGCGTCAGCTACCTGGCCGGCGTGTACCTGAACGAGCTGAATGCCGGCCGCGGCGGCGGCCTGCCGATCCTGGCCTCGAACACCTACCGCCAGGGCTTCGCCATCAGCTACACCGGCGACGGCTGGAACGTCACCGCCAACCTGACCTACAACTTCTACGACACGCCGGCCCGCTTCGGCGGCCGCGGCGGCATCCCGGGCTTCTACGGCAGCCAGTACCCGACCGACGCCCTCAACCTCGACCTGACCGCGACCAAGAAGTTCGGCAAGTTCGAGATCGGCGCCATCGGCTACGGCACCGCCAACCTGCCGAACCGCAGCCAGCTCGCCTTCGGCGCGCCGTGCAACGGCAACTTCGCCACCTGCGGCACGGTGGTGGGTGGCGGCGGCGGCCGCTTCGCCCTCGGCGGCCTCGTCGGCTACGATTTCGGCAAGTTCACGGTCCAGGCCTGGGTCGCCCGCGACGTCGCCACCTCGGCGCGCCAGATCTCGCCGGTCACCGGCCTGGCGACGAACCGCGAGGCCTACTCGACCGAGGGCTGGTTCCGCGTCGTCGCCCCGCTCTACACCGTGGCGGCCGCGCCCGAGCCGGCGCCGGTCCCGCTCATCCGCAAGTACTGATCGAAGAACCGATCGCGCACGCGATCCCCGGGCCTCGCCGCGGCGAGGCCCGTCCGGCGCCCGGCTCGTCGCGAGCCGGGCGTTCTGCGTTGCGGGCGCCTGTCGGGCCGGGACCCCGCGACCTATAACGTGGAGCGTGCGGACTGGGCCGTCGGAGCCCCGACGCCCTTCGAGATGTGACGCGCGGGGCGCCGAGCCCCGGCAGGAGACCATGATGGCGGCGCCCGGCGACTGGAAGATCCCCTCCTCGGTGCAGCCCCGCCCGGCGGCCTACTCGTACGACCTCGACCAGACCCTGACGGCGATCGTCGCCCTGTCCTCGCGGGTGCCGGACGGCGCCTACACGGCCGAGATCCTCGGCACCGAGCGGGCCGGCAACGGCGTCGTCATCGGCGAGGACGGCCTGGTGCTCACCATCGGCTACCTGATCACCGAGGCCGACACGGTCTGGCTCACCGCCCATGACGGGCGCACCCTCCCCGGCCACGTCGTCGGCTACGACGCCGCCACGGGCCTGGGCCTGGTGCAGGCCCTGGGGTCGCTCGACCTGCCGCACCTGCCGATCGGCAGCGCCGCCTCCCTGCGCGTCGGCGACAAGCTGGTGATGGCCGGAGCCGGCGGCCGCTCCCGCTCCGTGGCCGCCGAGGTCGTCGCGGTGCAGGAATTCGCCGGCTACTGGGAGTACCTCCTTGACGACGCGATCTTCACCTCGCCCGCCCATCCGCATTGGGGCGGGGCGGCGCTGATCGGCCCGGCCGGCGAACTCACCGGCATCGGCTCGCTGCAGCTGCAGCAGAGCGGCCGCGACGGGCGCCCGATCAACATGTCGGTGCCGATCGACCTCCTGAAGCCGATCCTGGCCGACCTGACGACCCTCGGGCGGGTCTCCGGCCCGCCCCGGCCCTGGCTCGGCCTCTACGCCACCGAGATCGACGACCAGGTCGTGGTGATGGGCCTGTCGCCCCGGGCGCCCGCCGAGGTCGCCGACCTGCGCGCCGGCGACATCCTGATGGCGGTGGGACAGGAGGAGGTCGGCGACCTCGCGGGCTTCCTCCGCGCGGTCTGGGCGCTGGGCCCGGCCGGCATCACCGTGCCGCTCACCGTGCACCGCGACGGCCGCACGCTCAGCATCCCGGTCGTCTCGGCCGACCGCGCGACCTTCTTGGTCGCGCCGCGGCTGCACTGAGGCACGGCGGCGCCGGCTCGGGCCTCCAGGCCGGTCTTCCGGCGCCGCGCGCGGCCGGCCTCCAAGCGGCGCCCGGAGCGGCACGATGGTCCGCCGGCGGCTTCCTCCCCGACCGACATCGGCGGCCGCGGAACCGCGCCGGCGCCGTTCGCCTTCCCGCACGCTCCACCGACACCGAAGCCGGCGCAACCCGCCCGATCGAGCGATCGAAAAAATAGCGAACTTTTTCGTCTTGATGGCGGTATCGATCGACTTCGCTCAATATTGTTAGAGCAATTCACGCCGAGAATATCACTATAAATTTCTGTCATCGATCTATTTATATATGTCGTATCTTCGGATAAACGCATATCTGCCGAAATGATTTTCATCTCAAATTAATCGGCCCAAAGCCTGATGGGCTTCCTATCTTGCAGGTCGCAGCGATATGGCATCGAAATTCCCCGTCACCGCGTCCACCGCGTCGCTTTCTCCGTTCCTTCTCGCTTTGCTTTGCCTGTGCAGCATCATGATGCAAGGCATGACAATCTTGTTCGGATTCACGATACGGAGGACCGATCTGTGGTTGCTCGCGGTTCTGGCCGGCCTGTGCTTCGCCTTGTGCCTGCCGTCGGGATCGCGGATGCGGGATCGACTGACGGGACCGCTGCAGACCTGCGTCGCCGTGGTGGCGATCCTCGACTTCACCCTCGTCTTCCCGTGGCAGGCGCAGGCCTTCGCGCTGCCGCTCGTGGACGACACGGTCAGGGGAATCGACCTGGCGCTCGGCTTCGATCACGTCGCCTGGATGCGGTGGCTCGATGCCAATCCGGGGATCCGGGCCGTCCTGGACGTGTCCTATCGCTGCATGATCCCGCAGATGGTCGTGGTGATCGGCCTCTACGCCGCATCCGGTCGGTATCGCGCGCTCGACCGCTATCTCGCCGCCTTCGCCATCGCGATCTTCCTCACGTCGATCCTGAGCATCGCGGCGCCGACGCGCGGCATCGTCGCCTTCCTCGATCCGGCCTGGCGCGGCACCCCGTCATGGCCCCACGGCGCGACGGACGTCGCGGCCTACGACGCGCTGCGGTCGGGGGCGCTGCGCGATCTCTCGGGCCGGCCCGAACTCGGGATCATCTCGTTTCCGAGCTTCCATGCCGCCTCGGCGGTCCTGTCGGCATGGTCGTTCTGGGTCTTCCCGTCCCTGCGCCTGCCCGCCATCGTCCTTGACGGGATCATGTCCATCGCCACCGTCGGCTGCGGAGGTCACTACGTGATGGACGTCGCGGCGGGCCATCTCGTTGCCGGCCTCGCGATCCTGCTCGCGGTGCGCGGCTCCGATCTCGGCTATCGCCTCCTCGATCGTCTCGCCGGCTCGCCGGCGCTCCTGTACCGGCCGACCGACCCGTCGGCGCGCGTCGCGACCGCCGAGCGGGCGACCCGATGAGGAGCCGGGGCCGCGCGGCTCGGATCACGGAATGCCCAAAACATCGGCACTGCGACGGGCCGACATTGCACTGCACACCATGTCGCCAGCGACTGCCTCGATCGCGCGTCCCTACGATCCCGCGGCACTCCGATCCCAGCGTCAGCCCGCTCCCTCGGGGCCCTGCAGCATAGTGCCTAAATCCCCGTGGGAATTGCGCTTCATGCGCCAGAGTGCTGCCAAATCGGCGAGCATCCGGGATTGTTGACGATTCCCTGACCGCTGCATGTGAATCGTGCATGGCTGGCTTACGCAGTCCCGTCTCACACCACGGCAGCCAACTCCCATATGGTGCGTTGCAACAGAAGCAGGCGGTCGGTGCCGAAACGGTTCGCACCGGATGCCCGCTCAGAGGTCAAAACCGATGTTCGTCTCCCTCATCCTCAGCAAGATCCGCTCCTACCTCCGCTACCGCGAGACCGTCCACGAGCTGTCGCGTCTGTCCGACCGCGAGCTCGACGATCTCGGCATCAGCCGCTTCGAGATCCAGGGCATCGCCCGCTCGGTCGCCTAAGCTCACCGTCACGCGTACCGTTAAGCTACCGCGTACCCGAGTACCCCAAGTCGATCGAAGCCATCCGGCTCACCATCGTCTCGCGCGCCCGCCCCTTCCGGCGGGCGTTCGCTTGTCCGGGCCCCACCATTCGCCGCGCATCGGCGGTGTTGCGTCCGTGGCGCCCGATCCGATATGCCGCGTCATGTCCGGATCCCTTCCCATTCACGTCGTCGGCGGCGGCCTCGCCGGCTCGGAAGCCGCCTGGCAGATCGCCGAGGCCGGCCTGCCCGTGGTGCTGCACGAGATGCGGCCCCTGCGCGGCACCGAGGCGCACCAGACCGACGGCCTCGCCGAGCTGGTCTGCTCCAACTCCTTCCGCTCCGACGATGCGTCGCTCAACGCCGTCGGGCTGCTGCACCAGGAGATGCGCCGCCTGGGCTCGCTGATCATGCGCTGCGGCGATGCCCACCAGGTGCCGGCGGGCGGCGCGCTCGCCGTCGACCGCGAGGGCTTCAGCCGCGCGGTCACGGCGGCGCTGGAGGCGCACCCGAACGTCACCATCGCCCGCGAGGAGATCGACGGGCTGCCGCCGGCCTCCTGGGACAGCGTGATCGTGGCGACCGGCCCGCTCACCGCGCCCGGCCTCGCCGAGGGCATCCGCGGGCTCACCGGCGCCGAATCGCTCGCCTTCTTCGACGCCATCGCGCCGATCGTGCACCGCGACTCGATCGACATGGGCAAGGCGTGGTTCCAGTCCCGCTACGACAAGGCGGGCCCGGGCGGCACCGGCGCCGACTACATCAACTGCCCGCTCGACCGCGAGCAATACGCCGCCTTCATCCAGGCCCTCGTCGACGGCGAGAAGACCTCGTTCAAGGAGTGGGAGGCCTCGACCCCCTATTTCGACGGCTGCCTGCCGATCGAGGTGATGGCCGAGCGCGGGGCCGAGACCCTGCGCCACGGCCCGATGAAGCCCTTCGGCCTGACCAACCCGCACAACCCGACGGTCAAGGCCTACGCCATCGTCCAGCTGCGCCAGGACAACGCGCTCGGCACGCTCTACAACATGGTTGGCTTCCAGACGAAGCTGCGCCATGCCGAGCAAGTCCGGGTCTTCCGCACGATTCCCGGCCTGGAGAATGCCGAGTTCGCCCGGCTCGGCGGCCTGCACCGCAACACCTACCTCGACAGCCCGCGCCTCCTCGACGCGACCCTGCGGCTCAAGGCCGAGCCGCGCCTTCGCTTCGCCGGCCAGATCACCGGCTGCGAGGGCTACGTCGAGAGCGCGGCGATCGGCCTGATGGCCGGCCGCTTCGCCGCCGCCGAGCGAGCGGGGCGCTCGCTCGAGCCGCTGCCGGTCACGACGGCGCTCGGGGCGCTGATCGGCCACATCACCGGCGGGCACATCTCCGACGATGCGACCGCCGCCGAGGACGCCGGCAAGCCACGCTCATTCCAGCCGATGAACGTCAATTTCGGTCTCTTCCCGCCGCTCGACCGGGCCCCGAAGGCACCGGACGGCAAGCGCCTGCGCGGCCCCGAGAAGGCCCAGGCCAAGAAGCGGGCGATGACCGACCGCGCCCGGGCGGCGCTCGGCGAATGGCTCGGCGAGGCGCCGGAGCCGCTGCCGGCCGAGGCGGCGGAGTAGCCCCGGTTGCAATCTCCCTGGGGGCAGTCTTCCCTCTTGTCCCCCGCGGCGTCCCGGGGCTCGGCGAAGTCGAGCACCCGGGATCCGGAACCGCCGAGAATTCAGGGATAGGCGAAACGCGCTCCGCTTCGCCGGTCCGCGTCCGCGACCATGGAGTCCGGCTTCCGCATCGCGGCCCCGGGATGACCCGGAGAGTTGTCGCCGGGCGGACGAACCCGTGCACTACTTGACCGACCGGGCCGCCCGCCACAGCCGCCAGATCCGGCGCCAGTTCGGCACCTCGATCACGGTCGAGAGCGGGTCGTAGCCGGGCCGCTCCATCGCCCCGAGATAGGTCTCGACCATCGCGACCGGCAGGAAGGCAGGGGCGGCGACGGCGGCGATCGTGTGACGCTCGGCCGCGTAGGCGGCGAGGTGGCGGCGGGCGAGCGCCCGCAGGTCGGCGCAGGCGCCGGCGAGGCCCGGGCCGCCGCGGCCCGCCACGATGTCCTCGCGGGTGACGCCGTGAGCGGCCAGCACGTCGGCCGGCAGGTAGACCTGGCCGCTGCGCGCGTGCCAGGGCAGCGCCCGCAACAGCCCGGTCACCGCGTAGGCGACGCCGGCATGGCCCGCGGCGGCGGCGCCCCCGGGCTCCGAGCCGTCCGCCAGGATCAGGCTGCCGAGGCGAATGAGGCAGGAGGCGGTCTCGCCGCAATAGCCCTCGAGGTCGTTCGTCGAGGGCACCGGGTCGTCGTAGAGATCGAAGACCCGGGCATCGACGAGATCGACGAGGGGCTGGCGCGGCAGGCGCGCCTTGACGAGCGTATCGTCGAGGGCGGCGGCGACCGGGTGCGCGCGGACATCGCCCCGCGCCTCGCCCTGGAGCGCGTCGCGCCACCATTGCAGGCGCAATTCCCCCGGCATCGGGCTCGACACCGCTTCCCGCACCCGTGCCACCTCCAGGCTGAAGGCGGCGAGCGCATGGAGGTGCGGGCGCTTCTCGGCCGGCGCGTAGAGGCTGGCGTACCAGCGATCGGGATCGCCCTCGCGGACCAGCGCCTCGCAATGGGCGTAGGCCCAGGCCGGATCCCGGGGCTCGGCCTCGCTCATGATGGGCTCAGGGTACCGCGATCAGGGCGGCCGCGACCTTGCGGTTCTCGGCCATCAGGATGTTGTAGGTCCGCGCCGCCGCGCCGGTCTGCATCACGTCGAGGCCGATCCCGGCCTGCTTCAGGTGCTGGCGCAGGGAATCGGGCACGAACACGATCTCGGCCCCGGTGCCGAGCAGCAGGAGGTTGGCCTCGCCGGCCTCGGCCAGGAGGGGTGCCAGGCTCTCCGGGGTGATCCCGTCCGGGTCGGTCACGTCCCAGGCCCGGACGCCGGAGGGCAGCGCCAGGATCGAGCCGCGATGCGACATGTCGGCGAAGCGGAAGCCGCCGCCGCCATAGGCGTCGATCGGGTAGCGGCCCGGGACGAAGCCGTCATGCAGCCGCCCGGACCCGGAGGCGCCCTCGCCCGCCACTACTCGGCCGCCTGCTTCAGGCTGGACGTGTCGCGCGCCTGCGAGCGGCCGCCGGCCTGGAGCCCGATATAGATCAGGAACGGGGTCGAGACGAAGATCGCCGAGTAGGTGCAGATCACCACGCCGGCCAGCATCACCACCGAGAAGCCCTTGATCGCCTCGCCGCCGAACAGCACCAGCGCGAGCAGCGACAGGGCGGTCGACATCGCGGTCATCACGGTGCGCGACATGGTGGAGTTGATCGAGAGGTTGAGCAGCTCCTCGGTCGGCATGGTCTTGTAGCGGCGCATCAGCTCGCGGGTGCGGTCGAACACCACCACCGTCTCGTTGAGCGAGTAGCCGACGATCGTCAGAATCGCGGCGATCGAGGTCATGTTGAACTCGATCCGGGTGATCACGAACAACCCGACCGTGATGACGATGTCGTGCAGGGTGCCGACGATGGCGCCGAGCGCCAGCTCGCGCTCGAACCGGAACCACAGGTAGAGCAGCACCGCCACGACCGAGAGCACGACGCCGATCGTGCCCGATTGCACCAGCTCGCCCGACACGCGGGGGCCGACGGTCTCGACGCGGTCGAAGGCGTAGTCCTTGTCGAAGGCGGCGTGGGCCTTCTGCATCACCAGGGTCTGGCCGGTCTCGCCGCCGGCCTGGAGCGGGAAGCGGACCGAGATCGAGCCCTGGCCGAGCTCCTGGACCTCGGTCTCGCCGAAGCCGAAATCGTTGGCGGTGTGGCGCACCGCGCCGACGTCGGAGGTGACGCCGGGCTTCGGCCGCAGCTCGACCAGGGTACCGCCCTTGAAGTCGATGCCGAAATTGAGCCCGATCTGCAGGAACAGCACCACCGTGGCGACCGAGATGAAGGCCGAGAGCGGGAAGCTGAGGCGCCGCAGGCGCATGAAGTCGAAGTGGGATTCGTCGGGCCAGAGGCGGAGGAGGCGCATCGTCGGTCTCGGAAGGGTGTGTCGGCGCGCCCCTTTGCCCGGAGCGCAGCGCATGAGCCGGGTGGCTCGTGGCCACCCGGCTGGCAGGACGTCAGATCGGCAGGGTCTTGGGCCGCAGGCGCTGGTACCACAGGGCGATCATCATCCGGGTCAGGGTCACGGCGGTGATGACCGTGGTCAGGATGCCGAGGATGAACACCACCGCGAAGCCCTTCACCGGGCCAGAGCCGAGGAAGAACAGGATCACCGCGGCGATCGCCATGGTGGAGTTCGAATCGACGATGGTGGCGAAGGCGCGGTCGAAGCCGGCCTGCAGCGCCGACGGGATCGAGCGGCCGGCCCGCACCTCCTCGCGCACGCGCTCGTAGATCAGCACGTTGGAATCGACCGCGGTGCCGATGGTGAGCACGATGCCGGCGATGCCCGGCAGGGTCATGGTGGCTTCCAGCACCGACATCAGGCCGAGGATCAGGCCCACATGGACCAGCAGCGCGATGTTGGCGAAGAGGCCGAACACGCCGTAGGCGGCGAACATCAGCACGACGACGAGGATCGTCGCCACGATGGTGGCGTGCTTGCCGGCCTCGATCGAATCGCGGCCGAGGCCCGGGCCGACGGTCCGGCGCTCGATGATGGTGAGCTTGGCCGGCAGGGCGCCGGCGCGCAGCAGGATCGAGAGGTCGTTGGCCTGCTGCACCGTGAAGCGGCCGGAGATCTGGCCCTGGCCGCCGGTGATCGGCTGCAGGATGCGGGGCGCCGACACGACCTCGTTGTCGAGGACGATGGCGAGCGCGCGGCCGACATTCTCGCTCGTCGCCTGCCCGAAGCGCTGGGCGCCGCGCAGGTTGAACTTGAAGTTGACGATCGGCTCGTTCGACTTCGAGTCGAAGCCCGGCTGGGCGTCGGTCAGATCGGAGCCGTCGGCGAGCACCCGGCGCTCCACCGGCACCTTCTGGCCGTTGGCGTCCTTGGACACCAGCATGTCGACGTCGCCGGCCGGGCTGTCGGCGAGGAGCCGGAACTCGAGCTTGGCGGTGCCCTGCAGCAGGGTCTCGATCCGCTGCGGATCCTGCACGCCGGGAAGCTGGACCAGGATCCGGTCGGTGCCCTGCTGCTGGATCGACGGCTCGGTGGTGCCGGTCACGTCGATGCGGCGGCGCACCACCTCGATCGCCTGCTGCACCGCCCGGCGGGTCCGGGCGTTGAAGCCCGCATCGGTGTAGGCGAGCTGGATCAGGCCGTTCGGCTCCTCGCGCACGTCGAGGGTGCGGGCGCCGGTCTGGCCGAGGGTGGCGTCGGTGACGGGCTGCGACAGGGCCTGCAGCTTCGGCATCACCTTGGCGCGATTTGCGGCATCGCCGACGCGCAGCTGCACGCCGCGCGGCTGGAGCTGGATGCCGCCGTCGGCCTGGACGCCGGATTCGCGCAGCGCCTGGCGCACGTCGTCGCGCAGGCCCTGCGCCATGGTACGGCCGAGGTCGTTGCGGTCGACCTCCAGCACGATCTGCGAGCCGCCCTGGAGATCGAGGCCGAGCACGATGGCACGGGTCGGCACGATCCAGGTCGGGAACCAGGGCGGCAGGGACTTGATGAAGCCGCTGCGCTGATCGGCCGTGAAGAAGCTCGGCACGGCGAGCATCAGGCCGACGAGGATCACGGCGAGCGTCGCGACGGCCTTCGTGGTGGAAATACGGAGCATCCGCGGCGTCCCAACCGGTCTCGAATGGAGGTCAGATAGGGCGGCCCGGCGCCTTTTTGTCCGGGCCTCTCCCAGCGTCAGCGCGGGCTCAGGCGGCCTTGACCGGCTCGCCCTTGGCCCGGACCTCGGCGATCATGGTGCGGACCACCTTGACCTGGACGTTCGGGGCGATCTCGACCTCGATCTCCGGGGCCTCGGTCACCTTGGCGACCCGGCCGACGATGCCGCCGGTGGTCACGACCGTGTCGCCGCGGCGCACGTTCTTGACCATGTCCTGGTGGTCCTTGGCGCGGCGCTGCTGCGGGCGCAGGATCAGGAAGTACATGATCACGAAGATCAGGATGAAGGGGACGACCTGCACGAGGATGTCCGTGCCGCCGGTCGCCCCGGCTCCCTGCGCGAAGGCGGGCGTGATCACTCTCGAGGTCTCCCGAAACAAGACGAAAACGGGCCGGGCGGGTCCCCGCCGGCCTTGCAAAAGCGCGCGGACTATAGCCACGGACGACCCGAAAGCAACGGCGGGGTGGTGGGCGTCCCCGGCCGATCCGGCCGGGTTTTCGTTCGCGGTGCCTTGGGATTATGAGGCGCCACCCGCTCGTCCGCCCCCGCGCAAGGAGCCCGCATCTCCGCGATGACCGATCAGACCCCCTCCCCCGTCTCCGATCTGATGCCCGTGCTGCTGCGCATCGCCGCGGCCCTGGAGCGCGCCGCGCCGCCAGCGATCCCCGCCCCCGATTTCGCGGCGGCCGACGCGTTCGTGTGGCAGCCCGAGGGGCGGCTGCAGCCGGTGCCGCGGGTCAACCGGGTCGAGATGGGTCTTCTTCGCGGCATCGACCGGATGCGCGACACCCTGTTCGACAACACCGCGCGCTTCGCCCGCGGGCTGCCCGCGAACAACGCGCTGCTGTGGGGCGCCCGCGGCATGGGCAAGTCGTCGCTCGTCAAGGCGGTCCACGCCGAGATCAACGCGAGCGGGCCGGAGCGGCCGCTCAAGCTCGTCGAGATCCACCGGGAGGACATCGAGGGCCTGCCCGCTCTGATGGGATGGCTGCGGCCCGATCCGCACCGCTTCGTGGTGTTCTGCGACGACCTGTCGTTCGACGGCGACGACACGTCCTACAAGTCGCTGAAGGCGGCGCTCGACGGCGGCATCGAGGGCCGGCCCGACAACGTGATCTTCTACGCCACGTCGAACCGGCGCCACCTGCTCGCCCGCGACATGATGGAGAACGAGCGCTCCACCGCGATCAACCCCGGCGAGGCGGTGGAGGAGAAGGTCTCGCTGTCCGACCGGTTCGGCCTCTGGCTCGGCTTCCACAAGTGCAGCCAGGACGAGTACCTGGCGATGATCGACGCCTACGTCGCCCGCCACGGCCTGACGATCGCCCCCGAGCAATTGCGGGCCGAGGCGCTCGAATGGTCGACCACCCGCGGCGCGCGCTCGGGCCGCACGGCGTTCCAGTACATCCAGGACCTCGCCGGGCGGCTGGGTCAGCGGCTCGACTGAGGGTCATTGAACCGGGCGCCGCTCGCGCGGCCCCGGGGGCTGCCCAGGCACCGGGCGGGGGGGCTCAGCCCCCCGCCTCCTCGGCCGCCCGCTCGCGCTCGCGGCGCTTCTCCATCGCGCGGACCGAGATGATCGATGCCTCGTAGAGGAGCAGCATCGGGATCGCGAGCGAGAGCTGGCTGATCACGTCGGGCGGGGTCAACACCGCGGCGGCGACGAAGACCAGCACGATCGCGTAGCGCCGCCGCTCCTTCAGGAACTTCGAATCGATCAGGCCGACCTGGCCCAGCAGGGTCAGGATCACCGGCAACTGGAACGCGATGCCGAAGGCGAAGATCAGCGTCATGATGAGTGAGAGATACTCGTCCACCTTCGGCAGAAGCTCGATCGTGGCCTCGCCGGGCTGGCCGATCTGCTGCAGGCTGACCGAGAACTTGATCAGCAGCGGCATCGCCAGGAAATAGACGACAAGGGCACCGAGCAGGAAGAAGATCGGCGTGGCGACGAGGTAGGGCAGGAAGGCCCGGCGCTCGTTGCGGTAGAGGCCCGGCGCCACGAAGGCGTAGAGCTGGGTCGCGACCACCGGGAAGGACAGGAAGCCGGCGCCGAACACGCTCAGCTTGATGTTGGTGAAGACCTGCTCGAGGAAGTGGGTCGCGATCAGCCGCGCCTTGTCGGCCCCGACCACGCTCACGTAGGGATAGACCAGCACGTTGTAGATGTGCTGCGCGAAGAAGAAGCAGATAAAGAACATCACCCCGAAGGCGAGCATCGACTTGATCAGCCGCGAACGCAGCTCGATCAGGTGCTCGATCAGGGGTGCGCGCGAGGCCTCGATCTCGGCTTCATCGGCCTCGGTCATCATGCGCTGCGGCCCGTGCTGGCGGTGTCGTGAGGAGTCGAGGGTGATGGCTCCGCCGTCGGGGTGGCGGAGGATGACGGCTCCGGCGCCGCCCGGGCGGCATCGGCCTTGAGATGCGCGGTCGCGGCGGCCAGGGCCTCGTGGGTCGGCTTCTCGGCGGCGGGCTCGGGCGCCTGGTAGGCCGGCGGCGCGGCCGGGTCGACGGGCGCCGGCTCGGGGATCGTCGCGGCATAGGGGTCGGCCAGCGGGTCGGTGCCCGGCAACGCCTGGGTCGCCGGCTTGTAGGCCGCCGTGCCGTCGACCGCGCCCTTGATCTCGTTGCGGATGGTCTGGACCGGGTTGAATCCCGTCGCCGTCGCCGAGGCGACGCTGCGGTTGATGCCCTCGACCTCGCGGCGGACGTCGTCGAGCTCGGCCTCGCGCATCGCCTCGCTGAACTGGCTCTGGAACTCGCCGGCCATGCGCTTGAGGCGGCCGGTGACCTGGCCGACGGTGCGCAGAGCCCTGGGCAGGTCCTTGGGGCCGATGACGACGAGCGCGACGCCGCCGATCAGCATCACCTCGCCCCAACTCATATCGAACATGGCGTGACGGCCCTGCTACTCGCGCGGCGCGACTCTCGGGCGGGCGCCCCGCGCGGGCTGTCTAGCACGCCGCGGCGCCGGCGCCAGTCGGCGCCGCGCAGGTTCCGGTTGAGAGGCGGGGCCCGCGGGCGGTCCTGCGCCGGCCTTCGATCTTCGACGCGGACGGGCGGCGGGCCGGGCCGCGCGCACCCCTCCGCGACGGCGGCGGCTCAGCCGACCTTGTGGTCGGTGTTCGGCTGGGGGGTGAGCGGCGGCATCTGGGCGGTCGGCACGGTGTGCGGCGCCGCGGTCGGCGCGTGGACCGGCTGCACCGGGGCGGGGTGCACGACCGGGGGCGGCACCTGGACCGGCGGCACCTGGGCGTGTGGCACCTGCGCGGTCGTGGTCGGGGCCTGCTCGTCGTCGGCCATGCCCTTCTTGAACGCCTTGATGCCCTTGGCGACGTCGCCCATCAGGTCGGACACCTTGCCGCGTCCGAACAGCAGCATGATGATCACGCCGACGACGATCCAGTGCCAGATACTCGCGCCGCCCATGGTTCTCTCCCGCGCAGCGTCAGTTTCGCTGCCGCACTCGTCACGGGGCGTTCGCGGACGCCCCAAACCTCTGATCCCGCACGCTCATCGTCGCCGCACCGGCTGAGCCGAGCGCGCGGTCCGGCCGGAACCTAAGGACGCCAGGAGGCGAAAACAAGCGTTTCCTCCGGCGCTTCCTCAGAGAGCACCGGAATGCCGCGTCGGGGAATCTACCCGCTCGGCTCGCCCTCGCCGGGCGGCGGATCGTCGTCGGGATCGGCGCCGTCGCCGGGCTGGGGCACCCGGAATCCCGCCGGCAACCGCCCCTCGATCAGGCCGAGGCCCTTCAGCTCGTCGAGCCCCGGCAGGTCGGAGACGGCATCGAGGCCGAAATGGTCGAGGAAGGCCGGGGTGGTGCCGTAGGTCACCGGCCGGCCCGGCGTGCGGCGGCGACCGCGCAGGCGCACCCAGCCGGTCTCGAGGAGGAGGTCGAGAGAGCCCTTCGAGGTGGTGACGCCGCGGATCTCCTCGATCTCGGCCCGGGTCACCGGCTGGTGGTAGGCGACGATCGCCAGGGTCTCGAGCGCGGCCCGCGACAGCTTGCGCGGCTCGGGCGCGTCGCCCCGCAGGGCCCCGGCGAGGTCGGGCGCGGTGCGGAAGGCGTAGCCGCCGGCCACCCGGACGAGGGTCAGGCCCCGGGATCCGTAGGCCCGGGCGATCTCGGCGACGACCGCCGGCACGTCGGTGCCGGGCGGCAGCCGGGCGGCGAGCGCGGCCGGCCCGAGCGGCGCCGGCGCGCTGAAGATCAGCGCCTCGGCGAGGCGCACGACATACGGGGGGACGGGCGGCTCGGGCGTGCGGGAGAGTTTCGCGCTCACGGGCCGGCCGGGCGGATCTGGATCGCCGCGTAGGGGGCGTCCTGGCGCAGCAGCAGCCGGCCCTCGCGGGCGAGCTCCAGCACCGCCGAGAGCGAGGAGGCGCGCACGGTGGCGCGGCTCTTCGGGTCGGCGAGGTACTGGGACAGGCAGGAATCGAGGTCGGTCCAGTCGTCCCAGGGGCCGACCAGGCGCTCCAGAGCGGTGCGGGCGTCGATCAGCGACCAGACGTTGCGGGGCGGCAAGGTGACCTGCGCGCGGGCCCGCTCCTGGCACTGGCGGGCATAGGCGGCGATCAGGTCGTGCAGGGTGACGGCGAAGGCTCCCCCCTCCCCCGCCGCGGGCTCCGGCGGGGCGGCGGCGCGGCCGAACACGTCGCGGCCGAGCTGCTCGCGCTGCGACAGCATCAAGGCGGCGGCCCGGATGGCTTCGAGGCGGCGCAGCCGCACGGCCAGCGCCTCGGCGAGGTCGCTGCCTGCGGGCTCGGGGCCGCGGGGCGGAGCGGGCAGCAGCAGACGCGACTTGAGGTAGGCGAGCCAGGCCGCCATCACCAGGTAGTCCGCCGCCAGCTCGAGCCGCAGGCGCCGCGCCTCGTCGATGAAGGCGAGGTACTGCTCGACCAGGGCCAGGATCGAGATCCGGGCGAGATCGACCTTCTGGCGGCGGGCGAGTTCCAGCAGCAGGTCGAGGGGGCCCTCGAAGCCGTCGACGTCGACCACGAAGGCCGCGCCCTCGGGCGCGTCCTCGTCGATCTCCCGCGCGGCCTCGTCCCGCCGCATCGCCGCGTCCCGTCAGGCCGCGGCGGCGAGCCCGGCATCGAGGCGGGCGCGGGCCTCGGCGGGGTCGAAGGACGCCGTGTCGGGGGTGAGCCGCGCCAGGGCGGCCTCGGCCCGGCGCAGGGCCTCGCCGGCGAGGATGGGTGCTGCGGCCACGACCTCCTCCATCTCAGCCCGCACGCCGTTGCAGTGCAGGCCGACGTCGCAGCCGGCCCGGAAGGCGGCGGCGGCGCGGTCACGAAAGCCGCCGGCGAGCGCGTTCATCGACAGGTCGTCGGTCATCAGCAGGCCGTCGAACCCGATACGGCCGCGCACGATCTCGCGGATCACCGTCGCGGAGGTGGTCGCGGGGTTCTCCGGGTCGAGGGCGCGGAACACGACGTGGGCCGACATCGCCATCGGCAGATCGGCGAGCGCTCGGAACGGCTGGAAGTCGTGCGCGTCGAGCTCGGCCAGGCTCGCCTCGACCACCGGCAGCGCGTGGTGACTGTCGGCGCCGGCGCGGCCGTGGCCGGGCACGTGCTTCATCACCGGCAGCACGCCGCCGGCCATCAGGCCCTCGGCCACCGCGCGGCCGAAGGCCGCCACCACGCCCGGCTCGGTGCCGTAGGCCCGGTCGCCGATGACGTCGTGGGCGCCCGGCACCGGCACGTCGAGTACGGGGGCGCAATCGACGTTGATGCCGACCGCCGCGAGGTCGTGCGCCATCAGGCGGGCGCCGAGATGCGCGAGCGCCGGGCCGTTCTCGGGTCCGCCGGCGCGCAGGTAGGTCCGGCCGGCCGGATAGGCGTTCCAGTGCGGCCGGGTCATGCGCTGCACCCGCCCGCCTTCCTGGTCGATCAGGACCGGGGCGTCGGCCCGGCCGACGGTCTCGCGAAGCGCCTCCGTGAGGGCGCGGACCTGCTCAGGGCTCTCGATGTTGCGCTTGAACAGGATGAAGCCCCAGGGCTGCGCCGCGCGGAAGAAGGCGGCCTCGTCGGCGCTCAGGACCGGGCCGGCGCAGCCGAGGATCAGGGCAAGGCTCGTCATCGACGGCGACTCTCGTCGGTTCGGGGGCTGGAACGGGGACGCCACCCCGCCCCGGCGCATGGACGCCGACGGGCGGACCGGCAGATTCGAGGGGTCGGTTTCTAGCGCGTCCGGCCGGTGCGGGACTGTCGGCACGGCGCCACAGCGGCAGGGTTTCCGGAAGCCCGACGGAGGCGAGGCAGCCTCGCTTCGACGGAGTCCGGCTCGGGCGAACAAGAAACCCGGTGGCCGAGAAAACTAGTTCTTGGCCACGAAGCAGGCCGCGCCGGCCGACTTGAGCTTGCCGCACAGGCCGTCGGCGCTCTCCTTCGACATCGGCCCGACGCGGACGCGGTAGATCGACTTGCCGTTGACCTCGGCCTGGCGGATCAGCGGCGACTGGTTGCCGAGGACGGCGGCGTAGCGCTCGCGGGCCTGCTTGAACGCGACCTCGGCCTCCTTCTCGGTGGCGCGCACCGAGAGCTGCACCGAGAAGCCGCCGACCGGCGCCTGCGGCGTCGGCACCGCCTGCGTGGTGACCGGCGGCTCGGCGGAGGCGACGCGCTGGGGCGGCCTCTGCACCGGGGTCTCGGGCGCCGGGGTCTCCGCCGCGGCCGCCGGGGTCTGGGGCGCGATCGGCACGACCCGCGCGCTGCTGCGCGGCGTGACGGGCGCCGCGGCCGGGGTCGAGCCGGTCGCCTCGGTCGGCAGGGTCATGGTCGGGATCGGCGAGGCGGCGGCGCCTTGCGCCTGCGCGGCCTTCTGCTGGGCTTCCTGCGCGGCGCGCTGCGCCTCGGCCGGCGACGGCTCGGGCCGCACCGAGACGGTGCGCACCCGGCGCGGCTCGCCGAGGGATTCGGTGAGCGCGTTGCCGGGGGTGGCGGGCGAGGCGGCGGGGCCGGCCTCGGCCACGAGGGCGCGGGCCGCCTGCTTCACGTCGAGGGGCTGCTCCTCGCGGTTGACGATGCGGATCTGCCCGTCCTTGGCGATCGGGCCGCGCTCGTAGATCTGCTTGTTCTGGTCGGGGATCTCGACGCCGCCGGCATTCTGCGGCGCGACCTTGAGCGGCGCCTGATCGGCCATGACCAGGATCGGCGCGCCGGAACGGCCGTGGTGGAACGCCTTCCAGGTCAGGGCGCCGCCGATCGACGCGGCGACGATGCCGAGCGCGGTGCCCACCAGGGCGATGCGCCGGCGGCCGCGGGGCCGCGGCTCGGCGGCGAGACCGGGCTCCGCCTCGACGGCCATCGGTGCCGGATCGGCGACGGCCTCGTGCTCGGACGCCGCGAGATACTGGTTGAAGGCGCCGGCCGGAGGATGCGACGGCCCCCCCATCGTGGGCTCGGAGCGGCCGGGGGCGAGGGCACCGTCGGGCGCGGAGAAGCCCGCCTCGCCGTAGTTCGGCATCACCGGCTCGACGCGGCCGCGGCTTTCCGCGGCGCGGGTCGCCTCCTTGGCTTCCTTGGCCTCCAGCAGCGCGCGGAACGGATCGTCCTGGCCGACGATGCGGGCGAGCTCGGCGAGCGGGTCGGGCCGCGCACCCGTCTGGGCGGGAGCCGGCTGCCGATCGTGCTCGAAGCCGTCGTAATCGACGGGAACCCGGGAAGCATTCGACGTCATGGCAGCACCATCCTGTTCGCCCTCGCGTCACCTCGCGGCTGTTGTCAGGCCGGCTCGGCGACATCGGCCGCCCACCCCGATATGGGGAGGGCGGCCGGCAGATCCCATCGCTCGCGTCCCGCCGCGGCACGCGCCTTTGCGCATCCCGCGGCGTCCGGTCGCGCGCCGATCCCGGCGCCGAGCCTCAGCGCATCTCGTCGGGTGCACCGACGCCGAGGATCCCGAGATTGGACGCGACCACGCCCTTGAGGGCGGCGACGAGGGCCAGCCTCGCCTCCGTGGACTTTCTGTCGGTTTGATTAACAAACCGTAATTGCGGCAAGTCTTTGCCCTTGTTCCAGAAACTATGGAACGCGCTGGCCAGCTCGTAGAGGTGGAAGGCGAGGCGATGCGGCTCGTGGGCGGCGGCCGCCGCCTCGATCACCCGGGGCACCTGGGCGATCAGGCGCATCATGTCGAGCTCGCCCGAATCGGTCAGGCCCGACAGGTCGGCCCGCGCCAGCGCGGCCGGCGAGAGGTCGAGGTCGGGAAAGGCCTCGCGGGCCTGGCGGAACACCGAGGCGGCGCGGGCATGCGCGTACTGAACGTAGAAGACCGGGTTGTCCTTCGACTGCTCGACCACCTTGGCGAGGTCGAAATCGAGGGCGGCGTCGTTCTTCCGGTACAGCATCATGAACCGCACGGGGTCGCGGCCGACCTCGTCGATCACCTCGCGCAGGGTGACGAACTCGCCCGCCCGCTTCGACATCTTCACCGGCTCGCCACCGCGCAGCAGGCGCACGAGCTGGCACAGCTTGACGTCGAGCGCCGCGCGTCCGTCCGAGACCGCCTTCACGGCCGCCTGCATGCGCTTGACGTAGCCGCCATGGTCGGCGCCGAGCACGTCGATCAGCTCGACGGCGCCGCGCTCGACCTTGGAGCGGTGATAGGCGATGTCCGAGGCGAAGTAGGTGAAGCTGCCGTCCGACTTCAGCAGCGGCCGGTCGATGTCGTCGCCGAAGGCGGTGGCACGAAACAGCGTCTGCTCGCGGTCCTCCCAATCCTCCGGCAGCTGGCCCTTGGGCGGGGGCAGCCGGCCCTCGTAGACGAGGCCCTTCTCGCGCAGGTCGGCGATCAGCGCCGCCACGGCGCCGCCGTTGCCCCCGCCCTGGAGCGTGCGCTCGGAGAAGAACACGTCGTGGTGGATGCCGATGGCCGCCAGGTCCTCGCGGATCCGGTCCATCATCCGGGAGATGGCGAAGTCGCGCACCAGCGGCAGCCACTCGGATTCGGGCTTGTCGCGCAGCGTCCCGCCGTACTGCGCCTTCAGTGCCTCGCCGACCGGCACGAGGTAGTCGCCCGGATAGAGGCCCTCGGGGATCGTCACCGTCTCGCCGAGTGCTTCGCGGTAGCGCAGGAAGGCCGAGCGGGCGAGCACGTCGACCTGGGCGCCGGCATCGTTGATGTAGTACTCGCGGGTCACGTCGCGGCCGGCGGCGACGAGGAGGTTCGCCAGCGCGTCGCCGAACACCGCGCCGCGGCCGTGGCCGACATGCATCGGCCCGGTCGGGTTGGCCGAGACGTACTCGACGTTGACCCCGCCCGGCACCTTGGCGCCGCGGCCGTAGGCGTCGCCGTCGCGGAGCGCCGCCCGCACCACCTCGCCGTAGAGCGCGGGGTCGAGCCGCAGGTTGATGAAGCCCGGCCCGGCGACGCTGGCTTCCGTAACGCGGGGGTCGGTGCGCAGGTCGGCGGCCAGCGCCTCGGCGAGCGCCTTCGGGTTGGTGCGGGCCTCCTTGGCCAGTACCAGGGCGGCGTTGGTGGCGAGGTCGCCGTGGCTCGGATCGCGCGGCGGCTCGACCACCACGCGGGCGCGGTCCAGCCCCTCCGGCAGGGTGCCGGCGCGGGTGAGCGTCTCGAGCGCCTCGCCGATGCGGGCCTCGAAGGCGGCGAAGATGTTCATGCGTTGACCAGTTCTGCAAAGTTCGGGCCGGCCGGGACGAAGGGGCCCCAGCCTGCACGGGGGGCTCTTCTCACGCCGGGGCGGGCGGCGGCAAGCGGGGCAGGCGGGGACCACCTCATCGATATGAAAGCATAGCGCTTCCCCTCCCCCTTGGGGGGAGGGGCTAGGGGTTGGGGGTGGTGCCGCGTGGAGCGCGAGCCTTCTCCGGCACCACCCCCACCCCTGTCCCCTCCCCACAAGGGAGAGGGGAAAATGCACGCCTTTTCAAGGAATTGGATTTCAGGAGCGAGCCGCGACCGACCGCGAGGCCTGCCGTTCATCCCTGTTCTCTCCCTTGTCGCCGCGTAGCCGATGCTGCAAAGCGTCCTGGCGTCACCGGCCGGATTCGCCGGCCCTGTAGAGACAACGATTCGGACCGCGCCATGCACGACATCCGGGCCATCCGCGACAACCCGGCCGCCTTCGACAAGGGACTGGCGCGCCGCGGGCTGGAGCCGCTCTCCACCGCCCTGATCGGCCTCGACGACGCGCGCAAGGCGGCGATCTCGGCGGCGCAGGGGGCCCAGGAGAAGCGCAACGCCCTGTCGAAGGAGATCGGCGCGGCCAAGAAGGCGAAGGACGAGGCTCGCGCCCAGGCGCTGATGGCCGAGGTCGCCCGCCTCAAGGAGGAGGCGCCGGGCCTCGACGCCGCCGCCGACGCGGCGGGCAAGGCGCTCGCCGAGCGCCTGGCGGCGATCCCCAACCTCCCGGGCGCCGACGTGCCGGAGGGCCGCGACGAGCACGACAACGTCGAGAAGAACCGGTTCGAGGGCCGCGGCCTCGCGCAAGAAGGCCGCCAGCATTTCGAGCTCGGCGAGGCCATGGGCCTGATGGACTTCGAGACCGCGGCGAAGCTCTCCGGCTCGCGCTTCGTGGTGCTGAAGGGCCAGATCGCCCGGCTGGAGCGGGCGCTCGGCCAGTTCATGCTCGACCTGCACACCGGCGAGCACGGCTACACCGAGGTGGTGCCGCCGTTGCTCGTGCGCGACGAGGCGATGTTCGGCACCGCCCAGCTGCCGAAGTTCCGCGACGACCAGTTCGCGGCGATCCAGGGCTCTCCCGAGATCGCCCAGGAGAGCGGCGCGCCGAACCGCTGGCTGATCCCGACCGCCGAGGTGCCGCTCACCAACCTCGTGCGCGAAGCGATCCTCGCCGAGGACGAGCTGCCGCTCCGCTTCACCGCGCTGACCCCCTGCTTCCGGGCCGAGGCCGGGGCGGCGGGGCGCGACACCCGCGGCATGCTGCGCCAGCACCAGTTCAGCAAGGTCGAGCTCGTCTCGGTCACCGCGCCCGAGCGCTCGACCGAGGAGCACGAGCGGATGCTGGCCTGCGCCGAGGCCGTGCTGAAGCGTCTCGACATTCCGTTTCGGGTCGTCACGCTCTGCACCGGCGACATGGGCTTCGCCGCCGCCAAGACCTACGACATCGAGGCCTGGCTGCCGGGCCAGAAGACCTATCGCGAGATCTCGTCCTGCTCGGTCTGCGGCGACTTCCAGGCCCGCCGGATGGAGGCGCGCTACCGCCCCAAGGAGGGCAAGGGCGTGGCTTACGTCCACACCCTCAACGGCTCGGGCGTCGCGGTCGGCCGCGCGCTCATCGCCGTGATGGAGAACTACCAGAACCCCGACGGCAGCATCACCATCCCGTCGGCCCTCGTGCCCTACATGGGCGGCCTCAACCGCATCGAAGGACATCGGTGATGCGCATTCTCGTCACCAACGACGACGGCATCCACGCGCCGGGCCTGCGCTGCCTGGAGGAGATCGCCGGGCAGCTCTCGGACGACGTCTGGGTGGTCGCGCCGGAGACCGACCAGAGCGGCGTGTCGCACTCTCTCTCGCTCAACGATCCGCTGCGCCTGCGCCAGGCCGGCGAGAAGCGCTTCGCGGTGAAGGGCACGCCCTCCGACTGCATCATCATGGGCATCCGCCACATCCTGAAGGACCACGGGCCCGACCTGGTGCTGTCCGGCGTCAACCGCGGTCAGAACGTCGCCGAGGACGTGACCTACTCGGGCACCATCGCGGGCGCCATGGAGGCGACGATCCTCGGCGTGAAGGCGATCGCGCTGAGCCAGGCCTACGGCATCGGCGGGCGGGCCAACGTGAAGTGGCACACCGCCGCCCAGCACGGCGCGGCGACGGTCCGGCGCATCCTCGACGTCGGGATCGAGCCCGGCATCCTGGTCAACGTCAACTTTCCTGATTGCGAGCCCGACGACGTCAAGGGCCTCGCGGTAGCGGCACAAGGGGTGCGCAACCAGGCGCTGCTCTCGATCGACGCGCGGATGGACGGGCGCGGCAACCCGTATTTCTGGCTCGCCTTCGCCAAGGCGCGGTTCGAGCCGGGCCACGGCACCGACCTAAAGGCGATCGCCGACGGATTCATCTCGGTGACGCCGCTGCGCCTCGACCTCACCGACGAGCCGACGCTGACGCGCTACGCCCAGGCCCTCGCGTGAGCGCCGGGCCGTCGGACGGCGAACCCGGGACGGAATCGGTCAGGGAGCCGGGCGAGGCCTCGGCCGGCGCGGTCGAGACCGCAGCCTTCGTGCTGGGTCTCAGGGCCCGCGGCGTGCGCGACGCCGCGGTGCTCGGCGCGATGGAACGGGTGCCGCGGGAGGCCTTCGCCCCCCTGGCCTTCCGCGACCTCGCCCGACGCGACCTCGCGCTGCCGCTTCCCTGCGGCCAGACCATGACGGCGCCGAGCGTCATCGCCACGATGCTGGCGGCGCTCACCCCGCAGGGGGCCCGGGTGCTCGAGATCGGCACCGGCTCGGGCTACGCCACCGCCCTGCTGCTGCGCCTCGGCGCCGCCGAGGTGGTCAGCCTGGAGCGCTACGCGACGCTCGCCCGCAACGCCCGCTCGCGCCTCGACGCGCTCGGCTTCGACGCCGCGATGGTGGCGCTGGCCGACGGATACGCGCCGCCGGACGAGGCCGGCGGGTTCGACCGGATCCTCGTCAACGGCACGCTGCGCGACCTGCCCGAGGGACTGCTGGCGCGGCTGAACCCCGGCGGGCGCCTCGTCGGGGCCCTCACCACGCCGGCGGGGCCGCGGCTCGTCGCCATCGCCCAGGAGGCCGACGGTCCGTGGCGGCAGGTGCGCGAGACGCCGTTGCGCATCGGCCCGCTGACGCCCGGCCTCGCGGCGGCGCTCTGACGCGCTGCCGCGTCCGTTCCCGCCGCCGCCCCGCTTGGTGAGCCCGAAACACCGCCCCGCAACGGAAGCTTAACCTGAATCCTGTTTGAATCCCGGTCATAGGGTTGCGTGGATGTACGGGTGCGTCGATGCGGGATCGCGGGACAGGCAAGGGGATGCGGACACTGTCGCGCTTCGCCCTCATCGGGCTGATCGGGGGCGCCACGGCGGCCTGCAGCACCGATGCGGTGCGGCTCGATCCGTTCTCGAACCCGTTCTCATCGAGCGCCAGCGGGGAACCCGGGGCCACCGGCAGCCTGCCCGAGGGTGAGGCGCTGACGGCGCCGGTGCGCTCGGCGCCGATCCAGTCGCGGCCGCTCGCGGCGCCGCTGGCCCCGCCGGTCACGAGCCGGCCGCTCGCCGCCGCCCCGGTGCTGACGCCC
>NZ_JACWCT010000116.1 GCF_016613415.1 Methylobacterium ajmalii | reverse complement strand
CGGCCCGCCTCGTCGGCAGCCGGCGCCTGACGCCCGTCCCCCTCGATCCCGCGCTCGCCGCGCGCCTGCCGGCCGCCGCGCGGGGCAAGGTGCGGGCCTACCGCCTGCCGGCCTCGGCCCGGGCGGCGCGGTTCCAGGCGCCGATCGTCCTCGACGGCCCGCGCACGCCCCCGGCCTTCGAGGTCTTCGACGACGGGGGCGCGATGCATCCCGCCCGCTGGCCCTCGGAGGGCTTCGCCAAGGTCGCGGGCGGCAAGGTCGCGGGCGGCACCGGGCCGTCCTTCACCCTCGACGGTCTCCCCCCCGGCCTCGTGCGCGACGAGCCGGACCTCTGGGCCGAGGGCTACTGGCGCTGGGGCTGGCTGTTCGAGGCGATGCCGGTGGTGCGGGCCGCGGCGGAGGGGGAGGGCACGCGCCTGACCCTCGACCGCACACCCTACGAGGGCATCCTGCCGGACGCGCCGGTGCGCCTCGTCCACGTCCTTGCCGGCCTCGACCGGCCCGGAGCCTGGTGGCGCGACGTCCGCACCGGCACGCTGCTCGCCTGGCCGCGGGGCGGCGAGGCGGTGGAGGTCTCGGTCGCCGAGACGCTGATCGCCACCGAGGGCACCGAGCACCTGCGGATCGCCGCCTTGCGCCTCGCCATGGCGCGGGGCGACCTCGTGCGCGTGCAGGGCGGGCGCGACGTGGTGGTCGAGGACAGCGTGCTCGGCCCGGCCGGGGGGCAGGGCGCGGCGTTCCTCGGCGTCCGGGACGGCGGCGTGCGCCGCTGCGACGTCGCCGGGACCGGGGCCGAGGGCGTGGTCCTGTCGGGCGGCGAGCGGCGTACCCTCGACCCCGGAGGGCTCTTCCTGCGCGACAGCCGCCTCACGGCCTACGCGCGGCGCTGGGAGACGCAAGCGCCGGCCGTCGCCCTCGACGGCGTCGGCGCCGAGGTGTCGGGCAACTTCATCCACGATTCGCCCGCCTACGCGATCCATCTCCGGGGCAACGACCACCGGGTCACGGGCAACGAGGTCGCCCGGCTCCTCGCCGGGGCGACCGACAGCGGCGCGATCTATTCCGGCCGGGACTGGACCGCGCGCGGCAACGTGATCGCGAACAATTTCCTGCACGACATCCGGGGCGGGGGGGAGCGCGAGGTCAAGGGCGTCTACCTCGACGACATGGCGAGCGGCTTTGCCGTCTCGGGCAACCTCTTCCTGCGGGTCGACCAGCCGGTCTTCATCGGCGGCGGGCGCGACAACCGCGTCGAGGGCAACGTCTTCGTGGCGTCGAGCCCGGCGATCCACGTCGATTCCCGGGGGCAGACCTGGGCGCGGGACGCGATCACCGATCCGGACTCGCAGCTGCGCGCCGCCTACGCGGCGATGCCGGTGGAATCCCCCCTCTGGCGGGCGCGCTATCCGGGCCTGCCCGGGCTGCTCTACGCCCGCCCGGCGGTGGCGAGCGGCAACGTGCTGAGCGACAACCTGCTCGCCTTGAGCGAGCCGTTCCGCTTCACCGACGGCGGCCAGGCGGCCGAGCAGGTCCAGGCCCGCAACCGCGGGCCGGCGCATCCGCCCGCCGACCTCGCCGCGCTGGCGCGGACCTCCGTCGATCCGCAGGACTTCGCCGCGCTCGCGCAGGGGACCGGGCTCAGGCTGCCGGCGATCCCGTTCGCCCGGATGCGCCGGGAGCGCGCGGCGGGGGCGCCTTTCGCGCGCTGAGGGCGTCGCGCGCCGCGATCAGCAGGAAGCGCGGGATGGTGTCGAGATAGCGCCGCCACAGCCGCCGCGGCTCGCGGGCGAGGCGGTAGGCCCATTCGAGGCCCGCGACCTGGAAGGCCTTGGGCGCCCGCGGGATGCGGCCGGTGGCGACGTCGAAGGCGGCGCCCACCCCCATGCCGATCGTGCCGGGCAGGTGCGGCGCGTGGGCCGCCATGAACAGCTCCTGCTTGGGCGTGCCGAGGCCGACCCAGACGATCTGCGCCCCCGAGTCCCGGATGCGGGCGCGCATCGCCTCGGTCTCGGCGGCGTCGAGAGGGCGGAAGGGCGGGGTCTCGATGCCGGCCACCTGCAGGCCCGGGATGCGGGCCCGCATCGTCTCGGCGAGCTGGGCGGCCACGCCCTCGCCGCCGCCGAGGAAGTAGTGGCGCCAGCCGGGGGCGACGCCCGCCCGGCACACCGCCTCGACGGATTCGATCCCCGGCACCTGCTGCATGCCGGAGAGCCCGCGCCAGCGGCCGATCCAGCTCAGAGGCCGCCCGTCGGCGCAGACGAGGAGCGCGTCGTGGTGGGCCGCCTTGAGGACGGGGTCCTTCTGGGCCCGGACGACGCCGTGCGCGTCGCGGAACACCACGAAGGTGCCGGGCTGGTCCGCGCCGCCGGCGAGCCGGCGCCCGAGGGCGGCGATCAGCCCGGCCATGTCGGTCGCCGAGACCGGCACGTCGCCGATCGCGAAGGAGGGGACGAGGGGGTCGTGTGCCACGTGTCAGCTTCCCGTTCTGGCGAGGGACGCGTCCGCCGCGCGCGCGGCGACGGCGTCCCGGTAGATCTCGAGGAGGGCGCGGGTCGTGACGTCCTCGCGCCACTCGCGCTCGTAGACGGCGCGGGCGGCCCGCCCCATGGCGGCGGCGCCCGCGGGATCGGTCGCGATGCGGGCGAGCGCCCGGGCGAGGTCGCCCGCATCCCCGGGCGCGGCGAGGAGCCCGGTCGCCCCGTCGGCGACGAGGCCGGCCAGCGCCCCGATCCGCGAGGCGACGACCGGGGTCCCGGCGGCGTAGGCCTCCGCCACCACCATCGGCAATCCCTCGTACCAGAGCGAGGGCACCACCAAGGCGGCGGCCCGGCCCATCGCCGCCTGGACCGCCTCGGGGCTCCGGGCGCCCGCGAGGTCGAGGCCCGGATGGCCGGCGAGCGCGCCGGCGAGCGGTCCCTCGCCGATCGCGGTGATCCGCAGCCCCGCGGCGGCGGCCGCCTCGGCGAGGACGAGCACGCCTTTCTCGGGGCTGAGCCGGCCGACGAAGAGGAGGCCGTCGCGCGGGCCGCCCGGGGGCGGGCCCGGATCGGGCAGGCCGTTGGGCCGGATGCGGATCCGCTCGGCCGGGACCCCCGCTGCCGCAAAACGCTCGCGGGCGAAGGGCGTCAGGGCGACGAACCGGTCGACGTCGCGCCGCCAGGTCCCGGCCCTGCGGTGGTGGTCGATCATCCGCGCCACCGCGAGCGAGCCGATCCGCGACCCGCGGTAGCAGGCATGGAGCACCGCCCGGTACGGCGAGCCGGTCACGCACCGCTCGCACGGCGCGCCGTCCCGCATCAGGAAGCCGTTGGCGCAGGCCAGGCGGTAATTGTGCAGGGTCTGCACCGTGGCGTGGCCCGCTGCCCGGGCGGCGGCGTGGATGCCGGGCGAGAGGAGCGGGAAGAAATTGTGGACGTGGACCACGTCCGGGCGAAAGCGCCGTGCCGCCGCCATGACCCGGCTGATTCCGTCCGGCGCGTGGGTCGCGGAGAAAGCCGCCCGCAGCCGCGCGGGCGCGGAATCGATCGCGTCGTTGTCGAGGAACACCGCCTCGACGGCGCAGCCGGCGCGCTCCAGGGCCGCGAGGTCGCGGGCCACTGCGGCATCCTCCCCGCCGCGGACCTGGTAGCGGTTGTGGGCGACGAGGACGCGCAGCGGGGCACCTCCGTCGGCCGTCGGCGCCGCGGAAGTGCGCGAACGGTCCGTGCTGATGATCGACGCTGACAAACCGCGATCCTCTCCTGGCGACCGGTCCGGGCGATGATCTGCCGCGATGCGCGAGGCACGCGACACGCAGTTCCCAGCCGTGCGCCGCGTCGTCGCGAGACGAGCCGACCCTGCCCGATCGTACTGTCGAGCACAGCCGGAACCGTCTTCGACGATGCCGTACTCAGATAACGCGTGACTCGGAAAGCGTTCAGGCGCGGTGAACTACCGACGCGGCCGGCCGCGACATTTCGACTATGCGCCAACGGATCGGGAAACGATCGGGAAAATCGACCAGTGATCGGGATAAGGCTGCGATTGCAGCGGCCTGCGCGTGCTGCCGGGCCGGGCGGGCTCCCGATCGAGGTGGTCCGGGCTCCGGGACCGGGTACCGGGGTGCGACCCGATGTCCGCGCTCCAATGCCCGCGCCCGGAGGCGGGCGTCACGCGCCGCGCGAGGCCAGGATCGTCTCGACGATCTCCTGCACCTCCAGCGCCTCGGCCAGGGTGGCGAGGGCGTGGGGCTCGCCGCGGGTCATCCGCACCACGCCCTCGAGCTGGCGCCGCAGGGCGATCGGGCGGGCGCGCTCGTTCGGCATCGCGTCGGCGGCGGGGGCGAAGCGGCCGTCCGCGCCGCGCCGCTCGGCGATCGCCCAGTCGCGCAGGCGGACCGTGCCGGCTTCGCCTTCGAGCGTCCAGGTGTTGTGGTCGTCGACATTGTGCGCGTCGGGCGGCGTCTCGCCGACCCGCCCGCGCAGCCGGACGGGCACGCCCCCGGCCCGGAACATCGCCTCGACCGCGCGCTCCGACCGGCCGGGCTCGGGAAAGACCGCGTGGCCGTCCAGGCCGTCGAGGGGGCCGAGCAGGCGGCGGCTCAGGAACAGGAAGTGCGACACCACCTCGCGGGTGAAGCCTCCCTCCCGCGGCGCGTCGAGCCAGGCGGCGGCATCCTCCTGCCAGGGCCGCGGCCAGCGCGCGAAGGCGACCTCGATCGTCAGCCGGCGCGGCGTGCCGACGGCGCCCTCGGCGATCCACTGCGCCAGGGCGGCGACGCCGAGCGAGGAGGCGAACGGAAAGTTCACGGCGCCCCGTTGCCCGGCCTCGGCCACGAAGGCGCGGGCCTCGGCGAGGTCGACGGCGAGGGGCTTCTCGCAGAACACGCTGCGCCCGGCCGCCAGCGCCGCCCGGGCATGGCCGAGATGCGAGGCCGGCGGCGAGGCGACGTAGACGCAATCGCTCGCCGCCACCACGGCGTCGGCGTCGGCGACCACCGGCACGCCGGGATAGCGCGCGGCGATCCGCTCCCGCGCCGCCGGCGCCGGGTCCCACAGGGCCGCGATGCGGGCCAGGGGGGCGTCCTGCCCGAGGACGGCGTTCATCATGCGCTCGCCCATGATGCCGGCACCGACGATGCCGAGGGCGAGGGGGGCGGTGGGAACGGTCATCGGAGATCCTGGCTGCCGGGGTCGTGTCCTCTTAAGGCCGAACAGGCCGTGGCGGAAAGCCGGCCGGTCCCGTACCGATTATCCGCGTCGCACGACCACCGCCGGCCCGCCGCCGATCCGGACGCGCGACGACCCATCGAGAACCCGGGGCGGCCCGATCGAACACCAGCTGATCGAGACGCCTGCCGCTGGGTCGAGATGCCAGATCGTCTTCGGTTCCCCAAAGAGCGAGAAAATAATTTTGCTCCGGTTTTCGAGGGCGTGACATCTTGTTAACGGCCGGATCCTACTCATGCAGGCCTGGAAACGTTCTATCGTGTTCGGGGCATTGGATTCGACGATGGTCAGGCTCAGCATCGGGCGCAAGCTGGCGCTGTCTTCCGCGGTCACCGCGTTGTTCGTCGCCGGGGCCGTCTACAACCAATGGTCCAGCAATCGAGAGATCCGCGCGGCGAACGACGCGCTGGCACGCGAGGAGACCATCCTGCGCGGAGTCTCGCAGGCGCAGATGGCGGTGGCCCGCATCCAGCTCGGCCAGAAGACCGTCGAGCTGGCGCGCAGCGCCGCCGCGGCCGACGCCGCCGTCGCGGCCGCCCTCGACGAGGCGCGCAAGGCGTCCGCGAGCCTCGCGCAGCCGATCGCCATCGCCATCAAGCCGGACGTCCTGCGCGAGAGCGAGCGCTCGGTCCACGACCTCGCCGGCGCGGTCCAGCGCTTCGCGCAGGCCGGCCGCGCCGACCTCTACGGCCGGCCCGTCGATGCCGCGGCGGCCAGCGCGTCGCGCGAGGAGATCGCCGCCCTGACCGCCCGGGCCGAGAAGACGATCGGCGAATCGGTCGCTAACGCCAACCGCTTCACCGAGGCCGCCATGACGACCGCCGCCGAGCGGATCGACGCGGCGACGCGGCTCGGCCTCCTGGCCGGGGCGGCCATGCTGCTGAGCCTGCTCGGCGCCGCGCTCCTGCTGATGCTCAACATCCAGCGCCCGCTCACCCGCCTCGTCGCCGTGCTGGAGCGCATGGCCGCCGGCGAGATCGACGCCACCATCGCGGAGGCCC
>NZ_JACWCT010000115.1 GCF_016613415.1 Methylobacterium ajmalii | reverse complement strand
ACCCCGTGCCGGCAACCCCCCGACCAAGCGATAGGACGATATCACATCAGCGTCAGGAGAGCACGAGGGCGAAGCGCCGGCGCGGCCAACCTCCTGCGAGGACGACAGCGCCGGCAACCTACCCGCAAAGCGAGGCGAGCTTACCACGTCGGCGCCTGCGGATGAATGATAGCCTGGGCTTTGTTTCATCACCGACCCCGCGACCGCACTCGCCTGAAACTTTCGAGAATAACTCTTATCGAAAGTTACGCTCATTCACATGCCAAGGCAACCCAAACCCTCATTCCCTGAAACCATGATCCCCCGCTTTGCGGCCTTCACGCTCCCGTGAGTTGCGGCTTGCCCGATCCCCGGCCTTCGTGCTTTCCGACTGTCAGGCTTCCGTTAACCCGGGATGCCCTGAATGCCCGAAGCCCGAAGCGTCGCAGGATCCCGCCCAGATGCACGTCATCCTTGTTGCGACCCAGAAAGGCGGCGCCGGCAAGTCCACCATCGCGGCGCACTTCGCGGCGCTGGCCGCCCAGGACGGCAAGACGCTCCTGATCGATGCCGACCCCCAAGCCTCGCTGACGGACTGGTACACCAGCCGCGAGGCCGAGACGCCGCTACTCGCCCAGGCCGACGCGAACAGCATCGCCCAGGTGCTCGACGCCGCGGCCGACGAGGACGTGCGATGGGTCATCATCGACAGCGCCCCGCACAACGCGCCGCTGATGGCTTCGCTGATGTCCCGGGCGAGCATCACCGTCATTCCGGTTCGGCCGGGCCCGTTCGACCTCAAGGCCGCCGCCAAGACCCTCGACATGGCTCGCGCGCTCAAGGCTCCCATGGCGTGCATCATCAACGCCGCCCCGCCGCCGACCCGGGAGAGTGAGCCGACCGTCGTTGCAGAGGCCCGCGTGGTCCTGTCGAGCATGGGAGCGCCGGTGCTGCCCGGCCAGGTGTCGCAGCGCGCCGCGTTCTCTCACGCCCTCATCACCGGCCAGTCCGTCACGGAATACGATCCCGAAGGCCGAGCGGCCGGCGAGATCCTGGCGATGTGGTCCGCGGTCGCCAAGCTCGCCGAGAGCTTCCCCCGGAAGTCCTGATCCCCCGAACCACCGATCCCCGCAAACCCTGAAAGCCCGAACCTATGGCGGCACCCAAGCGCCCTTCGCTCACGAACCTTGCCGTTCAGAAGCCCGCCGCCGCGGCGGCGGCCCCGGCAGAGCCGCCCGCCTCGAACCCGACACCGGCTGATCCGGCGCCGAGGGCAGCAACCACCCGCAAGCCCGTGCCTCGCCGCTCGCACCCGGACGTGAAGACGGTTCAGGTACGGATCAACCGCCGCGGATGGGCGGCCCTGCGGCGTCTCGCCGACGAAAAGGACGAGGATGGCGTCAGCCTGGAAAGCCTGATGGTCGAGGCCCTGAACGACGTGCTGTTGAAGTACGGACAGCCGCCGATCGTGGAGCGCCGGACAGGTAAGCACGGCACCGAAGGCCCCGAGGGCGAATAGCGCCCCACCGTGGGGCGAATATCGGTTTCCGATAGTCCGATCCCGGTTCGCCCCCATCGCGGGGCGCCCGGCCACCGGAAGCTCTTTCCGCTGGCGTCAGGGCGAGGCCCAATCACCGCACGCGCGGCGTGCAAGGATCCGGCCCTATGGCCGATGCCACCGCCAGCGGTTGGCGTCATAGGCGAGCCACGCCCCTACGGCGAAGATCACCAGGGGGCCGCCGGCCAGTGCGTAAAGCTCGAACCACGTCATTCCTTGAGCCCTCCTAGAACGGCCCTCGCGAGGAAATGTAGGCCCACCCCGAGGAGAACCCAACCCGGCGCGGCGAGACCGAAGAAACGGATCTGCTCGGCCGTCAGGTTCCCGAGGCCGTAGAGCGCCACGAAGAACGGCGCGATCAAGCCGCTACCGATCACGCCCACCGCAATGTTGTTCAGGAACGTGGCCGACAGCTTGGCCCGCTCGTTGTGTATCAGGCTCACGGCTCGCCCTCAGTGCTCATCCCGCGTCCCATCGGCCCGGTTGCGGAAGCGGATGCCGGCGCCGCCGCCGTTTTCGGCAATGAACTCAAGTCCGGCGCGCTCGAACGCCTCCAACAAAGCCTTATTATTCATTACCGTAAGGTAAGCTGTCTCCTCTTTAGCCTCGAAAGCACCGATCGTTGACTTAGAGACACCGGAGGCTGTGCCTAAGTCTGCTTGCTGCCATCCGAGGAAAGCCCTTGCCGCCTTGCACATCCGCGGGGTGATCCGAACGGCCATCGTTGCTCCAAAGCTGTATTTGTTTTGCAGGGCTGTTGACAGAACCCAGGCAAGGCGTATTGTAGCCCTGCAAACGGGATACAGCAATGGCCTCCACCCGATCCCTCCACTGGGCTACCGCGATGAAGGCGATCCAGGCCGACCGCGCCAAGCGTCCGGCCGGTCTCCTCGCCGCCCAGGGGTTCATTGCTGCGACCTCCGCCAAGCGCCGCCCCCTCGTGGTCGGCGGTGCCTACGACAAGGCCGCGATCATGTCGGCCGCCATCACCGCCGCGAAGGTCCACCAGGGCCGCACCGGCTCGACCTGGGGCGAGGCCCTGTCGGTCACCCTCAAAGCTACCTGGGCGCTCGCCAAGGCCGCCCGCGCCGCTCGCACTCACTAAGGATCCGAACCCATGGCCCGCACCGTCTCCATCATCGCCGATGCCACCTCCGGCCGGTTCTTCGTGGCCGAGGCCGACGGCACCCGCATTCCCCTGAACCGGGACGGCTACAGCAACGACAAGAACGCCCTTCGCGCCCTCGCGCGGCACTACGACTTCAAGGCCGTTCCGGGCTGCCCCTACGCCTACTCGATCGAGGCGACGGACCGCGAGATTGCCCCGGCCGGTCATGACCGGGCGTGCATCGTGGCCGATCATGAGGTGGCCGTCATGCAGCGCGAGGCCGCCGCTGTCGCCCAGCCCGTCGAGGCGCCCCCGCAGGCCGCTCCCGTCCCGGCGGCGCCCCAGGTGGCCCGCCGCGGCCTCCTCGCGACCATCCTCGGCGCCGGCATCTTCGCCAGCGCCGCCGCCCCGGCGTAGCCCCTTGCTGGCCGCCCTGGACGACCACCGCAGCGCGCTCCTGGCCGTGACGCAGGCCGTGACCGACTACGTGCAGGCCGAGGAGGACGCCGCCCCCGACGAACCCCAGATGCTCGCCATCGCCGATCGGGCCGCGTCCGAGGAGACGGCGGCGCTCAACGCCCTGCTGGCGCTCACCCCGGCCAACCTCGCCGAAGCCGCCAGCCTCGCGGGCCATCTCGCCGAGACGGCAACCGAGTTCGACAGGGTGGACCTGTTCGAGCGGTTCGCCGTCGTCCTCGCGCGCATGGCTTGAGGTCCGGCCGATGTCCTCCGCTCCCCGCCGCCTCACCGACATGCCCGTGCGCCCCTGGCAGGCGCCGGCCGCCCGCAGCTACTTCCCCTCGCCGGTCTATCGTCGCGCCGCGCCCACCCTGCCGCCCGACGAGCCCGTGCCCGGCGAGGGCGAGCCGTGGGAGGCCGTCACCGCCTCCCGGCCGGATACCGCCTTCGTGCGCGCCGCCCGCTTCCTGAACGCCTCCGGCGACCTCCTCTCGGCCTTCGTCCTGATCGCGGCCGGGATGCACCTGATCGGTCTCGCGTCGCTCCTCTGATCCACAACCCCGCAAGGGCTCAAGACCGCAATCCCTGAAACTCGCAAACCAAGGATGCCGCAATGTCGCTGTCCCTCAAGCTCCCCCGCCGTAATCCCGACGCGCCCCGCCTGTCCCTGCGCGAGCGCTACGCCGCCCTCAAGGGCTCGGCCGCGAAGGTGATGGGCCGCAAGTCGGCCGAGGTCACCCGCCCGCCTCTGGCCGGCGCCGGCAAGCCCTCCGCCGCCCTCGCCGCGCTCCTGGCCGCGCACGAGATGGCCTATGGCTATGCCCTGTATGCCGAAGCCTACGGGATGCCGGACCTCGCCGAGCGGCGTCAGGCGGAGGAGGAGGCGTTCCGGGCGCTCCTGCACTCGCCCCTGACATCGGACGCCGATCGCGCCGCCTACGCCGCGGCCGTCATCTCTCGCCAGGGGAATTCCCGCGGGGACGATACCGCAACCGAGCGCGATCACCCGATGGCCGTCGCCTTCCGCAACATCGCCCTCGGTGAGTACGCCCGGGAGCCGGAGGCCATGCGCCAGGTCGGCCGGCCGGCCGAGACAGCGCCCGATCCGGTCCTTGCGGCCATCGAAGCGCACCGGGCCGCGCATGCCGTGTGGCACCCGCTCATGTGCGTCTGGAACGATACGCACGGCGGGACGCCGGAATACGAGGCGGCGCGGGTGGCCGATGCTGCGGCTCGCCATACCGAGCGGGAAGCCTTTCGCGCCTTGCTCGCGACCCGACCGACCACCGTCGCCGGCTGCCTGACGTTCACCGCCTATCTGTCCAGCACGGTCATCGAGAACGACCATCAGCTAGACGAAGACACGGCGGAGGTGCTTCGCGCCCTGCGCGATGGCGCGGCTGCCCGGGGAGAAGCGCCCATCGGCGAGCCCGCCCCCGCGCCGGCCGCCCTCGACTACGGCGAGCGGGCCAAGCTGTCAGCGGAGCAAATCGACTTGTCCGGCTGCTCCATCCGGGAACTCGCGCGGCTCTACGAAGCGCTCCGCGCCACCTGGGATCACCTCTCGGCCCTCGGGCAGCTTCCGTGCTTCTGGAATGGCGACGGGCCCGCTTATCACCGGAGCTTCAATTCGGCCGGGAAGATCATCGATCGGGAAGCCGATCGCTTAGCCGGACTGTTTAACGACTGCATAGAAGAAATGGCCCGGCGCGTGCCGCAGTCGGAGAACGACGCTGACGAGGTTCTTATGAGCCGGATCACGCATGAGTTGAGCGGCAACGGGCGCATCCACGACAACGCACTTCTCGCCGACATCGCCCGCGCCTGGACTGTCTAAGCCCGATCCATTCCCCGCCCTCGTCTTTCAGCCCGCCCCGGCACTCCCGGGGCAACCATGGATCACGCCTATGCCCTCCCTCAACCTGCGCAACGTCCTCCGCCGCGACCCGAGCCGCCCGAGCCTCCGGGACCGCGCCGCCGCCCTGAAGGTCGCGGCCCGCTTGGTGACCCGCCCGCCGAAGCTTGAAGCCGGCGCTCCCGCCACCGCGGAGGCCGGCGCGATCGTGGATCGCATCCTGATTTCTCTCGTTCAGGAGTTCGTCGCGATCGGGAAGGCCCAAGACGAAACCCTCGCGGCGACCAACCACCCCGACGCATTCGATCACCCGGATTGGGTGCGCCTCGAACAGCGCGGCGTGGCGGTCCTGGCACGGATCGTTTCGACCCGGGCCCACACCGTCGAGGGAATGCAGGCCAAGGCGTCGCTTCTCGACCTATGCCGGATCAAGAGCTTTGCGAAGCCGTTCGATGACCTGTCCCGGTCGGTGCAGTCGGACGCGGACGCGATAGGCGTGGCGCCCCCGCTGGCCGGCCATGCCGATCCCCATGTCGCCATGCTGCCCGCCCTGCGGCAGGCGTTCGCCTGGACCCGTGACGCGCATCCGCTCGGAGAGTGCGCCTCGAACTCGCCCGAGGACCGCGCCTTTGCCAGGGTGCTCACCCATTGCTGGCATGTGGCGAAGGACATCACGGCCCTGCCTCCGCCCTCCACGCTCGCCGGGCTCGGCGCTCTGGCGCTGGCCCTGTCCGTCAACGCCGAGGAGGCAATCGGACGGCCCAAAGACGACGGTATGGACGACCAGCGCTATACCGAGGAGCGGCGCCTTGCGGCCGCGATCCGGGCGATGATGGCGGTTTCGGGCGTCGAACCCCTGCCGGAATGGGCCGGGTTCGAGGCCGGCCCGGACAGCGACGCGAAGTGGGAGGCGCTGAAGGCGCGAGCGGGCAAGGGCTCGGCCCCGGCCTGGGCGTTCGAGGGCAAGGCCGGCCCCGACGACATGAAGGAGGTCTAGCCGGTGTCCAACATCGTGACCTTCCGCCCCCGCCCTCGCCCGACCAAACCCCGGGACGCCCAAGCCGCCTTCCGGGAGCAGATCGAGGTTGCGGCACAAGCCGCCCTCGACACCGCCGACAAGCTGATTGCGATCCTCGACCAGATGGACGGCAACCCCGACGACGAGGACGGCGGGGACGACGAACCGTCCCTTGGCGCCCCCGAGGGACACGTCTCGCAGCTCGTGTGGCTTCGCGGCGGAGACCGCGACCTTGAAACCATCGCCTCGGAGAACCGCCCGTGAAGCTCGCCGCTACCGCCCGCCTGTCCCTCGCCCTCGGGCAGCCCCGCGGGGTCGCCTTCGGCCTGATGCGCCTCCGGGCCATACAGCGCCAGGTGCTCGCCGCGGCGGGCCACGAGGCCGGTCGGGGCAACGTCGTCACCGCCGCCGGGCTCCTCGTCCTCTGGCTCGTGGGGCTCTGATGCCGACCGCTCTGCCGACCTCCGAACCGCGCCTGTCCCCGCGCGAGACCGCCCGGTTCCTCTGGCTCTGCATCCGGGTCCGCTACCTCCGCCGCCGGATGGAACGCGCCAGCAAGCGGGCGGCCCGTGTCGGGTTCGAGCGAGCCGGCGGACGCTTCGTCCACTTCGCCCGCCTCTGGCTCGACTGCCACGAGGAGGCCGCCGGCTTGCTCCGGTGCGAGGTGCCGCTGGACGTGGCGGAGGTGCGCCGGCTGTTCGATCGCACCTTGAGGAAGCGCTAACCGCTCCCCATCATCCTGCGCATGGGCCGCGTTGCGTATCGGTCCACCAGCCCCGTCAGGCCACCCGGCCGGCGGGGCTCGCTGTTTCAGGGGTCGGCTGTTTCATCCTCGTTCGCGCCTCAGCCGCAACGCATCTGCCCGCTTCCGCTTCTCGCCATCGCTCAGCGGCAGGCCCATCCCTTCGGCAGCCTCGGGCGGGATCGGCTCGTCTTGCTTCGGCCGCGGCGGCGCGGGGTCGTCGCGGTGCTTCGGGCGGCCCTGGCTCGGCCCTCGGGTGTCACGCATCGCCATCGTCTCCCGCCGGGTGCATCTCCACGAAGGCCCGCGCCCGATCATAGGCCAGCCGTATCAATCCGGCCTCGAACGGGTCCGTCATGTCGAGGTCTTCCCATGTGGGGCAGCCTTGGATGCGGGGGCGGTTATGCTCGTGCAACTCGCGCGCGATCACGTCGAGGGGCTGGGGGTCGGCAGGCGGATGGCTCACGGCTCGGCCCCTCCCATGGCGGGTGATGCACCGGCCTATCCGGCATTCAGGCGAGCGCCAACCCGCCAAAGTTTGACGAACCGTTGCCGTTCGTGCCGAATGGCTGATTAAGGCGGCCCGCATCCCGCGAGTCGCTAACAGGATCACCGCCGCGACAGCAGCCACAAAAAGCGAGACCCCCGGAAGCCTGCCAGGGCCGCCAGGGGTCTGAAGCCCCGAGGGGGCCGATCCAGTCCGATACAGACGGATCATCCCCCGAAATCGCCGAGCGTGTCAATCCGAAGCGTCGCTTTCGGAGACGGGGACGGCTTGCCTTGTGAACGGACCGCCCGACCGGCGGCGCCGAATGCTGAACCGCGGCCCGACGAGGGCCGAACGATGACGCACGCCTATGCCCGGGGGGATGGCGAAACGCCCGCCGCGATGAAGTTTGCCGGCCCCCGCCAACGGCGTGAGGCGGCGTCCAGCCGGGCCGCCTGGTGCCCCGACAGCGCCGGTCCGTACCGATTGCCGGCCGGGATCCGCGATCGGCTCTTGGCCGCGCTGGCGAGCCGGAAGAACCGGGAGGCCGCCTTTGCCTTGGCGGTGTGGCTCGCGCGCTTTTGGAGCAGCCCGCGGCGGCTGTTATGCGCGATCCCGGTTGATAGGAGGGCGATTGCCGATCGTGACGACCTTGGCCTGTCTGAGGCCCGGGTGCGCGGCGCCCTCGCGGCTTTGGTCGAGGTGGGCTTCCTGGCTCGATATGAGCCCGATCCCGGGAAGCGCTACCAGCGGACAGATGGCGGCCTTCAGCGAAGGGCGATCCTGCATCGGTTCGGGGAGGAGTACGCCGTAGCTTTCACGGCAGCGAATGCGCGGGCGCTAGCGGCCCGTGGAGCCCCGACGCCCGCCCGGCGGCCAATCCCGCGTCCCGAGCCCCAACGGGCGCCAGCGCCCAACGTCGCAAGCCCTAGGGCCACATCCGAAACCTTTCTCGCCCAAAAGCACCCTTCCCCGGATAGGGGGGTGATTATGGGAGAGGTCAAAGAGGGAGAAGCCGGACCAGCCTGTGAAGGGTTGGAGGCGGCCCTTGCACGGCTACGGCGAGGCATGGGTCTATGACCGCCAGGGACGCGGAACGGCTCAAAGCTCTGCCGAGGGGCAGGGTCGCGGGGGCGGCCATGCCAGTCCGTCACCGGCTCGGGCTGCGGATCGCTGTGCGACACCTCGACAGGGGCGAGTGCAATCCCCATACCTTGCGAGCCGAAGTCGCGCCGAGGTCCCCGATGTGGAGTAGAGCGGTTCTCTTTGCGGTCGCCGCGGTGATCGTGACCGCGCCTCAGGCGCAAGCCTGCAAGCTCATGACCGTGTTCGGCGGCCCGGTAAGCTTTGAGCCCATGAAAGATCCGGGACAGGTCACCGTTCGCAACGATGGCATGTCAGGCGGTGAGCAATTCGGAACGCTTCGTGGAACGCTGATGGCTTCGCGCGAAGGTATCCTCGTCATATCGCGAGACGGATCAAGGGTCGGGATCATTGATCCTAGGTCCGGTCATCTGTCGGACGAAGGCGAGGACGATTGCAGCCGCAACATTTACTTGCGCTCGGCTACGCCAGCCGCGGGCATCGTCATCAATGGCGATAGCCCGATCGGCACATATAAGGGCAAACTGCCGAAATAGTCGGGCTACTTGTCCCGGCTTTCCTCTGCGGCTTTATAAGCCCTGCTTTCGTTTTCGCTTTCGGCTTGAATGAAATCATTCATAAGTGCAAGGTCTGCAATGTTTAAGGTGCCGTCTAAGAGACTTTCATAGCGGCACATTCCTCGACGGACTGGCGTGAGAAGCCACGACAGCCCATCGGGGAGTGTAACGGCATCGAAGCTCGGAGGTCTTTTGCCGAGTGGCTGGCAGTCAAACGCCTTTCTGGAAAAGAAAGGTTGCAGGTTTTTCCACACGACAAGGGCTGTTGACTGCAAAAGCTCCTGTAAATCGACCTCACCCTCTATCAACTCGTCAGCGTCAGCGTTCCACATCGGGCGCCAGCCGTCCTCCCCGCCGGGGCAACGATGGGCGTGCCGAAGGGCGCGGCTGATGATACCGTCCAGCATCTCATCCGGCATATCCGTGAAGGCCGAGAGAAGCGGATTAGTGGCACCACCTCCCGATTTGCTGGCCTTAGCAGATGCGTTAAGTCCCTCTAAGATCGGTTCAAGAGCCCTTAGGCACCAGAATTGATCAAACGCATTCATTCTGGGCGTTCGATACAAATCGGTTCCCGTCGATATCGTAAGCAGCTTGCTTTCGTAAGAGATAGTCATTTATCACCTAGTTGCCCTGCGGAACGCCCCGCTCAAAGAATTCCTTCGTAAGCCTGCGATTGTTTCTGTCGATTGTCATTGCAGCGGAGGATGCGTCGCTAATGCCTGTAATGGTCGTGGTGAACGTGGGTGAGTTAGTTGTGGTCGAGCTACGGTTGATGCCGCCCATCTGAGCGGCCTGATAGTTCCCGTGCATGGCCGCAAAGTCCTTATCCCCGAGGGCTCGGGAAACGCGGCTCCAATGCCCATCATCGGCCGCGATGACCTGGGCGTCGCTGATCTTCGTCGCCTTGCCGACCTCGCGCCCGATCGTGTCCAGGTGGGGCAGCCACCCCCGAGCCTTCGCGCCCCGGCCGCCTTCCTCGCCGGCCCCGAAACGCTCGCTCTCGCGAACGCCGTGGATCGCCTCGTCTATGGTTGGGTTGCCGCGAAGGATGGCGCCGCCCTTGGCCGTCCGCGGATGGTCGTACATCGGATCGCCGGGCTTGGCGTTGTGCTCCGCAATCCAAGCCTTCGTTTGCCACCGGGCGTCCATCGGGTCGCCGCCTTGGCCTTCGATCCATTTCTTGATGCGCGGCCAGCGGTTGCGGTCCCATTGCCAGAGGCCGATATGCCCGCGGTTGTAGCTGTTTTCCGGGACAGCAGGGTTTAGCCCGCTTTCCGTTTGCATAGACCCGACAATGGCCGCGACGGCGTTATCGTTGTAGCCTGCCGCCCTAAGCTCATCAATGATGGCTCGCGCGTTGCCGGCTCGACTAATCTTGCCGATGCTCGCGGTGCCGCCCCCTCCGCCGCCTCCGCCCGCGCCTGGCTTGTCGCCATAGCGGATATTCGGCTTCCGCCCGCCGAGCCATGTCGGGGCATACCTCCGATAGAGCTTGCCGAGCTTGCCCGAGTTCTCTTTCCCGATGTCCCCCATAGGGTTCGTGTCGAGGGCGCCGCCGGTCGCCGGATCAACGTTGCCCTTCGCGACCTGTCCGGGAAGCTGCGCGGCTGTCGCGGCTCCTGCGATACCCGCGCCGGCCAGCAACCCCGCCCCAGCAAACCCGCCAATGCCGAAGCTGGCGAGAAGCCCGCCCCAGCCGGCGCCGACGAGGCGGAAGGCCAGGAGGAGCTTCGCTACCCATGTCGTCAGCACGTAGGCCGCAAAGACCTTGAGCGCGGTCTGTAGGCTGTCAATCGAGGCTTCCCACTTCCCCGTCTTCTCATCCACGGTGCCGAGGGTGGACAGGATGCCGTCCAGAAAATCCTTTGCCTCTTTGCTGGTGAGGAGCTTGAGAAGGGCAGTCGCGAGCGCGATCACCGCCTTAACTACCTTCTCGATGATTTCGGCAATCTTGTCCCCGTTGCGATCCAGGAAGTCCAAGAACTCCTTGAACACATTATCCTGAGTGCCGAACAGTCGGGATGTGACCTTTGCCCCGATGATGTCGATTGCCGCCCCGATCTGGCGCCACGTCGTCGCGAGCTTATTGCCATCCGCGGCGGCCTTGTCGGGATCAAGGCCCGCCTTTCTCATTGATGCGCGGTACTGCTCCGCGAACACATCAATGTTTCTGCCAAGAGCCGTTAGCGTGCTTTCGTCAATTCCGAATATCTCGCCAACATAAGATCGAACCGCAAAGCTCTTGCCGTTGAGCGCCTTCCCTAGATCGGAGATGAGCTTCGTCCTATCGCGAAGCTGGCCGTTGGCGTCTCGGGTCGTCACGCCGTATTGCTTCAATAGCGCTTCGGAACCCTGAGGGTTCATCTTCATGAACCGGGCGAAGTTCTCAAGCGAGGACTGCGCGCCGGCCGCCGTGCCGCCGAGCTGGCTCACCCCGTAGGAGAAGGCTTTGATG
>NZ_JACWCT010000114.1 GCF_016613415.1 Methylobacterium ajmalii | reverse complement strand
TCGTTGCGCCGCCGCCGGGTGCCCCGATGGGTGCGCGCCGCCGAGACGAGCCGCACCGCCTCGGCCGGCGGCGGCGCGAGCGGCGCGTCGGCCGGGGGAGGCGCGGGCGGCGGCGGTCGGAGATCCGGTGCCGAGTCCTGCCGGCCGCCCTCGTGCCAGCCCCTCGCCTCCCAGCGTCCGTCGAGGAAGGCCGCGAACTGCTCGGGCGCCGGCGCGCCCCGATGCATCAAGAGCGAGGGCGCGACGGTCTCGGAGCCTGTGGTCCACCACAGGGTGAAGCTGCGGCGCGAGCCCGCCATCGCAGCCTCGAGGACGTCGGCATAGGCCCGGACCGCCTCCATCTCGTCGCCGAGGGCGAAGCGGCGCGGCACCTCCGCGCCGTCGGAGGCGGGCCGGTGCGGCGGCTCCGGCAGGCCGAGGGCGGCGAGCCCCGCCTCGAAGGCGTCGAAGTCGAAATCGTCGGACAGGCACGCGCGGGCCCGGGCCTCGGCGGCGTCGAACCACGGCCCGGCGCGGCGAAACAGCCGCCAGGGATCGGCGAGGCCCGGCATCTCGGCGGCGAGCACCAGCGGGAAGTAGCGCCCGACCCGGTCGACCGAGGGCATCAGCACCCCGGCGACCGCATGCGGGCCCATCGTGTCGCGCCCGAGCACGAAGCGCCAGACCGGGGCGACGAGGTAGGCCGGCAGCCAAGCCTCGCCGAGCTGCCGGCGGCTCGCCACGATCGCCCGCGACAGCCATTGGTCGAGGGCGCCGTGCAGGGCCCCGCCGAGGCGGCGGCTGACGAAGTCGCCCCGGCTCGGGACCTTGCCGAACAGTCCGGGCGCGGCCGAGTCCGGCGCGGCGGCCGGAGGCCGTCCGGTCACCGGAACCTCGGGCAGCGGAAGGACCGCAGTGCCGGGAGCGCGAAGGGGTTCGGCCGGGTCGGGCTGCGCAGCTCGAAGCTCGCCTCGTGACCGCCCGCGTCGTAGGTGAGCCTCAGCCGGTCGGGCCCGGCGGGCTCGGGCCGGCCGGCCTCGACCAGGCGGAACAGCGCCCAGGGCCCGGTGAACGCGGCGGCCTCGGGCGGGCCGGGCTGCACCACGACGCGGGCGGCCGGGCTCGCCGGGCCCTGGCCCGGCCAGGTCAGCTTCAGCGGGCGGGCGCTGCCGCGGGTGTAGGTGACCTCCTGGCCGTCGGCGACGAGCGAGGCGGTGGTGGCGTCGGCGTCGAGCCGCAGGGGCGTGACCTCGAAGCCGACCGCCGGCCGCTCGGCCCCGGTCTGGAAGAAGGCCCGGCGGATCTCGTCCGCCGCCTCGACGCTGCGCAGAACCGCCTCGTCGCCGGCCCCCTCGCCGCGCCAGCGCCAGGGCCGGGTTTCGGTCTCGACCAGGTCGGCGAGGTCGGTGCGCAGGAAGCGGGCAAACAGGCCGTCCGGCCCGAACAGGGCCGAGAACTCGGCCAGCCCGACCTCGGCGGCGGCGCCCCGGTCGAACGGGTAGCGCCGCTCGGTCGCAGCCCGGCAGGCCCGGTCGCCGCCGGCCCGCGCCCAGCGCCCGGCGAGGTCCTGCACCTTCGCCCGGTCGCCGGCCCGCGCCACCAGTCCGTCGTCGAGGGCGATCGGGATCAGCGGGCGCGAGAGCAGGACGGCGACGTGCCCGTCGAGGCTCGCCCGCAGGGGAGCCTGGCGCTCCTCCGGGTACAGGCGGGCGAACAGGCCCGACAGGCGCCGCGCCGCGAAGGCCCGGTCGAGGCTCTCCTCGCCGCCGAGCATCCGGTAGAGGCGCAGCGCCTCGGCGAGGTCGGGCGCGGCCGGCGGCGCGGCCTCGCCCGGCTTGCGCGCCGCCCGCCCGGGCACCGGCTCGGCCCCGGCCTTGAGCGCCGGCGCGACGGCCTCCGTCCCGGGGGAGCCCGGCGAGGACCTGTCAACGGAAGGCTTGACGGCGGGAGGCTTGCCCGTCTCCGTCGTGCCGTCGCCGTCCCGCAACTGGGTGGCGAGGGCGACGAGCAGGCGCGGCTGGAGGTAGCCGGTCAGCGCCCGCTCGTAGAGGTTGGCCTGCCCCGCCCGGACCTTCGCGCCCTGGTCGAACGTGTCGAGGAGGCGCGGCGTGCGGTCCTGCGCGTAGGGCGTGGCGGCGTCGCGGGCCTCGGACAGGACCGCGTCGGTGCGCACGAGGTCGGCATCGGCGACCTCCTCCACCGGCAACGTCGCGGCGGCCGCGGTGTAGCGGGCGAGCCGCGCGTCGGTCTGCGCGAGCAGGCCGTCCTGGCGCAGGTAGGCCGCGAGCCAGGTCAGCGCCAGGCCGAGCGCCAGGGCGGCGGCGAGGCCGGCGGCGGCCCGGCGCAGGAGGCGGCGGCGGCGCTCGGCGGCGGGGTTGGTCGAAACGAGGTTCGCCTCGTTGAAGATCACGTCCCGGAAGAGCCGGGCGAGGAAGAAGCTGCGGTGGCCGCCCGCGCTCGCGGGGGCGAAGCGCGGCAGGTCGAGGGCGAAGTGGCGGCTCGCGGTGCGACCGACGAGGTCGACGACCTGCCCGTCCTGCTCGGCCGAGGCGAGGTAGAGCCCGCGCAGGCGCGGCGGCGGATCGAAGCGGGAGGAGGCGGTGATCTCGCCCAGCGCCTCGTGCAGCGGCTCGGCGACGAGCGCCAGCTGGCTCGGGAACGCGAAGATCTGGGCGCGCCGCTCGGGATCGGTCTCGTCCTGCAGCCGCCCGAGCAGGAGCCCGTTGAGCCGCGCGATCAGGTCGTCGAAGGCGCGCCCGAGCCGGTCGGCGAGGTCCCGCCCCTCGGTCCCGGCCCTCGGCAGGGCCAGGGTGGTGCCCCAGACCTGCTCTCGCTCGCTCTTCGGCATCGCCTCGAAGAAGGCCTCGAAGCCGGCGAGCCGGTCGACCTTGGTCAGCACGACGTAGACCGGCACCCGCAGGCCGAAGGCCTCGTCGAGCTCGCGCAGGCGCTTGCGGATGGTGCGGGCATGGTGCAGCCGCTCGGGGGCGGAGGCCTGGACCAGCGTGTCGAGCCCGAGCATCACGATGGCGCCGTTCAGCGGCTGGCGCCGGCGGTGCTTGCGCAGGAGCTTGAGGAAGCCGCGCCAGCCCGCGGCATCCGCCTCGCCGTCGCCGTCCTGGGCGGTGTAGCGGCCGGCGGTGTCGATCAGGATGGCGTCGTCGGTGAACCACCAGTCGCAGGAGCGGGTGCCCCCCACCCCCTCGACCGATTCGCCGACGCTGTCGGCGAGGGGGAAGCGCAGGCCGGAATTGCGCAGGGCCGTGGTCTTGCCCGAGCCCGGCGGGCCGATCAGCGCGTACCAGGGCAGGGCGTAGACCGACCGGCGGCCCATCGTGCGGCGCAGGAGCCGCAGGGCCTCGCGCAGGCGCGCCTGCAGTTCGGCGACGTCGCCCGGCCCGGACCGGGCCGAGTCGCTCCCGGAGACCGCGTCGATCAGCGCCTCGTCGCGGCGCAGCCCACGGACGAGGTGGTAGGCGCAGTAGACGACATAGGCCGCCGCGATGGCCGCCACGGCGTAGATCCGGGTCTGGAGCGCCGCGAAGGGCCGCCAGGTCCCGAACGACACCGCCTCGCCGTAGAAGAACACCACGCAGGCGGCGACGAGCGCCCAGATCAACGCGACGAGCCACCAGGCCTTGACCCGGCTCGCATACGCGGTCGCGTACGAGCGGATCTCGTAGATCCAGTTGAGGATGTTCACGGCCGGACCTCCTCGCTCTCCTGCCCGGTTTCCCGTGCGCTCTCGGGCTCGGCTCCGTCGGGCGCCGCCGCCTGCGGGCCGTTGCGCCGGATCACCAGTTCGGTGCGCCGGTTCTGCGCCCGTCCCTCGGGGCTGTTGTTGAAGGCGATGTTCGCGGGGCTGTCGTTCGGGCGCACCGGCTGGGCCTCGCCGCGCCCCTCGGCGCGGATCGCGTCGGTGCCGATCGAGCGGGCGAGGATCGCCGCCACCGCCTGGGCGCGGGCGACCGACAGCTCGTAGTTCGACGGGAAGCGCACGGTGCGGATCGGCTGGTTGTCGGTGTGGCCGATGACCTGCACCGAGACGTCCTCGCCCCGGACGGCCTGGCCGATCCGCTCGAACAGGGCGGTGTAGGCCGGCGCGACCTCGGCGCTGCCGCTCTGGAACAGGCCGGCATTGCGGATGCGCAGGGTGGCCCCGCTGCCGTTCGGCACGACGTCGAGGGCGCCCTCGTCGATCTCGCGCTGGAGGGTGCGGCGCAGGCCGTCGACGAGGCGGCTCTGCGCCTTGGCGGCGACCGGGGCCTTGGCCGGGCCCGGCGGCCCGCCGCGCAGGCTCGGCGGCGTGTTCGGGGGCGCCGCGATGAAGGCCGCGAAGGTCGCGTCCGAGCGCCGGTTCACCGCCGATTGCAGCAGCAGGAACAGGCCCGCCAGGGCGAGCACCGCCAGGCCCGCTCCCGCCCAGAGCAGGTGGCGGGCGCCGGAGGCCGCCAGCCGCGCGTCGACGCCGCGCCAGGCGGGCGAGAGCTCGCGCTCGGCATCCCCCCGCAGGGTCCGGAACAGGCCCTCGCGGATGCGGCCGATCTCCAGGTGCCCCTGCGGATGCACCCGCATCCGCCCCTCGAAGCCGAGGGAGAGGCAGTGGTACATCAGCAGCAGGACGTCGCGGTTCGAGCCCGGATCCTTGTGCAGGTGGGCGAGGAGGTCGAAGAAGCGCTCGCCGCCGGTGACGTCGGTGTGGAAGGTCGAGACCATGCCCTGGCGCGCCCACAGGCTGTAGGCGCCCCAGGACGAGTTCAGGATCACGTCGTCGATCGTCGCGCAGAGCGCGTAATGCGCGGCCTGGGCCCGCTCCCGGGTCACCGCGACGCCGAGGATCGCCGCCTCGAACGCCTTGACGGCGGCGATGACCCGCAGGCGCAGGGCCTCGAGATCGGGCGTGCCCGACAGGGTGCGCAGCCGCGCGATCAGGCTGAGCAGCGGCAGGGCCGCCTCGACCATCGGCGGCATTCCGGCCCGGGCGAAGTCGCCCGCCTCGGGCTCGGTCGCGGCGGACGGGGCCGCCCGCGGGTCGGCGTCCCGGGAATCGGAGGGCCGGGGACCGGCCGTTCTGGAATCGGCAGTTCCGGCATCGACGTGGAGCACCGTCGGCGCGCGTACGCCGCCCGGAGTGGGCTTCACCACCGTCGATTCCGAATCGTAGCCGCGCGGATCCGCCTCCATCACCGCTCCCCGACCGGAATTCTCGTCATCGCGGCTGCTCGCCCTTGCGTCATCCCGGTTTGGACAATGCACGAGACGCCCGTTCGTCGCATCGCGACCGACGAAATATTCGGATACCGAGATATCCCGTCGCTCCTTTCCGAAGGAACACACGGACGGCAGAAGACTATCACGGCCGTCGCTTACTCGTTCGACTCTGCGCTGTACGTCGGCATGGTCGCGACGACGTGCGGCCGTGCGATCCGGGCGCTAACGGACCTGGATCTTCGATCACGCGGCGATCACCGGCCCACGGCCCATGTCGGCCTCCTACCCCTTGATCGCCCACAGTTCGAGGTCGAGATCGGGGAAGTTGCCGGCGATGTGGATCGCCACCGCGCTCGACTGCTCGAGGTCGCGCCAGAGCGGGTTGGTGGTGTCGAGCTCGAAGTAGACCGTGCCGCCGCGATAGGGCAGCTGGCGCGGCGCGACCGCGAGCGGGCGAACGGCGATGCCCGGCAGGGCCACGTTGACGAGTTGGGCGATCTGCTCGACCGGGCCGATCTTGATCTGGTTCGGCAGCGAGCGCCGCAGGGTCTCGGGCGGCAGCGAGGCGCGCACCGCCAGCACGAATCCGGCCCCGCGCAGGAGGGTGCGGTCGTTGATGGCGCCGACGCGCACGCCGTGGCGGCGCTCCTGCAGGTCGATCGGCACGGCGACCTGCTCGAGCAGCGCCGAGAGGCCGGCGCGCAGCTCCGCGAACACCGCCGCGAAGGTCGCCGCAAGGTCGTCGTGCCGGTAGTCCGGCAGGTGCGGCGCCCGCCGCGAGGCGGCCGTGAAGGTCGCGATCTCGCCAGCGAGCGCGAGGCAGAGGCCGTAGAACGCCTCCGGATGCAGCCGCCCGGCTTGGGCGCCGGCGTGGCGCAGCAGCGGCTCGGCCCGGTTGAGGACCTGCAGCAGCAGGAAGTCGGCGATCTCGCCGGCCCCGCGGGTCGTCGGGTCGGCGATGCGGGCCGCCAGCGCCTCGGCCCGGTGCGAGACCAGGCCCTGCAGCTCGGAGACGAGGGCGGCGAGCGGGCCCTCGGCGGCGCAGGTGAGGCAGGGCGCGACGAAGCGATCGTCGAGCACCACCGCGAGATCCGAGCGGACCTCGACCACGCGGGCGACGGCCAGCCGCTCGGTGCCGGCGAGCGGCCCGTTCGAGGGCGCGTAGGACAGGCGCAGCCGCCCGACCTCGAGGCCGGCGCTGGCAAAGCCGTCGCCGTTGGCGTCGGGCACGTCGCAGGCGGTGCGCCGCAGCCGCGTCGCCACGTCCTCGCGCCGGTCCGCGCCGACCTCGGGGCTGCCGGGCTGGCGCATCGGCACCGCGAGGTGGATTGTCACGTCGCGGGTGCCGGGCAGGAGCTCGAGGGGCGGCGGCAGGTCGGCGTCGCCCGGGGCCTCGAACGGGGTCCCGTCCGGGAAGATGCCGCGGGCATGCGACAGCGCGAAGCGCCCGACGCCGAGGAGCTCGCGGTTGATGCCGATCTCCGAGAAGCCCCACGGATAGGGCGAGAGGTCGCGGGTCAGGCCGCGCACGAAGCGCTCGGTCCAGCGGTCGGCCTGCTGGAAATGCTGCACGCGGAGGAACATCCCCTCCGACCAGACCACGCGGTTCTCGCTCAGCATCGGCTCTCAGGGCTCCCCGGATGTCAGGTCTTGCGGGCGTAGCTGCCGCGCAGCGGCGCCAGGACGGCGTCAGCCGCGGCGGCGCCCTCCCCCCCTGCGAGGGTGGCGTGCAGGGCCGCGTAGCGCTCCCAGGCGGCCGCCTTGAGCAGCGGGCCGACGGCGAGCCGCGTCCCCTCGCGGGCGGCGTCCTCGATCGCGTCCGGCAGGATCTGGGCGCCGACCGCGTCGGCGGTCTCGGCGACCGCGAGGCCGAGCGCGCGGGCGTCGCGCGCGACCCCGGCGAGGCGCGCGACCAGGCGGTCGCCCGCATCCTCGGCGCCCGCCGTCAGGAGTTCCGCCACCAGTCCCGCCAAGTCTTGGGTCGCCAAGTCTTGGGCCGCAGGGTCCCCGGCCGCCGCCCCGCCGGAGCGCGGGCGGTCCGGCGGGGTCAGGCCGAGGTCCCGCTCGGTCTTGCGCTGGACCGCCTCGACCGTCGCCAGCACGTCGAGGAGGCGGCGCAGGAGCTGGCCGGCCCGCACCAGGGCGGCGCGGTCGCCGGGAGCCGGCCCCGCCGCGAGGCCGCCGAGCCCGGTCCCCTCGATCAGGGCGGCGAAGGCCTCGCTCCAGTCGGGGGCGGCGGGGACCGGCGCGCCGACGGCGGGACCCGTCCCCGACGCGTCGCCGAGATGCCAGTCCGTCGGCAACAGGGTGCGGGCCGGCGCGAGCTGCAGCGCCTCATTGATCGGCGGGAGGTGCTCGCTGCGGCTCGCGAAGTCGCTGAAGGCCTCCTCGGCCCCGAGCAGGTCGGTGAGCGCCGTGGCGGGCGGGGCCTGCCAGCCGTAGGGCTGCACCACCTGGGCGTCGGCGGCGCCGGCCGGCACGGCCGCGAGCCAGTCGCTCGCCGGGCCGCCGAGGCCGCGCGCGGCGCGCGGCTCGCTCGCCTCGCTGCTGCCGGCGAGGATCGCCGAGATGCCGCCCTCGTGCAGCGGCAATCCAGACGCGCTCCCGTCCTGCGCCGCGTCGGATCCCGTCGGACCGGCTTCCCCGGAACCCGGTTCGCGCCCGACTCCGATGCGGTAGTCGCCGATCCGGAAGCTGTCGCCGGCATCGAGCGCCCGACGGTTGCCCCGGCCCACCGGCCGCACGTCCTCGGCGAAGTAGACGCCGTTGCTCGACAGGTCGACGAGGTAGAATCCGTCCGCCCCGGCCTCGATCCGGCAATGCAGCTTGGAGACGTGCCGCTCGGGGTCCGGCAACACCCAGTCGCTGTCCGGGCCGCGGCCGATCGAGACCGGGCCGGCTCCGGGCTCGAGGCGGCGCGCATCGATCTCCGGCACGCCTTCCGGCGCCTGCAGGACTCGCAGGGTCAGCGTCATCGCCCGCCTCGGCCGTCTCGCGTCGTCCGCACCCCGCGCCGCCGCCTCAGTTCAGCCGGGAGCGGCCGAGCGGCGCGACGCCGGTCGCACCCATCCGGACCGCGTCGCGCGGCAGGGCCGGCGGCTCCAGGAAGACGACGCCGATCGGCAGGCCCGGCACGCCCGCGATCGTGGCCGGCTTGTTGAAGTTCTGCGCGCCGATGGCGGTCGCGGTCTGGCCGAGGGGCAGGAGGGCAGCGAGCGCCGCCTGGGTGCGCTGGCCGCCCCCGGGGGTGGAGAGCGCGAAGCCGGTCGCGGGGTCGATCGCCACGTTGCGGCTCGTCTGCAGCAGGAGCTGCCCGGCCTGGCCGGCGCCCTGGACGAGGGCGGCCGCGAACAGCCCGGCGTAGCGCTCGAAGGCGTGGTCGTCGACGTCGCGCGAGATCCCGGTGCGGGCGTCCCGCGGCGAGATCGCGTAGGCCTTCAGCGGATACTGGCGACCGTCGAGGAGGACGAGCTGCGTGAACTGGATCGCGGCCTGGTTCGTGCTGTAGACGATCTGCCCGATGAGCCGGACGCCGTGCAGCGGCCCGGCGCGCTGGGCACCGTCGACGTCGTAGATCGTCGCGAAGATCGGCGCCTGGGGATCGTCCGAGTTGAAGCCCTGGTCGAGGGAGGCGTAGACGGTGTCGCCGGCCCGCGCCACGGCGTAGAGCCGCTCGCGCGGCTGCGCCGGCGCGCCGCCATAGGCGCCCGCCATGCCGCCGAATCCGCCTCCCTGGCCCGGCTGGCCGAAATTCCCCTGCCCGGCGCCACCCTGGCCATAGCCGCCCTGGCCGAGACCGGGCTGCCCGGGCGCTCCGCCGTAGCCGCCCTGGCCGTAGCCTCCGGGACCGGCGGCCGCCTGGCCGACATTGCCTTGACCGAAATTGCCTTGGTTGAAGCCGGTCTGGCCGAACCCGCTCGGACCGCCCGGGACTCCGCCGCCGGAGCCGCCCTGCTGCGGGTAGGCCGCCTGCTGCAGCGGGGAGCCGGAGCGCACGCCGCCCCCGCCGGATCCGGGATTCGCCGGAGCCGCCGGCTCGGGCCGGGCGTAGCGCTGCACCGTGAAACCGCCGCTCGGCGGGGTCATCAGGGCCTCGATCTGCGCGTTGATGCGGGCCTCGATCGCCGGATCCGACAGGACCGGCCTGGCGGGCCCTGATAGACCACGCTCGGCACCGCCGGGGCCTGGCCCGGCAGCGGCGGCTGGACGAACGGCATCGTTGCCTGCGGCGTCGGCTGGACCGGCGCCGGCGTCCCGGCCTCCTTGGCCGCCGCGCCCCCTTGCCCGGCCACCTGCCCGTCCGCCTGGACCCGGACGAGCGGCGTGCCCACTAGCGTGGCGGCGAGGATCAGTGCGGTGATCGGCATGTCCGTCCTCTCCCGGCGGTACCCCGGACATCCCCGGTCGTCGCGCCCTCGGCCGGCCCGATAGCCGGTCGGGGCGGGCTCCACGGGCGAGCGAGCGCCCGCAGGGTCGTGGCGCGCTCAATCATCGATCGCGACGGCGCGCTCGCGCCCGTCCGCGTCGGTGACGAGGAGGCGCGGCACCGGCCGGTCGAAGCGCCAGACCCGAAAGCCGTCGGGCGTCTGGGCCATCGCGTCCTGCACCGGATTCACCACCACCACCGGCCCGCGCACGTAGAGCCGCCCGCCGAGCATCCAGGCCGAGACTGCCGGATCGTCGACCCGCAGCCGGACCGCGCCGCGCGGCGGCGTGCCGAGGCCGAACTCGTCCATCAACCGGTCCGGCAGGTCGCCCGTCGCCCGCGCGACGCGGCCCCGCCCGACCCGGGCGGCGATCGTGCGTACGGCCCCGTCGGGGGCCGCCGCCAATGCGGTGTGGCGGCCCGGCGGCACCGGGATCGCGTCCGGCGGACGCAGCGCCGCAGCGGCGGCGGGATTCATCGGCGCGGCCGGCTCGGCGGCGCGGGCGGTGAGCGGCGCGGCGCGGCCGCGCACCTCGATCGTCACCGGCAGGTCCACCGCCTCGCCCCCGCGTCCGCCGCTTTGCACGATCAGGACGATCGGAAGCGGATAGTTCTCGAGGGTGATCGAGATGTTGCCGTAGGTGGAGACCCGGCAGGGCATGATGTGGATCGTGGTCGGCCGCTCGGCGGGCGCCGAGGCCTGCCCACCGCAGCCGCCGCCATCCACCGCGAAGCTGCGCGGATCGTAGGCGGAGGCGGCGATCGGCCAGGGCCGGCCGCCGGCGTCGAGGATCGTGATCGGCGTCACCATCCCGAAGGCGAGGTGGACGGTCTGGGGCGTGGCCATGTCGACCTGCGGCTGCACGCTCATCAGCCGCGGCCGGATCTTCGGCGGCCCCTCGTCCCCGTATCCGGGGGCCGTGGCCGCCCGCTGCGCGTCGATCACCCGGTTGCGGATCGCCCCGACATTGCCGGGAGTGAGGATCGCGCTGCCCGACCGATCGGTCATCACGCTCTGGAGCGACGAGATTTCCGCCGGGGTCAGCTCACGCGGCGGCGGCGGCGACGCGGCACGCGGGGCCTCGGACGGAGCCGGAGCCGGAGCCGATACGGCCGCCTGGGGCGGTGCCGCAGGAGAGGGCCCGGGAACCGGCGCCGCCGCGGGAGCCGGTGCCGGAGAAATCGGGGCCGGATTCGTCACGCCGCCGCCGGTCGCCTGGGCCACGCGCCACGGTTGCGCAGGCGCGTCCCCCGCCCCGCAGGTTACCGCCGCGGCGAGAGCGGCGAGTCCCACCACACGGATCCGTCCCCCCATCCTGCCGGCCCCGCCTGTCCCCGAGAACGCACCTTACAGACCGGCAATATGACGCAAGGGAGTGCGAAAAATCAATGGTCGAGTTCGTATGAAAATCGACGACCTCCAGCACATTCCACCCGTACCACGCCGGTCTCCGATGGAACTGTTGTTTTTTCAGCGTCATTCCCTGGACCATGTGCCCCCGATGCCACAGTGCCTGGCGCGATCGATCCGTATTCCCGTAGGCGATTGACGATCCCATGGTGAGAGATCATGACCGGAGCAGTGGCGTGCGGACGATCGGACATGAAGTTGTTATGGCTTCTTATCGTTCTCTCTTGTGCTGCGTGCCTTCAGGCCTGCTCCCTCACGGGAAGCCGTCCGGGATCTCCGGAGAGCACGCGCATTTTCCTCAAGGAGGAGATGGGACGGCGCGGGCTGTGAGGGCGGCGATTCTGGCGGCGGCGCTCACAACCTTCGCGAGTGAGCCTGCCTTCGCGCAGCTGAGCCCGATCGTGGCTGCGACCCAGGTGCCCGGGGTACCGATTGCCCCCTACGGCGTGCCTTACGGCGTCCCCCCTTACGTCTACGGGGGCTATCCGCCCTACCAGACTCAGAATCCGAGCCTCAACTCCCTCACCCAGGGTCAGTCCAACCCCAACATCGCGCCCCGCGCCGGCGCGACGCCGATGCAGGGTCTTCTCGGCGGCATAGGCGGGGGCGGACAGGGGGGCGGCGGTCAAGCGGGAGGACAGGGCGGCTCGCCGGGAGGCGGGAATGCCGGGCTTTCGACGCCCGACCCCGCCACCAGCTACGAACTGCTGCAGGATCCGGGCTCACCGGTCTTCGGGCGCTACGGGGCGCTGCAATCGAAGAACGGCGACCTGCGCCAGCAGGTCCTGGCCCAGGCCGCCCGCGGCGTCGGCATCCGCCAGGGCTTCGCCGAGGAGACGGCGCGGCTCAACGCCGAGCTCGACGGCGCCTACGGGGCGGAGCTCGACCGGCGCTACGATTTCGGCCCGCTGATGATCGAGCGCACCCTGGTGCCGCCGGTGATCACCGAGCTCCACCGGCTCGCCGAGCGCGTCGGCGACCGCACGCTCTACCTGACGCTCGGCGCCTTCGAGATCGCCCGCCCGGCGCGTCTCGCGCTGCGGCCGCCGGACTGGCGCGACTACCTCTACAATACCGGCGTGCCGCCCGCCCCGCCGGGGCCGGCGGCGGCGGTGCGGCCGGAGGATTCGACCGAGGAGGGCGTCTGGGGCGTCGCGCTCGAGGCGGGCCTCGCGGTCGGCATCGCCGAGGCCCGGGCGAGCTTCGCGGCGAACTTCAACCGCCTCGACCGCGACTTCACCGGGATGGGCCGCTACCACGACCTCGCCCGCAGCGGCGCAGTGAGCCTGCCGACGCTGAGCCGGACCAGCCATCCGGTCCGGGTCGCGGCGGGCGGCGAGCGGGCCTTCGTCGGCGAGCGCGTCATCCACCTGACGGTCAGCCCGAAATTTCGGGCGGCCCCGCCGGCCGCCTTCCGGTGACGGGCCTCACCCGCCGCGGACTGGTCGCAGGCGTGGGCCTCGGCGCCGGGCTCGGCACGGGTCTCTCCTCGGCGCTGGCGGGCGCCGCCGACTCGCTGCGGGACGCACCCGCCGGCCGCGACCGGCTCTGGCTGATGCGGCCGGACGGGTCGGAGCTGCGCAGCCGCTTCCGCACCGGGGCCGGCCACGACCGGACCCAGATCCTGCTCCTGTCCTGGTTCATGCGCGATATCCGCGACGCGGGCCGGGCCGTCTGGATGCAGCCGAGCCTGTTCGATCTCCTGGCGGGGGTGCAGGCCAGCATGTCGGCCGTGCACGGCAGCCCGCTACCCGTGATGGTGACGAGCGGCTATCGCACGCCGGAGCACAACGCCGCGCTGGAGAATGCGGCGCGCAACTCGATGCATCTCTACGGCTACGCGGCCGACATCCAGGTGCGCGGCTACCCGCCCCGCGCGGTGGCGCTCGCCGCCTCGTTCTTCTCCGGAGGCGGGATCGGGCTGTACGACAGCTTCACCCATCTCGACGTCTGGCAGCGCCGGACCTGGAGCGGACGCCCGGCGGCAGGCTGACGACCGGGCATCCCGCCTCCCCTGCCGAACCTGGTGCCGACCGGGCGTTCCCGGCATGACGAACCGCGCCGGCAGTGAACCCGGTCCCACCGGGCAAGCGCGACCGACATCCGATCGGTGGCCGTCGACACTGTTCCAAAAGCGGCGATGACGAGGATCCGAGGGATCGAACAGGCCGCAATGATACCTGCATCGATGGTTCCGAATACGACGAAGCCCGCCGGGCGTGAGCCGGGCGGGCTTCGTGGTTCGGATCGTGATGAGGGAATGTATGACGTGCTTGGCAGGTCTGGCGGTGACCGACTCTCCCGTGTCTTGAGACACAGTACCATAGGCGCTGGGGCGGTTAACGGCCGAGTTCGAGATGGGATCGGGTTCTGATCACCCCGCTCTGACCACCAGACCGGCCAAGCACGTCGTTCGGCAAGCATGTCTTTTGCGGCAGCCGGTGAGGGCCGTCCGCATGTCTTCATCGTGTGTGTGGTGTTGGTTTGATCCGGACACGGATCATGAGAGCGATCAAGCCGATCGAGCGATTAGTACTGGTCAGCTCAGCGCGTTACCGCGCTTGCACATCCAGCCTATCCACGTGGTCGTCTTCCACGGCCCTCGAGGGAGTTCTCGTTTCAAGGGG
>NZ_JACWCT010000113.1 GCF_016613415.1 Methylobacterium ajmalii | reverse complement strand
AGATAAACCTTTCTGCTCTCGCACGTATCCGGTATTAGCTCAAGTTTCCCTGAGTTATTCCGAACCGAAGGGCACGTTCCCACGCGTTACTCACCCGTCTGCCGCTGACCCCGAAGGGCCCGCTCGACTTGCATGTGTTAAGCCTGCCGCCAGCGTTCGCTCTGAGCCAGGATCAAACTCTCAAGTTGAAGAGCTGATCATAGCTGATCACAACATAAACGGAGGCTCACAACCGATCGGCGTTTCCGCCAAATCGTGTGAGCACCGAAACGTCGAACCAGCATCATCCTACTCACGACCGGTTCCGAAGGAACCGACCCGCAGGGACGACGCCGTCCACGCTTCTCTTTCTCAGATGAACTTGTCAAAGAGCCGATCCGGTCGAAGCCGGATCTCGACCTTCTCGGAAACGAAAAGCAGCGCCGGGTTGCCCTGGCCCTTGCTCGCTCGTCTCTGGGGAGGTTCGGCGGGGCGGCCAGTTCGTCGGCGCCCCGTCGGTGAGCGGCTGTCTAAGGGTAGCCGGCTCCCCTGTCAACACGGGGCCGGACCCCGGAAGGGCGAGCGGGGAGGGGACTATGCCCAGGCTCCGGCCGGACCCCTGCGGTGGATCTGCGCCCAGCCGCAAGCCGGGGCGGCACACGCTATCGCGGCAGCGCGCCCGCAAAGGCGCGGATATCCTCGGCGAGGCGATCCGGCTGCTCGAGGGCGGCGAAGTGGCCGCCGCGCGGCATCTCGGTCCAGCGGCGGAGATCCGCGAACATCGTTCGCTCGGCGAGCGAGCGGGGCGGGCGGACCATCTCCCTGGGGAACGCCGCGTAGGCGGTCGGCACCTGGACCCGCTCGCCGTCCGGGACCAGCCAGGGCCGGTGCATCCGGGAATAGTAGGGATGGAACGACGAGCCGATGGCGCCGGTGAACCAGTAGAGCGCGATGTTGGCGAGCATCCGGTCGCGCGGGATCGCCGTCTCGATCGCGCCGTCGCAATCCGACCAGGACCGGAACTTTTCCACGATCCAGGCGGCGAGGCCGGCCGGGGAATCGGTGAGCGCGAAGGCCAGCGTCTGGGGCTTGGTGCCCTGGATCCACTGGTAGCCGGTCTCCTCCTTCAGCCAGGCGCCGACGCGCTCGTAATGCGCGGCTTCCTCCGGCGTCGCGTCGCGGCCCGAGAGGTCGCGGCGCACGGGCAGCATGTTGAGGTGTAGGCCCTCCACCCGTTCGGGGTAGCGCCAGGCGAGCCGCGTCGTGATGAAGGCGCCCCAATCACCCCCCTGCGCCATGAAGCGGTCGTGACCCAGCCGCGTCATCAAATCCGAAAAATGGTCGGCGATCTCCTCGACGCCGAGGCGCGGCTGGCCCGGGCGGAACGACAGGCCATAGCCGGGGAGCGAGGGCGCCACCACCGTGAAGGCGTCCTCCGGCCGGCCGCCGAAGCGGGCCGGGTCGGTCAGGCGCGGGATGAGGTCGAGGAACTCGAACACCGAGCCCGGCCAGCCGTGGCAGAGGAGGAGCGGGCGCGGGTTCGGCCCCTGCCCCGGTACGTGCAGGCAGTGGATGTCGATCTCGCCAATGCGCTGGATGGTCTGCGGGAAGGCGTTGAGGGCGGCCTCCTCCCCGCGCCAGTCGAACCCGTCGCGCCAGTAGGCGATCAGGTCGGCGAGGTAGGTCACGTCCGTTCCGTAGGTCCAGGGCGCCTCGGGCGCCTGGTCGGGCAGGCGTGTACGGGCGAGGCGCTCGCGCAGGTCGTCGAGCGCGGCCTCGGGCACGTGGTAGGTGAACGGCTCTCCCGTCATCGGCGGCTCCTCCCTGGCGCGGATCCCTCGACGGGGATCCCTTGCCGTGGACCCTCGCATGCATCGGACCGGATGTCGCGATCCGCGGCGCCATGGTAGGCGCTCCCGCAAAGGGTCCGCGTCGAACGTGGATCGCCGGGGAGGAGCGGAGAGATGGCGCAGTATCGCATCGCCACCATCGAGGGCGACGGCATCGGGCCCGAGGTGACGCGCGCGGCGATGGCGGTGCTGACGGAGGCCTGCGGCGCCGGCACCCTCGCCTTCGAGATGCTGGAGGGCGGCGCCGGGCACTATACCAAGAGCGGGCACGTCCTGCCCGACGACACCTTCGCGGCCTGCCGCGACGCCGACGCGATCCTGCACGGGGCGGCCGGCCTGCCGGGCGTGGTCTATCCGGACGGGACGGAGGTCGGCAACGACCTGCACCTGCGCCTGCGCTTCCGCCTCGACCTCTACGCCAATGTCCGGCCGATCAAGCTTTTGCCCGGCGTGCTCTCGCCGTTGCGCGCCTTCGAGGGCGGCGGCATCGACTACGTCATCGTGCGCGAGAACACCGAGGGGCTCTATGCCAGCCGCGGCGCCGGCGTGGTGCTGCGCGACGAGATCGCCTCCGACAGCCTGGTGGTGACGCGCAAGGGCACCGAGCGGGTGGCGCGCTTCGCCTTCGATCTCGCCGCCGGGCGCAACGGCGCCCCGCGGGACGGGCAGCGGCGGGTGACCGTCTGCGACAAGGCCAACATCCTGCGCAGCTACGCCTTCTTCCGCCGGATCTGCGACGAGGTGCATGCGGGGTACCCCGACATCGCCATCGATTACGCGTACGCGGACGCCATCACCGTCCACATGCTCAAGCGGCCCGACAGCTACGACGTGATCGTGGCCGAGAACATGTTCGGCGACATCATCTCGGATCTGGGCGCCGCCACCGTCGGCGGGATGGGCATCTCGCCCTCGGGCGAGATCGGCGACGGCCACGCCCTGTTCCAGGGCGCCCACGGCTCGGCGCCCGACATCGCCGGGCAGGACGCCGCGAGCCCGATCGCCACCATCCTGTCGGGGGTGATGATGCTGCGCTGGCTCGGCCAGCGGAACGGCGATGCGGGTCTCGCCTCCGCGGCCGACCGGATCGAGGCGGCGGTCGGCACGGTGCTCGCCGAAGGGCGGGCCGTGCCGCGCGACCTTGGCGGGGCCGCAACCTGCACCGAGGTGACCGACGCCGTGCGTCGCGCCCTCGTCTGACCCCCTATCCCTCACGGAGACTTCGTCATGAGCAAGCAGCGCGTCGGAATCGTCGGCGTCGGGCTGATGGGGCACGGCATCGCCCTCAACCTCGCCCGCAAGGGCTGGCCGCTGGGCTACCTCGACCATCCGGGCAACCAGCCGACGGACGACCTCGACGCCCTCGGGGCGACGCGCCATCCGGACCGGACGGCGCTGGCGGGCGCGAGCGAGGTCGTCATCCTGTGCGTCACCGGCACGCCGCAGGTCGAGGACGTTCTTCTCGGGGACGGGGGCGTGCTCGCTTCCTTGCGCCCCGGCACGGTGGTGGTCGATTGCTCGACCGCCGTGCCGGCCTCGACGGCGCGGGTCGCGGCCGCCGTGCGCGAGGCCGGCGGGCGCTTTCTCGATGCACCCATGACCCGCACGCCGAAGGAGGCGGCGGAGGGGCGCCTCAACCTGCTGGTCGGCGCCGAGCCGGACCTGTTCGAGGCGATGCACCCGCTGCTCTCGGCCTTCGCCGAGAACATCTTCCATGCCGGCGCGGAGGCCGGGGCCGGCCACACCCTGAAGCTTCTGCACAACTACGTCTCGCTCGGCTTCGTCACCCTGCTCGCCGAATCCGCGGCCTGCGCCGGACGCGCCGGCATCGCCCCGGAGGTGCTGGTCGAGGTGCTGAGGAAGGGCGGGGGCCACGGCGCGGCCCTCGACCGGCTGTCGCCGTTCCTCATCTCGGGCGATTCCTCGCCGATGCAGTTCTCGATCGCCAATGCGCGCAAGGATCTGAGCTACTACGTGGCGATGGCCGAGGGGCTGGGCGCCGAGCGGGCCGTCGCCGCCGGGGTGCTGGCCGATCTCGATCGCGTCGCCGAGGCGGGGCACGGGGCCGACCACCTGCCGCGGATCGCCGCGCACTTCGCCGCCAAGGACTGACGCAGGCCGGCGGGGTCGGGTATCGTCGCGGGACCTCCAGGGAGCTTCCTCGCGATGCCCGACCTCTCCGCCTTTCCGATCACCACCCGCTGGCCGGCCCGGCACCCGGACCGGATCCAGCTCTACTCCTTCCCGACCCCGAACGGCGTGAAGGTGTCGATCGCGCTGGAGGAGCTCGGCCTGCCCTACGAGGCCCACACCGTCCAGATCGGCAAGAACGAGACCTGGATCCCGGAATTTCTGTCGCTCAACCCGAACGGCAAGATTCCGGCGATCATCGATCCGGACGGGCCGGGGGGTAAGCCGCTCGCGCTGTTCGAATCGGGTGCGATCCTGCTCTACCTCGCCGAGAAGACCGGACGGCTGATTCCCGCCGACCCGGCCGGGCGCTACGAGACCGCCCAGTGGCTGTTCTTCCAGATGGCGGCGGTCGGGCCGATGTTCGGCCAGCTCGGCTACTTCCACAAGTTCGCCGGCCGGGAGATCGAGGACAAGCGGCCGCTCCACCGCTACCGCGACGAGTCGAAGCGCCTGCTCGGGGTGCTGGAGACCCGGCTCACCGGCCGCGACTGGATCATGGGCGCGGATTACACCATCGCCGACATCGCGATGCTCGGCTGGGTGCGCAACCTGATCGGCTTCTACGAGGCGCGGGAGCTGGTGGAGTACGACGCGCTCGCGGCCGTCCCGGTCTGGCTGGAGCGGGGGCTCGCCCGCCCGGCGGTGCAGCGGGGGCTGGAGATCCCGCCGCGGGGGTGATCCCAGCGAAAAGCCGGAGGGCTTCGTTGCCCTCCGGCCCTCGATCCTAGTCGAGGTCGAGCATCAGGCGCAGGTTCTGCACCGCGGCGCCGGACGCGCCCTTGCCGAGGTTGTCGAGGCGCGCGACCAGCACCGCCTGGCGGTGCGCATCGGAGCCGAACACGCGCAGCTCGAGCGTGTCGGTGTCGTTGAGCGCTTCCGGCTCGATGCGCTCGCGGTCGGCGCCGTCCTCGGCCGCGGCCACGACCTTGACGAGCCCGGCGCCGGGGTAGCGGGCGGACAGCGCCGCCTCGATGTCGGCGACGCGGGGCGTGCCGGGCAGCAGGTCGAGGTGGAGTGGGATCGACACCAGCATGCCCTGCCGGAAGTTGCCCACCGACGGCACGAAGATCGGCCGGCGGGTCAGGCCGCTGTATTTTTGGGTCTCGGGCAGGTGCTTGTGGCCGAAGCCGAGGCCGTAGAGCTGGAAGGCCGGAGCCTCGCCGGCCTCGTAGGCCTCGATCATCTTGCGGCCGCCGCCGCTGTAGCCCGATACCGCGTTGATGCTGACGGGGAAATCGGCCGGAACCAGGCCGGCATCGATCAGCGGGCGCAGCAGCGCGATGGCGCCGGTCGGGTAGCAGCCCGGGTTGGAGACGCGGCGCGAGGCCCGGATCGCGGTTTCCTGCTCGGGCGCCAGCTCGGCGAAGCCGTAGGTCCAGGCCGGATCGACCCGGTAGGCGGTGCTGGCGTCCAGCAGCCGCGGGCCGCCGCCGGGAAGCGAATCGGCGAGCGCCGCCGTCTCGCGCGAGGCGTCGTCGGGCAGGCACAGCACCACGAGGTCGACCTCGGACAGGAGCGCGCGCTTGGCTTCCGGGTCTTTGCGGCTCTCGTGCGGGATCGATCGCAGCTGGATGTCGTCGAAGGCCGCCAGGCGCTCGCGGATGCCGAGACCGGTCGTGCCGGCCTCGCCGTCGATGAAGACGCTCGGGCTGTGCTTGCGGGTCATGGGCGAGAACTCCGTGGCGCGGACCGGCCGATGCCGAACGGCGCGGGTGGTGATTGCGGGCGAGGGACCGTCGAGTCAATCGGCAAAGACGATCGGGATGCAGGACGATGCCGCATGATTCGCGACGGTCTCGTGTCGTTCGGCCATCCACAGGAGAACCTGCCCGTCCACCTCCACCCCAGAGGAACCCGGCCCGCACCGCCCCGGTTGTGCTGCCAGATCGAAGCAGACGACAAGAGGAGCCCAACATGGCCGGCACCGCCAAGAAGTCCGACCCGAAGCTGTGGGAGAAGGTGAAGAAGGACGTCACCCGCTCCTCGAAGGGCGGCAAGCCCGGCCAGTGGTCGGCCCGCAAGGCCCAGATGGCCGTGCAGGAATACAAGGAGGAGGGCGGCGGCTACGAGGGCAAGAAGTCGTCCGACAACCACCTCAAGCAGTGGACCGACGAGGAGTGGGGCACCAAGTCGGGCAAGGAGAGCGGCAAGACCGGCGAGCGCTACCTGCCGAAGAAGGCCCGCGAGGAACTCTCGGACGAGGAGTACAAGCGCTCCACCGCCAAGAAGCGCGCCGACAGCGCCAAGGGCAAACAGCACTCGAAGCAGCCGAAGGACGTGGCGAAGAAGGCGGCCGCCGCGCGCAAGGCCTCGCACGGGACCAAAAGCCAGGACGGCGGCCCGACCAAGGCCGAGCTCATGCAGAAGGCGCGGGCGAAGAACATCCCGGGCCGCTCCACCATGTCGAAGGGCGAGCTGGAGAAGGCGTTGAACGCCTGAGGCCATCCCGGACGGGGCGAAAAAGAAAAAGGGCGGGCCCTCGCGGGCCCGCCCTCCTTTTTGCAGTGACCGAAGAGGTCGCCTTAGCGCTTCGAGAACTGGAAGCTGCGGCGAGCCTTCTTGCGGCCGTACTTCTTGCGCTCGACGACGCGCGGGTCGCGGGTCAGGAAGCCTTCGCGCTTGAGCGGCGAGCGCAGCTCGGGCTCGAAGTAGGTCAGGGCCTTGGACAGGCCGTGGCGCACTGCGCCGGCCTGGCCGGAGAGGCCGCCGCCGGCCACCGTCACGACGATGTCGTACTGGTCGACGCGGTCCACCACCTGGAGCGGCTGCTGCAGGATCATGCGCAGCACCGGGCGGGCGAAGTAGGTGTCGACCGGGCGGTCGTTCACCGTGATCTTGCCGGCGCCGGGCTTGATCCAGACGCGGGCGATCGCGTCCTTGCGCTTGCCGGTGGCGTAGGCGCGGCCGAGCGAGTCCAGCTTCTGGACGTGGACCGGGGCCTCGTTCTCGCCCTGCGAGAGAGAGGCCTTGTTGGCCTGGCCGAGGTCGGCGAGGGACTGAAGGGTCGCCATCTTACGCGCTCACGTTCTTGCGGTTGAGAGCGGCGACGTCGAGCGTCTCCGGCTGCTGGGCGGTGTGGGGATGCTCGTTGCCCTTGTAGACCCGGAGGTTGCCCAGGATCTGCCGGAACAGCGGGCCGCGCGGCAGCATGCGCTCCACGGCCTTCTCGACGACGCGCTCGGGGAAGCGGCCCTCGAGAATGAACTTGGCCGAGCGCTCCTTGATGCCGCCGGCGTAACCAGTGTGGTGGTAGTACACCTTCTGGTTATACTTGCGGCCGGTGAACTTCACCTTCTCCGCATTGATGACGATGACGTTATCGCCGCAATCGACGTGGGGCGTGTACTGGGGCTTGTGCTTGCCCCGCAGACGCATCGCAATGATCGACGCCAGGCGGCCGACCACGAGGCCCTCCGCGTCGATGATCACCCACTTCTTGTCGACGTCGGCGGGCTTCAGCGAAAAGGTCTTCATCGCGGATAAGTCCCGGAAGTCTTGACGAAAAAAACAGGACGCCGCCGCGGTCAGTGACGAGCGCGCAGCGGCGATGGCCGGGTCAGTAACCGAGGAACGCGCCGGCGTCAAGCGAACCGAAAAACCCGAAACGGGAAAAATGCGAGCGTTTCGAGGGGCTTCGCCACAGAGGTATCATGATACCGCTATTTTGGCGGGATCGCGTAGGTGCCGGTGGCGTGGCAGACCAGCTCCTCCCGATCGAGGCTGCGGATCAGCACCTCGCCCACGGCGAGGGAGCGCCCGAGCTTGAACAGGCGCGCCTCGGCGACGAGGTCGCGTTGCGCGGGCTTGCGCATGAAGTTGAACGACAGGTTGGTGGTGACCGCGAGCGCCACCGGACCGATCTGGGCCAGGATCGCCACGTAGAGCGCCACGTCGGCGAGCCCCATCATCGCCGGGCCGGAGATCGTGCCGCCCGGGCGCAGGTGGCGCTCGTGGTAGGGCAGGCGCATCGTCGCGGTCATCGGCCCGACGCTCTCGACCACCGGGCCGGGTCCGCCGTGATGGATCTGCGGAAACGCCTCGTCGAGGAAGGCCGAGACCGCGTCGCGGTCCATCATCGGGGCGGGGGAGATCGGGGCGGGGAACTCGGGAACGGAAGGCATGCGCGGGGACGTTTCCGGTTATCGTTATGCACGATCTTGCAGCACGGCGCCCGGCACCGGACAATAGGCCATCCGTGTCGCCCCCGATCCGAGCCCGCGAACCCGAGCCGATATGTCAGACCTTCTGATCCTCCGCGACGACCGCGACGGCGTCGCGACCCTGACGCTGAACCGCCCACGGGCCCGCAACGCCCTGTCCCACGCGATGCTGACCGCCCTGTCGGAGGAATTCGCCCGGCTCGCCGCGGACGGGAGCGTTCGCGCCGTGGTGCTGGCGGCCGAGGGCTCCGCCTTCTGCGCCGGCCACGACCTCAAGGAGATGACCGCCTATCGCGGCGAGGCCGATCGCGGTGCGGCCCGGTTCGCGGCGCTGTTCGACCTCTGCTCGTCGGTGATGATGGCGATTCCGGCCCTGCCGCAGCCGGTGATCGCCGCGGTCGAGGGCATCGCGACCGCCGCCGGCTGCCAGTTGGTGGCCTCCTGCGACCTCGCGGTGGCGGGCACCGAGGCGCGGTTCGCCACGCCCGGCGTGCAGATCGGCCTGTTCTGCTCGACCCCGATGGTGGCGCTCTCGCGCAACCTGTCGCGCAAGGCCGCGATGGCGATGCTGCTCACCGCCGAGATGGCGGAAGCCGAGGAGGCCAAGGATCTCGGCCTCGTCAACCGGGTGGTGCCGGCCGGCACGGCGCTGTCCGCCGCGCAGGACCTGGCCGCCGGGATCGCGGCGCGCAGCGCCTACACGGTGCGGGTCGGCAAGCGCGCCTTCTACGAGCAGCTGGAGATGCCGCTGGCGCGGGCCTACGCCCATGCCGGCCGGGTGATGACCGAGAACATGCTGGCGCGCGCGGCGGAAGACGGCATCGCGGCCTTCCTCGACCGGAAGGCCGCCCGATGAGCCACGACCGCTACGACGACGAGGCCCTGAGAAAGATCCTCCAGCGGGTGCGCAGCATCGCGCTCGTCGGCGCCTCCGCCAACCCGGCCCGGCCGAGCTGGATCGTCACCAAGTACCTGCTGGAACGCGGCTACCAGGTGATCCCGGTCAATCCGGGGCTCGCCGGCGGCGAGATCCTGGGCCGGCCGGTGGTGGCGCGGCTCGCCGACCTCGCCCAGCCGGTCGACATGGTCGAGATCTTCCGCAATTCCGAGGCCGCCGGCCCCCTCGTCGACGAGGCTTTGGCCCTCGACCCGCTGCCCCAGGTCATCTGGATGCAGCTCGGCGTGCGCAACGATGCGGGAGCGGCCCGCGCCGAGGCGCGGGGCGTCACCGTGGTGATGAACCGCTGCCCGAAGATCGAGTACGGGCGCCTCTCGGGCGAGATCGGCTGGACCGGGGTGAACTCCCGCATCCTCAGCGCCAAGCGGCCGAAGCTCGCGGCGAAGGGCTTCCAGAAGCTGACGATCGAGGAGCGCTGACGCCGCCCGGGTCTCGACACTGCTGGCGGTCGCATCCCGAGCGCCACGCCGTTCAGGGCCTGTGATGCTCGCGAGCCCCGCCCGCTACTTCATCGCCCGCACCCGCGCCAGGAAGGCGTCGTAGGTCTCCGGCGTCAGGATGCCGACGAGCTTCTCGCGGATGCGTCCGTCGGGCCCGATCACGAAGGTCTCCGGCACGCCGTAGACCCCGAGGTCGATGCCGACGCGGCCGGCCTCGTCTGCACCGACGGCGCGGAACGGGTTGCCGTGGCGGCCGAGGAAGCGGCGACCGTTCTCGGGCTGGTCCTTGTAGTCGATGCCGACGAGGTTCACCCCGTCGCGGGAGAGCCGCATCAGCATCGGGTGCTCGATCTGGCAGGGCGCGCACCAGGACGCCCAGACGTTGAGCACCGTCACCTTGCCCTTCAGGTCCGCCGCCGTCAGGCCCGGCACCGCGGCGCCGTCCACCGCCAGGCCGGGAACCGGCGGCAGCGCGAAGTCCGGCACCGGCCGGCCGATCAGCGCCGAGGGGATGGCCGAGGGGTCGTAGCCCTTCGTCAGCAGCTTGCCGAGGAAGATGCCGGCGAGCGCCGCGAAGGCGAGGAGCGGCAGCAGGAAGATCAGCCGGGAGCGGCGCGGCGCCTCGTCGGCGGGCTCGATCGGGTGCAGGGGGGCGTCGCTCACCGGGCGCCCCGCGCGGAGTCCCGTTTGAGTGGCTCCTTCGCCAGGCGGGCGAGCGCCCGCTCCTGCGCCCGCCGGTCGAGGACCGCGTGCGCGACGAGGCCGAGGATCACCAGGGCGGTGAAGCCGTAGGCGCCGAGGATGAAGGCGGCGTGGGGGCCGAGATTCATGCCGAGATCCATGGTCAGGCCGCCTGCGGCGCCATCAGGGCGGCGTCGAGCCGCTCGGCCTCGAGAATCGTGAGCGTGCGCACGCGCCGGCGCAGGATCTCGGTGCGCATCGCCTGGAGGTGGAGCGCGATGCCGAGCACCGAGGCGGCGGCGATCATGACGAGCAGGGGATAGAGCATCGAGGCGTAGATGGTCGGCCCGCCCATCCGCAGGATCGAGGCCGGCTGGTGCAGGGTCGACCACCAGTTCACCGAGAACTTGATGATCGGCAGGTTGACCGCGCCGACCAGGGTCAGGATCGCGACCGCCCGGGCGGCCCGGCTCGGGTCCTCGATGGTCCGCCACAGGGCGAGCAGCCCGCAATAGATCAGGAAGAGCACCAGCATCGAGGTCAGGCGCGCGTCCCAGACCCAGTAGGTGCCCCACATCGGCTTGCCCCAGAGCGAGCCGGTGACGAGGCAGATCAGCGTGAAGGCGGCGCCGATCGGGGCGGCGGCGCGCTGGGCCACGTCGGCGAGGGGATGGCGCCAGATCAGGGTGCCGAGCGCCGAGACCGCCATGGCGCCGTAGAAGAACACCGCCATCCAGGCCGCCGGGACGTGGATGTACATGATCCGCACCGTCTCGCCCTGCTGGTAGTCGGGCGGCGCGACGAACCAGGTCAGGTACTGGCCGACGGCCAGCAGCACGACCGCGAGACCCGCCACCCAGGGCAGCAGGGCCCCGGACCAGCGCATGAAGTGGCCGGGCTGCGCCAGCCGGGTGAGGAAACCCATCGCCATGGTGGCGGTGTAGCCCGCGCGGGCCTCCCCGAGCAATGCGGACGAACGGCGCAGACGGGCGCGGCGCGCCCGGACGGGCGCCGGAACGAAGCGTGGCGGTGGCGGTTATCGCTGCGACTTGTCGCAAGGCACCGGAGTACCGCCGCGATGTTGAAATGGGCGATCATCTTCTTCGTGATCTCGCTGGTGGCCGGCGGCCTCGGCTTCACCAACGTGGCGTCGGGCGCCCGCGGCATCGCGCGGTTACTGTTCGGGCTCTTCCTGGTGATCGCGGTGGTGATCGTGATCGCCGCGGTGCTGATGGGCCAGGCGGTGTTCTAGCCGCGGCGGCGCTCCCCCGGTGCGCGGCGCCGGGGGAGGGTGCGCATGGCGTACGCGATTCGCGCAGCGGTGACGGACGATGCGGCAGCAATCAGCCGCGTCGTCCTCGCCGCGTTGCACGAGACCAACAGCCGTGACTACGGGCCCGAGACGATCGCGCGGATTGCCCTCGGCTTCACGCCGGAGGGAATCGCCGCGCAGATCGCGGCGCGACAGGTCTTCGTCGCCCTCGACGGCGACCGCATCCTCGGCACCGCGAGCCGCGACGGAGAGGTGGTGCGCGCCGTCTTCGTGACGCCCGAGGCGCAGGGACGCGGCATCGGCAGAGGCCTGATGGGCGAGGTCGACCACGCCGCGCGGGCGGCCGGCGTTGCGACGCTGACCCTGCAATCCTCGCTGACGGCGGTCGGCTTCTATGTGCAGCTCGGGTTCCGGGCGGTGCGCGAGCACCGGCACGGGCAGGAGCGGACCGTGGTCGTGGAACGGGATGTTCCCACGACGGCATGACCGCCGCGAGCCCTACAGATACGTCGCGATTGCTGCAGTCCATATTTTCGTATATACGAAAATATGGAAGACACGAACCATGACGTTCGTGTGGGACGAGCCGAAACGACAGGCAAACCCCACGAGGCACGGCTTCGACCTCGCGGACTTCGAGGATGCGTTCAGCGTCGAGCGCTTCCTCACCATCGATGCCACACAAAGCGAAACCGGACGTGCTAGATTCAAACTGATCGGCACTTGGTACGGAGAGGTCGTCGTGGTGGCGATCGTCTCTCCGCCCGGGTCGGAAGCCACCGCTGTCGTCAGCGTGCGCCGCGCCCACAGGACCCAAAGGGCCGCCTATGCCGTCCCATGACCACGCACCCGGATACGTCCCGAACCCACTCTACTCGCAGGACGATTGGGATGTGGTCGCCGACACCCCGCCGCTGACGGGCGACGAGCTGGCGCGGGCGCGTCCGGGGCCCGACGGCATGCCGGACGAGCTGGCGGCCGCGTTCCGGAGCCGTGCCGGCCGGCCAAGATCGGAGACGCGGCGCGTTCCGGTGTCGTTGCGGATCGATCGCGAGATCCTCGAGACCTTCAAGGCGACCGGTCCGGGCTGGCAGACGCGCATGCACGAGGTGCTGGCCGAGGCGGCCCGAAAGCTGAAGGCGGCCTGAACCTACTCCCCCCACCGCAACGCCGCCGCCGCCGCCAGCGTGCCGATGACCCCGGCCGCGAGGCTCAATGCGCCCAGGATCGCCAGCGGCGTCGTGAACGGCACGGTGCCGCCGAGCGCCGCGTCCGTCGCCGAGACGCCGAAGATCAGGGTCGGCACCATCAGGGGCAGCACCACCACGGCGAGGATCAGGCCGCCGCGTCGGATCGAGGCGGTGAGCGCCGCGCCGACGGCGCCGATGAAGGTGAGCGCCGGGGTGCCGACCAGCAGCGTCAGGCTGGTCGCCGCCATGCCGGTCGGGCTCAACGCCACCAGGAGCCCGAAGAGCGGGGTGGCGAGCGCCAGCGGCAAGCCGGTGGTGAGCCAGTGCGCCGTGACCTTGGCCAGCACCAGCAGCTCCAGAGGTGCCGGGGCGCCGGAGAGGAGGTCGAGGGAGCCGTCCTCATCGTCGGCCTGAAACAGCCGGTCGAGGCCGATCAGCGTCGCCAGCACCGCGGCGATCCACAGGATGCCGGGGCCGATCCGGGCCAGCAGGTTGAGGTCGGGCCCGAGACCGAACGGCACAAGGGCGACGATCATCAGGAAGAAGACGAGGGACAGGGCCCCCGAGCCGCCGATGCGGCCGGCGAGCCGCAGGTCGCGGGCGACCACCGCCAGGAAAGCGCGGCCCATCAGACGATCTCCGCGAAAGGATCGGCGGCGAGTTCGGCCCGGCCGGCGCGAAATCCCTCGACGGAGAGGTCGCGGGCGTTCTCCAGCCCGAGCGCCTGGTGGGTCGCGGCGACGACGAGGCCGCCTCCCGCCAGATGCGCCCGCATCAGCCCGGCGAGCGCGGCTTGCGAGGCGACGTCGAGGGCGGCGGTCGGCTCGTCGAGGAGCCAGAGCGGCCGGCGGCAGACGAGGAGCCGGGCGAGCGCCACCCGCCGGCGCTGGCCGGCCGAGAGATAGGCCACCGGCAGGCCGGCCGCGTGGGCGAGGCCGAGGCGGGCCAGCGCCGCGCGGGGCTCGAGGTCGGCGTCGCTCAGGAGGTCGCGGGCGAAGGCGAGGTTCTCCTCCGCGGTGAGCGCGCCTTTGAGCCCGTCGCGGTGGCCGACGACGTGGAGGCATTCGGGGATCGTGCGCTCGCCCACCCCCTCGGCCGCGAGCCGGCCGGCCTCCGGCCGCAGCCGCCCGGCGAGGATCGCGAGCAGCGACGACTTGCCGGCACCGTTGCGGCCGGTGACGGTCAGCGCCTCGCCGGCCTCCAGGGTGAAGGAGAGCCCGGCGAAGATGCGGCGGCCGGAGCGCCGGCAGGCGAGGTCCTCGGCGATCAGGCGCAAGGGCGGGGGTCCAAGGGCAAGGGCTCCGAGGGGAGGCGCTCCGAGGGGAGGGGACTCCGCGGGCGGGGAGGAGACCGCCCGCGTTTACGCTATGGCCGCCCCGTCGGGAATGACCGACTGCGCGGCCGAGAGACCCGTAGCGGCCAGTTTCGAAGTGTTCTATACGCATCCCCGGCTGCGCCGCGCGACCTTCAGAGGCGTCCAAACCGTCCTTCGCGCATCCCAGTCCGGGCACCCCCGGGGCGGCGCGCGCACCGTTCGATTCTTGGCCGGAAGGCGAGGGCGGGCGGCACACGGGTGTTCCTTGCGTCACGCGAGGCGAACCCGCAGCGCATCCGGCCGAACACTTCGTTGTGGCGCAGGTCGTGCCTGCGCCGTGTTCGACAACCCCTCGCGAGGACCACGCCGTGGCATCGATCGACAGCTTCAAGGCCCGCCAGACCATCCAGGCCGGCGCCAAGACCTACACCATCTACGCGATCCCCCAGGCCGAGAAGAACGGCCTGCCGGATGCGAGCCGCCTGCCCTTCTCGATGAAGGTGCTGCTCGAGAACCTGCTCCGCTACGAGGACGACCGCTCGGTCAAGAAGGCCGACATCGAGGCCGTGGTCGGCTGGCTCGAGAACCGCGGCAAGACCGAGGTCGAGATCGCGTTCCGTCCCTCGCGCGTGCTGATGCAGGACTTCACCGGCGTGCCGGCGGTGGTCGATCTCGCGGCGATGCGCGACGCCATGGTGGCGCTCGGCGGCGACCCGCAGAAGATCAACCCGCTCGTCCCGGTCGACCTCGTCATCGACCACTCGGTCATCGTCGACGAGTTCGGCACCCCGAAGGCGCTGGCCGACAACGTCGCGCTCGAATACGAGCGCAACGGCGAGCGCTACACCTTCCTCAAGTGGGGCCAGTCGGCCTTCGACAACTTCTCGGTCGTGCCCCCGGGCACCGGCATCTGCCACCAGGTCAACCTCGAGTACCTGTCGCAGACCGTGTGGACCAAGCCCTTCGAGGGCCATGAGGTCGCCTACCCGGATTCGCTCGTCGGCACCGATTCGCACACCACGATGGTCAACGGCCTCGCCGTCCTCGGCTGGGGCGTCGGCGGCATCGAGGCCGAGGCCGCGATGCTCGGCCAGCCGCTCTCGATGCTGATCCCCGAGGTCGTCGGCTTCAAGCTGTCGGGCAAGCTGCCCGAGGGCACCACCGCCACCGACCTCGTGCTCACCGTCACCCAGATGCTGCGCAAGAAGGGCGTGGTCGGCAAGTTCGTGGAGTTCTACGGCCCCGGCCTCGACGACATGTCGGTCGCCGACCGCGCCACGATCTCCAACATGGCGCCGGAATACGGCGCGACTTGCGGCTTCTTCCCCGTCGACCAGAAGACCATCGACTTCCTGAAGGTCACCGGCCGCGCCGACGACCGCGTCGCCCTCGTCGAGGCCTATGCCAAGGCGCAGGGCATGTGGCGCGACGCCCAGACCCCGGACCCTGTCTTCACCGACACGCTCGAGCTCGACATGGGCGACGTGAGGCCGTCGCTGGCCGGCCCGAAGCGCCCGCAGGACCGGGTGCTCCTCGACGGCGCGAAGCCCGGCTTCGCGCAGTCGATGGAGACCGAGTTCAAGAAGGCGGCCGACATCGCCAAGCGCTATCCGGTCGAGGGCGCGAACTTCGACATCGGCCACGGCGACGTGGTGATCGCCGCGATCACGTCCTGCACCAACACCTCGAACCCGAGCGTGATGATCGGCGCCGGGCTTCTCGCCCGCAACGCGGTGGCCAAGGGCCTGCGCTCGAAGCCGTGGGTGAAGACCTCGCTCGCCCCCGGCTCCCAGGTGGTGGCGGAGTATCTCGACAAGGCCGGCCTGCAATCGAGCCTCGACGCGCTCGGCTTCAACCTCGTCGGCTTCGGCTGCACCACCTGCATCGGCAATTCGGGCCCGCTGCCGGCGGCGATCTCGAAGTCGATCAACGACAACGACGTGGTGGCCGCCGCGGTGCTCTCGGGCAACCGCAACTTCGAGGGCCGGGTGAACCCCGACGTGCGGGCGAACTACCTCGCCTCGCCGCCGCTCGTCGTCGCCTACGCGCTCGCCGGCTCGATGCAGATCGACATCACTACCGAGCCCCTCGGCACCGGTTCGGACGGCAAGCCGGTCTACCTGAAGGACATCTGGCCCTCGACCGCCGAGGTCCAGGAGTTCATCGAGGCCAACATCACCTCGACCCTGTTCAAGTCGCGCTACGCCGACGTGTTCGGCGGTGACCAGAACTGGAAGGACGTCGAGGTCACCGAGGCCGAGACCTTCGCGTGGAACGGCGGTTCGACCTACGTCCAGAACCCGCCCTACTTCGTCGGCATGGAGAAGACCCCGAAGCCGGTGGAGGACGTGGTCAATGCCCGCATCCTCGGCCTGTTCCTCGACTCCATCACCACCGATCACATCTCCCCGGCCGGCAACATCCGGGCGGCGTCTCCGGCGGGCGCCTACCTGCAGGAGCACCAGGTCCGGGTGCAGGACTTCAACCAGTACGGCACCCGCCGCGGCAACCACGAAGTCATGATGCGGGGCACCTTCGCCAACATCCGCATCAAGAACCAGATGGTGCGCGACGAGGCCGGCAACGTGGTCGAGGGCGGCTACACCCTCTACCAGCCGTCGGGTGAGCGGATGTTCATCTACGACGCCGCGATGCGCTACGAGCAGGAGGGCACCCCGCTGGTGGTGTTCGCCGGCAAGGAATACGGCACCGGCTCGTCGCGCGACTGGGCGGCGAAGGGCACCAAGCTCCTCGGCGTCCGCGCCGTGATCGCCGAGAGCTTCGAGCGCATCCACCGCTCGAACCTCGTCGGCATGGGCGTGGTGCCGCTGGTGTTCCAGGGCGACGCGTCCTGGGCCTCGCTCGGCCTGAAGGGCGACGAGACCGTGACGATCGAGGGCCTGGCCGGCGAGCTGAAGCCGCGCCAGACGCTCACCGCCAAGATCACCTCGGCCGACGGCTCGGTGAAGGAGGTCCCGCTGACCTGCCGCATCGATACGCTCGACGAGCTCGAGTACTTCCGCAACGGCGGCATCCTTCCCTACGTCCTGCGCCAGCTCGCCGCGTAAGGACCGGGTTCCGGCCGCTCCTCCCCGGGGGAGCGGCCGACCGCCGATCCGGGCCCTCGTGGCGGGGGCCCGGCACCAGCAACCGGCGACGGGGGCCTTTTCCGAGCGGGAAGGGCCCCTTTCGCATCTTCGGGAGACCCCGCGCGATGAGCCAGGACGACAAGATCACCGGCCTGACGACCCTCTCGGCCCATCACGGCGAGATGATCGCCCGGCTGTCCGAGGCGCAGTCCGACGTCGCCGTGAAGCAGGTAGCCCTGCAGATGGCGGTGCGCTTCGTCGCCGGCATCCTGCGCGGCATCGATTCCGATCATTACCGCCACCAGCTCGGCAGCTACCTCGCCATGCTGGAGGACGCCCTGAACCGAGAGGATCCGGATTCCGACCTCGCCCGGCGGGTGCTCGAGACCGTCAAGGCGACCCTGGAGCCGGAAGAGGCCGAGGAGGAGTAGGCTCTTCGTCGATCGGGCCGTGCGGCTCCCTGGGCGAGGCCGATTTCGCAAGTCATCCGTCGCGAGGCATGTCGTGAGCCTTCCCGAGATCGTCGTCATCGGACGCAGCGCATTCGACATCAAAAGTCCCGGCCCCGATATCGACGTCGAAACGAGGGAATTGAGCTGCTCGTTCTACCCGGACGATCGCGACCTTGAACGAATCCTCATCGCCAAGCGACCGCACGTCATCGCGACGTTCGGAGAAGAAGCCAGGTTCCAGAACCTGATGCGCGCGCCGTACGAGGTTCGCAAGCGCTGGATCAATTTTGCGGCGGACGTCGATGCCGAGGAGGTCGGGCGGCAGATCTTCTACTGCTTTTTGGACAATGCGACCGCCTTTCGACGCTCGCGCCCCCTGGTGAGCGTCTTCACCCCGGCCTATCGGTCGGGAAGCCAGATCCTGCGCCCGTTCCACTCCCTGCGATCCCAGACCTACGTCGATTGGGAATGGGTCATCGTCGACGATTCCGACGACGACGGCGCGACCTTCTCGGAGCTCGAGGCGCTCGCAGCCCAGGACCACCGCATCCGCGTGTATCGCCCGCACCGCCCCTCGGGCCGCATCGGCGACGTGAAGCAGACCGCCTGCCGCCTGGCCGGTGGCGACCTCCTCCTCGAGCTGGACCACGACGACGAGCTGACGTCCGGCAGCCTGGAGGCGGTGACGCTGGCCTTCCACCAGCATCCCGAGGCCGGGTTTCTCTACACGGACTGGGCCGAGGTCTTCGAGGACGGGCGCAATGCCACCTACGGCGAGCATTGGGCCTTCTTCTACGGCAAGGACCGGACGGAATCCTACAACGGCAGAGAGTACATCGTCCACGAAGCGCCGAGAATCAACGCCAAGACGATACGGCACATCGTCTCCGCCCCGAACCACATCAGGGCGTGGCGCAAGGATTTCTACCACGAGATCGGCGGGCACAATCCGGACCTGGCCGCCGCCGACGATTATGAACTGTGCGTGAGGACATTTCTCAATACACGGATGATTCTTCTGCGAAAATTCTGCTACATTCAATATTACAACACCGCCGGCAACACCCAGAGACTGCGCAACAAGGACATCCAACGACTGACGCGGGCGGTCAGCGAGAAATACGATGCGCGCATCCATCGACGTTTCGTCGAGCTCGGCGTCGACGACTTCACCTGGGATGCCGACCGCAATGCCACGGACTGGTCGCGCGCCAACCCGGCCACCGAGCCGCATTGCAGCCTGATCGTCGGATGAGGGCGGCGCGCGATACTCCCGCCCCCGACGCCGACGATCGGAAACCCCGCGAGGGATCGCGAATCGCGGCGCCCTGCCGTCGTCTCTCGTCGCCGGGGGAGCCGAGCGACGCCGGTGGCGGGGTCCTGCTCCCGTTCACGTGTGCGCGAGACGCATATCCTCCGCCGCGAGGCGAACCATAACGGCCGGGGCACAGATCCCTGAGCCCTGCTTCCCGGAGTTCCCTATGCCCCTTCTCAGGACGTTCGCGGCCGCCGGCCTGATGCTCGCCGCCGGCGGCCCGTTCGCCGCGGCGCTCGCCGCCCCGCAGGTCGAGCGCCTGCGCGGCACGATCGAGCGCGTCGAGGGCGACGCGGTCACCATCCGCACCCGTGCCGGCACGATCGAGACCGTGCGGCTCGGCACCGGCACGCGGGTGGCGCAGCTCGCCCCGGCGAGCCTCGACGACGTCAAGGACGGCAGCTTCATCGGCACCGCCGCCAAGGCCGGGCCGAAGCCCGGCGACCCGCCGGTCGCCCTCGAGGTACTGATCTTCCCCGAGGCCCTGCGGGGCGCAGGCGAGGGGCACTACCCCTGGGACCGCCTGCCCGACGGTGCCGCCAGCGGCCCGGTCGAGACCAGCATGACCAACGGCACCGTCAAGGCGCCGGAGGTCGAGACCAGCATGACCGACGGCACCGTCAAGGCACCGGGCGTCGAGACCACCATGACCAACGGCACCGTCGCGGGCGCGCCCGGCGCCGCGCGCAGCCTCACGGTGTCCTACAAGGGCCAGAGCCTCGCGGTCGCGGTGCCGCCGGGCACGCCGATCGTGAGGCTGGAGCCCGCCGACCGGGCGGTGCTGGTGCCGGGGGCCAAGGTCTTCGCCTCGGCCGTGCGCGAGGGCGACCGGCTGGAGGCGCGCAGCGTCTCGGTCGGCAAGGACGGCCTGACGCCGCCGATGTAGGGTGATCGACAGACAACCAGGACGGGTGGCGCAAGGGAGGTGCGACGCGACGCCCCTGACGGCCGGGGCGAGGCGACGCGGGAATGCCCCGCCGAGAGATCGAGGCGCCACCGCCCCGGTTCCAAGATAGAATCGGCCGCGGCAATGGACTTCGTCATCATCGCCGCGGCCGTCGGACCGGCCGTGCCCGAAAAAAGGGCGCAACTGCACCCCTTGACGCGCGTTGTTCTGTCGAGCCGGCACACCCGGTGCCTCCATAACCTGCACGGGTACGGGCCCCGTGCAACGAACGCCGCCCTCGTCTTGACGGAGCCGGGACCCTGGTCCCGTTTGACGCGCCATGAAGCTGATCCCGAGCAATCACGCCGCGAGCTACGGCCAGACGCGCACCACCGCGTCGTCGCTCGCCGATGCGCTGCTGCTCGCCAAGATCGGGCAGGACCTGCGGGCAATGTACGACGACGTGAGCGACGGTCCGGTCCCCCGCGAGCTCGACGCGCTGGTCGAGCAACTGCACGCCGTCCTCGGCGGCGAGCCCGAAACACGGCGCTGAGGTCGGGCACTCCACGGGAGAAGTCGTTCGCCACCGGCCATGGATGCGTGACCTGTACCGCGGAAACGACAAGACCGGCAGGAACGGGCCCGGCCGGAGCGATCGTGCCTTGAGTACGGGCGCGAAACAGTGTGGGGTGCGGCTCCCGAGCCGCAAGCCCGTCAGCCCCCAGCCTCATGCCGCCGCTTCCCTTCACCCGCCTCGCCCTTTCGCTCGTCCTGGCCTTCGCGGTTCTCGGCGGCGCACCCGGCGCCGGTGCCGCCACGCCGCCCGCCCAGCCCAAGGAGGGACCGGGCGGCCAGGCTTATGCCAGCGCGAGCGTGGTGAAACGGGTGCTCGGCCGGGCCGGCGCGGTCACGCTGGCCTATTACGGCAACGGCGCCGCTCCGGCGCAGGGGCGGCCGGTGGCGGTGGTGCTGCACGCCTGGGGGGCGGTGAACCCGCAGGCTTACGGCTCCTTCATCGAGCATCTGGCACGCTCGGGCTATCTCGTGCTGTTCCCGCGCTTCCAGGAGGTGGGCCGCACCCGGCCGGTGGATGCGAGCGGCTTGGCGGCGACCCTCGTCAAGGACGCGCTCGCCGAACTCGCCGGCGACCAGGAGGCCAAGCCCGACACGACCCGGGTGGCGCTGATCGGCCACCTCGCCGGCGTGCCGCTAGCTGCCAACCTCGCGGCCCACGCGCGTGAGACCGGGCTGCCGGTGCCGCGGCTGATCTTCGGCGCCATGCCGGGCGGCATCGCCCGGGACGACAAGGCGCGGGGCATCGCCCTCCACGACCTCAACGCCATCGACCCCGCGACGCTGATCGTCACGGTGATCGGCGACCGGGACGCCCGGGCCGCCGACGTCGCCGCCCGTCGGGTGATGCGGGAGGCGAGCGCCGTACCGACCGACCACAAGCTGATGGTCCGGGCGCTCTCCGACGACCACGGCTTCCCGGCGTTGTCGGCCACCCTGGCCTCGCCCGCCGGCGTCAACGCGGCCTACGACGTCGCGCAGCTGAAGCTGCCGACCCCCGATCCGAAGCAGAAGCCGGCCCCGTTCAAGTGGTCGGCCGACATGACGCTCACCGGCGAGCAGACCGTGCTGGTGGGGCAGATCAACGGCGCCGGCACCGACAGCCTCGACTACCTCGCGGTCTGGAAGACCTTCGACATGGCGGCGGCCGCCGCCTTCTCGGGCCAGACCGCCACCAGCCTGAAGAGCAACCCGCGCTTCACCGACATGGAGCGCTGGAGCGACGGCTGGCCGGTGCGCCGGCTCTCCGTCGAGACCCCGCGCCCGCCGGCGCCGCCGAAGCCCGGGGCGGCGGTCGCCGCGCCGGTCCCGGCCAAGCCGGTCGCGGCGCCGGGCAAGCCCGCCGCCAAGCCGGCCGCGAAGCCGGCGGGCTCGGCCCGGGGGCAGTGAACGGCCGGCCGACGACGGCGACCGGAACGGGTCCCGCCGTCGCGCCCGCACCGTGACGGGGCGCCTCGTCCGCCGAGCGGAGGAGGCGCCCCGACGACGACGAAAAAGAAGAGAATCCGGAGGAGACCCGATGAAGCTGTTCTACGCCAAGGCCTCGCCCTTCGTCCGCAAGGTGCTGGTCGCCGCCCACGAACTCGGCCTGGCCGACCGGATCGAGCTGCTGCCGGCGGCGGCCCACCCGATCAACCGCGACGCCACGATCCGGGCGGAGAATCCGCTCGGGCAGGTGCCGACCCTGATCCTCGACGACGGCACGGCGCTCGCCGACAGCCGGGTCATCTGCGAGTACCTCGACCATCTCGGGCAGGGCGGCCTGTTTCCGGCGGCGGGGCCGGCCCGCTGGGCGGCGCTGACCGCGCAATCGACCGGCGACGGCCTGCTCGATGCGGCTCTGCTCTGCGTCTACGAGACCCGGGTCCGCCAGGAGGGCGAGCGCTCCGCCGGGTGGGTGACCGGCCAGCGCGAGAAGATCGGCGACGCGCTCGCGCGGATCGACGCGGCGGCGGGCGAGTTCGGCGAGCGGGTCGACATCGCCACCATCACGTATGGCTGCGCCCTCGGCTACCTCGACCTGCGCCTGCCCGACCTCGGCTGGCGCGAGCGCGCCCCGGCGGCGGCGGCCTGGTACGCCCGATTCGGCGAGCGCCCGTCGATGCAGGCGACCCGCCCGGACTGAGCGACGCTCCCGATCGCCGTCGTCGCCCGGTGCGGCGGCGTCGGCCCGAACGGCGTGCCATGAGCGGTACCGAGGCGCCCGGAAGACGTGTGCCGCCGGATAGACGTGGCGCGGCCCTTGCAGGACTCCGGGGCGACGGCCCGGCACAAGCCTGGCCGCGCTACCCTGGCGCCGCACCGCCCCGCCCGCGGGCGGCGCAAAGGTGTCCTCGCCCACGGGGGTCTCGCTCGTGCACGACTTCGTCGCCCTCCTCCTCGCCGCCCTGACCTTCTGCCTCGGCTACTGGATCGCCGGGACCCTCGTGCGTCTCGCCGTGCGGCACGGCCTCGGCCACGCCCATCTCGGCGAGGGGAGCCTGGCGCAGGTCGCCCTCGCGCTGGTCGTCGGCCTCGCCGCCTGGCGCTGGGCCCGGGGCGACCGGCCCGCCGGGGCCTGACACGAGCCGACGGGCAGGGCCGGCGATACCGGTGCAGACATGCGGGCCGAGACTGGCCGCCCTGCTTCCCCGCCGGTTGCGCGCCCACCGCGTTTGCCGCGACTCTCGCCGACGAGCGCGGAGGCCGGGCCATGTCGACACGCCTGCTGAAGAAGGTCGCGATCGTGTTCGGGGCCGGCTCGTCCGGTACCGGCTGGGGCAACGGCAAGGCCGTCGCCGTCGCCTTCGCCCGGGAGGGCGCCCGGGTGATCTGCGTCGACCGGGGGCTCGCCGCCGCCGAAGAGACCGCGCAGATCATCGCCGAGGAGGGCAACGAGGCCGAGGCGCTCGCCGCCGACGTCACCGATTACGACGCGGTGGCCCGTGCGGTCGCCGCCGGCGAGGCCCGCTTCGGCCGCATCGACATCCTGCACAACAACGTCGGCCAGCCCGAGGCCGGCGGGCCGGAGGACCTCGACGAGGAGAGCTGGCACCGGGCGATCGAGGTGAATGTCGGCGGGGTCTGGCGCACCTGCAAGGCGGTCCTGCCGGGAATGCGGGCGCGGCGCTCGGGCGCCGTCGTCAACATCTCGTCGATCGCGGCGCTGCGCTGGGCCGGGGCGCCGTCCTTCGCCTACGCGGCCGCCAAGGCGGCGGTGAACCAGGCCACCGTCTCGGTGGCGATGCAGTATGCCCGCGACGGCATCCGGGCGAACGCGATCCTGCCGGGGCTGCTCGACACTACCCTCGCCGACGAGTGCCGCGGCGCCGGCACCCCCGAATCGGGCCGCGACCGCCGGGTGCCGCTCGGGCGCCTCGGCGAGGCCTGGGACATCGCCCACGCGGCGGTCTTCCTCGCCTCCGACGAGGCCCGCTTCATTACCGGGGTCTGCCTGCCGGTGGATGGCGGCCAGAGCTGCAGCATGGCGGCCCTGGCGTGAGCGGCCATTAGGGGTCCGGCGAGCGGAAACAATGTGGCCGAAGCGTTACAGCCCGGAGCGAAGCGCCGACTCCGGCCAAGCTCGGCTTCCCGACCCGCACGGCGAGGGTTAGGCTTCAGGACATAACGGTGCGGTGGCCCCTCGCGGGGCTCGCCCTGCACCGCCGGGAGCCGGCCTCCGGGAAGCCTCGCCAGGGGCGTCCGCGGAACCGGCTTCGCGCGATCCGGGAAAGCGACCGAATGCGGACGACCATCAAGGCTGGCTTGGGCGCGCGGGCCGCCCGCCGCGTCGCGGCCGTGACGACCCTGGCGCTGCTCGCCGGCTGCGCCACGCCGGTGCTGACCCAGACCGGCCTCCTGACGAGTTACGCCCACCTGACGCCGAGCGAAGCCACCGCCACGAAGTCGCGGATCTTCATCGACAAGGCGGCGATGGCGCGGGTGCGCACCGTGCGCATCATCCCCACCACCTTCCCGGCCGCGGTCGCGGGCCCGACCCTGACCGACAAGGAGCGCCACGTCGTCGCCAACGCGGCCGACCGGGCGCTCTGCTACGAGCTGTCGCTGCGCTACGACGTGGTGTCGTCGGGCCCCGCCGACCTGACCGTGCGGGCCAACGTCACCCGCGCCGGCCTCACCAACGTGCCCGCCTCCGGCGCCGCCATCGGCGCCTCGGCGGCGATCACCATCGCGGCGCAGGTCGGCGTCGGCTTCGCCGACACGATCGGCAAGGTGCCGGTGCCGCGCCTGCCGATCGGGCTCGGCGACCTCACGATCGAGGCCGAGGCCCTGGATGCGCGGCGCCAGCAGCGCGCCGCGATGGTCTGGGCCGGGGGCGCCAACTCCTTCACCAACCAGGCCCGGTTCTCGCAGATCGCCGACATCTACGACCTCGCCGGCGATTTCGGCCAGGATTTCGGCTCCTACCTCGCCACCGGCGAGGATCCGTTCGAGTCCGAGCTGACGATCCCGACCTACGAGCGCATCCGCGTGACGATGCTGGGCGAGATGCCCCGCGATCCCGATTGCCAGGCCTTCGGCCGGGCGCCCGGCGTCGACGGCATCGTCGGCGATTCCTTCGGCCTGCCGCCGGACTGGACCGACAAGGGCGCGACCGCCGGGCGCTGACGACGGCGGCCGACGCGTCCGCGCAGACCAGAAGAGGCCCGCCACCGGAAGGTGGCGGGCCTCTTCGCATGTCGGCACCCGTAATGATGCCCGGCCCGCCCGCGGCGAGCCGGATTTACCGATCCTAGAAGTACGACTTCAGCGGGCCGCGCCGGCGCACGTCGAGCGTGGCGCAATGGAACGAGCCGCCGAACGGGCCGTAGGACAGGAACGGCGTCGGGATCGGGTCGAAGCCCCAGTCCTTGAGCGCCTTGATCAGCGTCGGCTGGCTCGCGTCGACGACGATCTTCTTCTCGTCGATGGCGAGCACGTTGATCGAGGTCCAGGGCGAGCACATCGAGATCTTGCTCATGAAGCCCTCGACGGGGTCGGGGCGCGGGGCGATCAGCACGTCCCACTTCTTGAGCACCGCCGGCAGCTTCTCGACGTCGATGTAGTCGGGGTTGACCAACACCTTGCCGGGGGCGAGCGGCATGAACGACGAATCGATGTGCATCGGCTGCGGGCAGCGGCTCTCGATCTCGTGGATGCGGAAGCCCGGCCCGAGGTGGCGGCGCAGCCACTCGATGCCCATCAGGTTGGTCACGTTCGAGCGGGTGACGAACAGGTCGCGGCCGCAGCGCACGAAGTCGGCCGCGTCGAAGACCGGCTCGAACTCGTTGACCGTGAACTGCATCGGCTCGCCGGCCTTCAGGTTCGGCACCCGGTAGTCGTAGTTGTAGAGATCGTCGGTGAGCTGGGGCCGCGGCGCCGAGGTCCAGCGCGCGCCGGCCCGGAAGTACTCCTTGAACAGCGAGCGGTAGGCGTCGCCCTCGAAGTAGCGCGAGCGCCAGCACATCGGGCTCTCGATGATCTCGTCGCCGATCACCAGGTACGGGTCGCGCGGGCAGGCGACGCAGAAGCCGCGCGAGGACCAGCGCGGCGCCTTGAACTTCTTCGAGAAATCCACCGAATCGGGACGGCGGATCTTCACGCCCTCGCCGGCCAGGATCTTGATGAAGCCGTCCAGCTCCTGCTGGGCCAGCTTCTTCATGAAGCCCGGGTACTTCCAGCCGGAGGCGAGCCGGTAGAACGGCTGGGCCGCCCGCGGCAGGTTGAAGATCACCGTCAGGTGGTGGGTCGGGATCGTGGCGCCGTCGAGCGAGCCGACGATCACCTCCTCCAGCGGATCCCACTCGTTCCAGGCCATGACCGGCGATTGCGGCGCCGGGGCGCGGTCGGCGCCGCCCTGGAACGCCGAAAGGTCGTGCGTGGCCGCATCGTCGAGCGCGCCGCGCTCGGCCTCGAAGGTCGTCTCCCGGTCCATGCCTCGTCCATCCCCTGACGGCCGTCACAAAGCGGCCACTCCTCGCGCGATCCGGCCCCGCCGGCGTGGCGCCGGCCGGTCTCGAAGACGCGCCATAACATAGGCTTGCGGCGATGCTTGGGCGGGCTCGCCGCGCCCGCGGATCGTGCCGCTTTCACCGGCACTGTGTCCGGGCGGTGATAGACAGCGCCCATCAAAGCTGCAACGTGCCGGGATGCAACGGCGCTGCTTTGTTTCGACTCCGTTGCCGGAATGGCGCGCCCCCGGGGCTGCCGCCGCGACGACAGAAAGAGGGTCATGAAGCGACTGACGACACTGGGCCTGATCGCCGGCCTGTGCACCGTGATCGGCCTGTTCGTCTCCTCGGGACCGGAGGCGGTCGCGGCGGCCCTGTGGGCGTCGGGCTGGGGCGCGGTGCTGGTCGTCGTGGCGCGGTTCGTCGCCGTGGCCTGGGCGGGCCTCGGCTGGTGGGTGGTGTTCCCCCGCGGCGAGAGGCCGCTGCTGCGCGACTGCGTCAACGTGCGCTTCGTGCGCGAGGGGGTCAACACCCTGCTGCCGGTGGCGCAGGTCGGCGGCGACCTGATCGGCGCGCGTCTCCTCACCCGCTACCGGGTCTCGGGCGCGCTGTCGGGCGCGACGACCCTCGTCGACCTGATGGTCCAGGCGCTCACGCAGTTCCTGTTCACGGTGGCCGGCCTCGGCGTGCTGGTGGCGCTCGGCGGCGACGGGCCGATCGTGCACTACGTGGGCCTGGGCCTCGTGATCGCGGCGCCGGCGCTCGTCGCCTTCTACCTGGTCCAGCGCCGCTTCGGGCAGAGCCTGCTCCAGGCCGCCATCAACCGCTTCGCCGGCGGGCGCGAGTGGCGGATCTTCGGCGCCGTCGACGTGCTGTTCGAGCGCCTGCGCGGCCTCTACGCCGCCCGCGGCCGCATTCTCACCGCCATCGGCACGCATCTGTTCGGCTGGATCATCGGCACCCTCGAGGTCTGGATCGCGCTGCGCTTCATGGGCTACGAGGTCGGCTTCCTCGAGGCGATCGTGATCGAGAGCCTGGCCCAGGCCGTGCGCGGCGCCGCCTTCGCGGTGCCGGGTGCGCTCGGCGCCCAGGAGGGCGGCCTGATCGCGCTCTGCGCGGTGTTCGGCATCCCGGCCGAGGCGGCGCTGGCGCTGTCGCTGATCAAGCGGCTCGCCGACCTCGCGGTCGGGCTGCCAAGCCTGATGCTCTGGCACGCGATGGAAGACGACAAGGCCGAGCCGGGCCGCCCCGCGGCCGGGTTCGGCGCGGCCCTGCGCGCGTTCATCCGCCCGCGCCGGGCCGGTGGCGGCGGGACGCACGCGCCCGCCTTCGGCTATGCCGCGGCGCCCGCCGACGGCAAAGGAGAGTGACCCGGTGCAGACCCGACGCGAGACCCTGCGCAGCCTGACGATCGCCACCTGCCTGGCGGCGGCGTGGCCGGCCCTGGCCCAGACCCCCGCGGCCCCCGCGGCCGGGGAGGGCGACCCGGCGGTCGCGACCGTGCGCAAGATGACCGACGCCCTCGAGGCGGCGCTGAAGGCCGGCGACGTGCGCGCCCGGGCCGAGACCCTGTCCGGCCCGATGAAGGAGACCTTCGACCTGCCGGCGATGCTGCGCCTGGGCGTCGGCACCCGCTGGAAGGACATCCCGGCCGCCAAGCAGCAGGAGCTGACCGCGGCCTTCGGCCCCTACCTGTCGGCGACCTACGCCACGCGACTCGGCGCCGCGGCCGGTAGCACCTTCGCCATCGATCCCAAGAGCGAGGCCCGCGGCGCCGGCCGCATCGTGCACGTCACGGTGACGGACGGCAGCGGCGACACCTCCCCGGTCGACTACGTGCTGAACGCCGACAACCGCATCACCGACGTCTTCCTCCAGGGCACGGTCAGCGAGGCCGGCACCCTGCGCACCGGCTTCTCGGAGCCGCTGCAGGAGGGCGGGGCCGACGGCCTCCTCGCCCACCTCAAGAAGTCCACCGAGACGATGCTCGCGGCGCCGGCCCCCAAGGCCAAATAAACGCCGGCCCGCCTCCCGACGGCATACCGGCCGTCAACCCTCGGACAAGCATCCTCAACAAGACTGTCCGCCGCGCACCCAGCGCCGCCAACTCCTCCCAGGGATCGCCATGGACTGGACCTGGATCTCCACACTCCTGCTCGTCCTGGCGCTCGCCGGGTGCGGCTACGGCCTGACCACCGCATGGCTCGCCGGACGGCTCGCCCGGCAGCCGGTGCCGCGCCTGCCCGCCGACGCGGCCCGCCCCACCGTGACCCTGCTCAAGCCGCTCTGCGGCGACGAGCCGAACCTGCACCACAACCTGACGACCTTCTGCACCCAGGCCTATGCCGGCGCCGTGCAGGTGATCTTCGGGGTGCAGAACGCGACCGACCCGGCGATCGCCGTGGTGCACCGGCTCCAGGCCGAGCACCCGTCCCTGCGCATCGACCTCGTGGTCGACGCCCGCCAGCACGGGGCGAACCGCAAGGTCTCGAACCTCATCAACATGGCGGGGCTGATCGCCCACGAGATCGTGGTGCTGGCCGACAGCGACATGGTGGTGGCGCCCGACTACCTGGAGCGGATCGTCGCCGAGCTGGCGCGGCCCGGCGTCTCCGGCGTCACCTGCCTGTATCACGGCGTGCCGGCCAATCGCGGCGTCTGGGCCCATCTCTCGACGCTCGCCATCGACACCCAGTTCCTGCCCAACGTCCTGATGGGCACCGGGCTCAAGCTCGCCGATCCGTGCTTCGGCTCGACCATCGCGTTCCGCACCGCGTGCCTTGCCCGCATCGGCGGGTTCGAGGCGATCCGCGACGACCTCGCCGACGACTACGCGCTCGGGGCGGCGCTGCGGGCCGAGGGCGGGATCGTGGCGATCCCGAACTTCACCATCGGGCATACCTGCGTCGACACCTCGCTCGCCGGCCTGTGGCGCCACGAGACGCGGTGGAACCGCACCATCCGCAACGTCGATCCGGCGGGCTATGCCGGCACGCTCGTCACCCACGCCTTCCCGCTGGCGCTGATCGCCGCGCTCCTGCCGGATGCCGGGGCCTACACGCTCGCCACCGCGGCGCTCGCGCTCGCCTGCCGGATCGTGCTGTGCATGCGGGTCGAGCGGGCCTTCGGCCTCGAGCCGCACCCGTACTGGCTCTTGCCGATCCGCGACCTCCTGTCCTTCGCCGGCTTCGTCTGGTGCTTCGCCTCCGGCGCCGTGACTTGGAAAGGTCATGATTATCGGGTCGTTGCGGACGGTACGCTGATCCCGGAATCCGGCCTCGCCCGCGAGTCCGGCGCTCCCTCGACCTGAAGACCCATCGGGCCGCCCGGCGGCCTCACCGGCCGCGACGCGGCCCCACCGGCCGCAAGCGGCCCCGATCAAGAAGACGACACTCCCGATGATGCGGACCCTCTTCCTCCAGGCCCCCACCTTCGACGGCTTCGACGGCGGCGCCGGCTCGCGCTACCAGGCCAAGCGCGAGATCAAGTCGTTCTGGTACCCGACCTGGCTCGCCCAGCCGGCCGCCCTGGTGCCGAACTCCAAGCTGATCGACGCCCCCCCGCACGACATCAAGCTGCCGGAGATCGTGGCTCAGGCCGACGACTTCGACCTCGTGGTGCTGCACACCTCGGTCCCGTCCTTCAAGTCGGACGTGAAGACCATCGAGGCGCTGAAGGCCAAGAACCCGAAGCTGATCGCCGGCCTGATCGGCGCCAAGGTCGCGGTGGACGCCGCCGGCTCGATGGCCCAGGCCCCGGCCGTCGATTTCTGCGCCCGCAACGAGTTCGACTTCACCGTCAAGGAGGTCGCCGAGGGCGTGCCGATGGCGGAGATCAAGGGTCTCTCGTACCGCAACGCCGACGGCGTCGTGGTCCATAACGAGGACCGCGAGATCATGACCGACATGGACCAGCTGCCGTTCGTGACCTCGGTCTACAAGCGCGACCTGGAGATGGAGAAGTACTTCATCGGGTACCTGAAGCACCCCTACATCTCGTTCTATTCGGGCCGGGGCTGCAAGTCGCGCTGCACGTTCTGCCTGTGGCCGCAGACGGTCGGCGGCCACACCTACCGCACCCGCTCGGTCGCGCACGTGATCGAGGAGATCAAGTACTGCCTGAAGGAGTTCCCCCAGACCAAGGAGTTCTTCTTCGACGACGACACCTTCACCGACAACCTGCCGCGCGCGGAAGAGATCGCCCGCGAGCTCGGCAAGCTCGGCGTGACCTGGTCGTGCAACGCCAAGGCCAACGTCCCGCGCAAGACCCTCGAGGTGCTCAAGGCCAACGGCCTGCGCCTGCTGCTCGTCGGCTACGAGTCGGGCAACCAGCAGATCCTCAACAACATCAAGAAGGGCATGCGGGTCGAGGTCGCCGAGCGGTTCACCAAGGATTGCCACGAGCTCGGCATCGCCATCCACGGCACCTTCATCCTCGGCCTGCCGGGCGAGACCCGCGAGACGATCCAGGAAACGATTGCCTTCGCCAAGCGGATCAACCCGCACACCATCCAGGTCTCGCTCGCCGCGCCCTACCCGGGCACCTTCCTGTACAAGCAGGCGGTGGAGAACGGCTGGCTCGACAAGGACAACGCCGAGCTCGTCGACGAGAACGGCGTGCAGATCGCCCCGCTGCACTACCCGCACCTGTCTCACACCGAGATCTTCAACTCGGTCGAGGCGTTCTACAAGAAGTTCTACTTCCGCGCGCCGAAGATCGCCTCGATCGTCAGCGAGATGGTGCGCTCGCCCGACATGATGAAGCGGCGCCTGCGCGAGGGCGTCGAGTTCTGGCACTTCCTGCGCGAGCGCCAGGGCGTGGCTAAGAAGGCGGCGTAAGCGTCCCGGAGACTAGAGCATTTTCGGACGAAGTGGATGCCGGTTCGTCGAAGAAAATGCGGCAAAACAAATACTTAGAGAGCTTCGCGATCGCAGCGTGATCGTGAAGTGCTCTAGGCGTCCCGCCTGGAGCGGGTGCGAGCCTCCCCGTCCGGCCGGACGGGGAGGCTCTTTCACGTCACGAGACCGAGCATGAGCACGCCCACATCCGCCAAGCGCCTCGTCGTCACCTCGGACGATTTCGGCCTGTCTCTGCAAGTCAACGAGGCGGTGGAGCGGGCGCATCGCGACGGCATCCTCACGACTGCCAGCCTGATGGTCTCCGCGCCCGGTGCCGCCGATGCGGTGGCCCGGGCGCGCGCCGTGCCGTCGCTGCGGATCGGCCTCCACCTCGTGATGGTCGAGGCCTGGCCGACCCTGCCGGCCTCCGACCTGCCCGACCTCACCGACGGCGCCGGGCTGATGCGGGCCGACCAGGCGACGCTCGGGCTCGACCTCGCCCGCAATCCGCGCGCGCGCCGCCAGCTCGCCGCCGAGATCCGGGCGCAGTTCGAGGCGTTTCGCGCGACCGGGCTGCCGCTCGACCACGTCAACGCGCACAAGCACTTCCACATCCACCCGATCATCGCCGGGATGGTGCTGCGGATCGGACGCGACTACGGCATGCGGGCGATCCGGGTGCCGCGGGAATCGCGCGAGACCCTGCGCCGGGCCGAACCGGGGGCGAAGCCCGGCCTCGCCCTCGACACCGCGCCCTGGGCGGCGCTGCTCCGGTTCCGGGCCCGGCGCGCCGGCCTCCTCGTGCCGGACGGCGTGCTCGGCCTCGCCTGGTCGGGCGCGATGACGCCCGCCCGGGTCGAGGGATTGCTGCGCCACCTGCCGGACGGGCTGACCGAGCTCTACCTGCACCCCGCCACCGCGGGCGGCTTCCCGGGCGAGGCACCGGGCTACGCCTACGCGGCGGAACTGGCCGCGCTCACGGCGCCGGAGAGCCGGGCGGCCCTGGCGGAATCGGGCGCGGTGAGCGGCGGCTTCTCGGATTTCGCTCGCTGACGGGGAGGGCGGTCGGCTACCGAAGGGGCAGGGGCCGGAGACACGGCCCGTCCGCCGGGAGCCTCCGCGCATGCGCCGCACCACGAATCTGACCCGAATCCTGCGACGCGCGAGCGGGGCGGGGTGCCTCGCCCTCGCGGTGCTTGCCACGCCGGCCCGGGCGGCCGAGATCATGCTTCTCACCACGGGCGCCTACAAGCCGGTCGCGGCGGCTTTGGTCCCCGGCTTCGAACGGCGCACCGGCCACCACGTCGTGATCCGCAACGAGACCGCCGGGGCGGTGGCGCAGGCGATCCGCGACGGCGCCCGGACCGACCTCGTGGTGCTGACGCCGAACGGTTTCGACGCGCTGATCCGCGACGGGCGCCTGTCCGGCGCGCCGCCGGTACCGCTGGCCCGGGTCGGGATCGGGGTGGCGGTACCCACCGGCGCGTCCGTGCCCGGGATCGGAACGGTCGCGGGCTTTCGCGAGGCGCTGCTCGCGGCCCGCGCGGTGGCGATGGTCGATCCGGCCTCGGGCGGGTCGAGCGGCATCTACCTCGCGGGGCTGTTCGAGCGTCTCGGCATCGGGGAGGCGATGAAGGCCAAGCTCGTCTTGGTGCGCGGCGGCCTCGCCGCCGCGCGCCTCGTCACCGGCGAGGCGGACATGGCCCTGCAGCAGACGAGCGAACTGCTCGCCGTCGAGGGCGCCCGCCTCGTCGGCCCGATCCCCGCGGAGGTGCAGGCCTTCACGATCTACGCGGGGATGGTCCCGGCGGGAGCCGCGCAGGCCGAGGCCGCGTCGGCGCTCCTGCGCGATCTCGCCGGCCCCGACGCCGCACCTGTCCTGGCAGCGAAGGGGATGACGCCGCCGGGCCCATGATGGGGAAGGGCGCGGCTCGCGCCGCGCCCGTCACCGGGTCCGTCCTCGGGCTCAGAACCGGTAGGTGAAGCTGCCCTTCACCGCGTGATCCTCCGCCCGCGCTCCGACCTGGCCGGTGTACGACACGCCGAGCGCCGCCGCCGCCGACACCCGCAGGTCCACCCCCGCCGAGGCCACCAGCGCGTCCCGGGTGATCGGGATCCCCGCCGTCACGAAGCTCGGGCCGGTCCCGAAGGCCAGTAAAGCCGTCGGGATCACGTCCCCGAACGCGCGCCGGTAGCCCACCAGACCGTGCAGCGACACCGGGGCGCCGAGGCCCGGATCCACCTCGGTCTGCCCGCGCACGCCCGCCGTCAGGGTCGGGATCTCGGACAGGCGCGAGGCGCCGCTCAGCGCCGCGACGCCGCCGGTCTCGGCGAACCGGTCGCGGTCGATGCCGACATAGGCCCCGCCCACGAACGGCTCGATATATGAGAGAGGCGCGGACCGGCCGGGCAGGCCGGCGCCGAGCGCGATCCGGTAGCCGATCTCGCCGAAACCCTGCACCGTCGAGCCGCCGTAGCGGGCGCTCTCGGTCTCGGAGATGCCCGGGACGATGACCGAGCGGCGCAGGCGCAGGCCGTTGTCGGCGTAGACCGCGCCGAGCCGCAGGGCGAAGGGACCGGCCTCGTACCCGCCGTAGACGCCGCCGAACCCGCTCTCGATCGACCCGCTCGCCGTCTGGCCGGGCGCATCGAGGTTGGTGCGGGTGTAGCCGCCGGCCACGCCGAGCCGGATGCCGCTCTCGAGCCGGACATCGGCGCCGAGCACGAAGCCGGCGGTGTCGCGGTTGAGGGTGACGGCGTTGCCGTCGCTGCGTGCCTGGCCGAAGCTGCCGAAGCCCTGGCCCCACAGGGCGAACACCCGGGGATCGAGGACGCGCACCGGCACCGGGGCGGCGCGCCCGGGCAGGTCGGCGGTGTAGGTGGCCGGCAGGTTGCCGTAGTCGCGGGTCGCCTCGCCCGTCCAGCGCAGCCGGTCGAGGATGGCTTCACGGACGAAGAAGGCGGTCTCGTAGGCGGCCGAGACCGAGCTGGCGTGGATGTCGCCGGTGAGCGCCTGGAAGGCGGCGACGGCCTCCGGGGTGGTGAGCCCGACCGTGCGGTCGTAGAGGCCCGCGCCCGCGCCGGCCCCCTGGATGGCGGTGGCGACGGCGGCCTGGTTGCGGGATTGGGCGATGGTGGCGAAGGCGACGTCGTTGCGGGTCAGCGTCAGGTCGATTTCGGCCGGCTGGTAGCGCAGCGTCGGGGTGAGGAAGGCGAGGTTGGAGGAGACGCCCGCGAAGGTGCCGGAGACGCCGCCCGCGGCCGACAGGATGGTGTAGCCGGTGCGGGGGGCGTAGGCGCCGTTTTGCGCCAGCACCCGGACGGTGCCGCCCTGGATCGTGGCGGTGCCGGTGGCGGCGAGGCGGTCGGACTGGCCGCCCGCATCGGTCTCGACCTGGAAGGTCGAGCCCGCGGCGAAGCTGGCGTTGCCGGCGACCGTGAGGGTGCCGAGGGAGTTGCCGGGGGCGATCGTGGCGCCGGATTGCGCCGCCACCCCGCCGACCGTGCCGGTGCCGCCGAGCAGGCCGCCCGCGCCGACCGTGACCTGGCCGGCCACGGTGCCGTTGGCGTAGAGCGCGCCGGTCTGGCCCACCGTGACGTCGGTGGTCAGCCGGTCGGATGCCGCCATCTGCAGGCTGCCGATTACGTTCCCGAAGTAGCCGGCGGCGGCGTAGAGATCGACGCGGCTCCAGTAGCTCAGCGGCGTGCCGTAGAGCGCCGCGATCGCGTTCGACTCGGTGTTGACGACGATCTGGTTGATCGTGTCGGTGGCGAGGCTGCCGGCGAGGCCGCCGGTCGGGGCGATCCGCTGGGCCGCCGCCGAGCTGCCGCCGTAGATCGGGGCGAGCAGGATCGAGGCGTCGGGCCCGCCCGCGGGCGCCGCCTCGCGCGGCCCTTGAGCGAAGGTCAGGGTCGGCAGGCCGAAGCTCTGGCGCTGCTGGTAGAGGGCCTGGTTCGCCGCCGAGGGCAGGTAGGGGTTGTTGGTGGCAACCCCCGCGCAGGCCGCCACCGAGGCGCCGCACTGGGCCGACAGGTAGCCCTGCATCTGCCCGGCGGCCTGATTGTAGAGGCTCGGCAGGTCGATGGCGGTACCGGTGGTCGCCGCGTTGTTGATGTAGAGCGGGTTGGTGAAGGCCTGCGCCAGGTCGTAGGTCGCCAGCGCACGGCCGCCGATGATGTCGAGCGGGTAGTGCACCCCGAGCACGATGCGGCTCTCGCCGTATTCGGAGGCCCGCAGCAGCATGGACCGGTAGGCCTGCGGCGTGGTCATCGCCAGCAGGATGCCGTCGGTGAAGGCGTAGGTGGTGTGGCCGCTCGGGAAGGACGGGTTGGTGGCGATGCCGTTCAGCGCCGTCGGATCGAAGATCGTGTAGCGGCCCGGCGCGACCTGGATCGGCCGCGACGAGCCGTAGACATCCTGGCCCGGTTGCGTGCTGGTCACGCCGTAGGCGAGGTCGTAGACGCTGTCGCGGGTATTGGGCAGGCCGTTGAAGGTCGGGATGGTGTAGCCCGCCGGCGCCGCGGCCGGGACCGGCACGTAGCCCGCGGGCGTGGTGCTCGGGTTGCTGGCGGCACCGTTGGCGAAGTAGTTCTTGGCGACGCCGAGGTCGTTGCCGGTGAAGCCGTAGGCGCGCGTCAGCAGGTTGACCACGCTGCCGAGGGGGCCGCTCGTGCCCGCGGCGCTGCCGGCGACGTAGATCGGGCCGAGCACCGGGCCGAGGCCGCCGACCGGCTGCTGCGGCGTGATGCCGTTGATCACGGTCTGGGCCGGCAGGCCGCCGGCCAGGTTGGCGCCGGCGCCGTAGAGGCCGAGGCCCACCGACGCGAGGTTGTTCGTCGCCGAGCCGAGCAGGTTCTTGTCGCTGATCGCGAGCTGCTGCTGGCGCAGGCTCGCCCCGTTGTTGTAGCCGACCGCCTGGTCGAGGTTCGCCTGCAGGGCCGTCCGGCCGGTCGCCGTGGCGTTCAAGCTCAGGAAGGGGCTGAGCAGGTTCAGCACGTTGGCGCTGGTCGGCGCGATGGTGGCGGTCTGGGCGCGGGCGCCCTCGGCCGAGAGCGCGGCCGCGGCGAGCGCGACGAGCGAGACGCTGTGTCTGAAGAGCATGGCGAGATCCCCCGGGCTGCCGACCCTCCGGCTCCCCCGTCCGAGGCGCACGCTTAAGAAATAGACACACTCAGCGCATGTTCATAATCTTGTCATAATTTTCGTCGTGCCGGATTGTTGTTGCAAAAACACGATTTGTTGCTGAATTATTCGAGAATAATTTCTGATCTGTACGAGAGAGTATGATGATTTGCCGGCTGGGGCAAAAGCAGACGCGGCCGTACCCCGCCTTTCGGAAGGCGGTGCGATTTTGGCACCGCGCCCTCCTTGAAACCGCCCGGCCGACCCCGCATGTAAATGTCGTTCACATTTACATCCCGCGGGAGATCGTGACGTGTCGTATTCCTCTGCCCCCTGGTCGAGCGGCCGCGCCTGCCGCAACGGCCCGTTCCCGCGCCGCTCCCTCGAGATCGGCGCGATCGTGATCGGTTTCATCTATGCGTGGCCGTTGGCCGCGGCCTACGTGGTGTGGAAGCTCATGGGGTACCCGGCCTTGAACGAGATGAAGTCCTTCGCCGAGCGCTCCTTCCGGAACGGCTTCTCGGGGTTCCCGGGCTTCGGTGCCGCCCGCCACGACAGCGGCAACTGGGCCTTCGAGGAGTATCGCCGCAAGGAGATCGAGCGCCTTGAAGAGGAGCGCCGCCGCCTCGAGGAGGAGAGCCGCGCCTTCACCGAGTTCGTGGACGAGCTGAAGCGCGCCCGCGACCGCGAGCAGTTCGACGCCTTCATGGCCCGCCGCCGCGCCGGCTCGAACTTCTGATCACCGGAGGAGGGTGGTCCCGACGGGGCGGTTCTGCCGCCCCATTGGGCGAAACGGCGCCTCAGGCTTGAGCTTGACGCGCCGAATCGGCTGGGCCACCCTCGTTCAGGTCAAGCACTCGACAGGCTCCTCGCGGCCCCCGCGGGGAGCCTTCTCCGTTGAAGGACGGCGCGTCCGCATGACCAGTTCCAACCGCTCGTCGCATATCCGGCTCACCTCGCACCCGGAGCCGGGCGCCGCCCGCTGGCCGATCCGCTGGGGCGCCGCCGACCCGCGCGAGCGAGGGCCGATCATCGGCACCGTCACCAACCCGGCCGACCGCAACGTGATCGGGGCCAATGGCGGCGCCTACTCGCTCTACCGGGCGCTCGCCATCGCCGGCCGGGCGCTGAACCCCCTGGCTCGGCCGGACCTCACCAACACCCATCCGGTGGTCGGCATCGGCCCGCACCCGCAATGGGCCGACCCGGACAAGATCGTCTCCCTCGACCCCTGGGGCCACATGCCCGGCGAGGTGTTTCGCGACGCGATCGGCACCGGCACCGACATCCGCCCGACCATCGCGGTCACCAAGGCGCGGTTGAACCTGCCGGAGATCCTGGCGGCGATGGGCGCCCACCGGCTCGCCGCCGACGGCACGGTGCTGCACGCCTCCGGCGACATCTCGGTCACCAAGATCGCGGTCGATCCGGTCTGGTACCTGCCGGGCGTTGCCGCCCGCTTCGGCACCAGCGAGACGGCCCTGCGCCGCACGCTGTTCGAGCAGACCGGCGGCATGTTCCCGGAACTCGTGACGCGCCCCGACCTCCAGGTCTTCCTGCCGCCGATCGGCGGCTGCACCGTCTACGTCATCGGCGAGATCGAGGGCCTGTCCGACCCGCGGCGGCGCATCGCCTGCCGGGTCCACGACGAGTGCAACGGCTCCGACGTGTTCGGCTCCGACATCTGCACCTGCCGGCCCTACCTGACCCACGGCATCGAGGAATGCGTGCGCGAGGCGCAGACCGGCGGCACCGGCGTCATCGTCTACAACCGCAAGGAGGGCCGGGCGCTCGGCGAGGTGACCAAGTTCCTGGTCTACAACGCCCGCAAGCGCCAGGAGGGGGGCGATTCCGCCGCCACCTACTTCGAGCGCACCGAATGCGTCGCCGGCGTGCAGGACGCCCGCTTCCAGCAGCTGATGCCCGACGTGCTGCACTGGCTCGGCATCCGCCGCATCGACCGGCTGATGTCGATGTCGAACATGAAGTACGACGCCATCACGGGCTCGGGCATCGAGGTCGGCGAGCGGGTGCCGATCCCGGCCGACCTGATCCCGCCGGACGCCTCGGTCGAGATGGAAGCCAAGAAGGCGGCGGGCTATTACGCGCCGGACGGCGTCACGGAAGCCCTCGATACCGTGAAGGGCCGCGACCTCGAGCGGTTCTGAGGAACCGAGTGGATCCGAGGCCGCCAGTGGCGACGCGAACTATCCCTGGAGATGCCCGTGCCTGAGTTTACGACCGCCCGCAGCCTGCTCTCGGCCCGGGCGGTGCGCGCCCGCGCCGAGACCCTGCTCCAGGCCGGGCTCGACGGGCGGCTGGGTCACTTCGTGGTCGACCTCGACCGCCTGGGTGCGTGCGCCGACGCGGTGGTCGAGACCATCCGCGAGGCCTATCCCGACCTCGCGATCCCGTATCATGCCCGCTGGCGCCATTTCTCGGTCGGCGGGTTCGAGCGCTGGGGCTCGCTCGTCCACGCGGCGCCCTTCGAGGACCCGGCCGAGCAGGCCCGCGCCGCCTTCGACCTCGTGGTGGTGAGCGTGCTGCTCGATGCCGGCGCCGGCCCGACCTGGCGCTACGAGGAGGGCCGCACCGGCGAGACCTACGCCCGCTCGGAAGGCCTGGCGGTGGCGAGCTTCGACATGTTCGTGTCGGGCCTGTTTTCCTCCTCCCCCGAGGACCCGTTCCGGGCCGATGCGCGGGCGCTCGCCAGCCTGACCGAGGCCGAACTCGCCGAGGGCTTCCAGGCCGGTCCGACCAACCCCCTCGTCGGCCTGTCGGGCCGCACGGCGCTCCTCAACCGCCTCGGCCAGGTCGCGGCGGCGGACCCGGAAGGGTTCGGACCCGACGCCCGGCCCGGCTTCCTGTTCGACCGCATCAAGGCCCGCTCCCGCGACGGCGAGGTCCCGGCGGAGGCGGTGCTGGAGGTGCTGCTGACCCATCTCGGCCCGATCTGGCCCGGCCGCATCGTCCTCGACGGCGTCGATCTCGGCGACACCTGGCGCCACCCGCTCGCCGGCGGTACGGGGCCGACCGAGGGGCTGGTGCCGTTCCACAAGCTGTCGCAGTGGCTCGCCTACTCGCTCCTGGAGCCCTTGGAGGAGGCGGGCCTCGCCGTCACCGGCCTCGACGCCCTGACCGGCCTGCCCGAGTACCGCAACGGCGGCCTGTTCCTCGATACCGGCGTGCTGGCCCTGCGCCGGCACGAGGAGGCCGCGCAGGCCCACCCGGTCGACTCGCGCCTCGTCGTCGAGTGGCGGGCGCTCACCGTGGCGCTCCTCGACCGGCTGGCGCCGCTGGTGCGCGAGCGGCTGGAGATCGAGGATCCGGCCGACCTGCCGCTCGCCAAGGTGCTGGAAGGCGGTACCTGGGCCACCGGCCGGCGCTTGGCGAAGGCCCTGCGGCCGGAGGGCGCGCCGCCGCTCTCGATCGCCAGCGACGGCACCGTATTCTGACATCATTCGAGAGCGTGAACGTGAGCGGGGAGACGACGATGCAGGGTGCGGGTGCGCGCGGGGAGACGGGTGTGGCGCCGGTCACGGTGGTCGACCACCCGCTGGTGCAGCACAAGCTGACCCTGATGCGGGACAAGGCGCGCTCGACAAAGGGCTTCCGCCAGCTCCTGAACGAGGTCGGGATGCTGCTCGCCTACGAGGTCACCCGCGACCTGCCGCTCGAGCCGGTCGAGATCGAGACCCCGATGATGACCATGCAGGGCGCCCAGATCGCCGGCAAGAAGCTCGTCCTGGCGCCGATCCTGCGCGCCGGCGTCGGCTTCCTCGACGGGATGCTGTCGCTGCTGCCCTCGGCCCGCGTCGCCCATGTCGGGCTCTACCGCGACCCGGATTCGCTGGAGGCGGTGGAGTACTACTTCAAGGCCCCGTCCGACCTCGGCGACCGCACCGTGCTGGTCCTCGACCCGATGCTGGCGACGGCGAACTCGGCGGTCGCCGCGGTCGACCGGCTCAAGGAGCGCGGCGCCCGCGACCTGCGCTTCGTCTGCCTGCTCGCCGCGCCGGAAGGCCTCGCCAAGTTCCAGGGCTCCCATCCCGACGTGCCGGTCTGGACCGCCTCGATCGACAGCCACCTCAACGAGCACGGCTACATCCTGCCGGGCCTCGGCGATGCCGGCGACCGGATGTACGGCACGCGCTGAGCCGTCTGCCCCTTGCCGGCTCCCGGCCCGCGCGGCAGGTAAGGGCTCACGATCCCGTCGCTCGGAGCCGCCCATGCCCTCGATCCCCGCCACCATGCGCCAGGTCCGCTTCAACGGGGCCGGCGGTCCGGAGGTGATCGGGATCGAGACCGTGCCGGTGCCCCGGCCCGGCCCGAACCAGGTGCTGGTCGAGGTCGTGGCGGCGGGCGTGAACCGGCCCGACTGCCAGCAGCGCGCCGGCAAGTACCCGCCGCCGCCCGGCGCCACCGACGTGCCGGGCCTCGAGGTCGCCGGGCGCATCGTCGCCCTGGGGGAGGGCATGACCGACCTCGCCGAGGGCCAGGAGGTCTGCGCCCTGACGATCAGCGGTGGCTACGCCGAGTACGCCGTGGCGGAGGCGGCTTTGTGCCTGCCCAAGCCCGGCCCGCTCTCCCTCGTCGAGGCAGCCGGCCTGCCGGAGAATTACTGGACGGTCTGGACCAACGTGTTCGAGCGCGGCCGCCTTCGACAGGGCGAGCGCTTCCTGGTCCATGGCGGGTCGAGCGGCATCGGCTCGACGGCGATCCAGCTCGCCAAGCGGTTCGGCGCCGAGGTCTTCGCCACCGCCGGCTCGGCCGAGAAATGCGCCTTCTGCGAGACGCTCGGCGCCGACCACGCCATCAACTACCGCGAGGCCGACTTCGCCGCCGAGGTGAAGCGCCTGACAGACGGCAAGGGCGTCGACGTGATCCTCGACATGGTCGGCGCGGCCTATCTCGAGCGCAACGTGAAGTCGCTGGCGCTGGAGGGCCGGCTCGTCATCATCGCGTTCCTGCAGGGCTTCCTGGCCGAGAACCTGAACCTGACGCCGATCATGATCCGGCGCCTCACCGTGACCGGCTCGACCCTGCGCCCGCGCACCGTCGCCCAGAAGGCCGCGATCGCCGACGGCCTGCGCCGGGAGGTGTGGCCGATGCTCGAAACCGGCACGGTCAAGCCGGTGATCCACGCGACCTTCACGCTGGACCAGGCGCGGGAGGCCCATGCCTTGATGGAATCGAGCGCCCATCTCGGCAAGATCATGCTGCTGACGGGCAAGTAGAGGCCGCCGCCGCACGGGTGGACAGGAACCTCGGCCGATCGGTGACGTTGGCCCGTCATGACGATCACCGCTCGGCGAGATTCTCCGCCGGGCCTCAACCCGAGGTTCCCCATGGATCCCAACCGCACCGTCGAGACCCCGACCGCGGCCCGCCAGGGCGCGAAGGGCCGTCCCGTCCTCTACGTGCTGATCGGCAGCCTGGCCCTGCTCGCCGTCGCCATGGTGGCGCTGCTCGGCTGGAACGGCGCGAACGCCCCGAAGGACTACGCCAGCCAGAGCCAGGACGCCTCGCGCCAGCAGATCACCGGCTCGCCGACCGGCAGCGCCAACGGCGTCTCGTCGGCGAACAGCAGCGGCGTCCCGGCCGGCAACCCGGCCTATCCGGCGCCGGCCGAGCCTAAGTCGACGGGCTCGACCAACGCCAAGTAGGATTTCACGGCATCGCCGGCGCATCGATCGCGCCGGCCGCACGAAGGGCCGCCCCGCACCGGGGCGGCCCTTCGCCGTTCGGAGCGGGCCTGACCGAATCGTGACCGTACCGGGCCCGTTCGCCCTTGCCACGCAGGTATCGGCACGCATGATCGCGCCGCGGGGCGAACCCCGATCGGGAGGGCACGGCATGGCAACGAGCGACGCGGCGCGGCAAGGTGGGCGGCAGGACGGATCGACCGATCTCGAGCAGCTCGACGGCCTGGTGATCCCGCCCTTCTCCCGGCGCGGCTTCGTGATGACGAGCCTGATGACCGGCCTGACGCTGGCCACCACGCGGGTCGAGGCGCAGGCCATCCGCACCGACGAGGCCGGCATCGTCGCCGGGGAGGTGCGGATCCCGGTCGGCGACGGGCCGATGCCGGCCTACCGGGCGATGCCGGAGGGAGCCGGGCCGTTCCCGATCGTCCTGGTGGTCGAGGAGATCTTCGGGGTCCACGACTACATCAAGGACATCTGCCGGCGGCTCGCCAAGGCCGGCTACACCGCGGTGGCGCCCGAGCTCTTCGCCCGCCAGGGCGACGTCTCGAAGATGACCGACGTACAGGAGATCGTCCGCGAGGTGGTGTCGAAGACCCCGGACGCGCAGGTGATGGGCGACCTCGACGCCACCGCCGCCTGGGCGGCCTCGGAGGCCAAGGGCGACGCCGGCAAGGTCGGCATCACCGGCTGGTGCCGCGGCGGGCGCACCGTGTGGCTCTATGCCGCCCACAGCGCCAACCTGAAGGCCGGTGTCGCCTGGTACGGCAATTTCGGCGGTACCCGCAGCGCGATCCAGCCCAAGACCGCCGCCGACGTGATCGCGGACATCCGCGCACCGATCCTCGGGCTCTACGGCGCTGCCGACACCGGCATCCCGGTCGCCGACGTCGACAAGGCGCGGGAGGCGGCGAAGGCCGCCGGCAAGGACGTCGAGATCGTGGTCTTCCCGGACGCGCCGCACGGCTTCCATGCCGATTACCGCCCGAGCTACCGCAAGGGCCCGGCGGAGGACGGCTGGGGCCGGATGCTGGCATGGTTCCGGCAGCACGGCGTCGCCTGAGCATCCGTCCGAATCCCCGTCGGTGTCGCGGTAAGCCTTGCATTGCCGCAACACCTCGGGAAGGATGAACACAGGGTCCCGGGAGCTATGCAACCAGTGGGCCGCAAGCTCGTTCCCTGCTCATGACCGAGTCCAGCGCCGCCGCGAAGACACAGCCCGTGATCCTGGTCGTCGAGGACGAGCCGGAGGAGCGTTTCCTGGCGGCTACGCTGCTGGAGGAGACGGGCTTCCGGGTCATCGAGGCCGAGACGGCCGAGAAGGCCCTGGCGATCCTGCGCGAGCGGGGCGACGAGGTGAACGTCGTCTTCTCGGACGTGCGGACCCCGGGCCAGATCGGCGGGTTCGAGCTCGCCCGCATCATCGGCGTCACCTGGCCGCGGGTCCACGTCCTGCTCACCTCGGGCGATGCCGGCGACCAGCCGAGCGACCTGCGGATGTCGGCCACCTTCATCCCGAAGCCCTGGCGCGCCCTCGATGTTCTCACCCTGGTCGAGCAGGCCGCCGGCTACCACACCGGCGGCGACGCGCGCGACGCGCACTGAGGCTCTCACCGCACCTCGAAGATCCCGTCGACCTCGACGCTGGCATTCCCCGGCAGGCTCGCGACGCCGATCGCCGTGCGGGCGTGGCGTCCGGCCTCACCGAACAGCTCGGCCATCAGGTCGGAGGCGCCGTTGACCGCCTTCGGCACGTCGGGCCAGCCCTGTTCGACCTGAACGAAGCCGCCGAGGCGGTGGCAGCGCACCACCCGGTCGAGGTCGCCGTCGAGGGCGAGGCTCAAGGACGCCAGCAGGTTCAGGGCGCAGATCCGCGCCGCCTCCCGACCCGTCGCGATGTCGGTCACCGGCCCGGTGAAGCGCACCTCGCCCTCCCACTCGCAGATCTGCCCGGCGAGCCACAGCGTGGAGCCGATGCGCGAGAACGGCAGGAAGGCGCCGCGCGGCTCGGGAACCCGCGGCAGAGTCAGGCCGAGGGCGGCGAGGCGGCGGACGGGCTCGCCGCGGAGGGTGGGGGCTTGGTTCAACGTAACCTCTCGACACGTATCCAGATCAGTAGCGGCGGGCGCCGGGGATCGGCGGCGGCACGACGAAGACCCCGCCGGGCGCGGCGGGAGCGACGGGCGCGCCGTAGGAGGGGCCGTAGTAGCGGTCGTACGGGTCGTAGCGGCCGCCCGACCGGGACCGGTCGTCCCGCCAGCGGCCCTCGGCGTCGCGGCGGTCGCGGTCGTCCCGGTCCCGGTCACGGCGGCGGGGCATGATCTCGTCCGGGTCGTCCCGGCCGAAGGCGCGGCGATCGCGCCGGTCGAGGCCCCGCCCATCGTCGTCGGCGCGAAAGCGCGGGCCGTCCCGGTCGCGTCGACCGTAGCCCTCGTCCTCGGTGCCGCGGCGGGACCCGGTGGCCTCGTCGTCCCACTGCGCCGGCGCCGGGGCGGCGGAGAGGCCGACGAGCAGGGATGCGGCGAACAGGATTCTCATCGGGGCGGCGGTCCTTTCTCGGGTCAGGCGACGGCGTGGTCGTCGCCCGCCGTATATTCGCGCCACAGCAGTACCAGAGCCGCCATCACGGCGGGCCCGAGGAACAGGCCGAGCAGGCCGAAGCTCTCGACGCCGCCGAGGATGCCCAGCAGCACCCACAGGAAGGGCAGGCGGGTGGCGCCGCCGATCAGCACCGGGCGCACGAAGTGGTCCGCCACGAAGGTGACGACGAGGCCGGCCACCGCCACCACGATCGCCGCGGTGACGCCGCCCTGGGCGGCCGCGAGCAGGGCCGCGAGCCCGAAGGCCACGGGTGCCCCGAACGGAATCATCGCGGCGAGCGCCGTGAAGGCGCCGAGCAGCACCGGATGCGGCACGCCGGCGAAGTAGTAGACGACGCCGAGCAGGAAGCCCTCGCCGAGGCCGACCAGCACCAGCCCGTCGACCGTGCCGTGGACCGAGGCCGCCATCTGGCGCGCCACCCGCTCGCCGCGCGGGCCGAACAGGCGGCGGGCCGCCGACAGCCCTTGGGCCGCGAGACCCGGCCCGTCGCGGAACAGGAAGAACAGGGCGAGCAGGGTGAAGCCGAACAGCATCGCCCGGTGGACGATCTGGCTGCCGAAGGTGCGCCCGAACCCGACCAGCGACGAGTGGTTGATCGACTGGTCGACGCGCTTCAGGACCTCGGACGAGCCCTGCGGGTGGCTCAGGTTCTCCTGCCACCAGGCCGAGACCTGGGAGGCGCCGAACGGCAGGTGCGAGACGAAGTCCGGCACCGGCCAGCCCTGCTCCTCGATCTGGCGCCAGAACGCGACCGCGTCGTGCGCCTCGCGCGCCGCCTGGATCGCCACCACGACCAGCGGCACCAGGATCACCAGGGCGACCGCCAGCGTGAGGACGGCCGGCCACAGGAGGTTGTGCTTGCCCGGCGGCTTGATCCGCACCAGCCGCTCGCGCAGCGGCCACAGGGCGATCGCCAGGATCACCGCCCAGACCAGCGCCGGCAGGAACGGATGCAGCACCCACAGGCCGAGTGCCCCGAGCGCGATCACCAGGGCTGCGCGGGCAAAGGCGGAAGTCCCCGTCGCAGGCGGCGGCGGGGCGGGGGGGTGTCCGGGTCCGGGGACGGTCGGGGGTTTCACGTGTTCCATGCCGGAATAATCCTCCGCCGCGCGGCGGGTGCGTCATCCGACCTGACCTAGGGCACGCCGCGCCCACGGAAACGCCGCGCGGTTGCCGGCCCGTCCCCCCTCGTGTATGCGGGCCCCTCGACCGGGCCCTGCCCGGCGGACCCGTTTCGGGTAGGCGGTTTCGTGGCCGGGGTGCGGGCGGTGCCCGGAGGTCGCGCCGTTCGAGCCAGATCTCAGCAGGAAGACGGCTGCACGTCCATGTCCGACACCTTCGACCGCGTCGCCACCATCATCGCCGACGTCGCCGACATCCCGCGCGAGAAGATCACGCCGGAGAGCCACGCCATCGACGACCTGGGCATCGACAGCCTGGCCTTCCTCGACATCGCCTTCGAGATCGACAAGACCTTCGGGATCAAGCTGCCCCTCGAGCAGTGGACCCAGGAGGTCAACGAGGGCAAGGTTCCGGCCGAGCAGTACTTCGTGCTCAAGAACCTGTGCGAGCGCATCGACGGCCTGGTGGCCGAGAAGGCCGCCAAGGCCTGATCCGGTTCTGAAGCGGTCGCCGGGATGCGCCTCGAATATTTCGACATGATCGACCGGGTCGTCAGCCTCGACCGCGAGGGCGGGCGCCTCGTCGCCCGGTCCACGGTGCCGCAGGAGAGCCCGGTCTTCGAGGGACACTTTCCCGGTCACCCGCTGGTGCCGGGCGTGCTCCTCACCGAGACGATGGCGCAGGCCTCCGGGTACCTGCTGCTCGCGCGTGCGTCGTTCAGCCACATGCCGTTCCTGATGGGCGTCGACAAGGCGCGCTTCCGGACCTTCGTCGGCCCCGGGGCCGAGCTGGAGGTCGAGGCGAGCCTGGAGCACGACGGCTCGGGCTATGCCGTGACGAAGGCGGCGATCCGGGCCGAGGGCAAGCCGATCTGCAACGCCGAATTGCGGTTCCGGACCATGCCGTTCCCGGATGGGCTCGGCGCGCTGATGCGCGAGCGCACCGCCCGGATCGGCCTGCCCGACGGAGCGGATTCATGACAGCGGTCCCGACCCGCCCCGTGGTCGTCACCGGCCTCGGGCTCGTCTCCTGCGCGGGCGAGGGGGTGGAGGCGCATCTCGCCGCCTATCGCTCCGCACAGGCCCCGCGCACCGACGCGACGACCTTCGCACCCTATCCCGTCCACCCGGTCGCGCCGCTCAGCCTCGACGGCCAGATCTCGAAGAAGTCCGACCAGCGGCAGATGGAGCCGTGGCAGCGCCTCGGCGTCTACGCCGCCGGCCTTGCCCTCGACGCGGCGGGCGCCAAGGCGGATGCGGCGCTTAAAAGCGCCATGCACCTCGTCGTGGCGGCGGGCGGCGGCGAGCGCGACTACGCGGTCGACGGCCAGATCCTCACTGGCCTGCGCCAGGCGGCGGATCCCGGCGCCTACCTCAACGAGCGCCTCCAGAACGACCTGCGGCCGACGCTCTTCCTCGCCCAGCTCTCGAACCTGCTCGCCGGCAACATTGCCATCGTACACGGGGTCACGGGCGCCTCGCGCACCTTCATGGGCGAGGAATCGAGCGGGGTCGACGCGCTCCGCATCGCGCAGGCCCGCATCGCCGCCGGCCAGCTCGACATCGTCCTCGTCGGCGGCTCCTACAACGCCGAGCGGGCCGACGTGCTGCTGATCCACGAAATGGGCGGCCACCTCTCCAAGCCCGAGTACCGGCCGGTCTTCGAGCGTGCCGCCGCCCCCGGCTTCATCCTCGGCTCCGGCGCCGCCTTCCTGGTGCTCGAGGCCGCCGACCACGCCGCGGCCCGCGGCGCCCGGGCGCTCGCCCGGCTCGACGCGGTGGCGAGCGACCGCACGAAGCGCCGGGACGGCAGCGTCACGGACAGCCTGACGGATCTCTGGGGCCGGGCCGGCCTTGCTCGGCCCGACGCCGTGATCTCGGCCGCCACCGGCTGCGCCGGCATCACGGGCGAGGAGCGGGACGCGTTGACGGCCCTGGCGCCGCAAGCGCCGGTCCGGGCGCTCGGCGACCTGACCGGCCACACGCTCGAGGCCGCCGCGCCCTTCGGCGCGGCGCTGGCGGCCGCCCTGGTGGCGGCGGGCGAGGCGCGCGAGGTCGCCGTCACGGCGGTCGGCCATCGCCGGGGCGAGGGCGTGCTGCGCCTCACCACCGCAGGGGACAGCCGATGAGCCGCGACCACGACGCGATGGGACGCTCCCTGGTGGCGGTCACCGGCCTCGGCGTGGTGACCTCGCTCGGCCGGGGCGTCGCCGACAACTGGGCCGCGCTCACCGCCGGCCGCTCGGGCATCCACGCCATCACGCGCTTCCCGACCGAGGGCCTGCGCACCCGCATCGCCGGCACGGTCGACTTCATCGCCGCCGACCCGATGGTGGCACCGATGCTCTCCGAGCGCTTCGCCGAGGCCGCGGCCGACGAGGCCGTCGCGCAGGCGGGGATCTCGGGCGATTTCCCGGGTGCATTGTTCATGGCGGTGCCGCCGGTCGAGATCGAGTGGCCGCAGCGCCAGGCGCTCGCCGAGGCCGCGGCCCCGAACGGCGACGTGACCTATGCCGACCTGCTGCGGGCGGCCGGCAGCCGGCGCTTCGACGACTGGCACGACCTGTTCATCTTCGGCACGGTGGCCGACCGCATCGCCGACCGCTTCGGCACCAAGGGATCGCCGATCTCGCTCTCGACCGCCTGCTCGTCGGGCGCGACCGCGATCCAGCTCGGCGTCGAGGCGATCCGCCGCGGCGAGGTCGAGGCGGCGCTCTGCATCGGCACCGACGGCTCGGTGAACCCGGAATCGCTGATCCGGTTCTCGCTGCTCTCGGCCCTCTCGACCCAGAACGACCCGCCGGAGGCCGCCTCCAAACCCTTCGCAAAGAACCGCGACGGCTTCGTGATGGGCGAGGGTGCCGCCGCCCTGGTGCTGGAGAGCGTGGCGAGCGCGCGAGCCCGCGGCGCCAGGATCCTCGGCTACGTGCTCGGCTGCGGCGAGAAGGGCGACGGCTTCCACCGCACCCGCTCGAGCCCGGACGGCGCGCCGATCATCGCGGCGATCCGTGCCGCCATCGACGATGCCGGCCTGCATCCCGACCAGATCGACACCGTGAACGCCCACGGCACCGGCACGCCGGAGAACGACAAGATGGAGGCGATGGGCTGCCTTGCCGTACTCGGCGAGCGCATGCGTTCCGTGCCGATCTCCTCCAACAAGTCGATGATCGGCCACACGCTCACTGCCGCCGGCGCGGTCGAGGCGGCGTTCTCGCTGCTGACCATCGCGCATGGCCGGGTGCCGCCGACCCTGAACTACGCCGTGCCCGATCCGGCGATCCCGCTCGACGTGGTGACGGCCGCCCGCGATGTGCCGGTACGGACCGTGCTGTCGAACTCCTTCGGCTTCGGCGGGCAGAACACCTGCCTGATCTTTGGGGCGGAGCCCGTCCGATGACCGCGATCCACAACCGGCGCGTCCTCGTCACCGGGGGTGCGCGGGGCCTGGGCGCCGCGATCGTGCGGTCGCTGATGGCGTCCGGCCACGACGTTGACTTCACCTATCGCGGCTCGCGCGAGGCGGCGGAAGCGCTGGCGCTCGAACTCGCCGCCCTCCACCCCGGGCAGCGCCTGCGGCCCCATGCCCTCGACCTCGCCGACAAGGCGGCGCTCGACGATTTCTGCGGCGTGATGGAGGGCGAGGGCATCTTCGGCCTCGTCCACAATGCCGGCCAGCCCTGCGACAGCCTCGCCGCCGTCCTCGACCAGGACCGGGCGGAAGCCGCGATGCAGGTCAACTTCTGGTCGCTGACCCGCCTCGCCAAGGCGCTGGTGCGGCCGATGACCCGGGCGAAGGCCGGCCGCATCGTGGCGATCGGCTCGGTGGCGGCGCTCCGGGCCAATCCGGGCAACGCGGCCTACGCGGCGAGCAAGGGCGCCTTGATCGCCTATTGCCGGACCCTCGCGATCGAATCGGCGCGCCGCGGCGTCACCGTCAACGTGGTGGCCCCGGGCTTCATCGACACCGACATGATGGCGCCCTACGCCGCCTACCGCGCCGGCATGGAGAAGCAGATCCCGTCCGGGCGCTTCGCCGCGCCGGCGGAGGTGGCCGATCTGGTCGCATTCCTGGTGAGCCCCGCGGCGGGCTACATCACCGGCACCGTGCTGCCGGTCGATGGCGGCCTCACCGCGATGATGGGCATCCATCGCACCTGACGAACCGGAATCATGCGGTACCCCCTCGCGTGCGCCGCCGTGGCGGCAGCCTTCCTCCTCGTTCCGGCGCCGGTCCGGGCGCAGGATTTCGGCCGGCTGGAGTTCTTCCGGGTCGAGGGGCTGCCCCCGGGCGACACGCTCAGCATCCGCGAGGCGCCGGACGCCGAGTCGCCGGCCATCGGTCAGGCGCCGCCCCGCGGGCGGCTTCGCGGGTTCGGCTGCACCAACGACACCCCGAGCCGCCTGACCTGGTGCCGGGTGAAGCTCGGTCCCATCGTCGGCTGGGCGCGGCGGCGCTACCTGACGCCGGAGTGAGGCGGCGTTGCCGAGGCGGCGCCCTCCGTTTAAGTCCCGTTCCAACGATCCTGTCCTTTCACATTGCAGTGCGCCTCTCCTCCCCCTTGTGGGGAGGAGCCGGAGGTGGGGGTGGTGCCGGATAGAGCTCACAGGTGCCTCCTGCACCACCCCCACCCCTGACCCCTCTCCACAAGGGGGAGGGGACACGCGCTCGTCCGACGAAAGACCCCCATGAAAGCCCTCCAGCTCTTCGGCGACCGCGACCTGCGCCTGACCGAGGTTCCCGACCTCGACGCCCCCGGCCCCGGCGAGGTGCAGATCCGGGTCCGTGCCGTCGGCCTCAACTTCATCGACGTCTGGGGCTTTCGCGGGATGGCCTTCGCCAAGCGCAAGCTGCCGCTCACCGTCGGGGCCGAGGCCTCCGGTGAGATCGCGGCGCTCGGCGAGGGCGTCGAGGGCTTGAGCGTCGGCGACAAGGTCGCGCCCTACGGCGCGCTCACCTGCGGGAAGTGCCGCGCCTGCCGCGAGGGCCGGGACAACCTGTGCGAGGAGGTCGGCGGCGTGCTCGGCTTCCACGTCGACGGCTTCGCCCGCGAATTCGTCAACCTGCCGGCGCGCCTCGTCGTGCGGGTGCCCGATTCCGTCAGCTTCACCGACGCGGCCTGCGCGCCGATCGCCTTCGGCACCGTGCAGCACATGCTGTTCGACAACGCCAAGCTCGAACCCGGCGAGACGATCCTGGTCCATGCCGGGGGATCGGGCATCGGCACGACCGCGATCAAGATGGCGAAGGCGATCGGCTGCACGGTATTCACGACCGTGGGCGACGACGCCAAGGGCGAGAAGGCGCGGGCGCTCGGCGCCGACCACGTCGTCAACTACCGCACCGAGCGCTTCGAGGGCGAGGTGCGCAAGGCCACCAAGCGCAAGGGCGTCGACGTGGTGTTCGAGCATGTCGGCCCCGAGACCTGGAACGGCTCGCTGCTGTGCCTCAAGCGCGGCGGGCGCCTCGTCACCTGCGGGTCGACCTCGGGCGTCTCCACCACCATGAACCTGATGCAGCTGTTCCAGCAGCAATACCGCATCACCGGCTCGTTCGGCTGCCGCATCGCCAACATCCGCGAGGCGCTCGACAAGATGGCCGACGGGATCACCCCGGTGATCGACACCGTGCTGCCGCTCGGCGATTTCGCGCAGGGGCTGGAGCGGCTGGAGTCGCGCAAGGTGTTCGGGAAGATCCTGGTCACGCTCTGACGGCCACGCCCGTCGAAGAACGGCGCGCAGGACATTGTCGCGCTCTTGCGCAAACCGGCTGGGCAGGAGAAGAGGCGAGGCGCGAGGTTCGCAAAACCTGCGCCGTCCCGCCCTCTCGTATCCGGAATGCTTCGTGAGATCGTCGTGCTGCGCCTGAAGCTGAGGCTCTACCGCGCCCTGTCCCGCCTCGCCGGCCTGCCGATGGTCCTCGTGGTCCGCGCCCTGTTCGCGCTGGCGCGCCTGCTCGGGCCGGCCCGTGCCGCCGCGGCGGGCGCCGCGATCGCCCGGGCGCTCGGGCCACGCCTGCCCTCGCACCGCACGGCGCTCGACAACCTGCGCCGCTCCTTCCCGGAGAAGGACGAGGCCGCCATCGCCGCGATCGCGCTCGGAGCCTGGGACAACCTCGGCCGCACCGGCGCCGAATACGCCCATCTCGGCGACATCTTCGACTACGACCCCGCCGCCGCCACGCCGGGGCGGATCGAGGTCGAGGGCATCGAGCACTTCTTCTCCCTGCGCGACGACGGCAAGCCGGGCCTGATCTTCTCGGCCCATCTCGGCAACTGGGAACTGCCAGCGATCTGCGCCGCCCGCTTCGGGCTCGAGGCGAGCGCGGTGTTTCGCCCGCCGAACAGCCCGGCCGCCGCGCAACTGGTGCAGGAGGTGCGCCGCGCCACCATGGGGGGCCTGACGGCGGCCGGCCCCGGCGCCGCCTTCAAGATGCAGGGTGTGGTCGAGCGCGGCGGTCATCTCGGCATGCTGGTCGACCAGCACTTCACCCGCGGGGTGGTGGTGGATTTCCTCGGCCGGCCGGCGCTGGTGAACCCGCTGCTCGCCAAGCTCGCCCGGCACTACGATTGCCCGGTCCACGGGGTGCGGGTGATCCGGCTGCCCGGCGACCGCTTCCGCCTGGAGCTGACCCCGGCGCTGGCCCTGCCGCGGGACGCCGGCGGCAGCGTCGACGTGCAGGGTGCCATGCAGGCGATGAGCGACGTCATCGCCGGATGGGTGCGCGAGCATCCCGAGCAGTGGCTGTGGATGCACCGGCGCTGGCGCCCGTCGATGTTGCCCAAGGCGCCGGCCCGCGCGCCGGCGGTCCAAGCCTCAAGCTCGATCCAGGCCTCAAGCTAACGTGACTTCTCTCCGCGCTCCCGCCGGGTGTTGATGGCACATGACGCGTGCGCCCTCCCACCGCTGGCTCGCCGGCCTCGTCGCGGCCTGCCTCGGCCTTCCCGGCCCCGCAGGCGCGCAGGACGTCGCCCCGCGGAGCCAGGAGATCGCCCGCCGGGACGAGGCGCCCCGGGCGGTGGTCGAGCTGTTCACCAGCCAGGGCTGCTCTGCCTGCCCGCCGGCGGACCGCCTGGTGACCGAGCTCGCCCGTGATCCGGGCGTGATCGCCCTGACGCTGCCGGTGACCTACTGGGACTATCTCGGCTGGAAGGACACGCTGGCCAGCACCTCGTTCACCGCGCGCCAGCGCGCCTATGCGGGCATGCGCGGCGACCGCCAGGTCTTCACGCCCCAGGTGGTCGTCAACGGCGCCACCACGGTGGTCGGCTCCGACCGGGTGGCGCTGGAACGCAGCATCCGTGAGCCCGGCACCGCCGCGAGCCTGCCGGTGCCGATCCACAGCGAGGCCGCTCCCGACCGCATCCTGATCGATGTCGGGCCGGCCCGCGAGGCCGGCCGCACCGCCGAGGTCTGGCTGCTGCCCGTCGCCCGGGCCCGCGAGGTCGCGATCGGACGGGGCGAGAACCGCGGCCGCACCGTCACCTACCGCAACGTGGTGCGGGGCATGCACCATGTCGGCGCCTGGCGCGGGGTGGCAGCTCACTACGAGGTACCCCGCACCGCGCTGGCGGCGGCCGACGCCGATTCCTACGTCGTGGTGCTCCAGGCCGAGAATAGCGGGCCGGGGCGCATCCTGGGGGCGGCCAAGGGGCCGGGCTTGTAAGAGCCTGATCGAGGTCGAGAATGGGATCAGGGCGGCGCCGGACGAACGCGCCGCCAGGAGGAGACGCGCGTGACCGGCCCGATCGACATTCCCGCCTACAGCCTGCCCGACACGAACCGCCGGGTGCTCCTCGCCCGCCGGCCCGTCGGCATCCCGCAGCCCGATGATTTCGAGCTCGAGGCCGGGCCGGTGCCCGAGCCGGGCCCGGGCGAGATCCTGGTGCGCAACCTCTACCTCTCGGTCGATCCGGCCCAGCGCGGCTGGGCGAGCGCCGAGGCCAACTATTCCCAGCCCGTGCCGCTCGGCGGGCCGATGCGGGCGCTGGCCGTCGGCATCGTGGTGCGCTCGAACAGCCCGGAGGTCGCCGAGGGCGAGGTCCTGTACGGCTGGTTCGGCTGGCAAGAATACGCGGCGGTGCCGGTCTCGGCGATCTTCCGGCGCTGTACCGAGGCGGTGCCGCTCTCGGCCCATGCCGGGCTTCTCGGCCTCAACGGGCTCACCGCCTATCTCGGGCTGACCGTGCTGGGTCGGCCGCAGGCCGGCGAGACCGTGCTGGTCTCGACCGCCGCCGGGGCGGTGGGCAGCCTCGTCGGCCAGATCGCCCGCAACCTCGGCTGCCGGCCCCTCGGTCTTACCGGGGACGATGCCAAGGTCGCCCGCTGCCGCGAGGCCTACGGCTACGCCGCCGCCTGGAACTACCGCACCGACGACTGGAGCGCGGCCCTCGCCGCGGAGGCGCCGGAGGGGGTGAACGTCTATTTCGACAATGTCGGCGGGCCGATCCTCGACGCCGCGTTGCGGCGGATGGCGGTCGCGGGGCGCATCGTCCAGTGCGGCACCGCCTCGGTGGCGAGCTGGACCGAGGTGCCGACGGGTCCTCGCGTCGAGCGCGAGATCCTGACCCGGCGCCTGGTCTGGAGCGGCTTCGTGGTGCTCGACCACAAGCCGCGGTTTGAGGAGGCGGTGGCGGCCCTGGCGGGGTGGTACCATGAGGGCCGAATCCGCCTCGACGAGGACGTCACCGAGGGCATCGAGGGTGCGCCCGGGGCGATCGCGGGGCTCTACCGCGGCGAGAACCGCGGCAAGCGCCTGATCTACGTCGGGTAGGGATGCCCGGGGCCACGGGTCAGTCGACCCACTCGCCCCGGCGCATCAGCGGCTCGGACCGGCCGTCCGGCGTCACCCCGTCGACGTCGACCTCGGCCGAGCCGATCATCCAGTCGATGTGGATCAGGCTGCGGTTGGCGCCGCGCGCGGCCAGGTCCTGCTCGCTGAAGCCCGCACCGCCGTCGAGGAAGCACTTGCTGTAGGCTTGGCCGAGCGCGATGTGGCTCGCCGCGTTCTCGTCGTAGAGGGTGTTGCAGAACAGGAGGCCCGAGGCCGAGATCGGCGAGGAGGCCGGCACCAGGGCGACCTCGCCGAGGCGGCGCGCGCCCTCGTCGGTGTCGATCACCTTGGCGAGCACGTCGGCCCCGGTGCGGGCCCGCGACTCGACGATGCGGCCTTCCTCGAAGCGCACCGCGATCCCGTCGATCAGGGTCCCCTGGTAGGAGAGGGGCTTCGTCGCGCTGACATGGCCCTGCACGCGCAAGCAGTGCGGCGTGGTGAAGACCTCCTCGGTCGGGATGTTGGCGTTGCAGACGATGCCGTTTTTCGCCGTGGTGGCGCCGCCGCACCATTCATGGTCGTCGGCGAGCCCGACGGTGAGGTCGGTGCCGGGCCCGCGGAAATGCAGGGCGGAGTAGCGCCGTGCGTTGAGGGCGGCGGTGCGGTCGCTGAGCGCCCGGTTGTGGGCCTCCCAGGCGCCGACCGGATCCGGCCCGTCGACCCGCGAGGCGGCAAAGATCGCGTCCCACAGCCGGGCGACCGCCTGATCCTCGGGCAGATCCGGAAACACCGTGCGGGCCCAGGCCGGATTCGCCGCCGAGACGATGGTCCAGTTGGTGGCGAAGTTGGCGATCTGCTCGAGCGCCGGCATGTAGGCCTTGGACCGGGCGCGGTTGGCGCGCGCCACCTTGTCGGTGTCCTGGCCGGCGAGGAGCGAGGGATCGTCGCCCGAGATCGCGAGCCGCGCGGCCCCGGTGCGATAGGCCTGCGCCATGCCCTCGTAGAGCCAGCCGGCGGCCTTGTCGAAGGCATCGTCGTGGCCGTGCTCGAAACGCGCCAGGGTCGCCTGGTCGTCGGCGAGCAGCGTCGTCACCACCGAGGCGCCGGCCTTGTAGGCCTGGACGGTGATGCGGCGGGCCAGCGGCAGCGCGTCGAGGGGCGCCGTCATCACCAGTTCCTGCCCGGGCCGAAGCCCGAGCCCGACCCTCACGGCGACCTCGGCGAGCCGGTCGAGGCGGGCGTCGAAGTCAGGGGCTTTCGTCATGGATGCGGATACCTCCGGTTCGGTCGTGGTCGGCGCGGAAGAACCGAGCGTGAAGCGATGTCGGCCGACCCCGCGCCCCTTCCGGCATTGTCCATCCCACCCACGACCTCATCCCGAGGTGCGAACGGAGTGAGCCTCGAAGGGGGGCTCCAGAAATCGCCGACACTCGAAATCGCCGAGGCTCTTGGAGCCCTCCTTCGAGGCCGCTACGCGGCACCTCGGGATGGGGTCGCGGGTGGGACAGATCCGATCATGCGGTCGGATAGTGGGGTCTCACACCACCCGCGTCCAGGCGATCCCGCCGAGATCCTCCCGGAAGGCGAAGCGGGCGAGGTGCTCGGCCACCACGCCCTGCATCCGGGTCAGCGTCTCCAGGTCCGGCGCCTCGACCCGCAGGGTCAGGCCCTCCGGGTCGGCTTCCGCCGTGAAGCGGCGGTCCTCCCCGAACGGCACCACGCCGCGCTCCGGCGTGAAGGTCGTTTCGGGGAACTTGTGGCTCCAGTGCTTGCACAGCTGGGTGAGATAGCGGCTGCCGTTCTGCGTATCGACGCGGGCTTGCGCCGCCAGGGTCACGGGCTCGCTCACGCGGAGGCTCCTTGCTGCAGCGCCGACCAGATGGCCTGCGGCGTCGCCGGCATGTTGATGTGACGGATGCCGCGGGGCCGCAGGGCATCGACGAGGGCGTTCATCACCGAGGGCAGCGAGCCGGCGCAGCCCGCCTCGCCGCAGCCCTTCACCCCGAGCGGGTTGGTGGTGGCGGGCACGGCGTGGCTCTCAAATCCCATGAACGGCGCGTCGGAGGCCCGCGGCAGGCAGTAATCCATGAACGAGCCGGTCACGAGCTGGCCCTGCTCGTCATAGGCCGTGCGCTCCATCAGGGCCTGGCCGATGCCCTGCACGATGCCGCCGTGGAGCTGGCCCTCGACCAGCATAGGGTTCACCAGCGTGCCGAAATCGTTGACCGTGGTGTAGCGCACGACCGTGGCGACGCCGGTCTCCGGGTCGACCTCGACCTCGGCGACGTGGCAGCCGTTGGGGAAGGCCGAGGGCGATTCCTTGTGGGTGTGGGCGACGTCGAGGCTCTTGGGGGCGGCCGGGTCGGGCAGGCCCGCCCGCACCTTGGCGGCCAGTTCCAGGAGGCCGATGCCCCGGTCGGTGCCCGCGATGGTGAAGCGACCGTCGTGGAACTCGATGTCGGCGGGGCCGGCCTCCAGCAGGGCGGCCGCGGCCTCGCGGCCCTTGGCGATCACGAGGTCGCCGGCCTCGACCAGAGCCGTGCCGCTCGCCATCAGCGACTTCGAGCCGCCGGTGCCGCCGCCGGCGATGAGCTGGTCGCTGTCGCCCTGGACGAGCCGGACGCGGTCGACCGGGATGCCGAGGCGGTCATGTAGGATCTGGGCGAAGGGCGTGAGGTGACCCTGGCCGTAATCGAGGGTGCCGGTGACGATCGTCACCGTGCCGTCGGCCTCGAAGCGGATGCCGCCCATCTCGTTGGTCGGCGGCGCGGTGATCTCCAGGTAGTCGCCGATGCCGATGCCGCGCAGGCGGCCGTTGGCCTCGCTCTCGGCGCGGCGGGCGGGAAAGCCGTCCCAGTCGGCGGCCTGGAGCGCCCGGTCGAGCACGGCCGGGAAGTCGCCGCTGTCGTAGGTGAGGCCGGACGGGGCCTTGTACGGCATGTCGGCCGGGCGGATGTGGTTGCGGCGGCGCAAGTCCACCCGGTCGTGGCCGGTCTCGGCGGCGGCGGTGTCGATCAGCCGCTCGATGAAGTAGTTGCCCTCCGGCCGGCCGGCGCCGCGATAGGCGCCGATCGGCGTGGTGTTGGTGTAGAGGCACTCCACCGCCACGTCGAAGGCCGGGGTGCGGTACACGCCGACCATGTTGCGGGCGATGTTGACGGTCTGGAACAGCGGCGAGAGCGGGTTGAGGTAGCCGCCCATGTTGGCGCGGCCCCGGACCCGGAAGGCGAGGAAGTGTCCTTGCGCGTCGAGGGCCAGTTCCGCCCTCACCGCGACGTCGCGGCCGTGATGGTCAGACAGGAAGCTCTCGGAGCGCAGGTCGGTCCACTTCACCGGCCGGCCGAGGCGCTTCGATGCTTCGAGCAGCGGCAGGTACTCGGGGTAGACCGGGGCCTTCATGCCGAAGGAGCCACCCACGTTGCCGGTCAGCACCCGCACCTTGTCGCGGGGCTGCTTCAGCACGCCGTCCGCCAGGGAGTTGCGCAGGCCAAACACCCCCTGCGAGCCGACATGCAGGGTGAAGCGCCCGCTCTCCGCCTCGTACACGCCGATCGCCGACCGCGGCTCCATCGGGTTGATGACGAGGCGGTTGTTGACGAGGTCGAGGGAGGCGACGTGCGCGGCCTGCGCGAAGGCGGCTTCCGTCGCCGCTTGGTCGCCGGTGCGGAAGTCGAGGGCGAGGTTGCCGGGGGCGTCGTCGTGCAGGAGCGGAGCGCCCGCCGCGGCGGCCTCGTCCGGGGTGGTCACCACCGGCAGGTCCTCGATGTCGACGACCACCGTCTCCGCGGCGTCGCGGGCCTCGGCCAGGGTCTCGGCCACCACCAGGGCGACCGCCTCGCCGACGTAGCGCACCCGGTCGGTGCTGAGCGAGGCCTGGGGCGGCTTGCGCATCGGCGTGCCGTCCTGGTTCTTGAACGGCAGGCCGTTGCCGATCGCCCCGTAGCCGTCGAGGTCGGCGGCGGTGAGCACGGCCAGCACGCCCGGCAGGGCGCGGGCGGCCTCCGCGTCGATGCCCCGCAGGAGGCCGTGGGCGACCGGGCTTCGCACGAACACCCCGTAGGCCTGGCCGTCGAGGGCGAGGTCGTCGGTGTAGCGGCCCTCGCCCCGGACCAGCACCGGGTCCTCGGCCCGCCGCACGGGCTGGCCGATGCCGAATTTCTGCGGGCCGGCGAAGTCGCGGGCGTCGGGACGGGCGTTCATGCCGGTGCTCTCCGGAATTCTTGTCAGAGTCAGCTAGCAACTCGGCCATGGCATGCAAGACGCGGGCGGGCAGGCCACCCCGGCGCGCAGGGCACGGCTCGCGATGCGGTCGCGACCTGCGCTACATCCGGGGCGAACCGGAGAGCCCCGCCATGACCGAAGACGCCGCGCTCGCAGCCCTCGCCCCGCTCTTCGAAGACGTGTTCGGCGAGCCGGTGCCGCTCAGCCCCGGGCTCACCGCCGAGGACGTCGAGGGCTGGGACTCGACCCGGATGATCGAGCTCGTCATCGCGGTCGAGGCGCGCTTCGGCATCAAGCTCACCACCCGGGAGGTCGACGGGCTGGGAAGCGTCGGCGACCTCGCGGCGGTAATCGCCCGCAAGGCGCCGCGGTGACCGCCGACCTCGCCTGGCTGCCGCAGCCGCCGGCGGACTTCGCCGCCCGCCTCGCCGCGGCCGAGGGGCGGCCCGACCGGGAGGCCTGGGACGCGCTCGCGGACCTCGCGCGCACCCGCCTCGACCCGGCGCGCACCGCCCGGCTCGACCGGGTGCTGCAGCGACGCTTCCCGGAGGCGTCGCCGGCCGGCCCGGCCTGGCGCCTCGCGCTGCTCGGCTCCTCGACGCTGTCGCACCTCGCCGCCGGCATCCGGGTCGGGGCCCTGCGCCGCGACCTGCGCGTGACGGTGCACGAGGGCGCCTACGGCCAGTCCGACCGGGAGGTCGACGGCGAGGCGCTGCATGCGCTCCGGCCCGACACCGTGCTGCTGGCCCTCGACGCCGACGCCCTCCTGGGACCGGCTGGGGACGTCGGCGCAGCCCTCGACCGGCTGAAATCGCTCTGGGCCCGGGCCCGGGCGGCGCATGGCTGCACGGTGATCCAGCAGACGCTGCTGCCGGCCGCGATCCCGCTGATGGGCGGCAACGAGCACCGGATGCCGGGCTCGCTCGCCGCCCGCACGGCGCGCCTCAACGCCGGCCTGCGGGACGCGGCCGTGGAGGAGGGCGTCGACCTCCTCGCCCTCGACGACGCGGTGGCGCGGCACGGGCTCGACGCCTGGCACGATCCCGCCCTGTGGCTGCGGGCCCGCCAGGCGGTGACGCCGGCCGCCGCCCCGCTCTACGGCGACCTCGTCGCCCGGCTCCTCGGGGCCCGCCTCGGCCGCTCGGCCAAGGCCCTGGTGCTCGACCTCGACGACACGCTGTGGGGCGGCACGGTCGGGGAGGAGGGGCTCGCCGGCCTGATCGTCGGGCAGGGGAGCGCCGCGGGCGAATCGTTCCTGGCGCTCCAGGCCCATGCCCGCGATCTGGCGCGCCGCGGCATCGTGCTGGCGGTCTGCTCGAAGAACGATCCCGAGGTGGCCCGGAGGCCGTTCCGCGAGCATCCCGACATGCTCCTGCGCCTCTCCGATTTCGGCGCCTTCGCGGCCAACTGGGACGACAAGGCGACCAACCTCCGGCGCATCGCCGCCGAGCTGCGCCTCGGCCTCGATTCCCTCGTCTTCGTCGACGACAACCCGTTCGAGCGCGCCCTGGTGCGCGAGCACCTGCCGATGGTGGCGGTGCCGGAGGTGCCCGACGAGCCGGCGCTGGTCGCCCGCTGCCTTGCCGATGCCGGCTACTTTGAGGCGGTGGCGCTGACGGCCGAGGATCGCGGGCGGGCGCAGGCTTACGCGCGCGACCGCGCCCGCCGGGACGAGGCGGGCGGGGGGACGACCGACCTTGCCGGCACGCTCGCGGGCCTCGGCATGCGGCTGACCTGGCGGAGCTTCGACGCCGTCGGGCTTCCCCGCATCGTCCAGCTCGTCAACAAGACCAACCAGTTCAACCTGACGACCCGGCGCCTGCGCGAGGCCGAGGCCGCCGCGCTGATCGACGATCCCGCGGTGCTGACGCTGCAGCTGCGCCTCGCCGACCGCCTCGCCGAGCACGGGATGATCGCCGTCGCGATCGGCCGGCTCGTCGGCCGGGACCTCGTGATCGAGACCTGGCTGATGAGCTGCCGGGTGCTCGGCCGGCGGGTGGAGGAGGGGATCCTGGCGATCCTCGCGGCGCAGGCGGCGGGCCGGCGCGCGCGCCGCCTCGTCGGCCTCTACCGGGCGAGCGGGCGCAACGGGATGGTGGCGGACCTCTACCCCCGCCTCGGCTTCACCCCCGCGCCACCGGAACCCGACGGGGCGGAACGCTGGGTCCTCGATCTCGCCGCCTACGCCCCGCCCACCGACCTGCCGATGACGCTGGGGACGTTCTGACGGGCTCCATCGCGTCCGGGGCCGGACAGCGAGCGGTGCGCAGCGTGGCCCGGCGCCTTGACAGGCAGGGCCCGTCCCCGGCACTGGCCGGAGGTATTCCTTCCGCCCGCGGCCCTTCCTCGCCCCATGCTTCCGGCCCTGCTGCCCTCCGAGCCGGTGCTTCTCCCGGTCCAGGCCCGCTACGCGGGCGGCGCCGGGCCGGGCGCGCACGAGGGCGAGCACGCGATCACCGCCAACAACCGCTGGTCGCGGGCGCTCCTGACCTTCCGCGACCTGCCGGCGGGGGCCTGGTGCTGCCTCGAGGCGCGGCTCGCCTGGTCGGCCGAGGAGGAGGGCGGGCTTGCCGCCGATTTCGTGCTCGCGGGCTTCGACTTCCTGGCCGGCGACGGGTCGAGCCTCGACGTCGAGCAGGTGCCGGGCCTGTCGCGCACCCTCCTCGATCCCCACAGCGCCTGGATCGCCGGGCCGGCCTGCCAGCCCGCCGGCAGCGAGCTCCTGCGCATGGCGCCGGTGCGGGTCGCCTTCGGCGTGCCGCCCCAGGCCCGCGGCCTCGTCCTCACGCTGCGCTCCTGGCGCAACACCGAGGGCGTGACCATCGCCGAGCCCTGCCTGCGCCCCGTGACGCCGCTGACGCCCGCGCCCTTCCGCAGCCGCAGGCTCGGGCCGAACCCCGCGCCGTCGCGCCACAGCCTGGTGCCGGGCCTCGGCCTCGTGGTGCGCGGGCAGCTCCACGCCTCGCGGGTGAAGGAGCACGCCGCGCGGGTGAGCCTCGTCTACCGCGACCGCGACGGGGCCGAGATCCCGCCGCCCTATCCGGGCACCGTCTCGGTCCCGGGCTCGGAGGAGGCGCCGGGCCTCGGCGCCAGCGTGAACCTGCCGGCCCAGCCGCAGGCGCGCCGCTTCACCCTGGACCTCGAACCGCCGCCGGGCGCCCACACCCTCGACCTCGCCTTCTGCACCTGGGAGGAGGAGGGCGAGGCCGGCCCCGCCGTCGCGCTGCTCGGCCCGCCCGAGGTGGCGCTCGAGGACGGATTCCGGCTCGAGAGCCTGTGCGGCGACGACCTCCTCGACGCGCCGGGCTTCCTCGCCCGGCTGTCGGCCCGGCTCGGCCGCGATCCGGGCGCCGAGGCGGCCTGGATCCCGGGCCCGGGCGAGGCCGGCGCCGCGGCGCTGCCGCTCGCCCG
>NZ_JACWCT010000112.1 GCF_016613415.1 Methylobacterium ajmalii | reverse complement strand
GTCCCGGTGCAGCTCCGCCGCCCCCCCCGCCGCCCGGTGGGCCCGGCGCGGCTCCTCCGCCTCCGCCGCTTCCCGGAGGTCCCGGTGCGGCTCCGCCGCCTCCGCCGCCCGGCGGCCCGGGCGCTCCGCCCCCGGCACCGCGCCGGTTCTGATCCCGGCCGTCCGGGGACGGCCCGCCTGAAGACGACCTGCGCGGCGCGGACGTCCCGCGCAGGTGCTTAATCCCGATGGCATCGCAACTTTTCGCGATCCCGCCGGTTCTCGGCTCCGGATAGGCCCGTCCTTCCTCAGGGAGACATCACGGTGAGCACGGCACAATCCCTCCCTGCCTCTGGGTCCGGCGCGCCCGACCGACAGCCGTCGCGGCGGGCGTTGCGGGGGCTCGACGCGCTCAACTTCACCCTGGCGGACGTGCGCGACGGCCTCGGTCCCTACCTCGCCATCTACCTCATCGCCGTGCGCGGCCCGGACCAGGGCTGGAACGAGGCGACCACCGGCATGATCATGACGATCGCCGGCATCGCCGGCCTGATCGCCCAGACGCCGGCCGGCGCGCTCATCGACCGTTCTCGGCACAAGCGCACCATCGTCATCGCGGCGGCTCTCGCCGTGACCCTGAGCTGCCTGGCGCTGCCCTTCATCTCGAACTTCTACGCGGTGGCCGCCACCCAGTCGCTCGCCGGCATCGCCGGGGCGATCTTCCCGCCGGCGCTCGCCGCCATCACCCTCGGGGTGGTGGGGCCCAAGCTCTTTGCCAAGCGCATCGGCCGCAACGAGGGCTTCAACCACGCCGGCAACGCCGTCTCGGCGGCGCTCGCCGGGGGGCTGGCCTACCTGTTCGGCCCGATCGTGGTGTTCTGGCTGATGGGCGTGCTCGCCGCGCTCTCGATCGGCGCGATGCTGATGGTGCCGGAGGACGCGATCGACAACGACCTCGCCCGCGGCCTCGACAGCGCCGAGGACCAGTCGGGCGGCGAGCAGCCCTCCGGCCTGACCGCGCTCCTCCAGAACAAGTACCTGATGCTGTTCGCGCTTCTGGCCGCGATCTTCCACCTCTCGAACGCCGCGATGCTGACCTCGGTCGGCCAGCTCCTCACCCACCTGTCGGGCAAGGAGAACGCCACCTCGCTGATCGCGATCTGCATCGTGGCGGCGCAGTGCGTGATGGTGCCGGTGGCGATGTTCGTCGGGCACAAGGCCGACGCGATCGGCCGGAAGCCCATCTTCCTCGCCGCCTTCGGGGTGCTGGCGCTGCGCGGCGTGCTCTACACCTTCTCGAACAACCCGTTCTACCTCGTGGCGGTGCAGCTCCTCGACGGCATCGGCGCCGGCGTCTACGGCGCGCTCTTTCCGATCGTGGTGGCTGACCTGACCCGCGGCACCGGGCGGTTCAACGTCAGCCAGGGCGCGGTCGCGACCGCCCAGGGCCTCGGCGCCTCGTTGAGCGCGACCCTCGCCGGGCTCATCATCGTCTCGGCCGGCTACTCGACGGCCTTCCTGACGCTCGCCGGCATCGCGGGCCTGGGCTTCGCCCTCTACCTGCTGGTGATGCCCGAGACCCGGGGCTTCGAGCCGGCCCAGGCCGGCACGCCCTCCGGACCGAACCGTCGGCCCGCCCTTCTGGGGGTCTGAGCCCGGCCATGACGATCCCCCTCGCCTTCGCCCATATCGGCGACCTCCACCTCACCGGGGCGGAAGCCGACAACGCCCGCGACTTCGCCGCCATCGTGGCGCAGCTGAACGAGGTGGAGGGGCTCGACTTCATCTTCGTGCCCGGGGACAACGCCGATAACGGCCGCCCCGAGCAATACGCCCTGGTGCGGGCCGGCCTCGACCGGCTCCGCCTGCCGGCCCACGTCATCACCGGCGACCACGACATGGAGGGCGGCAGCCTCGACGCCTTCCATGACGGGCTCGGGGTACCGCGCCTGCCCTACGCAGTCGACATGCGCGGCGTGCGCTGCCTCTTCCTCGACATGTGCGGGCCGGGCTCCGGCGGGCCGGATTTCCGCCTCGGCCCCGCCCAGGTCGCCTGGCTCGCCGACGAGCTGGAACGAGCCGGCGACACGCCCTGCGCCCTGTTCATGCACAGCTACCCGGCCGACCTGAAGGGCGAGGGCGAAGCCGAGCGCGTCGCCGACCTCGTCCATCGCGGCCCGGTGCGCCTCGTCGAGATGGGGCATACCCACTACAACGAGCTCGCCAATGACGGACGCACCGTCTACGCGGCGACCCGCTCGACCGGGCAGATCGAGGAGGGCCCGGTCGGCTACGCGATCGCGGCGATCGACGGCGGCGTGGTGAGCTGGCGCTTCAAGGAACTGGCGCGCCCCTGGCCTTTCGTGCTCGTCACCGCCCCCGCCGACCGGCGCCTCGCCTGCGACGCCGGCCACGTGGTCGGCGAGAGCGTGACCCTGCGCGCCCTGGTGATGGGACCGGCCGAGACGGTGGAGTACCGCATCGACGACGGGTCGTGGCGGCCGATGGCGCGGGAGGATGGGGCACGCTGCTACGCGGCCACAATCACCTGGCCGGCGGACGCCCGGGTCATCAAGGTCCGGGCGACGGGCGCGGGCGCCACCGACACCGACGCGATCGAGCCGACGAGCGATCCGACCGGCCTGCCCACCTCCCGCGGGATCGGCAGCGACGCGGACGCGCTCGGCGCCTGGGAGGCGCGGGGCCTCCTGGGGACGCAGCTCGGGCCGAACAGGAACGGGCGGCAGTGGTGAGGGAGAACCGCCCGCTTCCCGAGGCGAACCGCAACGGCTGAAACCCTTCCCACACGCGACCTCATCCCGAGGTGCGACCGACGGGAGCCTCGACGGAGGCCCCCAGAGGCCACCGTGATCCCCGGCCCCCTCCGTCGAGGCTCGTTTCGCTCGCACCTCGGGACGAGGTCGCGGGTGGGAGGGCCGCGAACGCAGTTGGTCCCAAGCCGAACACCCTTCAGATCCTCCCGACCGTGACGACAGGACCACTCCCCCGATGGCCGCGCTGACGCTCAGCCCCAACCTCGCGACCTGGGCGATCGCCGCCCTCGCCACCCTCGGCGTGATCGTGCGCCCGTTCTCCTGGCCGGAGGCGATCTGGGCGGTGGCGGGCGCCCTCGCCCTCGTGCTCCTCGGCCTGATGCCGGCCGGCACCGCCTGGGAGGGCGTGCTCAAGGGCACCGACGTCTACCTCTTCCTCGTCGGCATGATGCTGATGTCGGAGGTCGCCCGGAAGGAGGGCCTGTTCGACTGGCTCGCCGGCATCGCGGTGCGCACCGCCAAGGGTTCGGCCACCCGGCTCTTCACCCTGGTCTACCTCGTCGGCACGGTCGTCACGGTCTTCCTGTCGAACGACGCCTGCGCGGTGGTGCTGACGCCCGCGGTCTATGCCGCGACCCGGGCCGCCAAGGTCGAGAACCCGCTGCCCTACCTGTTCATCTGCGCCTTCATCGCCAACGCGGCGTCGTTCGTGCTGCCGATCTCGAACCCGGCCAACCTCGTGGTCTTCGCCGAGCACATGCCGCCGCTGACCCGCTGGCTCGCGCTGTTCGGCCTGCCGTCGCTGCTGGCGATCGGGACGACCTACCTCGTCCTGCGGCTCACCCAGAACGGCACCCTCAAGCAGCAATCGGTCGCCACCGACGTCGAGGCGACGGCGCTGTCGCGCACCGGCATCGTCGCGGGCCTCGGCATCGTGGCGACCGGCGCGGTGCTGATCGGCGCCTCGGCGCTCGGGCGCGACCTCGGCCTGCCGACCTTCGTGGCGGGGCTCGCCACCACCCTCATCGTGCTGGCGCTGCGTCGCGGCAGCGGCGCCGTGGAGGTGGTCAAGGACGTCTCCTGGAGCGTGCTGCCGCTCGTCGCCGGGCTGTTCGTGCTGGTCGAGGCGCTGGAGAAGACCGGCGTGCTGGCGATGATCGCCGACGCCCTGAAACAGGCCGCCACCGCCGCGCCGACAGAGACCGCCTGGGGCGCCGGCGCGCTCATCGCCATCGCCTGCAACTTCGTCAACAACCTGCCGGCGGGCCTGATCGCCGGGGCCGCGGTCCAGGCCGCGCACGTCCCCGAGAAGGTCGCGGGCGCCGTGCTGATCGGCGTCGATCTGGGGCCTAACCTCTCGGTCACCGGCTCGCTCGCCACCATCCTGTGGCTCACCGCCATCCGCCGCGAGGGCCAGGACGTCAGCTTCTGGAGCTTCCTCAAGCTCGGCCTGGTGGTGATGCCGCCGGCCCTCGCGCTGGCGCTCGCAGGTCTTCTTCTCGTCTGACCGCTCCTCCTCGTCTGATCCCCTCCCACAGGAAGGTTTTTCCGGTGTCGATCGCCGCGCTCCTCTATCCCTTCATCCTGGTCGCCGGTGCGCTCCAGGCGCTCGGCAACGCGATGAACGCGCAGCTGCGCGGGCACATGGTCAATCCGTGGCTCGCCGCCACGGTGTCGTTCCTGCCGATCGTGTTCGTCTTCACCACCCTGTTCCTGGTGATGCCGACGCCGCTGCCGACCCTCGAGACCCTGGAGAAGATGCCCTGGTACGCCCCCCTCGGGGGGCTGGCCGGCGCGGTCGCGGTGTTCGGCGGGCTCGCCTTCATCGACAAGGTCGGCGCCGGGCCGTTCAACGGCCTGACCCTGACCGCCAACATCATCACCTCGCTCGCCCTCGACGCCTTCGGGCTGTTCGGGCTCCAGGCCGCCGGCTTCAAGCCGCTGCCCTGGCTCGGCGGGCTCCTGATGGCGGCCGGCGTGGTGTTCATCGCGAAGACCGCGGGCAAGAAGGACGAAGGCGAGGGCCACGGCCTGAGCGGCAAGCTGCTCTACCCGTTCATCCTGGTGGCGGGCGCCCTGATGGCGATCGGCGTGGTATGGAATTCGCAGCTGCGCGGGGCGCTGGTGAACCCCTGGCTCGCCGCCACCGTGTCGTTCGTGCCGGTCGTCTTCGCCTTCGCGCTGATGTTCCTGCTGAAACCCACGCCGCTGCCCAAGCGCGCGGACCTGGCCGGGGTGCGCTGGTGGATGCCGCTCGCCGGCATCACCGGGGCGGTCGCGGTGTTCGCGGGCCTCCTCTTCGTCGACAAGGTCGGGGCCGGCGCGCTCAACGGGCTCCTCATCACCGCGAACCTCCTGACCTCGGTGGCGCTCGACCATTTCGGCTGGCTCGGCATGCGTCAGGTCAAGGCCGGCCCGCCACGGCTGCTCGGCGCCGCTCTGATGGTCGGCGGGATCGTGCTGATCTCGGTGTTCTGACGGGGGAAGCGCCGGACGGGACCCGCCCGTCCGGCAGGTCGCCGCCTATTCCGCCGCCGCCAGCGCCGGCCGCTTGTCCGCCACCCCGTCCAGGGCCGCCGGGCGCGGGCCGCCGGTCGCCCAGTCGAGGAGTTCCACCGTGTGGACGATCGGGATCGCGGTGCCCTTCCCGATCTGCGTGGCGCAGCCGATGTTGCCGGTGGCGATCATGTCGGGGCGCACGCGCTCGATATTGGCGACCTTGCGGGCGCGCAGATGCGCGGCCAGCTCCGGCTGCAGGATGTTGTACGTCCCGGCCGAGCCGCAGCAGATGTGGCCCTCCGGCACGTCCTTCACGGTGAAGCCGGCGCGCGCGAGCAGCGCCTTCGGCTCGGTGCGCAGGCCCTGCCCGTGCTGCATCGAGCAGGCGGAGTGGTAGGCGACGACGAGGTCGGTCTCGACCACCGGCTCGGACAGGCCGAGGCTCGTCACGTACTCGGTCACGTCGCGGGCGATCCCCGCGACCCGGGCCGCCTTCTCGGCATAGGCCGGGTCGTCGCGGAACATGAAGCCGTAATCCTTGATCGTGGTGCCGCAGCCCGAGGCCGTGACCACGATGGCGTCCAGCCCCTCGCCGTCCATCTCGGCGATCCAGGCGTCGATCGTGCGCCGGGCCAGCGCGTGCGAGGAATCCTCCTGGCCCATGTGGTGGGTGAGCGCGCCGCAGCAGCCCTCGCCCTTGGCCTGCACCACCTCGACGCCGTGGCGGTTCAGGAGCCGGATCGCCGCCTCGTTGAAGTCCGGCCGCAGGACGCTCTGGGCGCAGCCGCGCAGGAGCGCCACCCGGCCCCGGCGCGGGCCGGCGGCGGGGAAGCGGCCGGGCCTGTCGTGCGCCGAGCGGGTCGGCAGCGAGGCCGGCGCGAGGTCGAGCATCGCGGCCAGCCGATTGCCAACCTTCGGCATCCTCGCGGCGATGCCCCGGAACGGCCGGCCGAGGGTGGCGCCGAGGAGTGCCAGGCGGAAGCGGTTCGGGTAGGGCAGCACGCGCGCCAGCACCGCGCGCAGGAACCGGTCCTCGGCCGGACGGGAATAGGTCTCTTCGATATGGGCGCGGGCATGGTCGACGAGGTGCATGTAATGCACCCCCGACGGGCAGGTGGTCATGCAGGACAGGCACGACAGGCAGCGGTCGACGTGCTTGACCACCTCGGGGCTCGCCGGCTTGCCGCCCTCCAGCATGTCCTTGATCAGGTAGATGCGCCCGCGCGGCGAATCGAGCTCGTCGCCGAGCAGCAGGTAGGTCGGGCAGGTGGCGGTGCAGAAGCCGCAATGCACGCAGGTGCGCAGGATCTTCTCCGAGGCCGCCATGGCCGGGTCGGCGAGCTGCGCGGGGGTGAAGCTGGTCTGCACGGCGTTTCCTCGGGCGGAGTCTCGGAGGACGTTCGGTGTCTCGGAGGACGTTTCTTGGTGGGCCGTTCCGTCGGGCCCTCGGCTCCCTCGTATCTAGACCATTTTCAAGGTGGCGGGAGCGGCTTTCGTGGCCGCCCCCCGCGCACGGTGCCGCACGAGGCCGCCCGCCTCCCCGTCAGGCGCTGCCGATGGCGACGCCGGCGAGCAGCACCAGCACCCCGCCGAGCACCACCTGGAGCGCGGCGCGCCAGAACGGCGTCTCCATGTAGCGGGTGCGGATCGCCGAGATCGCGCAGAGCTCGACCACCACCACCAGTGCCGCCAGCACGGTGGCGATCGCGAAGGCGTTCGACCAGGAATCCGGCACCAGGTAGGGCAGCGTGTGGCCCAGGCCCCCGACCGTCGTCATCACGCCGCAGACGAGGCCGCGCAGCCAGGGCGAGCCGCGCCCGGTGATGCTGCCGTCGTCCGACAGGGCCTCGGTGAAGCCCATGCTGATGCCCGCGCCGATCGAGGCGGCGAGGCCGACCAGGAAGGTCTGCCAGTTGTTGTGGGTGGCGAAGGCGGCGGCGAAGAGCGGCGCGAGCGTCGAGACCGAACCGTCGATCAGCCCGGCGAGGCCCGGCTGGACGTAGCGCAGCACGAACAGGCGGTGGGCCGCCCGCGCCTCCTCGGAGGCGGCGTCCCCGCTCTCCTGCTCGGCCGACAGGGAGGCGGCCCGGTCGCCGTGGCCGCGCTCGATCTCGGCGAGCCGGGTGAAGAGCTGGCGCACCCCGAGATCGCGGGAGAGCTCCGCCGCCCGCTCGTAGAAGGCCGCGGCCTGCGCCTCCATCCCTTGCGCCTCCCGCCGCATCCGCGCCGCGTCGAGCCCCTGCCACCAGACCGGCCGGCGGCGGGGAAACCCCTTCACGTCCTCGCGCCGCAGGGGCGGCAGGTGCTCGCCGAAGCGCTGGCGATACGCCGCGTAGAGGTCGTCGCGGTGCCCCGCCTCCTCCTCCGCCATCGCCTCGAACACCCCGGCCGAGCCCGGCAGGTCGGCCCGCAGGCCCTCGGCGAAGCTGCGGTAGATGCGGGAATCCTCCTCCTCGCTGGCGATGGCGAGGGCCAGCACCTCGCGTTCGGTAAGATCGGTCAGGGCCTTCACGGGCATGCTCCAGTCTGGAATGGATCCAATCTATAGATTGGATCCATTCCAAACAAGCGCTCGCGTGCATCGCACCATCCGGGGCCGGGCGTCGCACGGACTATGACCCTCGACGGCCGGGCCGGTCTCGGGCATCCTGACACACCGCCGGTCGCTTATCTTCCCCAACGGCATCTTTGACGTCGTGAACGGTATCAGTGAGTTAGTTGGCAGAGGCTCCCCCGCCTACGCGGGGATCGACCGTCTTCCTCTCGTCTTTCTGCGCCCGAAGGAGGGGCTCCCCCGCCTACGCGGGGATCGACCCTCGTGCTACGCGGCATCACCGCTGTAATCTCCGGCTCCCCCGCCTACGCGGGGATCGACCCGACAACCGCATGAGCGTCGGCCAGAAGCTGCGGGCTCCCCCGCCTACGCGGGGATCGCCCTCCGCCCGATCCGGAGGAGATCAGGCCATGCCCGGCTCCCCCGCCACGCGGGGATCGACCCGCGACCTTCACCAGAATCGACACGCAGCTCGTAGCTCCCCCGCTCTCCGCGGGGATCATGTCCACCTTGGAATGCGTGCGTTGCCGCACGCCGCTGCCCGCATCTGCGCCCGCGCGGCGGTTGCCTCGCGGGCCCGAACGGAGCATGACGGCGCCCGGATTCGCGCGGGCTTCCTTGTCGTCCCGCGGGTGCGGGGCGGCGCGGGGTCTTCTTGCCGCGCACCGAAGAGCCCGTCCTCCCGAACGAAGTGCTGCCGATGAGCGTCGTCACCCGCATCGCCCGCAGCCGGGCCGCCCAGGAAAGCCTCGGGTTCCTCGGCGCGAGCTACCTGAAGCTGGTGCAGGGCACGAACCGCTTCAGCCTCGATCCGCCCGGAGCCTACGACTGGCTCACGCCGCTGCGGCCCTTCATCATCGCGATGTGGCACGGCCAGCACCTGATGGTGCCGTTCGTGCGCCGGCCGCAGGACCGGGCCGCCACCATGGTGTCGCGCTCGGTCGACGGCGGGGTGAACACCGCGGTCCTGGAGCGGATGGGCGTGCGGGTGATCCGCGGCTCGGGCGCGCGGCGCGCGCGCGACATCTGGGCCAAGGGCGGGGTCCAGGCCCTGCGCGGCTGCCTCAAGGCCCTGGAGGACGGCGAGTCGGTGGCGTTCAGCGCCGACGTGCCGAAGGTGTCGCGGCGCTGCGGCGAGGGCATCGTGATGCTGGCGCGGATGTCCGGCCGCCCGGTGGTGCCCACCGCCGTCGTGACGAGCCGCTACCTGCAATTCGACAGCTGGGACCGGGCGAGCCTCGGCCTGCCCTTCGGCCGCGGCGTGATGGCCTTCGGCGAGCCGATCAGCGTGCCGCGAGACCTCGACGCGGCGGGGATCGAGGCGGCGCGCCTGCGCATCGAGACCGACCTCAACGCAGTCCATGCCCGGGCCTTCGCGCAGGTCGGCCGGATCGATCCGGTCCATACCCGCAAGGGCCATACCTGCAAGGGGGCCTCGGCCCGATGAGGCGCGAGGAGACCCGGCCCCGCGAGCAGCGACCCGGCGACCTGCCGGCCCTGCTGCGCGCCTACCATTATGGGCTGATCGCCGGCGAACCGGCGCTCGCGGGGCTGCTCGCCTGGCGGCGCCGGCGCGGCAAGGAGGACCCGGTGCGCCTGCCCGAGCGCACCGGCCGCCCCGGCAGGCCGCGGCCGGCGGGCCCGCTGGTCTGGGCCCACGGCGCCAGCATCGGCGAGGCCCTGTCGCTCCTCGGCCTCGTCGAGCGGCTGACCCGGCGCGGCTTCACGGTTCTCGTCACCTCCGGCACCCGCACCTCGGCCGAACTGCTGGCGCGGCGGCTGCCGCCGGGGGCGCTGCACCAGTTCGTGCCCCTCGACGCGCCGCGCTACGTTGCCCGCTTCCTCGACCATTGGCAGCCGGACCTCGCCCTCGTCGCCGAATCGGAACTGTGGCCCAACACCATCCTGGCGCTGCACGCCCGCGGGGTGCCGCTGATCCTGGTGAACGGGCGGATGTCCGAGCGCTCGGCCCGCGGCTGGGGGCGCACCCCGGCGGTCGCCCGCGCGCTGCTGTCGCGGGTCGCGCTCTGCCTCGCCCAGAGCCGGGAGGAGGCGGAGCGCTTCGCCCGCCTCGGCGCGCCCCGGGTCGAGACCGGCGGCAACCTGAAATTCGATGCGGGCCCGCCCCCGGCGGAGCCCGAGGCGCTGCGCCAGCTCCAGGGCGTGACGCAGGGCCGTCCGGTCTGGCTCGCCGCCTCGACCCACCCGGGCGAGGAGGCCGCCGCCGCCGCGGTCCACCGGGCGCTGGCGCGGACGCATCCGGGCCTCCTCACCATCGTGGTGCCGCGCCATCCGGACCGGGGGGCGGAGGTGGCGGCCCAGGCCGCCGCCGCGGGGCTGCGGGTCGGGCGCCGCGCCACCGGCGGGCAGCCGCACGACAAGGTCGATCTCTACGTCGCCGACACGGTCGGCGAGCTCGGCCTGTTCTACCGCCTGTGCCCGCTCGTCTTCGTCGGCGGCTCGCTCGCCCGGCACGGCGGCCAGAACCCGATCGAGCCGGCCCGCCTCGGCGCGGCGATCCTGAACGGGCCGCATGTGCGCAACTTCGCCCAGGTCTACGGCGCCCTCGAGCGTGCCGGCGGCGCCCGGACGGTCCGGGACGGGCAGGAACTGACGGCGGCGGTCGACGGGCTGCTCGGCGATCCGGACGGCCGCCGGGCGATGGCCCGGGCCGGCGCGGCGGCGATCGAGGCGGCCGGCGGCGCCACCGACCGGGCGATGGCGGCGCTCGAGCCCTTCATCTGCCAGCTGATCATCGCCGGGCGGTTCGCCTCGTGAGTCAGGCGCCGGGCTTCTGGTGGCACGAGACGCCGGGCCCGGCGGCCCGGCTGCTGGCGCCGATCGGTCACGTCTACGGGGCGCTCTGCGCCAGCCGGATGGCGCGGGCGGGCACCCGGGTGCCCGCCCCCGTGGTCTGCGTCGGCAACTTCTCCCTCGGTGGCACCGGCAAGACGCCGACGGCGCTGGCGGTGGCGGTCCTGCTGCGCGACCTCGGCCGGCGCCCGGCCTTCCTGAGCCGAGGTTACGGCGGCAGCCTGACCGGTCCCGTGCGGGTCGATCCCGCCCGGCACGGCGCGGCGCAGGTCGGCGACGAGCCGCTGCTGCTGGCCCGCGCCGGCCCGGCTTTCGTCGCCCGCGACCGGGTGGCGGGCGCGCAGACCTGCCTGGCGGATGGCGCCGACGTGGTGGTGATGGATGACGGGCTGCAGAACCCGGGCCTCGCCAAGGATCTGTCCATCGCGGTGTTCGACGGCGCCGTGGGGCTCGGCAACGGCCGGGTCTTCCCGGCGGGTCCGCTGCGGGCGCCGGCCGCCGCGCAATGGCCCCGCATCCACGCCGCCCTGGTGATCGGCGAGGGGGCACCGGGTGCGCGGATCCTGGCCGAGGCGCGGGCACGCGGGCTGCCGGCGCTTCGCGGCCGGCTGGTGCCCGATCCGGCGGCCGCCGCGGCGCTGGCGGGACGCCCGGTCCTGGCCTTCGCGGGGATCGGGCGGCCGCAAAAGTTCTTCGCGAGCCTGCGCGAGATCGGGGCGGAGATACGCGAGACCCGGGCCTTCCCGGACCACCACGCCTTCACGGCCGCGGAGGTCGCGGGCCTCGTCGCGGACGCGGCGCGGGCAAACCTTCTCCTGGTGACGACCGAGAAGGACCGGGTGCGCCTGCCGGACGACCTGCCGGTGGCGACGCTGCCGGTGGTGCTGGCCCTCGACGAGCCGGAGGCGCTCGCCGCGCTGCTGCGGCGGCTCCGACCGCTACCCGGCCCGTGAGTCCTGGCGCAGGCGCACCATCACGGCGTCGGGATCGGCGTAAGCCTCCTGGCGCGCCACGCTCCAGTAGCGCAGGACATCGAGCGGGATCTCGACGCCGGTCACGCCGCAGCGCACGAAACGGCCGGGCTTCACCACCCGCAGGTTGCTGTCGCCGTACTCGACGACGGCCTCGCCGGACCCGTTGCGCTCGAACCGTCCCAGCATCGCCCCGGATCCCTCGCCTCTTGGAAAGACGACGGGTTTAAGACCACCGCACCGGCTTGTCGACGGGCTCGACGGCGGGCGCCGGTCCGGCCATGATCGGGTCTCGCCGTCACGCAGCCGGAGCCGGGATGGACCCGATCGACACCCTGTTTTCCGCCGCCCGCGCGGTCCAGGGCCGCGCCCACGCCCCCTATTCGCGCTTCCGCGTCGGCTCCGCCGTCCTGGACGAGGCCGGGGCGGTGCATGCCGGCTGCAACGTCGAGAACGCCGCCTACCCGGTCGGCACCTGCGCGGAAGCCGGGGCGATCGCCGCGATGGTGGCGGCCGGCGGCCGGCGCATCGCCGCGATCCTGGTGCTCGGCGACGGCGCGGCGCTGGTCACCCCCTGCGGCGCCTGCCGCCAGCGCATCCGCGAATTCGCCGGCCCCGACACGCCGATCCACGTCGCCGGGCCGGAGGGGCTGCGCCGGACCTTCACCCTCGACGAGCTGCTGCCCGCCTCGTTCGGGCCGGACAACCTCGCGTGAGCGAGAGCGATCCCCGCATCGCCGCGGCGGCCGCTTATGTGCGGGCCCGCCTCGGAGACGAGCCCTTCGCCCTCGCCCTCGTGGCCGGCACCGGGCTCGGGCCCCTGGCCGGGCGGCTCACCGAGGCGGTCGCCCTGCCCTACGGCGAGATCCCGCACTTTCCCGCCTCCGGCGTCTCGGGCCATGCCGGGCGGCTGGTGGCCGGGCGCCTCTCGGGGCGCCGGGTGCTGCTGTTCCAGGGCCGCGCCCACGCCTACGAGCACGGCGACGCCGCCGCGATGCGGGTGCCGGTCGGGCTGGTGGCGGCGCTCGGCGCCCCGCCGCTGCTCCTCACCAACGCCGCCGGCTCGCTCCTACCCGAGGCCGGGCCCGGCCGCCTCGCCCTCGTCACCGACCACGTCAACCTGTCGGGCATGAACCCGCTCTACGGCGAGGCGTCCGACGCCCGCTTCGTGCCGATGGTGGACGCCTACGATCCGGCCCTGCGCGCGGCGCTGAAGCGAGCGGCGCGGGCTTGCGGCGTGCCGTTGGCGGAGGGCGTCTACGCCTGGTTCTCGGGCCCGAGCTTCGAGACGCCGGCGGAGATCCGCATGGCTAAGGCGCTCGGCGCCGACCTCGTCGGCATGTCGACGGTGCCGGAGGTGATCCTCGCCCGGTTCTTCGGCCTCAGGGTCGCGGCCCTGTCGCTGGTGACGAACTACGCCGCCGGGTTCGAGGCCGGGACCGGAATCGGCGCGCCCCACCACGCCGAGACCAAGCGCGTCGCCGAAGAGGCCGCCGACGATGTCGGGCGCCTCGTCGCGGCGCTCCTCTCCGGCGACCTCTGACGCTCTCTTCCGGGATCCTATCCATGACGCTGCTGCCGCAGGAACTGATCCGCCTCAAGCGCGACGGGCAGGCGCTCCCGGACGACGCCCTCGAGGCCTTCATCGCCGGGCTGACCGACGGGCGGGTGACCGAGGGCCAGGCGGCGGCCTTCGCCATGGCGGTCTTCTTCCGCGGCCTGTCGCTGCCCGAGCGCGTCGCGCTCACCCGGGCGATGACCCGCTCCGGCACCGTCCTCGACTGGGACCTGCCGGGCCCGGTCCTCGACAAGCACTCGACCGGCGGCGTCGGCGACACGGTGAGCCTGCCGCTCGCCGCGATGGTCGCGGCCTGCGGCGGCTACGTGCCGATGATCTCGGGCCGCGGCCTCGGCCATACCGGCGGCACCCTCGACAAGCTCGACAGCATCCCGGGCTACACCACGGCGCCCGACATCGACCTGTTCCGGCACGTCACCCGGGAGGTCGGCTGCGCGGTGATCGGCCAGACCCCGGACCTCGCCCCCGCCGACCGGCGGCTCTACGCCATCCGGGACGTCACCGGCACGGTCGAATCCCTCGACCTGATCACCGCCTCGATCCTGTCGAAGAAGCTCGCGGCCGGCTTGCAGGGCCTCGTCATGGACGTGAAGGCGGGTTCCGGCGCCTTCATGGCCCGCACCGAGGAGGCACGGGGCCTCGCCGAGAGCCTGGTGACGGTGGCCAACGGCGCCGGCCTGCCGACCCGGGCGCTCCTCACCGACATGGACCAGCCCCTGGCCTCGGCCGCCGGGAACGCCGTCGAAGTCGCGTATGCCCTCGACTACCTGGCCGGCCGCCGGCGCGAGCCGCGCTTCCACGCCGTGACGGTGGCGCTCGGCGCCGAGATGCTGGTCCTCGGGGGCTTGAGCCCCGACCTCGCCGACGCGACCGCCCGGCTGGAGGACAGCCTGGCCTCGGGCCGCGCGGCGGAGGTGTTTTCCGGGATGGTGACGGCGCTCGGCGGACCCGCCGACCTGATCGCGGCGCCGGAGCGCCACCTGCCCCGCGCCGCTTTGGTGCGGGCGATTCCCGCGCCGCGGGCGGGCCGCGTCCAGGCCATCGCCACCCGGGACATCGGCGTCGCGGTGATCGGCCTCGGCGGCGGCCGGACCCGGCCGCAGGACCCGATCGACCACGGGGTCGGCCTCACCGACCTGGCGGCTCTGGGAGACGAGGTCGGGCCGGAGCGGCCGCTCGCGATCGTGCATGCGCGGAGCGAAGCGGAGGCGGATCGCGCCGAGGCGGCGGTCGTCGCGGCTTATCGGATCGGCGGGGATGCCCCGCCCGCCAGGGAGGTGATCCTGGAGCGGGTCGGCTGACCCGTCCCTACGCCAGGCGCCCAGCCCACGGGGCGGGTGATGACAACACGGCGTGCCTGCCTCCTCCGCCGTCCGGAAGAGGGTCATGCGCTTTCATCGCGAAACCTTACGCCGGACGCCCCGAGGTGGGGCGAGCCGGCCCTCCGCCGGCCCCTTCTCAGGCCCGGGCGCGGCCGAGCCCGATCGCGTCCATGCTGGCCTGGTCGCGGGCATTCTCGGCGACGCGCTCGCCCGAGCGCTCGCGGTCGTCGAGGATCTCGACCTTCTTCAGCTCCTCGAACGCCTCGGCGAGGGCCGCCTTGGCCTCGGCGAGCTGCACGTCGAGATCCTGGGCGGAGCGGCGGATGTTGTCGCGGCGCTGGGCGGCGGCGCGGGCATAGGTCGGGTAGGCGAAATGGGCGGGGTCGGAGATCCCGGCCCGCTGCTCCTCCTGGCCGATCTCACGGTCGAGGTCGGCGGCCATGCGGGCGAAATCGGCGATCATCGCCTCGATTTGCGCGACCTTGCGGCGCTTCTCGTCGGCCTGGAAGCGGCGCAGCCGGATGAGCGTGTCCCGCGATTTCATTGTTACTCCACTCCCGCCAGCGGCATGCGGCCGAGCCTCGCCCGTCGCGCGCCTTCACGAGGCCGCAGGGCGGGCGGCCCGGCCCACCCTCACGGCCCGCCGACGATCGCGGCGAGGCGCTCATAACCCTCGCGGATGGAGGTTGCTTCTTCCTTACCCTGCCCCAGAAAAGCCTCCAGATCGGGCATCAGGCCGATGGCCTCGTCGACCTCCTGCGAGCTGCCGGGGCGGTAGGCGCCGAGCCGGATCAGCTCCTCCATGTCGGCATAGGTCGAGAGCACCCGGCGGGCGCGGCGGACTACCTCGAGGTAGTCCGGGTCGCACGAGCGCGGCATGGTGCGGGAGACCGAGCGCAGCACGTTGATTGCCGGGTAGCGGCCGCGCTCGGCGATGGCGCGCTCCATCACGATGTGCCCGTCGAGGATGCCCCGCACCGCGTCGGCCACCGGCTCGTTGTGGTCGTCGCCCTCGACCAGCACGGTGAACAGGCCGGTGATCGCGCCGTCCCCGGTGCCGGGCCCGGCCCGCTCGAGGAGGCGCGGCAGCTCGGAGAACACGGTCGGCGTGTAGCCCTTGGCGGTCGGCGGCTCGCCGGCGGCGAGCCCGATGTCGCGTTGGGCCATGGCGAAGCGGGTGATCGAATCGACCATGCACAGCACCTGCGCGCCATGGTCGCGGAAGTGCTCGGCGAGGGCGAAGGTGACGTAGGCGGCGTTGCGGCGCATCAGCGCCGGCTCGTCGGAGGTCGCCACCACCACGACCGAGCGGGCGAGGCCCTCCTCCCCGAGGTCGTCCTGGAGGAATTCCTGCACCTCGCGGCCGCGCTCGCCGACGAGGCCGATCACCGCGACGTCGGCGGCGGTGTAGCGCGCCAGCATCGAGAGCAGCACCGACTTGCCGACGCCGGAGCCGGCGAAGATGCCCATGCGCTGGCCCGCGCACATCGTCAGGAAGGTGTTGAGGCAGCGCACCCCGAGATCGAGGGGCGGGCCGACGCGGCGGCGGGCATGGGCGGGGGGCGGATCGGCCCGGAGGCCGTAGGGCAGCGGGCCGGGCGGCAGCGGGCCCTTGCCGTCGATCGGGCGGCCGAGCGCGTCGATCACGCGGCCGAGCCAGGCCCGGCTCGGCCGGATCGCGCCCGCCCCCTCCCCCCGAACCCGGGCCGGGCAGCCGCGGCGCACCCCCTGGAGCGAGCCGAACGGCATCGCGAGCGCGTGGGGGCCGGAGAAGCCGATGATCTCGCACGGGACGGCGGTGCCGGCGGCCTCGTCCACCACCACGTCGAGCCGGCCGCCGAGCCGCATCGCCGCGACCGGGCCGGCGACCTCGACGAGCAGGCCCCGCACCGCGACGACCCGGCCGAACGTCTCGACCTCGTCGATGCCGGCCAGCGCGGCGCGGGCGACATCGAGGCGCCCCGGGCCGGTCACGGCAGCATCCTGTTGATACGAAGCGGTTTCCCGATCCCTGCCGCTGCCATTGCCGGATTCCATCAACGATCCATTTACCCCTCTCCTTAACACTGAGGCAGATGGGATCCACGGCGGGCTCCCGGAGGTTCTCCGGGGGCGTGGCGCGGACGCAACATCACGGGCGGGCGTCAATGGCGGGAGCCATTTAGCCGGCCCGGCGAGGCGGGATGCGGGTATGGTGTCGCGATTCGGCCGGAACGGAACGCAAACCCGCAAGGGCCCTGCCCGTCACGCGGTTTCATAACTGCTTGCGGGACGTGAACAGGGTTTGTTAACCGTTAAGGCATAGCGTCGCGGTTCGGAAGACAACGGGCGTCCCCCACGGGCCGGTGGGAGACGGGCGGCGGGGGCTTGCCTTAACCCTTGAGGGCCAGGGCTTGGGGACCTGAGATGCGGGTACTTCTGATCGAGGACGACAGCGCGACAGCGCAGAGCATCGAGTTGATGCTCAAGTCCGAAAACTTCAACACGTATACGACCGACCTCGGCGAGGAAGGTGTCGATCTCGGGAAGCTGTACGACTACGACATCATCCTGCTCGACCTGAACCTGCCCGACATGTCGGGCTACGAGGTTCTGCGCTCCCTCCGGGTGGCGAAGGTCAAGACCCCGATCCTGATCCTCTCCGGCATGGCCGGGATCGAGGACAAGGTGAAGGGCCTCGGGTTCGGTGCCGATGATTACCTCACCAAACCTTTCCACAAAGATGAACTGGTCGCGAGAATCCACGCGATCGTGCGCCGGTCGAAGGGCCACGCGCAGTCGGTGATCACCACCGGCGACCTGATCGTGAACCTCGACCAGAAGACCGTCGAGGTATCGGGCGCCCGAGTGCATCTCACCGGCAAGGAGTACCAGATGCTGGAGCTCCTCAGCCTGCGCAAGGGCACCACGCTGACCAAGGAGATGTTCCTCAACCATCTCTACGGCGGCATGGACGAGCCGGAGCTGAAGATCATCGACGTGTTCATCTGCAAGCTCCGCAAGAAGCTCGCGAATGCCAGCCAGGGCAAGAACTACATCGAGACGGTCTGGGGCCGCGGCTACGTGCTGCGCGAGCCGACCGAGGAAGAGAACCGCATCGCGGTCTGACCGTCCGATCCCCCCTGGGGGACGGAACGGACCAAAGAACCCCGCTCCGGCGGGGTTTTTTTGTGCCTGGAGACAATCGGGACATCGACGGGGCGGGGCCGTGTACGACCGGCCGCGCGCCCGTCCAGCCCGCGCCTGGCAGGACGGAGCCGGCATCTCGGGAGCGGCGAGCCGAGCCTCCGGCCGGTCGGCGGCGACAGTAAGAGGCCCTCGTGCCGCAGGGCGGACGGCGGCGGCTCCAGGATCGCAGCACGACAGCGGCCGACGCCGGGAACCCGACCGATTGGCGGGAGCGGACGAGGAAGACGCGAGACCCTGAGCGGGAGGATCGTGGGGCAGGACGATCTTTCCTGTCCCGCCTTGCGCCAAGCTGTGCCGGGCTCCGGCCGCGCCGTCCGGAGGGGATCGCCGGCCGGCTCGTCATGGCCGCGGCGAGACGCGAGGACCGGTGGACCGATCCTCGCGGGCTCGCGGTCCCGGGCCGCGGGGCCGATCCGTCAGCGCGAGGCCCAGCGCAGGCCGGCGAGCGCGGCGGCCGCGCTCGGAGCG
>NZ_JACWCT010000012.1:23449-26854 GCF_016613415.1 Methylobacterium ajmalii | reverse complement strand
CGTCGCGTGGCGGCGGGTCGCCCCGCCGGCCGGGCGGCCCGGCCCGCCTGCGGTCCCCGACTCCCTTGCCGCGCTGCGGTCTTCGGCCTAGCAAGCGGCATGCGATTCAACTTCAACGTCGTCGGCCCGGCGAGCTTCGATCTCTGGATCGCGCCCGACGACATGCGCCGCACCCCCCGCCTGCGCGTGGTCCTCGACCGCACGCGGGAGGCCGTGATCGAGGCCTGGGTCCACTACCCGCAGCTCAAGGATTTCGGCTGGCACGCCCACGGGATCTGCGGCTTCAAGCTCGACGGCGAGAGCTGCCCCGGCCTCGACCAGGCGTCGCAGTTCGACATCTTCGACGGCGACACCAACATCCTGCTCTACCGGCACCGCGCCGGCGCGGCCTACCGCCAGGCCCGCGTGCTGGCCCTCGACTACACGATCGGCCAGGACAACCACGCCCGCGACATGCTCTTCCCGGAATTCGCGTTGTCGTATTTCGGCATCCACGACATGCACTTCGACCTGCTGCGCTGCGTCATCGACATCAAGTACGCCGACTCGATGCTGCTGCAGGGCAGCCTGCTGATGAAGCGCTACGAGGACGTGGTCCAGGCCGGCGACTACGTGAAGACGATCCTGGTGGTCGATCCGTACGTGGAGCTCGCCAAGCGCATCCTGTGGCTGCGCCGCATGGCGGAGATCGGCAAGGACCCGGTCCAGCAATGGCGCGTCGACCACCTCCAGGGCCCCTGCGCCTTCGCGGCCGGCCTCGACCTCGGCAGCGTCTCGGCCCTGCGCAAGGGCTTCGACCGGATCGACATGGAGACCTACAGCTGGCTCGAGAACCCGCTGACCCGCGACCTCTCCTGCACCTTCCCGGGCGAGGCGATGAAGCCGGGGCACTGGACGCTGGCGATCGACACCCTGTCGCGCTTCCACGTCATCGGCCACCAGCACTTCTGGGGCGCCTATACGGCGATGCTCGCCGACGTGCTGAAGCTCGAGGGACCCACCCTGCCGGAGCGCCGGGTGCCCGAGCCGGTGCTCGAGCTGGCCGAGACCCTGAGCCGGGTGAAGAACACGATCGGCCTCGTCGAGATGGACATCAACCTCAGCGACAAGGTCTACACGATCATCGAGGCGCAGTGGGAGAAGCCGTGAGGCGCGGACGGTCGCGCAGGATCGTCGACGTTCGGTCCCGCCGCGACCTCGGCGACGGGGTCGCCGGCTCGATGGCCGGGCGCCGTCGGCCCGGCTCGCGCGGCGACGCCGTCAGGGCCGGCGGTACACCCACACCCGGGCCGGCGGCAGGTTGAGCCAGACCTTGTTGGAGCGGCTCGCCGTGTAGGTGCTGGACTTGGCCGGGATCGGCGGCACCACCGCGTAGGTGAACTGCACGAACGGCGCGTCAGGGTGCATCAGGTCGTGGGCCGCGGTGAGCAGGTCGAGGCGCTGTTCCAGGGGCTTGGTGAACAGCGGCAGGCTCGAGATCGTGGCGCAGGCCCGCTCAGCCACGACGCCCGCGAGGGTGGCGCGGATGTCGTAGGCGTCGCCCTGCAGCACCGTGGCCTTCGGGAAGCGCCGGCGCAGCAGCTTGCAGAAATCCGGGTTGTACTCGACCAGGACCAGACGCTCCTGGGCGATGCCGCGGCGCACGAGCGCGTCGGTTACCGGCCCGGTGCCCGGCCCGAGCTCGATCACCGGGCCGGTCAGGCGCGGATCGACGTAGGACGCCATGGTGCGGGCCAGCATCCGGCCCGACGGCGTCACGGCACCGGTGACCAGGGGCCGCTCGAACCAGGAGCGCAGGAACCGCGCCTCGTCCTCGAGGATGTCGCGCTTCGGCGACCTCGGGTGAGGCATCGAGCCGGAGACCGCGATGGCTTTGGCCCTGGATCGGCGAGGCAAAGGCAAGACCGAAGACCCTTGAACACGCGAAAAGTCGATTGGTGAACGGCTGTCGTTCAAAGGCGCCTCGCCGTCAAGCCTGACACCCCCGCCCGAGCGCCGCGAACCCCGCAATCCCGCTTGCGCGGGTGAACGCGCAACGGTGGCATCGGCTCGCGGCACCCCGGCCTCAGGCGCGGCCGGACCCGCTCAGCCCGTCGAAGAACTCCTTCACCCGCGAGAAGAAGCCGGCACTCTCCGGGTGATTGTCGGCCTGGTTGCCGTGGGTGTCGAATTCCTGCAGCAGCTCGCGCTGGCGCTTGGTGAGGTTCTGCGGCGTCTCGACGAAGACCTGGATGTAGAGGTCGCCGACGTCGCGCGCGCGCAGGACCGGCATGCCCTTGCCCTTGAGGCGGAACTGCTTGTTGGTCTGGGTGCCGGCCGGGACCCGGACCGAGGTGTGCGAGCCGTCGATCACCGGCACGGTGATCTCGCCCGACAAAGCCGCCGTCACCATCGAGATCGGCACGCGGCAGAACAGGTCGGCCCCGTCGCGCTGGAAGAACGGGTGCGGCTTGATCGACAGGAAGATGTAGAGGTCCCCCGCCGGTCCGCCGCGCAGGCCCGATTCGCCTTCGCCGGCCAGGCGAATGCGCAACCCGTCGTCGACGCCCGCCGGCACGTTGATCGACAGCGTGCGCTCGCGGGTGACGCGCCCGGCGCCGGCGCAGGCCGTGCACGGGTCCTCGATGATCTCGCCGCGGCCGTGACAGGCCGGGCAGGTGCGCTCGATGGCGAAGAAGCCTTGCGCCGCCCGCACCCGGCCGTAGCCGGCGCAGGTCGGGCAGGTCTTGGGCTTCGAGCCGGCCTTGGCGCCCGAGCCGGCGCAGACCTCGCAGGTGACCGAGGTCGGCATCTTGATCGTCTCGGTCTTGCCGGTGAAGGCTTCCTCGAGGCTGATCTCCAGGTTGTAGCGCAGGTCGGCGCCGCGCTCGCGGCCGCCGCCCGGCCGCCCGCCCGGCCCGGCGCCCGGGCGTCCGCCCGGCCCGGCCCCGCCGCGGGCGTCGCCGAAGAACGTGTCGAAGATGTCCGACATGAAGTCGCCGAACTCGTTGCCGAATCCGGGGCCGCCCTGGCCGCCCTGCGAGAAGGCGGCGTGGCCGAAGCGGTCGTAGGCCGCGCGCTTCTGCCCGTCGGACAGGCACTGGTAGGCCTCGTTGAGCTCCTTGAACTTGAGCTCGGCCTCCTTGTCGCCGGGGTTGCGGTCGGGGTGGTAGACCATCGCCAGCTTGCGGAAGGCCGACTTCATCTCGGCCTCGGTCGCGGTGCGGGCGACGCCCAGCACCTCGTAGTAGTCGCGCTTCGACATTCCTGTCCCCGGCCCCGCCGTACCCCGTCGGGCATCGTCCATACACGTCCGGTCCCCGGCACCGTTCGGGCGCCGAGGACCGGGTCGCATCGTCATCACCAGAGCATTTTCCGACGAGATGGATACCGGTTCGTCGCAGAAAATGCGGCAAAATCAAAGAT
>NZ_JACWCT010000012.1:0-23400 GCF_016613415.1 Methylobacterium ajmalii | reverse complement strand
CGCTCCGCGCCGCACGGATCTCAGATCCGTGCGGCAACCTCAAGGCGTATTACGCCCGCTTCTTCTGGTCCTTGTCGTCGACCTCCTGGAAGTCGGCGTCGATGACGTCGTCCTTCTTGGCCTCTCCGCCCGGGGCTGCGCCGGCAGCGGCGTCCGGAGCGGCCTGGCTCGCGGCGTACATCGCCTCGCCGAGCTTCATCGAGGCCTGCATCAGGTCGGTGGTGCGGGCCTTGATCTGCTCGACGTCCTCGCCGGCCAGCGACTGGCGCAGGGCGTCGATGGCGGTGGTGATCGCGGCCTTGTCGGAGGCCGGGACCTTGTCGCCGTGCTCGGTCACCGACTTCTCGGTGGCGTGGATCAGGCTCTCGCCCTGGTTCTTCACCTCGACCAGCTCGCGGCGCTTCTTGTCGTCGGCCGCGTTGGCCTCCGCCTCCTGCACCATGCGCTGGATGTCGGCGTCGGACAGGCCGCCCGAGGCCTGGATGCGGATCTGATGCTCCTTGCCCGTCGCCTTGTCCTTGGCCGTCACGTTGACGATGCCGTTGGCGTCGATGTCGAAGGTCACCTCGATCTGCGGCAGGCCGCGCGGGGCCGGCGGGATGCCGACGAGGTCGAACTGGCCGAGCAGCTTGTTGTCGGCCGCCATCTCGCGCTCACCCTGGAAGACCCGGATGGTGACCGCGTTCTGGTTGTCCTCGGCCGTCGAGAACACCTGCGACTTCTTGGTCGGGATGGTGGTGTTGCGGTCGATGAGCCGGGTGAACACGCCGCCGAGCGTCTCGATGCCGAGCGACAGCGGGGTCACGTCGAGGAGCAGCACGTCCTTGACGTCGCCCTGGAGCACGCCGGCCTGCACCGCGGCGCCGATCGCCACGACCTCGTCCGGGTTGACGCCCTTGTGGGGCTCCTTGCCGAAGAAGGTCTTCACCTGCTCCTGGACCTTCGGCATGCGGGTCATGCCGCCGACCAGCACCACCTCGTCGATCTCGGCCGCCGAGACGCCGGCATCCTTGAGCGCCTTGCGGCAGGGCTCGATCGTGCGCTGCACCAGGTCGTCGACCAGCGACTCGTACTTGGCGCGGCTGAGCTTCAGCGCCAGGTGCTTCGGGCCGCTCGCGTCGGCGGTGATGTAGGGCAGGTTGATCTCGGTCTGGGTCGCCGAGGACAGCTCGATCTTCGCCTTCTCGGCGGCCTCCTTGAGGCGCTGGAGGGCGAGCTTGTCCTTGGTCAGGTCGATGCCCTGCTCACGCTTGAACTCGGCCGCCAGGTACTCGACGATGCGGTTGTCGAAGTCCTCGCCGCCCAGGAACGTGTCGCCGTTGGTCGACTTCACCTCGAACACGCCGTCGCCGATCTCGAGGATCGAGACGTCGAAGGTGCCGCCGCCGAGGTCGTAGACCGCGATCAGGCCGGTCTTCTTCTTGTCGAGGCCGTAGGCGAGCGCCGCCGCGGTCGGCTCGTTGATGATGCGCAGCACCTCGAGGCCGGCGATCTTGCCGGCATCCTTGGTGGCCTGGCGCTGGGCGTCGTTGAAGTAGGCCGGGACGGTGATGACCGCCTGGGTGACCGGCTGGCCGAGATGGGCCTCGGCGGTCTCCTTCATCTTCTGCAGGGTGAAGGCGGAGATCTGCGACGGCGAGTAGGGCTTGCCGTCGGCCTCGACCCAGGCGTCGCCGCCGTTCGAGCGGGCGATCTTGTAGGGGACGAGCCCCTTGTCCTTCTGCGTCATCGGGTCGTCGTAGGTACGGCCGATCAGACGCTTGATGGCGAAGAAGGTGCGCTCGGGGTTCGTCACCGCCTGGCGCTTGGCCGGCTGGCCGACGAGCCGCTCGCCGTCGTCCGTGAAGGCGACGATCGACGGGGTGGTGCGCGCGCCTTCCGCGTTCTCGATGACCTTGGGCTGCGTGCCTTCCATCACGGCCACGCAGCTGTTGGTGGTGCCAAGGTCGATGCCGATCACTTTACCCATGGTGGGATCCCTCGTTGGTGTTTTTTAAGCAGACCGCCGAGCCCCGAAGCAGCTCGGCCCATGGCGGTACTTGTCGAATGGTTTGAGCTCGAATGGGTTGAGCCTGGGCGGGCCGGACCGGACCGCGCCTCGCCGGAGGCCGGCGAGCGGGGGCGTTCCCGCGCCGAGCCCGATATAAGAAGGGGATTTCGGGCCCGCAAGGCGAGCCGGCGAGGCGAAAGACCCGGTCGGCGCACGCCGTCCGCGGCGGCGCGAATCCGGCCGTCCGGACCGGGCCGGTCCCGTGTTTCGCGGCGCCGCATCCCCAAGGGCCTGCGGTCAAGCCGCCACGACAATGTTGCGGGCTTGCCACGCCCGTGCCACGGACCGCATGCTAGGACCCTGCGGAACGTCCGTCGCCGTGCCGCGTACCTGTGCCTGGAGCCTGATGCAGCCCGTTCGCCCCTTCCTCCGCCCGGTGGCCCTGCCCGCTCTGGCGGCCCTGCCCCTCGCGGCGGTCCTGATGGTGGCGCCTGCCCCGGCCTCGGCCCAGTCGTTCCTCGAGGAACTGTTCGGCATCGGCCGCGCCGCCCGCCCGCCGGTGCCCCCGGCCGCGGTGCCGGGCGGGCGCGGGCCCCTGGAGCCGGGCGAGGCGCCCCCCGAGGCTGCTCCCCGGCCGGCCCCCGCACCGCCCGCGCCGCCGAAGCCCGTGGTGCTGAAGACCCCCAACGACGACGCGGTGCTCGGCCAGGACCTGCAGCAGAACGGCAATGCCGGCTCCCTGCGCCTCGATCGCGCCGGTGGCGGCTACACCGCCCGGGTGACGGTCGCCGGCACCAAGGTCTCGCAGCCGACCGAGTCCTGCAAGGTCGCGCTCGGCGACGGCCAGCCGCTGACACTCGCCGACCAGGGCAAGCCCAACGGCGTGACGCAGCTCGCCTCCGCCGGCCCGGCCTGCCCGCTGCGGTTCGAGATCCTCGAGGGCAGCGTGATGGTGACGCCGCTCGCCGAGGCCGAATCCTGCGTGTTCACGGCATCCGACTGCGCGACCACCCCCAAGGGCCTGTGGGGACCGGGCGCCGCCGCCCTGCTGCCGCGGGCGCAGGAATTCGATTCGGCCCGCGGTGTCGCCGACAAGGCGGTGCGCGAGAACTACAAGGTGATGACCCAGCGCGCCCGGCGCGAGGACGTGCGGCCGATCGTGACCGAGCAGGCCGCCTTCTCGGCCGACCGGGAGCAGATGTGCCGCGCCTACGTTCGCGAGGGCGCGCACGGCTTCTGCCACCTGCGCTTCTCCGAGGCCCGGGCCCTGTCGCTCGCCACCCGCCTCGGCCTGTCGGGCGCCGCGCCGACCGCGAGTGCTGCCCCGCGCCCGGCGGCCCGCAAGCGCCCCGCCCCGGCGGTGGAGGGGATGAACCCGGGCTTCGAGGCCGGGGCGCAGGACCAGTAGCCCGCAGGCCGTTCCCCGCAGCCCGGCCCCGCCTCAGGCGTGGCCGGCGGTGGCCGAGAGCATGGCCGGTTCGATGCCGATGCCGCGCAGCGCCCGGTCGTACTTCGTCTCCAGCGCGGTGTTGAAGATCAGCTCCGGATCGGCCGGGCAATGCAGCCAGCCATTGGCCTGGATCTCGCTCTCGAGCTGACCGGCCTGCCAGCCGGCATAGCCCAGCGCCAGCACGGCGCTCTCCGGGCCGCGGCCGTCGGCGATCGCCCGCAGGATCTCGATCGTCGCGGTGAGGCAGATCCCGTCGTCGATCAGCAGGGTCGACTGCTCGATGTGGAAGTCGGGCGAGTGCAGCACGAAGCCCCGGCTCGCCTCGACCGGACCGCCCATCAGCACCGGCATGTGGCCGATGCGGTGCGGCAGCCGGATGGCGTCGTCCTTCCCGATGATGTCGAGCTGCACCAGCAGGTCCGGCATGTTGAGGTCGGAGGCCGGCTTGTTGACGATGATCCCCATCGCCCCTTCGGCGGAATGCGCGCAGAGATAGATGACCGAGCGCGAGAACCGCTCGTCGGCCATGCCCGGCATCGCGACGAGGAGCTGCCCGTCGAGGTAGCTCGGCGCTCCGCGGGGCGAGGTGTCCGCGCCCTCGACGTGCGGACCGGCCACCCCGTCGGCGTGATCCTGCGAGGGATCCCGCGAGGGATCTTGGGAGAGAAGGTCCTGAGGAAATCTGCTGCGCATGGCGTCCATGCTACCCCCCGCTCCGGCGTTGTCCATAGCCCGCCGCCGGGGGTGAACGCGCACCGGCGCCCGGCGGCTCCCGTACCGCTTGCCGCGGCCCGCCTCGACTCCCCCGGACGGCCGCGCTAGACCCCGGCCGGGCTCGAGGCCCCGGCGGGGCCGGCCCGGAATGGTTCCAGGAGACCCACGATGACGATCCAGGTCGGCGATCACCTGCCGCAGGCGACCTTCCGGGTGATGGGCCCCGAGGGCCCGACGCCGAAGACCACCGACGACGTGTTCAAGGGCCGCCGGGTGGTGCTGGTCGCGGTGCCGGGCGCCTTCACGCCGACCTGTCACCGCAACCACCTCCCCGGCTACGTCACTCGGCGCGACGAGATCCTGGCCCGCGGCATCGACGCGATCGCGGTGACCTCCGTCAACGACGTGTTCGTCCTGGAGGCCTGGTCGAAGGCGGCCGGCGCCGAGGGCATCGAGTTCCTGGCCGACGGCAACGGCGACTTCGCCAAGGCGATCGGCCTCGACATGGACGGCACCGGCTTCGGCCTCGGCATCCGCTCGAAGCGCTACGCCATGCTGGTCGAGGACGGCGTGGTGCGGGTGCTCAACGTCGAGGACGCGCCGTCGAAGGCCGACCTGTCGGGGGCGGAGACGCTGCTGAAGGCGTTGTGAGCGGTCTTCCCGGGTCGCTTCGGTTGCGCTGACGAACCGACGGCTGCCGGTTGGTTCCGGTGCCGCGAAAGCGGCGTCCGGGATCCGGACGCGCAGCCGCGGTGATCGCGTGACCGACGTTCCGCCGCCTTCCTGCGCCCCTGCGGTACGAATTCCGGTCTCTCGCCTCCGGCGAGTTCCGGATCGATGCGCAGGGGGCATTTTCGTCGCGAGAGAACGGCCGGCGCATCGATCTCGGGAGCCGCGTCGCACCGGTCGATCCCGGGCAGACCGCAGGTCGGCGACTCGCCCCTCGTCGTGCGGGCGAGCCAGGTCGAGATCGGCCCCGACCCGCGGCGAGCGGCGCACGGCCGCCGTGAGCCCGCCCTCTCCGCGACGATGAATCGGCGAGCCTTCCGCAGCCGGCTCAGCGCTCGGACGTGCCGGTCCGCTCTTTGGAATTCAAGGTGATGTCTGGCTTGGATAACCATGGGCAATTGGAGCGGGCGAAGGGATTCGAACCCTCGACCCCAACCTTGGCAAGGTTGTGCTCTACCCCTGAGCTACACCCGCTCACTGTGCCGGGCCTGATCGAACTTGGAGCGGGCGAAGGGATTCGAACCCTCGACCCCAACCTTGGCAAGGTTGTGCTCTACCCCTGAGCTACACCCGCCCAAACTCGTTCGGCCTCATGGAAAAACTGGAGCGGGCGAAGGGATTCGAACCCTCGACCCCAACCTTGGCAAGGTTGTGCTCTACCCCTGAGCTACACCCGCTCGCTGTTTTCCGTCGGCGTCACCGTGGCGGCGCCGATGAGCGGCATAAACACCATTCCGCCGGGGAGCGCAAGAGGTTGCGGAGCCGGCTCCGCGGTGTCCTCCCGGCAGCCCCTTCCCTACCAGGTCGAGGCCGGCGGCAGGCCGTCGCGGATCTCGGCGAGGCGCGTCCGGGTTGCCGGAGTGGTCTCCGGCGGCAGGGCGTCGAGGGGGAAGAAGCCGGTCTCGGCGATCTCGCGGTCGGGGCGCTTGGGCTCCGGCACCGTGAAGGCGCGGGCGACGTAGAGCGCGACGTGGTCGCGCCCCGCGCCGATCCGGTTGAGGTAGAAGCCGTGCAGGGCCGGCGGCGCGCCCGGATCGAGCACGATGCCGGTCTCCTCGCGGAACTCCCGGGTCACGGCGTCGAGGGCCGTCTCGCCGGGCTCGATGCCGCCGCCCGGCAGGTGCCAGCCGGGCATGTAGGTGTGGCGCACGAGGCAGACGCGGTTCTGCGCGTCGATCGCCGCCCCGCGCACGCCGAGGGTCATCCCCCGGGTGACGCGCCAGACGAGGTGGGCGGCCCGCATCATCAGGGCCTGTCGGCGCGTCATCCCGGAATGTCCCTGTCCTAGACGACGGTCAGGCGGATCTCGCCGACGCCCTCGATCGCCCCGACCATGGTCTGGCCGCGGGTGACCGCGCCGACGCCCTCCGGTGTGCCGGCGAAGATCACGTCGCCGGGCTCGAGCGCGAAGTAGGTCGACAGGTAGGCGATCTGCTCGGCCACCGACCAGATCATGTCGGAGAGGTCGCCCTTCTGGCGCACCGCGCCGTCCACCGCCAGGGTGATCGCGCCCCTGGCCGGATGCCCGATGACCGAGGCCGGCTTCAGGGTGCCGACGGGCCCCGACAGGTCCGAAGCCTTGCCGAGCTCCCAGGAGCGGCGCAGGGCCTTGGCGTCGTCCTGGAGGTCGCGGCGGGTCATGTCGAGGCCGACGCCGTAGCCGTAGACGTGGTCGAGGGCCTCCTCCACCGGGATGTCGCGCCCGCCCTTGGCGATCGCCACCACCAGCTCGACCTCGTGGTGGTAGTTCTCGGTCTTGGGCGGATAGGGATGCTCGACCGTCTCGCCGTCCGGCACCACCTGGAGCGCGTCGGCGGGTTTCATGAAGAAGAACGGCGGCTCGCGGGTCGGGTCGGCGCCCATCTCCCGGGCATGGGCGGCGAAGTTGCGCCCGACGCAGTAGACCCGGCGCACGGGAAACAGGTCGTCGGTGCCTTGGATCGGGAGCGCGGTGCGCGCCGGGTTCGGGATCACGGAGAGCATGGGGCTGCTGTCTCGGGCGAAGTTTCGCGATGGGCCGCGCATCTTGGAAAAAGGGCCGGCCGACCGTTATCTAGAGGGTGGTTCCGTGGTGCGCCATCCCGCCCCGCCGCAACCCCCTCCTTCGTGATGCGCCCCCCGTGACCGACAGCCTCATCGCCACCCTGGCGGCCCGCCTCGGGCCCGCGCACGTCCTCACCGACGCGACCGACGTCGCCCCTCACCTCGCCGAGACCCGCGGCCTCTATCGCGGCGAAGCGCTCGCGGTCCTGCGCCCGCGCGACACCGCGGAGGTCGCCTTCGCGGTCCGGGCCTGCGCCGAGGCGCGGGTGCCGGTGGTGGCCCAGGGCGGCAATACCGGGCTCGTCGGCGGCGGCGTGCCGTTCGGCGGCGTGGTGATCTCGCTCGCCCGGCTCGACCGGGTGCGGGCGGTCGATCCCCTCGACGCCACCATCACGGTCGAGGCCGGCTGCGTCCTTGCCAGCGTCCAGGCGGCGGCCGACGCCGCCGGCATGCTGTTTCCGCTCTCGCTCGCCTCCGAGGGTTCGTGCCGCATCGGCGGCAACCTCGCCACCAATGCCGGCGGCACCGCGGTGCTCGCCTACGGCAACGCCCGCGAGCTGACGCTCGGGCTCGAGGTGGTGCTGGCCGACGGGCAGGTCTGGAACGGCCTGCGGGCGCTGCGGAAGGACAATTCCGGCTACGATCTCAAGAACCTCTTCGTCGGCTCGGAGGGGACGCTCGGCATCATCACCGCCGCCGTGCTGCGGCTTCACCCCAAGCCCGCCTCGAAGGCGACCGCCTTCCTCGGTCTCGCCTCGGCCCGCGCGGCGCTCGACGCCTTCGGAGCCTTGCGCGCCCGCCTCGGGCCCCGCCTCACCGCCTTCGAGTACGTGCCGCGCTTCCCCCTCGAGGTGGTCCTGCGCCACCTGCCCGGCGCCGTGCGGCCGCTCGAGGGCGACCACCCGTCCTACGCCCTCGTCGAGGTCTCCTCGCCGGCCCCCGACGCCGACGAGGAACTCGAGGCGCGCTTGGGCGAGCTGATCGAATCCGGTCTCGTCGCGGACGCGACCCTGGCCCGGAGCGAGGCGCAGGCGGCGGCCCTGTGGCGCCTGCGCGAGAGCCTGTCGGAGATGCAGGGCCACGAGGGCGGCTCGATCAAGCACGACGTCTCGGTGCCGGTCTCCCGGGTGGCGGAATTTCTGGAGCGGGCGACCGAGGCCTGCGAGGAGGCGATGCCGGGGGTGCGGGTCTGTCCCTTCGGGCATTTCGGCGACGGCAACATCCACTTCAACCTGACCCAGCCGGTCGGGGCCGAGAAGGCTGCGTTCCTCGCCGAGTGGCCGCGCTTCAACCGCATCGTCCACGACATCGTGCACGCCATGGACGGCTCGATCGCCGCCGAGCACGGCGTCGGCCTGATCAAGCGCGACGAGCTGCCCCGCTACAAGGACCCGGTCGCCCTCGACCTGATGCGCCGCCTCAAGGGCGCCCTCGACCCGCATGGCCTGCTCAACCCCGGCAAGGTGCTGGCGGCGGAGGGCGCGCCGGAAGCGTTCCCGGCCAAGGGCGGCGCGGCGGCCCGCTCCGGCACGGCCGCATGATCTCGCTGTTTCGCCAGGCGTCTCCGACACCGGCCGGCCTCACCGCGGCGGCGCTCCTCGGCGCCTTCGAGAGCCTGGGCGACAATTGCGAGTTCGGCATCGCCCAGCGCTACGCGGGGATCGACCCGCTCGGGCTCTTCCGCCTCTCCTCGGCGCCGATCGCCGACCTCACCCACGCGGTCGAGACGCGGTTCTCGCACTATGGCGGGCCCGACGACATCGAGGTCCGGGTCGGGGCCGGCGGCTACCTCTTCTGCCACAGCCGCCGTTACGGCTTCGCCTACCATACCGGCGACACGGCGCCCCGCACGGCCCCGACCGCCATCCTCGACCGCGAGATCCGCCGGGTCGCCTACCTGAAGGAGCGCCTGCTCGCCGACCTCGCGGCAGGCGACAAGATCCTGGTGCGCAAGGGCCCGCCGGGGGAGAGCGAGGCCGCGGTGCGGCGCCTGCTCGCCGCCCTGCGGGCGATCGGCCCGGCGACGCTGCTGCGGGTCTGCGCGGCCGGTCCGGAGGATGGCGGGATCGGGTCCGGCCGCGTCGTCTGGCGCGGCGAGGGGCTGATGCAGGGCACGCTGCCGCAATTCGCCCCCTACGCGGCGGCGACCGATGCCGACCTCGCCGGCTGGCTGGCGGTCTGCGGCCGGGCCTACGCGCTGCGCCACAGCCTCGTCGAGGCCCCGCCGCTCGCGCCGTCCGGCCCGCCGGTCTTCTCGGCGCCCGAGGAGGCCCGCCACGTCCTGCCCGCCGCCGCGCCCGCGCCCGGCACGCTTCTCGGTGCGCACCCGATCGCCGGCCTGCGGCCGAACCGTCTCCACGTCGTCTCGGCGGAGATCCGGCTGCCCGAGGACTTTTCGGGTACCCGCGCCGCCGTCACGATCGCAGACGCGGCGCTTCACGCCCGCCGCGACGCCGATCCCGCCCGCCGCGGCACCTGGCAGACGGTCTACGCCGCCACCCGCACCCGCAAGCGCCAGAGCGAGGCCACGATCGGCCTGATGCTGGCAGGCCCGGCCGGGACGACGGTCGAGACGCGGGGCTGGCGGGTGGCGGAGGGGTGCCTGCCGGGGGTGGCGTGAGGCTGCAGGATCCGGGCGGAGCCGGGCGGCCGGTCTTCGCCGAAGCGACGGCCCCGAGTGAAAGGAAGGGAGCGGGCTCCCTTCTCCCGGCCCGTCGGGAGACGAAAGGTCCCGTCCCTTTTTTCGGGGACGCTCCTACCGCGCCTCCGCCTCCGCCGGCGGCTCGCGCTCGACCGTGCGGAAGCCTTCGAGCTCGCCGAGGTAGCTGCGGGCCCACCAATCCACGTCCTCGCGCGCCATGCGCTCGAACATCGGCTTCCAGCGCTCGACCCGCTCGGCCTTGGGCATGTAGAGGGCGGCGCGGATCGCCTCCGCCACCTCGAACCGGTCGTAGGGGTTGACCAGCAGCGCCTCGGGCATCTGGCGGGCGGCGCCGGCGAATTTCGACAGCACCAGCACGCCCGGATCGTCCTCGCTCTGGGCGGCGACGTATTCCTTGGCGACGAGGTTCATCCCGTCGCGCATCGGCGTCACCACGCCGACACGCGCCGCGCGGTAGAGCCCGGCCAGCACCGCGCGGGGATAGGCCTTGGTGACGTACTGGATCGGGGTCCAGGACGGCTCGCCCAGCGACCCGTTGATGTTGCCGAGCACCTCGTTCACGTCGCGGCTGAGCTGCTCGTATTCCGGGACCTCGGTGCGCGACTTCGGGGCGATCTGCAGGAAGACGACGTTGCCGCGCTGGTCGGGGTTGGAGGCGAAGAAGCGCTCCACCGCCTCCATCCGCTCGGGCACGCCCTTCGAGTAGTCGAGCCGGTCGACGCCGATGAGGAGCTTGCGGGTGCGCAGGCCCGCCACCGTGTCGCGCACGGTGCGGTTCATGCCGGCGCGCTCGGCGGCCTGGCGGAAGCCGTCGACGTCGATGCCGATCGGGAAGCTGCGGATGCGGGTGCGGCGCCCGTCGACCATCAGCGAGCCGCCGCCGAGCGGGATCGCACGCAATTCGTCGACGAGGTTGCGCGAGAGGTTGTGCACGTCGCTGTCGGTCTGGAGGCCGATCAGGTCGTAGTCGGAGACGGCGCGCAGGAGCTCGGTCGAGGCCGGCAGGGTGTTGAACACCTCGCCCGACGGCCACGGGATGTGGTGGAAGTAGCCGATCGGGTTCGAGACGCCCAGACCCCGCAGCTCCGAGGCGAGCGGGATCAGGTGATAGTCGTGCACCCAGATCAGGTCGCCCGGCTCGATCAGGCCGGCGAGCGCCTGGGCGAAGATCCGGTTGACGCGCTGGTAGCCGGCGTAGTCGGCCCGGGAGAACGCCGCCAGGCCGAGGCGGTAATGCATGATCGGCCAGAGCGCCCGGTTGGCGAAGCCGCTGTAATACTCGCGGTGGTCCTGGGGCGAGAGGTCCATCACCGCGTACTGCACACGGCCCCGGTCGGCGATCACCGGCTCGGAGGACGGGTTGTCGGTGATCTTGCCGCTCCAGCCGAACCACAGCCCCTTGTAGGCCGTGAAGGCCTCCTTGAGGGCGACGGCGAGCCCGCCGGCCGCGACCGCCTTGGATCCCGCGTCCGGGACGGCGACGCGATTCGACACGATGATGAGGCGTGACACGGCGGGTATGGACTCCGGCTGCACGGACCTTGTGGGGCGGGAACGTCGCCGCGTCCATCCGCCCCTGACGGGGAAAACGCGCGGTGAGCAAGCGCGATCCGCGGGGTTTGGTCAACCCTCGAGGCGAATCCTGACCGTGCGACACCCGGACCGGCTGTGCCCGGCGCTCCACAGGAATTCCGCCGCGATTCACATGGGGCAAGGCTTAGGCAAGACCGCTCGCGGCGTGACCGGAACCGGGCGCCTTGGCTGCTGTTACTCGCAATAACGTCGCATGTGTGCGGCGCGGCGGCCGGCGCGGCCGGATGCCGTGCCGCGGAGAACGGAGTTCCCCCCAATGAGCGCGGGTTACGATAACGGACAGCACCGGGCCGAGGACCGGGGTGCCGTCGGCGAGCGGCCGGCGGATTGGAACGACCTGCGCCAGGACGTGCGCCAGCTCGGCGACGTCGCGATGGAGCGCGGCTTCAGCCTGGTCGACTCGGCCCGCGAGCAGGTCCACGGCTACGTCGACCGCCGCAAAGGCGACGCCGCCCAGTCGGTCTCCGACCTCGCCCAGGCCCTTCGCGACTCGGGCGGCAAGCTCGACCAGCAGCCCAACGTGAAGGCGTTCTTCGACAGCGCCGCAGAAGGCCTCGAGCAGCTCTCGGGCTCGATCCGCGAGCGCAGCTTCGAGGATTTCTACAGCGAGATCGAGTCTGTGGCCCGCCGCCGGCCGGCCGCCGTCGCGGTAGCGACCTTCCTGACCGGGTTCCTGGCCGCCCGCTTCATCCGCTCCTCGGCCCATCCCGCCCACGTCCTCGACGGCCGCGAGGCCTTCGGGCGCGGGCCCGAGACCCGTCGCGATTCCTCCCGCGAGGGCTACGGCGCCGGGTCGTCGTCCTACCGCGCGCCGTCCCACGGCGCCCGCGAGGTGCCGGGCGCCCACAGCGAGCCGGAGACCGCCCGGCCCGATCCCTACCGCACCGGCGCGTCCGGCCCGCGCTACTCGGCCTGACGGAGGCGCCGCCATGGCCGATCCCATGACAGACAACCGCCCCCTCGGGGGCACCGGCGCCCCCGGCAGCATCCAGGGGCTGCTCGGCGACGCCCTGCGGGAGACGACCGATCTCGCCCGCAAGGAGATCGCCCTCTTCCGCACCGAGATGTCGAACAACCTGAGGTCGCTGTTCCTCGGGCTCGGCATGATGGTGGGGGCGGCGGTCTTCGCCGTCGTCGCCCTCCTGGTGCTCACCGACGCCCTGGTGAAGTGGCTCGCCACGGTGGTGCATTCCGAGGCGCTCGCCGCGCTGATCGTCGGGGCGGTGTTCCTCGCCGTCGCCATCGGTCTCGCCCTGTGGGGCCGCAGCGCCATGTCCCTGTCGACCCTGACGCCGACCCGCACGACGCGGCAGGTGCGCCAGGACGCCCGGGTCCTGTCCGAGAGGGTGTCGGGATGAGCCAGTCGATCAACGACCTCGAGCACGACATCGAGCAGACCCGCGCCCGCCTCGACCGGACGATCGACCAGATCCAGGGCCGGCTCTCTCCGGCCAGCATCGTCGACGAGATGCTCGGCACCGCGCGGCAGACGCCGGCGATGGCCGGCCTCTACGACGGGGCGCTGGCCGCGGTGCGGCGCAACCCCGTCCCGGTCATGCTGATCGTCGCCGGAGTGGGCTGGCTCGTCCACCGCGTCGCTCGGGAATCCGAGCGGCGCCGCGAGCTCGATGCCACGATGGCCGGGGCCGAATCGGTGCCGGTCCTGAATACCGGAACGGCCCGGGTCTACGACCCCGACCGCCCCACCGCCCACCCGGCCGCCGACCGCGTCGCCGAGAGCCTGCGGATGTGATGCCGGCGCCGGCCCCGAGGGCCGGCGCCCGTTTCAGAGAATTCTCGTTTCGTTGCAGGCCGGAGCGGGCGCGGGCTTCCCCGTCCCCCGCCTGCCAGGGAGTACCCGAGTCATGGCAGAGCACACCATCAACCCGGCCAATCCGGGCGCCCCGTCGGCCCACACCCCCGCGACCGGGCCCGAGCGCAACCTGCACCAGGACCACGACACCGTGCGCCGCAACCTCGACGCCGCGCAGGATTCGGCCGGCGACGCGGCCCGCCACGCCGGCGAGGCCGCCAAGGAGGCCGCCGCCGGCATGTCCGAGCGCGTGAGCGAGACCGTCTCGGCGATCGGCGAGCGCATCGGCGAGACCGCAGACCAGCTGCGCGCCAAGGCCGACGCGGCGGCCGACCGGCTGAAGCGCGGCGCCAGCGACGCGGTCGACCGCGCGCATGCCGAGGCGAGCCGAACCTACGGCGCCGTCGGCGGCCGCAGCTCCGACACGATCGACCGCGCCCGCGACTGGGCCAACGACCGGATCGAGACCGGCTCGCGCCGCTACGCCGACCTGCGCGACCGCGGCAGCGACCGGTTGGCGCAGGGCCAGAACACCGTCGAGCGCTTCGTGACCGAGAACCCGGTTCTCGTCGGCGTCGTCGGCCTCGCCGCCGGCATGCTGCTCGGCGCGCTGCTGCCGCGCACCCGCCAGGAGGACAAGGTGGTCGGTCCCTGGGCCGACGAGGTCCGCGACCAGGGCCTGCGCTACGCCCACGAGGCGACCGAGCGCGGGCGGCAATTCGTCGAGACCGCCCTCGACCAGGCGCAGGACGCCGCCGTCGCGGCCGCCCACGCCGCCTCGGACGAGCTGCGCAAGAACCAGCCCGGCCAGAACCAGCCTGGAGAGGGCCCTGCGGGCACCTCCGAGCCGGGCCGGCAGACGCACTGACCGTCCAACTCCGCCGCATCGTCCCGGGCCCTGCGCGGTCCGGGACGATGGGCTGTGTTCGACCGGGAGCGCGACCCGGGCGAGGTTCTGCACGAGAAACGGCCGGTCCTTCGGGGCCGGCTTTTTCATGTCCGCCTTCCTTACTTCCCGACGGTATTCCGGGACCCGCGGCGGCAGGCACCGCGTTGTCGGCCATGACCTCCGCCGCTCCCTCCCCCGATTCCGGGGCTCGCCTCGGCTTCTGCTGCAAGTTCATCCCGGACGAGGAGCCCGGTCGGCACAAGACGCTGAAGGCCGCCAAGGACGCCGCGCTGGTGATGAACGTCACCACCGTGACGATCGCGCATCTGCGCCGCCTCGCCCCGACAGCCGCCCGCGAGAAGCTCGTCGCGGTGGTGACCCACAACCTCGCGGCGATGGGACGCCAGGTCGCCTGGGTGGCGGACAGACCGCCGCTCGAGCGGTTGCTGAGGCTCGCGAGCTCGATCCTGCCGGGCTACACCCATCCGGAGGTGCGCGACCTCTACGCCGATCCGGAGTTTCGCCGCACGATCGAGGACGGCCTCGCGGCGGTGGGCGAGGCGGCGCGGGCGGGCGGGGTGCGGCTCAGCATGCATCCGGGCCCGTTCTGCATCCTGGCCAGCCGCAACCCGGCGGCGCTCGCGAACGGCATCGCCGAGCTCGACTACCACGCCGAGGTGATGGCGATGATGGGCTATGGCGGTGGGTGGCACCCGCACGGCGCCCACATCAACATCCATGTCGGCGCCCGCGATCCCGGCGTCGAGGCGTACCGGGAGAACCTCGACAGGGTCTCGCAGGTCGCCCGCGACCTCGTCACGGTCGAGAACGACGAATCCGCCTTCGGCCTCGACGAGGTGCTGCGCCTCGCCGACCGGGTGCCGGTGGTGCTCGACCTGCACCACCACTGGATCCACAGCCGCGGCGGCTACCTCGAGCCGGAAGATCCCCGCATCGCCCGGGTGATCGAATCCTGGCGCGGGGTGCGCCCGGTCGGCCATGTCAGCGTCTCGCGCGAGGACGTGCTGCCGGGCCACGACCCCGACGCGCTGCCCGACTTCGTGGCCCTGACCGAGGCCGGCCTCAAGGGCCGGGACCTCGCGGCCCATTCCGACCTGATGTGGAACCGGGCGCTCAACGACCACATCGCCCGCCACCTCGCCTGGTGCGACATCGAGGTCGAGGCCAAGCACAAGAACCTCGCCTCGACCGGGCTGGCGCTGCAGGTCGGCCCGATCCTCCTCGGCACCGCGCCGGCCGTGCCGGCCCTGGCGGCCGAGTAGGGATGGTCTCGACGCTGGGGCGCCGTGCCTGTAACGGTGCGGCATGAAATCGGCCGATTGCGACATCCTCGTCGTCCCGGGCTACACCAATTCCGGGCCCGACCACTGGCAGAGCCGCTGGCAGGAGCGGCTCTCGACCGCCCGCCGGGTGGACCAGGCGAGCTGGGACCATCCCGAGCCGGACGCCTGGCGCGACGCCGTGATCGCCGCGGTGCAGGCGGCGAGCCGGCCCGTGGTGCTGGTCGCCCACAGCCTCGGGGTGATCGCCTGCGTTCAGGCGGCACCATACCTTCCCCAGGGCGCGGTCGCCGGCGCCTTCCTGGTGGCGCTGCCCGACATCGAGCGGCCGGACACGCCGGCGGTCCTGCGCCGCTTCGCGCCGATCCCGCGCGAGCCCCTGCCCTTCACGTCGGTGCTGGTGGCGAGCCGGACCGACCCCTACACCGCCTACGACCGCGCGGGCGCGTTCGCGGCGGATTGGGGAGCGGAGCTGGTCGATGCCGGCGAATCCGGCCACCTCAACGGCGAGAGCGGGCACGGGCCCTGGCCGGAGGGGCTGATGCGCTTCGCCGGCTTCCTGCGCACCCTCTAGGCCGCGCCCGTGATCCCCCATCTCGACATGGTCGAGCCGGCGACGGCGGCGACCTTCCGCGAGGCCGACTACCTGGCGGCCAACCCCGACATCCACCTCGCGGTGCGCGAGGGGCGGCTCGCCAGCGGCCGGGCACACTTCGATCGCCACGGCCTGCGCCAGGGCCGGCGCCAGAGCCGCCTGCCCGAGGGGCTGGAGGTCATGCGGGCCGACAAGCTGGCGCGCCTCGCTCCCCTGATGCGGGACGACCTGCCCCACCGCCGCCCCGGGGGTAAGTACGACTACCTCAGCGACGAGCTGCGGGCGCTCTCGGGCGCCGAGGACAGCCCCAACGTCTCGCAGAACGCCTACGACGCCCACGTCCTGGAACTGATCGACGCGAATCCCGACGGGCTGGTCCTCGATTGCGGCGCCGGCCGGCGCGACCGCTACTACGCCAACGTCGTCAACCTCGAGATCGCCGATTACGACACCACCGACGTGCTCGGCATCGGCGAGGTGCTGCCGTTCCGCGACGCGAGCTTCGACGGGGTGATCTCGATCGCGGTGCTGGAGCATGTCCGCGATCCCTTCGCCTGCGCCCGCGAGATCGCCCGGGTGCTCAAGCCCGGCGGCAAGCTGGTCTGCGCGGTGCCGTTCCTGCAGCCGCTGCACGGCTACCCGCACCACTACTACAACATGACCGGCGAGGGCCTGCGCAACTTGTTCGCCGACCGGCTCGCCGTCGACCACCAGTACGTCCCGACCTCGCTCCTGCCGATCTGGACCCTGACCTGGATGGTCCAGTCCTGGTCCGCCGGCCTGCCGCCGGACGTGCGCAAGCGCTTCCTGTCGCGCCGCCTCTCCGACTTCACCGCCGACCCGCTGTCGCTCCTGAACGAGCCCTACGTGACGCAGCTCGGCGACGACAAGAACATGGAGCTGGCAAGCGGCACCTACCTGTTCGCCCACAAGGAGTAGCGGGCGGCTTCCGCGCTCAGGCGACGTGCAGGATCGCGTCCTTCATCACCCGGGCGACGACGTCGCAGGTGAGCGCGCTCGCGGCGCAGTGGGTGACCTGCCGGTCGTTGTGGTCGTGGTCGAGGCGCGGGTCGCAGGCGCTCGCCAGGAAGTAGCCCGCATCCGTGATGCTCATCACGTAGACGTCCGAGGCCCGGCCGGTCTGCCGGTTGATCAGCATGAACTGGGTGTAGGCCTGCTCGAAATCGGGCCGTCCGCGCAGGGACGGCCCGCGCTCCACCAGCACGCCGTGGGGTGCCAGCTGCGCCGAGGCCGCCTCCAGCACCTCGGCGGCGATGCCGCGCAGGAGCGCCACGCGCCGCGCATCCTCGTCCGAGAGCGCGGCATCGGGCTGCGCCTCCGAAACCGGGCTCGCCTCGCGGCGCCGGCGCTGCTCCTCGAAGAAGGCGCCGAAATCCGACAGCACCACGTCGGGGCACCGGGGAACCGTCAGGGCTTCCATCATCGCGCCGCGCTCCTTCTCCTCCGCGAGACTGTCCCGTTGTTCAGTTCGAATCAACTCGGGCGTGCGGCCGGGAGATCCGGCATGACGCTCGGCGTGCTCGCGGCTTCCTTTCCGACATGCGCGGGGCTCACCGTCCCGCCGAAAGGGCGGCCGCCAGCATCGCGCAGGCCGGGTGCCCCACGCCGTCCACGAGGTCGGGCGCGACCGTCTGCTGCCAGACCAGGAAACCGCCGCCGCCGAGGTCGAGGATCGCCGACCGCCCGGCCCGGGCGCGGCCCTCCGCGACGACGACGGAGAGGCGGAAGGCCTGCCGGGGCGACGGGACCGGGCCGGCGGAGCCCGGCAGCGACCGGCTCGCCGCTGGGTTCACCCGCCGCACCAGCGCCGCGAGGTCGAAGCGGCCCCCTGCATTGTAGACCGTCAGCACCGGCGCGAGCCGCGCCGCGAGCGCCGGAGTCATCGAGGGCAGGCGGCCGATCTCGTCGGCGCTGGCGAAGGGGCCGTTGCGGGGTCCCCAGGCGAGGCCGCGGGCGCGGTATTGCGCCAGCTCCGCCCCGCCGTTCGGCTCGGGCGCGTCGTCGGCGTCGCGGTAGTCAACGATCTCGGCGCCCAGCGCCATCGCATCCCGGTCCGGCACGCCGAGGAGCCGGAACGCCTCCTCCATCGCCGGGCGCGGCGTGGCGTTGAGGTCGATCAGGCCGCCCTGGTCCTGGAGCGACACCAGGGCGACCCGCCCCGGGGCCAGCGGGCAGGCGGCGACGGTGCCGTCCTCCGGCAGGCCGGCCTCGGTCCGGCGGTAGACCCGCCCGAGCTGGAGCTCGTAGGCGATCAGGCGGGCGATCCCGTCCGCCGCTCCCTGGAGCCGCACCGCGTCGGCCCGGGCCTGGGCGAGGCCGGTGGCGGAGCGGACCTGGAGCAGCGCCCCGGCCAGCACCGCGCCGACGACGATGAAGATCGCCAGCACCGAGAGCAGGACGAAGCCGCCCTCGCCCGCGTCCGCGGGACCGGTCCCGGGCGCACGCGCGGGCGCGCTCACGGGCCGGCCTCGAGGGCGATCAGCAGCGGCGGCCAGCGGCGGCGGTCCTGGGGAAGGAAGGCGACCTGGATCTCGACGAGGAGCGGCGCCCGGTCGGTCCGCGACCAGCTCTGCTGCCAGAGCGGCCGGGCGCCGTCGGAGGGCGCGCCGTAGTAGCGGATCGCGAGCCCGGCGATTCGCCCGAGGATCACTTCTCCGATCGCGTCTCCGATCGCCCCGCCGGTCCCCTCGCGCTCGCTCCGGTCCTCCCGCAGGTCGAGGCCGCCGGCGAGGCCCGGCACCAGCGCGAGGGTCGCGGCGACCTCGGTCGGGCGCTCCAGGGTGCGGTCGGGGGCCAGCACCGCGACGAGCCGGTCCGGGCCGCCGCCGAGGGTCGGCCGGCTCCCGTCGGGGCGGCGTTGCGCCAGGCTGCCGAGGGTGCGCCGCAGGTGGTCGCGCACCGACTGCACCTCCTCGGCCCCGGCCGCCCGCGAGGCCGCCGCCGAGGCGCCGCCGGCGATCCGCACGGCGTTGAGCAGCAGCACGCCGATCAGCCCGGCGAGCGCGAGGCAGACCAGGGTCTCGACCAGGGTGAAGCCGGCCTGCCGCGCCTCGGCTCGCGTCTCGTCCCCGCCGCGCCGGCTCATTCGGGCGTCTCCCCGGGCTTGCCCGGGACGAGGGTGGCGTAGAGGGGCCTCGCCTCGGACCCGCCGGCCGCGACCCTGACCTGCCAGAGCGGCGGCGCGCGGCCGAGCCCGAGGACCGGGCGCAGGTCGAGGACCGCCAGCGTCCAGGGCGTGCCGTCCGAGAACCGCCCCTGCACGAGGCCCGGCCGCAGCGGACCCTCGGCGAGGCGGCGCAGGACGACGCCCTCCGCCTCGTCGGCGGCGATCCGCCGGGTCTCGAGGCGCCGCACCGCGCCGGCCGCCGTGCCGGCGATCTCGAACGCCATGATGGTGGCGGCAGCGGCGATCGCGAAGGCCACCAGCACCTCGACGGTGGTGAAGCCGTCCTCGTCCCGGCGGGCGCGCCGCGGCCTCACGGCCCGTCCTCCCGCCGCACCCGTCCGGTCAGGGCGCTCACCGACAGGACCCGGCGCGAGGCGCCGGCCGCGAGCAGGATCCGCCCGCCGGTCGCGCTGCCGTCGGGCAGGAGGCGCAGCTCCCCCGGCACCGGCCGGCCGACCGGGCCGGGCTCGACCGCGACCGCCAGCGCTCCGACCGGGATCGGCAGGGCCCCCGGACGGGAGCTGACGAAGCGGGCGGCCTGCGGCTCGTAGGCGAGGCGCCCGGCCCGGCCCGAGCGGATCGCCTCGGCCCGCAGCCGGCCGATCTCGGCCGCGATCGTCTCGGCGACCAGCACGATGCGCCGGTCGAGGGCGCCGGGGCCGATGGACCGGAACGCGACGCCCGCGGCCAGGGCCAGGATCGCCATCGTCACCAGAATCTCGACGAGGGTGAAGCCGTCCTCCCGCCCCTTCGCGCCCGCCCTCACCCGGCGGCCCCGGCGAAGAGATCCGCATCGAGGCCCAAGGCCGCGACCGCGAGGCCGGCATGCAGGCCGAGCGCCAGGAACGGGCCGAACGGCAGGGCGGTGTCGCGCCCGACCTGCCGGCCGGCGAGCGCCATCGCGGCGACGGCCGCGAGCGCCGACAGGCTCGCCGCCAGGACGAGCACCGGCAGGCCGGCGAGCCCCGTCCAGGCGGTGGCGGCGGCGATGAACTTGACGTCGCCGAGCCCTAGCCCGATCCGCCCGGTCGCTCGTGCGTGGAGCGCGCGCAGGCCGTAGAACAACCCGTACGCGACGACCGCTTGCGCGAGGGCGAGGAGCGCCGCCTCCGCCCCCTCCCGCCACGTCGCGAGGCCGAGGCCGAGGCCGAGGAGCGCCAGCGTGAGCGCGTCCGGGATGATGCGGCGGCGCAGGTCGATCAGGCTCGCCGGCAGCGTCAGCGGCAGCGGCAGCAGGACGAGGAGGAGGCCCGACATCACGCCCGCCGCGACGGCCGGGCGCGGGCGGGCGCCGACGGGTTCAGGGCGAGGATGCGGTCCTGCGGGATTCGGGCCGGGCCGGCCGGCGGGGCCACGACGGGCGGGAGCGCCGCTGGGACATCGGCGGGCGGGGCGGCGGGAGGCGCGTCCGGCACCGCTGGCTCCGGTGCGGGCGGCGGGAGGTCTTGCAGGGAGAGGTCTTGCAGGGAGAGGTCTTGCATCGGCACGGCGCCGGCGGGCGGCTCGGCCGCCTGTCCGGCCGGCGCCCCGGCCCGGGCCGGGCGGGCGCCGTGGCGCAGGGTCCATTCGCGCAGGTGCAGCCAGTAGAAATAGGCCGCGAGCGAGGCCGCCAGCACCCCGGCGAGCCAGAGCGAGAGCAGCAGCCCGGTCGGGACGACGCCGTTGAGCTCGCGCATCAGCCCCAGCGCGAAGGCCGCGTACCAGGACACGCCGGAGACCGCGCCCGAGACCAGGAAGATCCCGGTGCGCACGCCCGACACCCCGTCGAGCATCGGCCGGCCGATGTCGCGCAGGACGCCCGGCAGCACGACCGCGTGAATCAGGAGCCCGTTGACGGTGAGCGCCAGCACCACGACGAGCTTGGCCCAGAGCTTCGGGTTGGCGAGCTTCTCCGGCGATTCGACCGCGTAGACCGCGAGGAAGCCGAGCCCCGAGAGCCAGAGCAGGCCGAGCCCGACCGTCACCACCTTGCTGACGAACAGGAAGATCCGGGCGATCTCGGGCGGCAGGCTGCCCCAGCGCATCCAGCGCAGGATCCAGAAGTCGAGCATCGTGGCGCCGCCGAGCCCGAAGCTGAGGCCGATCAGGTGGACGCCGACGAGGAGCGTCAGCACCCGCACCGGCGGGAACGGCGCCGGCAGCGGCACCGCGAGCGGCCCGGCGAGCGCGGCCCCGCCGAGGAGGACGCAGCCCGCCAGGGAGAGCGCCGCCAGGGAGACTACCCCCAGGGCCCGGCCGCGCCGCCCGGTCCGGTGCGGGCGTCCGGCGGCGCGGTCCATCGGTCTCATCGCGTGCATTCCGTCCACGGTCGTCCCTGGCCCACGCCGCCTCGCGGTCCGATCCTGTCCGCAGAGTCGATAATAAATCCCGACTCGCCTGGGGACCGGCCCGCGGGTCCGCGATGGCAGTGAGGGCTTCTTTACGAAGAGACGGCACGCTCCCGGCCGTATTGTTCCCCGCGCCGAGGCCGCCGGATGCTCACCACGACCATGCAGGACCCCCGGGCGCCGCAACGGAACCCATCCGCGAACCAGGCCGGATTCTCGCTCGTCGAGCTGCTGGTCGTCCTGGCGATCATCGGCATGATCGCCACCATGGTGACGCCGCAGGTGCTGGGCTATCTCGGCCGAGCGAAGGGTGAGACGGCACGCATCCAGGTCAAGAACATCGCCCAGGCGGTCGAGCTCTACTATCTCGATCTCGGCGCCTACCCGACGACCCAGCAGGGCCTCCAGGCGCTGGTGCAGGCGAGCGGGCCGGCCTGGCGCGGGCCCTACGTGCGCGACGCCCGCGGCCTCGTCGATCCGTGGGGCCACGCCTACCTGTACCGCGCGCCCGGCAGCGGCGGCACGCCGTTCGAGGTCTACAGCCTCGGCGCCGACGGCAAGGCCGGCGGCAGCGGCGACCAGTCCGACGTCGCGAGCAACTGAGGCGCGCGAGCGCTCCGGTCCGGCGGTCGATCCGCCGGGCCTTACAGTAAAGTCTCGGCCGGCCCCCGCGTATTCCGGTCGTTAGGGCGGACCGGCACCGCCGATCCGTCCCGGCTCCATTGCCGTCCCTCCCCCGATCGGCAGATTTCGCTCCGGCGAGCATTCGGGCCGATCGCACGCTCAGGCTGTATTTCCTGCGCGCGGCGACTATGGGACACCGGTGATTCGGCGTCTCTCAACGCCTCGTTAACCATAACTCCCCTAACGTTCGGTCCAGCGACGGGCGGGCACGGGGATTGCGGGGGAATGACGAGAGGTGCGCCTGTCCTCGCCCTGGCGCTCGCCTGCCTCTGGCCGCTCGCCGCCGGCGCCGCGGAACCGATCGGGTATGCCGGATCGCGCGAGCCCGGTGCCCTGGTGCTGCGCGGCAACGACCGGCTGATCGGCGGCGAGGTGCCGGCCGAGGCCCCGGTCGCGGGCGGGCCGGTGAGCCTGAACCTCGTCGAGGTGCCGCTGCCGGTCGCCGCCAAGGCGGTGTTCGCCGACACCCTCGGATGGGGTTACAGCCTCGACGAGCGCGCCTCCGGCACCATCACTTTGCAGACCGGCGGGCCGGTGAGCCGCGAGGCCCTGCTGCGGATGTTCGAGGCCGCGCTGTCGAGCCGCGGCCTGTCGTTGCGCCGCCACGGCCGCAGCGTCCAGATCGTGCCCTCGGGCGCCGGCCCGGAGATCCGGCCGGTCCAGGGGGCGGGGGCCGAGGCGGGCGCGGTCGCGGTTCCGCTGCGCTGGATCTCGGCCGCCGAGATGCAGGCGATCCTCTCGTCGGTCGCCCCGCGCGAGGTGGTGCTGCGGGCCGACCGGGCGCGCAACCTCCTGATCCTGTCCGGCGACGCGGCCCAGATCCGGGTGCTGCGCCAGACCATCGCGATGTTCGACGTCGACTGGATGCGCGGCATGTCGACCGCGATGGTGCCGGTGCGCAGCACCAACCCGGTGGTGCTCGCCCGCGACCTGACCCAGATCTTCGGCGGCGAGACCGCCGGTACCGGCGACGTGATCCGCTTCATCCCCAACGAGGCGCTGAACGCGATCCTGATCGTCTCCTCGCGCGCCGCCTATCTCGACCGGGCCCGGGGGCTGCTCGACCAGCTCGAGACGCTGGCCGCCGACCGCGAGCGCCAGCTCTTCGTCTACCGGATCCAGAACCGCTCGGCCAAGGAACTCGCCGCCGTGCTGCAGGGCGTGGTGATGGCCGAGATGGGCGGCGGCTACGGCCAGTCGGGCATCGGCGGTGCCATGGGGGGCGGTTACGGCGGCGGGGGTTACGGCGGCTATGCCGGCGCGGGCGGGCTGGGTGGCGGTGGGCTCGCCGGCAGCGGCCTCGGCAGTGGGGGACTGGGTAGCGGGGGGTTGGGCGGTGCGAACCCGGCGGCCGGCGGGCCGGGCGCAGGCGGCGGGCCCGGTGCCGCGGCGGGCTCCGGCTGGGACACGGGCGGTGCTGGCG